>NZ_JAHLEB010000006.1 GCF_018861735.1 Clostridium lacusfryxellense | reverse complement strand
GATTATTATAACCACGTTAAATTCGTAAACTAATGAAACGCCTTATACCGAACGGTACGTAGGGTGTTGTGAAAGGGGCGAAACATTTTAATTGTTAGCCTCTATTCGATTGCATATTTATTCTTATTCTCGTGTCATGTCAGCATACTCATGAAGTCCATATTTATAACTCGATATTGCGTTCGTATCTATTATGTTATGCTGATTAGTATTAGAAGTGGAATAGATACCGCTTTTACCTATAATTCCAATACTTGAGTTAATTTTATTTGATTTAATTGATATATATTGAGGTTGAGATATTCCATTTGAGTCCAGTAATATTCCATTACCTTTTTCTGAAGAATCAATATCATTTTTCACATTTGTATTTGCTATGTTATTATTAGCTATTTGACAATTTGAGCTGCCAGCGGTTATGTTAATACCATTACTTTGCGCTGATAGTACTTTGTTTCCTGAAACGGTTGTTCCTGTTGTAGTAAACAGACATATCGCTCCCAAATTGCCAGTGCCGGCAAGTGATTCCTCTACTGTGTTGCCACTTACAAGGTTATTATCAGATTGCCATACCTCTATTTGATTAAATCTGTTATTTTTAGATGTATTGCCTATAAAAGAATTACCACTGCTAACCTTGCTTTCGCCTCCATAAATCGTGGCACCTTCCTGTCCATTGCCTTCGGTTAAATTATTACTTGCAACGGAATTGGTTGTGCCTTTTCCAGTTGTTGAATTATAGCCAAAAAATATTCCTTGTCCACCACTATTTTTTATTATATTATTTGTTACTTTAACATCAGTTCCATTCATGCAGTATACATGACCACTTATTTGTTCAAAGGCATTGCCATCAAAAACTTTTGCGTTATTAAAATTGTTATTATCAATTGTAATATTGGAACTATCTTTATCAATTAAAACTCCAAATTTATGTACATCGTAGAAATATGAATATTTTACAGAGCAATTACTTCCTCCATAAATATTAACTGCCGCATAACTAATGTTACTTGTGAACCCGCAGCTTAGTACACTAAGTCCTTTTTTATATAAAACACTTATTGCCGTACCGCAATTTTGAAATTCTATTCCTTGAAATGTATTATCATTACCAGTCCAAAATAATATGTTATTACCTGTTCCTTTAATTTTTACATTATTATTTGAGGCAATTAATTTCATACCGTCTTTTAATATAATAGCGCTATCCAATTTATATGTGCCCTTAGGTAAGGTTATTTTAGCACCTATTGGCAATGAATCTATCATTGCTTGAAATTGGACTGAAGAATCTGTTACTCCTGTTGTATCTAAGCTATACTTTTCAGCATCTATAATAGTTTCAATAGAAGAACTTGTGGTTATCTCAGTAGCATTTGCTGTTAAGTCACCAACGCTTGTACCAGTTACAAATGAACTAGCATTTGTTAAAGAAATTAATATAACTAGCGTTGTTATTCCTTTTTTAATGTTATTTTTTATAATAGTAAATCACTCCTCTTAATTCGGTCCTAAAGTATAATTACCTGCCTAGGTAATTATAACATCATTAGAAGCAATTATGGTTATATTACCCTTTGTTTTAACAATGTTCATCAATTTATAAGTTACAGTATCTATTATATTAGGTCTAATAGTATCAGCTTTTGTAGTAGTTTATCATCCACAAGTTAATAGAGCATACCAATTAACTCCATAGGTATAACCTGTTATTATGTTATTGTTTATTTCATTATTATGATTGCTTTTAGAAGTTGAATATACTCCACTTTTATCTATAATTGCACTACTTGAGCTAATTACATTACTGGTTATTGTTATATACTTTGGATCAGATTTTCCATTCCAATCAAGTAATATTCCATTACCCATTTCTGGTGTATTGATATCATTTTTCTTATTTGTATCAGCTATATAATTGTCTGATACAGTGGTGTTCGTTGTTCCTGCGATAATTGCAATACCATTATTCTGCGCTGATAATATGTTGTTTCCAGTAACGGTTGTTCCAGCTGTATCAAACAGACATATTGCTCCCAAGTTGCCAATTCCAGTTATTGACTCTGCAACTGTGTTGCCACGTACAATGTTATTGTTAGACTGCCATACTTCTATTTGATTAAATCTGTTGTTTTTGCTGGTATTATTAATAATAGAATTTCCACTAGTTACTTTCTTGCTACCTCCATAAATTGTGGCACCTTCCTGACCATTGCCTTCACATTTATTATTGCTTGCAACAGAGTTTGTGGTACCTTTTCCAGTTGTTGAATTGTAACCGAATATTACACCTTGCCCACCGCTATTTTTTAAAATGTTGTTTGTTACTTTAATATTAGTTCCATTTAGACAGTAAACATGACCACCTATTTGTTCTTTCTTATAACCACCAAAAACTTCAGCATTATCAAAGTTATTGTTATCGATTGTAATATCGGAACTATCGTTATCTATTAAAATTCCATATTTTCGAATGCCAGCAAAATATGAATTTATTACTGAGGAGTCACTTGCTCCATAAAAGTTAATTGCTGAAAACTTGATGTTACTTGTAAATCGGCAGTTTATAACCTCAAGTCCATTTTTATGAAAAACTCTTAAAGCTGTTGCGCAATTTTGAAACGATATACCCTGAAAAATATTATTATTACCTGTGGAAAATAAAGTGTTATAAGCAACGCCTCTAAATATTACATCATTAGAAGCAATAATAGTTATATTGTCTTTTAACTTAACAATACTTACTATTTTATAGGTACCCTTTGGTAACTTAATGGAAACACCCTTTGGCAACGAATCCATCATTGTTTGAAGTTGTGCGGAGGTATCTGTTCTACCGGTTATATCCAAATTATAATTTTGAGCATCTATTATAGTAGGGTTTTTAGTTACAACTTGTGTAACAGAAGGAGTAACCGTTGTAATAGAAGGATTTAATATTGAAGGATCATTAGGTGCTATTGAATCGACAACATTTGTTGTTAAATCATCACTTTGTGATGTCAAATTACCAGCATTTGAATTAATTATAAAGTAAGTAACAGTTGCTATAGAAATTAATATTATAATTGCGGTTATACTTTTCTTGAAATTTGTTTTTAACATTTTAGTTCACTTCCTTTGAGTTGAGCGTATGATTAACCATTCTTAAACATTATCGGTAATAATCATTTATTCTTTAGATTTTCCTCAATTAATTTTGTGGATTGTACAGTTTATAGTTTGTCTTTTTAAAGAAATATAGTCTTTTCTAAATTTATTAAAATATTTTATTTAATAGTATATCTTTAACTACATATTAAATAGTAAATTTAACTACATATAAGAAAACAAGAAAAAATAATCATTTTTAGTTATATAAAATAATTTGGTTGTAAAAAAACTCGTATTTAGTCGACTGATGTTGAATGGTAAACCGCTGGTATATAAGTGTTTAAAGGGTTAAAGTTCTAAAAAACAATTTCCAAAACCTTGCAATAATTAAGGAGGGGTTGTATTTTGGAGGATGTGGATATTAAGGAAGTAAATTGGTCATTTAAAATGTTGCCAAAAAATTTACAAAGTAATATAATAAAATTAAGTAAATTTTGTAGAAATTAAAATTAAATTAAAAAAATGTTTGTAAGTTTGATGGGGGTAAGTAGTATTTTGACAATGAAAAAGGGGGTGGCACATAAATGCAAGAATTAGAAAGAAATTCAAGAGTTACACAGGTAGAGATAACCCGTGAGTATAACAAAAATATAGGATATTTTATAATTAAAAGAATAATTGATATTATAGGTGCTTTATGTGGAATTATCTTAATGAGCCCAGCGATGATTATTGTTGGTATTTGGATAAAGCTCGATTCAAAGGGACCTATAATTTTTGCCCAAAATAGAATTGGACAAGATAGCAAGGAATTTGAAATGTATAAATTTAGGTCTATGTGTATGGGTGCAGAATGCCAATTGGACAAGTTGCAAAAAAACAATGAAATGACAGGACCTATGTTTAAAATTAAAGAAGATCCTAGAGTAACTAAAATAGGAAGATTTATAAGAAAGACAAGTATTGATGAGTTGCCTCAGCTATTTAATATATTAAAAGGAGAAATGGCCCTTGTTGGACCAAGGCCAAGTCTGCCCAAAGAAGTAGCACAGTTTACATCTCTTCAAAAAAGAAGGTTAATTGCAAAACCAGGGTTAACTTGTTATTGGCAGGTGAGAGGTAGAAGTGAGGTTGGTTTTGAAGAGTGGATGGAAATGGATGTTGAATATATTGGGGATAGAAGTACATGGGTAGATATAAAACTTATATTTAAAACGGTGGGAGTTTTGTTTGGGGATGAGGGGGCTAGGTAAGGGTTGAGTGGTTGAAAAATGAAAATGTATAGTTGGGAGTATCCTGGATATATAGAAATCATATAGATTGCTGAAAAGAATTAGTATTACTTATTAAGTAGAGGTGGTTATGAGATGAAAATATTGATGGTTAATAAATTCCTCTACCCCAACGGAGGTTCAGAGACATATATATTTAAGTTGGGCGAATACATAACATCAATTGGACATGAAGTACAGTATTTTGGAATGGAAGATGAGAGAAATATTGTTGGTAATAAAGTTGGTAGCTATACTAGCAATATGAACTTTCACGGGAACTATCTTACGAAATTAATATATCCTTTTAAAATCATATATTCATTTGAAGCAAGGAAGAAAATCAGACAGGTTCTAAATGACTTTAAGCCTGATGTTGTTCATCTAAATAATTTTAACTTTCAGATTACGCCATCGATAATTTATGAAATAAAAAAGGATAAATTACCAATTATTTTTACTGCTCACGATTATCAGTTGGTGTGCCCAAATCATATGCTGTATGATTTGAAAACAAAAGGTATGTGTAATAAGTGCCTTGATGGCAATTATGCTAACTGTTTAAAAAATAAATGTGTCCATGGATCCGTCATGAAAAGTATTCTCGGAATGATGGAAGCAACGCTTTATAAAATGCTACATACCTACAGAAAGATTGATAAAATCATATGTCCAAGTCAGTTCTTAGAGAGAAAATTAGTTACAAATAAAGATTTAAAAAGTAAGACTGTCGCCATCCATAACTTCATTGATTTAGTTGAAGCAAAAGAGGTTGTAAAGGAAGATTACATTTTATATTTTGGTAGATTTTCAGAAGAAAAAGGCATAAAGAATCTTATAAAGGTTTGTAAAGAACTACCTTATATAAAGTTTGTTTTTGCGGGAAGTGGGCCTTTGGAAGAAGAATTATCTGGAATAACAAACATAAAAAATATTGGTTTTCAACATGGACAAACTTTAGAAGACATAATTAGAAAAGCGCAATTTACACTTTATACATCAGAGTGGTATGAAAATTGCCCGTTCTCAGTTATGGAGTCACAGATGTATGGAACCCCTGTCATTGGGGCAAATATCGGAGGTATACCTGAGCTTATAGAGGTTGGGAAGACTGGGCTACTATTTGAAAGTGGTAATATTGATGATTTGAAGGATAAAATACTTACTCTATGGAATGACAAAGTAATATGTGAAGAATTTAGTAAGAACTGCTTGAATGTCAATTTCAATACGGTTTTTGATTATTCCGAGCAGCTACTTACAATATATAAAAATTGTTAATCTAAAAGGAGTCATACTTAAATAAAATTGAATTGAGAAGGAAGGTACAGATCGAATGGCTAAGAGAACATTATATGGATCAATTATTATTACCTATAGATGCAATGCTCATTGTACTATGTGCGATTGTTTTAAGGATCCAACGCGTCCGGAGGAAGAAATTGATTTGGAAACATTAGAGAAATTACCTGAGATGGCTTTTACGAATATAACAGGTGGAGAACCATTCATTAGAAAGGATATACATGATATAGTAAGACTTTTGTATAAGAAAACAGATCGTATTGTAATTTCAACAAATGGTTATTTCACTGATAGAATTATAAAACTATGTGAGGAATTCCCGCAGGTTGGCATTCGTATCAGTATTGAGGGGTTACAGAAAACTAACGATACAATTCGTGGTATTCCGGATGGATTTAACAGGGGCTATGGTACTCTGAAAAAATTAGTAGAAATGGATCATAAGGATGTTGGGTTTGGTACTACTGTTCAAGATATAAATTGTAACGATTTAGTACCACTTTACAAGTTGGCAGATAAAATGAATATGGAATTTGCAACTGCTACGTTGCACAACTCATTCTATTTTAGAAAAACGACAAATAAAATTGATGATAAATATAAAGTTTCAAAGGCGTTTGAAGATTTAATTAATGAACTATTAAAATCGAAATCTCCAAAGAAATGGGCAAGAGCTTATTTTAATCATGGGCTTATTAACTATATCTATAACAAACCAAGATTACTTCCTTGTGATATGGCAAGTAGTGCATTCTTTACTGATCCATTTGGAGATGTTATTCCTTGTAATGGTATGACTAAGAAGATGTCAATGGGTAATCTTCATGAAAATTCTTGGGAAAAAATTTGGAACTCTGACCAGGCAACACAGGTTAGAGAGTGTGTTAAAAATTGTGAGAAAAACTGCTGGATGATTGGAAGTGTAGCACCGGCTATGAAAGAGAGAATTTGGGTACCAGGTTGGTGGATTATAAAGCATAAGTTCTTCATGGGCAATAAGTATAGATTAAGTGAAAATAAATTCATACAGAAAGTAGCTGAGAAAAAATAATACAGTAATTCACTAATGGGATACTAGTGAAACTGGTGGAGAAATCAAAAGGCAGTGTCTTGGTAGTATGTAGTGGGGTTACATTAGACATGCAAAATAAGTGGGGGATTTGTGTATGAAAATAGCAATGATAGGGCATAAAAGGATTCCTTCTCGGGAGGGTGGGGTAGAGATAGTTGTTGAAGAACTATCAACACGGATGGCAATATTAGGCCATCATGTGGATATTTATAACCGCTATTATAAAAAAGTAAAGACTGGAAAAGGTTACAAAGGCACTAGGATAATTGTTATACCTACTATAAATAAAAAGAGCTTGGATGCATTGGTGTATTCATTTTTAGCAACAATTGAAGCATTGTTTAGAAAGTATGATGTTATTCATTATCACGCAGAAGGGCCATGTGCTATGTTGTGGATTCCACATTTGTTTCATATAAGGACTGTTGCAACTATACATGGACTTGATTGGCAACGTGCCAAATGGGGCAGATTTGCAACAAGTTATTTGAAGTTTGGAGAGAAGATAGCTGCTAAATACGCGGATGAAGTGATTGTACTTTCTAAAAATGTGCAGCAGTATTTTTTGGATACATACGGTAGAGATACTCAATACATTCCTAATGGTGTTAACATTGTGGATGGTAAAGAAACTGATATAATAACAAAAAAGTATGACTTGACGAAAGACAACTACATATTATTTTTGGCAAGATTGGTTCCGGAAAAGGGACTTCATTATCTATTGGAAGCTTTTAAAAATATCGATACAGATAAGAAACTAGTTATTGCAGGTGCTTCGAGTCATTCAAATGATTACGTAAAAAAAATTAAAAATATGGCAAAGAATGATGATCGAGTAATAATGACAGGTTTTGTACAAGGGAAAGAGCTTGAAGAGCTGTATAGTAATTGTTACCTATATGTACTTCCAAGTGATGTTGAAGGTATGCCGTTAAGCTTATTAGAGGCTTTGAGTTATGGATGTCGTTGTTTAGTTAGTGATATTGAGGAGAACTGTGAAGTTGCTAAAAAGTATGCAACGACTTTTAAATATGGGAATGTGATGGATTTGGGAAAACAGTTAGCTGAGATATTACGTTCAAAAAAACACCATGATAATAAATTACAATTAGAATATGTAAAAAAATATTTTGGCTGGAATAATGTTGTACGAAATACTATTAAATCATACATAGGAGATAAATATGAATATAAACAGTTTGATAAATCTGTATAAATATGAGAAAATATAAGTGGAACAATATAGTAGAAAAAAAGCTATTATTATACAATGGATTTAAAAATAAATACTATTTTATACTGGCGAGGAAAAACATATTTGAGCATTTGAATGTAGCCCATATAAAGGTTGATAAGCAATTTGTGGATTGTCTTTATTATATTCTACGCTATCATGAAGTCTATGCAATAAAAATGACTTAAAATAAGTTAGTGGTAGAAGCAGTTTTAGTGATGATTAAATAAAAGAATTAATCAGATTAGCAGATGAAAATGCAAATATAATTTTCAAAGGAAATGTTGGTGGAAAGTTTCTAACTGAACTTTATTGTAAGTGCTCGTTCTATGTTCTTCCATCGGATATTGAGGGTATACCGTTAACCTTATTAGAGGCATTGAGTTACGGTAAGAAAGTTTTAGTAATTGATATAAAAAAAAATTAGAAGTTATAGCTGGTATTGAAAATTTTATTCATTTAAGAAAGCTGATGTTAATGATTTAGTTAATAAGATGAATTTAATTATAGCAGAAACAAGAGAGTATAACCCAGAGGATATAATTAAATTTATTAAAGAATATTATTCTTGGAAAGACGTAGTTGATGAGTGTTTAGATGAATTAGAACGAATGCATATATGAAAATATTAATGGCTCATAGCTTACTTTAATCTCAGGATTATTAACTACATATTTAGTAAGATTAGAGATGCATAAATGTATCTAGGTACCAGCTTGGTGGGTTAAAAAAGAAAATCTTTATTGATGGTAAGTACATTCTAATAGAGAATAAGTTTATTACCAAAGTGCAGAGGAGATAACTTAACATGGGAAATAGTGTTAATGATTTAAAGTCGTCAATAAAATATTTTTTAGGATATATCAGAGGTGCAAAGGCCAAAATTTTTCGTGGGGGAAAGTCCATTTATATAGGAAACCATGCAAATATTAAGGGCGGTAAAAATATAATGTTGAGTGAATGCGTAATTATTAGACCAGAAGTCGATTTGTGGTGTGGTTCTAAAGCTAGAATTAATATTGGACGTGGTACGGAAATTGGCGAACGGTGTAGAATATCTATTGTTAATTGCTTAGACATTGGAAGCAATGTGCTGTTATCTCCCAACGTTTATATAACTGATTGCGACCACAGATATGACCAGATAGGTATTCCAGTAAGTCATCAGGGCATTTGCCAAACGGATAATAGAGTCAAAATTTCAGATGATGTTTATATAGGAATTAATAGTGTGATTGTGGGCAATGTGACTATTGGTAAAGGTTCTGTAATAGGAGCAAATTCTGTAGTAACAAATAGCATACCTAACTATTGTGTTGCTGTCGGCGCACCATGTCGAGTAATAAAACAATTTAATTCAGAAACTTCAAAATGGGAATATGTTCAATAAGGAGGGAAATCATGAAAATATTAATGCTTGTTAATTGGAAAGTTGAATATACAAATAAAAAGCCACGTGACAAGCAACCTCCTGACTATTACATAAAAGGCGAGTCATATTGGTTCTATCGCTACTTTAAAGAAAATGTTGAAGTAGACGTTATAGATATTCATTCCTGCAAATGGATTGAGAACTTTGAAAAGAACAAGATAAGATTTTATATAATTCAGACACTTAGGGCAATTTCAAAACTTAAGAAATATGATCTTATTGTTTCACACGGAATGCAGTCTGGAGTGCTATTGAGTCTTTGGCGTAAGCTGTTTAATACAAAAGCTAAGCATATCGTCTTTGATATTGGTTCTTTTAATAGTGCCGGGGAATCTGGTTTTACATTAAAATTAATGCAGTTTGCCAGTAAATCAATTGATGGAGTTATTTATCACACTAGCAGTCAGATTGATTATTATAAGAAGTTTTTTCCATGGATTATAGATAAATCAAAATTTATAAAGTTTGGAACTGATTTAGGTTTCTTTAAATCGAATGCATTGGTTAAGAAGCAAGATGCAGATTCTTATATCCTTTGCGTCGGGTATTCAAAACGAGATTGGGATACTCTAGTTAAGGCTTATCAACAAATTAATACAGATAAGAAGTTAAGATTGGTAGGTAAAGTTTATGAGAAATATAAAAATATTAAAGGCGTAGAGCAGATTCCTTTCGTTCCAATTAATGATTTGATTAATCAGGTTTATAATGCCTTGTTTTGCGTTTTGCCACTTGAGTCGTTTAATTATTCTTATGGACAAATGACATTAATGCAGCAAATGGCGTTGGGTAAATGTGTTATTGCGGCAAAAGTGCCGAGCCTAGTCGATTATGTGGAAGATGGATTAACTGCAATTTTTTATGAACCGAAGAATATTGAAGATTGTAAGAATAAGATGGTTATTTTATTAAATGATACAAGAGCTTTATCAGATACTATTGGAAGAACTGCAGTAAATCATTTGAATGATATTTGTAATGAGATGATTATGGCTAATGAGATAGAAGATTTTTTTACGTATATATATAGTTTTGATGTAAATTAGGCGGTGTTGTGATGAAATATCCATTAATAAGTATTGTTGTACCCATTTATAAAGTTGAAAAATATCTTACTAGATGTATTAATAGTTTGATTCATCAGACATATAAAAACATTGAAATAATTCTAATTGACGATGGTTCACCAGATAATTGTCCTCAAATGTGTGAAAAGTGGAAGCTAAAGGACAATCGAATAAAGGTTATACATAAGCTAAATGAAGGATTGGGGTATGCAAGGAATTCTGGCCTAGAGATAGCTTCTGGAGATTATGTTTGCTTCTTTGATAGCGATGACTATGTTGAAATGAATCTAATTGAGGATGTTGTTAATAGTATTTTAATAAATGGCTTAGCAGATATTATTGAGTTAGGGCATAAAGTAATTGGTACTAATGGAGAAAATGTGAAAGAATACATACCTAAACTAGATAAACTCATTTATGAAGGAGCAGAAGTTAGAAACTGTTATTTACCAGAACTTATAGCCTCTAATCCACGGAGCAAATATGAAAATGGCTTAAACATGAGTGCATGGTGTAGAATTTATAAAACATCTACTTTAAAACAAGTAAATTTTCAATTTGTTTCAGAACGAGACTACATTGCAGAAGATGTATATTCATTAGCTTATCTTTTCTCAAATATTAATAGTGTTATAGTTATTCCAAAATCATATTATTGCTACTGTCAAAATGAGGGGTCACTTACCACTTCTTATAAAGCAGATCGATTTGAAAAAATAATCGCTTTCTATAATGAGTTAGAAAAATTGTGCATCTTAAAAGGGTATAATGATGAAGTGTTACTTAGAATTAAAGCACCATTAATTGATTTTACAGTGGCGTGTTTGAAAATGGAGGTGATTGCGATAAAAGAAAATGGTTTTAGTAGTTCATATAATAAAATCAAACAAATATGCAATACACCCCAACTCCGTTCTGCACTTCAATTATACAAACCAGAATGGCACAGCGTACAAAGAAAACTTTTTGATAAGTTTGTATATTATAAATGCATATTGATTGTTATGCTACTGGTACATTCACAAAATTCAAAAAGTTAATTTGTTAAGGATGGTGATAATTTGATTCAGACAAAAAAAGAATTAAAAGAATGTTTAGCTTATGAAAAAACATTATATCCAAATACGTTTCTTGATGTTATTACAAGAGAGCTGCTTAATAAAGGCTGCAAAAGAGGAGGTAAAATGAGTGTATAGTATAAAAAAAATGCTCAAAAGAATTATATATGGAAATAAATATTCATCAGAAACTTATATTCGTTATTTGAAGTCGCTGGGGATGACAATAGGGAGTGATTGCACAATTTATTCTCCGACTAAAACACTTATTGATGTACAATATCCATGGAATATAGAAATTGGAAATCATGTCAGGATTACGCAAGGAGTTATTATATTAACACATGATTATTCTTGGTCAGTATTAAAACTGCTAAATTCAGTTGAACTCCCAGGGGCTATACTAGGAGCAGCAGGTAAGGTCAAAATTGGTGACAATGTATTTATCGGAATGAATGCAATCATTATTCGCGGAGTCAATATTGGTAATAACGTTATAATTGGATCTGGAAGTGTGGTCACAAAAGATTGTAAAAATAATAGTGTTTATGCGGGAAATCCTGCAAAATACATCATGAGTGTTGAAGAATTTTATAAAAAGAGGCAACATAAACAGATAGAAGAGGCAAAACAACTGGCAGTTAGCTATTTTGACCGATTTAGAGAAATGCCACCTGTTGAAATTTTCCATGAATATTTTATGATTTTTGAAAACATCTCTTCGCTGAATTTAGCTTTTGATAAAAAGATGCGGTTATGCGGAAATTATAAAGAAAGCTGTAAATTTCTTTCAAATTATAAGGCCTCGTTTTTGAACTTTGAGGAATTTCTGAAATACTGTTTTGATGGTAAATATGAAGTTGTTATGCAACAACATCATAATGGAATTTACAGGATTACGAATATAAAGAAGAAAATTAAAAACTTATTACCGAATCAGCTAGTGTATTACTATTCAATTGTGCAAACGGTGCCCGAATATATAAGGGTGTCTTGGAAAATGAGAAAAAAGAAATACCCCAAAATAATGTTTTATGACGATGTTATGACTGTAGACCAAATCGTCAATGAGAAAAAGTCCTTAAGCAGATTTGGTGATGGAGAATTCATGTGGATGCTTGGGACAGAAATTGATTCGTTTCAAGAGAATACATATGAACTTGGAGAAGCATTGCGAAATATTTTCCAGTCAGATAATCCTAATTTGTTAATTGGAATTCCATACGGAATCATAGATGCGCGGAAGTGTAATTTATATGCACGGATGCACTGGAAGATAATAAAAGGCATGGTCTTTGGCAAGATGCTTCCATTTATTGATCAAAATAAAACATATAGTAATGCGAGTATCACAAGACCGTATATTGATTATCATGACAGAGAGTTTAGTAGGAAAAGTTTTGAAAATCTAAAAAGAATTTGGAACAATCGGGATATTGTGATTGTTGAAGGTGAAAAAACAAAGCTAGGAATCGGAAACGATTTATTTTGCAATGCTAGATCAATAAAACGTATACTTTGCCCAGCTGAAAATGCACTCAGCAAATATGAGGAAATAAAAGACTCAATCGTACGTCATGTGAAGTATGGTGAATTAATTTTAGCTGCTCTTGGTCCTACAGCAACTATTTTGGCTGCGGATATGTGTGAAAAGGGATATCAAGTTGTGGATATCGGTCATGTAGATGTTGAATATGTTTGGTATTTGCATCATGCAATATTACGGGAAAAAATAGAAGGTAAGTATGTAAACGAAAGTGGAATTAGAGAATGTTCAGATCTTTATGATAAAGATAAAGAATATTTAGATTCTATAATAGATAGAGTAATTTTGTAGAAAAAAATAGTGGAGAATTCTAGATATTATAGGAGCCTTTTATTAAAGGGCATATACCAGATCTCAAGAAAATCAGTTTAACCTCGCTAGGATTTGTAGTATAGTAGTATCTTAATAACGACAAAATAAAAAAGAATTTGCGTAAAACCAACTTTTTTTTTATGTATTTTAATTGTGTAGAAAGGAATGTATATAAGAATGGAACTTCGATCATCGAAACAAACTGTCAAATTAGGATTAATTTTATTTTTAATATATCACATAGCATTTATTAGATTATCATATATTAGTAGTTATGATTCAATAAAATATATATGTATAGTATTGGTAGGTATATTTTTAATTTTCCACTATAAATATATTCTAAATATTAAACCCAAAATTATTAATATTATATTATTGCTGTATTTATGCCTAACTTTATTCTCGGCGTATATAAATACAAATACTATGTATATGCGTAATACTTTCTTTAGTGGTATAGTATATGTTGTTATAATAGCAGAGATTTTTTTTGTTTTTGAATATATGTCTATAAAAGGTCATATGGAATTGATTATCAAAACTTTTTATAAATTAACATTATTTTATATAATATTGACTGATATTATAATGATTACTATGCCAAATCTATATATGCAATATGGTGGTTATTATTTGACTGGCAATAAATTTAATGTTTCTTATCTTCATTTACAGCTAATAGTTCTATTTGTACAAAAGTGTAAAATTGAAAAAAAATTTAAATTGTATGAAAAATCTATTTTTGTAGTATTATCAATTTTAACATTTAGAATTACTATATTTGTAAATTGCTCTACAGGTATGATAGGGTTAATTTTATTATTACTTTTGCTTATCTTCTCTAAAAAAATGCTATGCAAAGCTAATACAATATTATTTGTCTTAATAGTGAGTTCTTCCTTTTTATTCTTGTATTCAGATGTTTTGTCAAATCAATATGTACAATATTTTATTGAGAATGTTCTTCATAAAAGTATTACATTAACGGGTCGAATGAACATTTACACTAGTTTATTTAGTATGTTAAAAAATCAGTTTTTATTTGGTTATGGGTTTGGTAGTAGCTATGAAGTTTGTACAAGACTAATTAGTGCAGTCAATACACAAAATGGATTGCTAGAATGTATTTTGGAACAAGGAATCATATCAACATGTCTTTTATTGATATTGATTTATTTGGTATTCAAACAAAGTGAAAAGTATAGTATTAGAAGTACCTTTTGTTTTCCAGCTGTTGTAATGATTTATGTATATTCTCTTTTATCTTCGGTTGAAGTTACATTGAATACTTCCTATTTAATTTGGATTGCTATGATTTATGCAACTTGTATTAGTAATACGAAATCAAAGGTAAGTTAGCAAAACATATTAAAATTTATTTTGAAAATCTAAATATCAATGTTAACTATGGTGAAAATTATTAAAATTAGAAAGGGGTTAAAAAGTTGGGAAAAGTAATTATAAGTGTTATTGTTCCTGTATATAATTGTGAAAAATACATAAAGGCTTGCATAGAAAGTATCTTAAATCAATCATTCTTGATATTTGAACTTATTATAATTGATGATGGGTCAACTGATCGCTCAGGTGAAATTTGTGAACAATATGCAAAAAATGATTCACGTGTAAGGGTATTTCATCAATTTAATACGGGGGTGGCTAAGGCTAGGAGTAATGGAGTTGAGATATCAAGAGGGGACTATATATCATTTATTGATAGTGATGATTATATAGATGAAAAATATTTGGAGATATTATATAAAGCGATGAAAAATAGAAATACAGACGTAGTTTGTTGTAATTGTATTGATTGTGATATTAAGGAACAGAAAAATATTTGCATTGAGCATGACGCTGTTATTTTAGACAAAAAAGATATACTGCAAGATTATTTCTTGGGTAAGCGTTACGTGTATAATGTATGGGCGAAGTTATTTAAGAAAGATATACTAAAAATGATACCATTTGTTGAGTTGAAATATTCGGAAGATACACATTTTATTTTAAATTTCTTTATGGAATGTGAAAACATTTCATTAATAACGTATGCAGGATATTATTATAGATACCAAGCTAATAGTGTAACAATGTCTATGAAATTAATAGAAAAGTATAAGGATTATCTTGTAACGGCTAAATATGTTTGTAATATTTGTAAAAACATTGATTCACATTTATATGCACAAGCACAAGAAAAGTTGAGTGATGGAATATATGGTGCTATTGCAGCGAATGTACGTTTTTCTTCAAAAAATCAGTTGAGTAAATTTAATGAAAAATTTTTAGAGTATTTTGAATATCTCGACAATAAAAATTTGCGAAAAAGTATTAAAGGAAATTTGATTTTTTTATATTATCATAATCATAAGTTGACAAAATATTTATTGAAAATATATTATACGATAAGACGCAATAAGTGAAAATTTAGCACATTGTTAATAGAAAAGATAATATATAAGTGTTAGTAATAGGATTATTAAATTAATGAACATCTTCGAACATATAGAGTTTCACAGTCAGCCCGGATACATAGCTCATTATATACTAGATTATGCATTGACTCATAGATTAAGCTAATATAAAATAAAATTTAAGTTTAGGATTGGAGAAATAATAATGAAAACTGCAATTATAACAATAACGGATTTTAGCAATATTGGGAATAGATTACAGAACTATGCGGTTCAGCAAGTTTTATTGCAAATGAACCAAGAGCCTAAATCCTTGAGGGTAAGAATTGATATGAATGTACATAAGCGTTTTAAACAACAAATACGTCGTATTTGTAGTATCATATTACCAAAGACTTTGTACAGAAAGAAACCTGCTTCTGTGCGTTTTACTTTGTTTGAACAATTTACTAGAAAATATATTCTAGAAAAGATTTATGTTGATAAAAATAATAGCTTTTGTGATGTTAAAATGGATAAATTTGATTATTATATTGTAGGCAGTGATCAAGTTTGGAATCCTAATTATTTGGAAACAAACTTGTTTAATAATTATCTATTAACATTTGCAACTCCAGAAAAACGTATTAGCTATGCTGCTTCTTTTGGGGTATCAGAGCTTCCGGAGGAATGGAAAAAATGTTTTGCTGAGGAATTATCAAAATTTAAAGCTATTTCTGTTCGAGAGGATGCTGGCGCCAAAATAATTAAGGAGTTAACTGGACGCGATGTAGAGGTATTAATTGATCCAACTATGATGCTAAATGCAGATACATGGCGTCAGATTTCCAAAAAAGCCCGTGTTAGAAAAAGGGAAAAAAAATCGTATATTTTAAAGTATTTTTTAGGGGATCAGTCAGAGGAAAGAAAAAAATATATACAGTCTATTGCAGATAAAAATGGTTTAGAAGTATATGATTTATTAGATATTCGGTATCGAGAGATTTATACAGCAGGACCAGATGAATTTTTGGATTTAATTGATCATGCAGCACTTATTTGTACAGACAGTTTTCATGCGACAACATTTTCAATTTTATTTGCTAAACCATTTTTAGTGATGAATAGAGAACAGGAAGGTATGGGAAATATGGGTTCTCGTATTATAACATTGCTTAGTAAATTACACCTAGAAAGACGGATATCAGGTAAGATAGAAGAAAATCAGATTTTTGAATGTGATTATCATGAAGCTTATCAGGCTTTGGAAAAAGAACGTGAAAAAGCATATACATTTTTGAAAAAAGCGATGTCTTTAGAATAATTTGTTGTAAAAATTATGAGAATTAACTTACAAAGAATACAACAAGAAATATTATAGGACTATTTTTTAGTAAAATAGCCATGCTAATATTACCGTTTTTACTAGAATGGTACTGATTAAGGTTTTAGGTTTAAGATGAAGAAAATAGTCGTTTTAATAAAAATGGTACAGTAGACAAGCTTTTTAGACTAAAAAATATGTTATAGATTGTGTGTAAAAAAATAAAGAACAAAGTGTGGTTAATTAAAAGAATCTTTAAATATATAGAAAAGAGGACAACTTATTTTAAGAGAAATCAGCTTAAAGCAGGAGCAGGTAATCATATATATCACTAATTTTAAGAGTCAAGGCGAACCGATGGTCCGCAAAGGACCCGCGGTGGCTGTGAACGATTATAAATATGATATTAATAGACGTGATGATTTATTATTTTATATAAGATAAGGAGAATTTATTTTGAAAAAAAAACAACTTAAGGCAGGAGCAATTTTATCATATGCCTCACTTTTTTTAAGTAGCGTTATAAGTATAGCTTATACACCATTTATGCTTCGATTAATGGGTCAGTCACAATTTGGATTATATTCGCTAACAGCATCGGTTGTAGGATATCTTACTATCCTTGATTTTGGTTTTGGTAATGCAATTGTAAGGTATACTGCAAAATATAGGGCATTAAATCAAAGGGAAAATGAATATAATCTAAACGGTATGTTTTTGATACTATATACTATTATAGGTTTAATAACGGCTGTGGCAGGTATGATATTGTATTTTAATACTCAAAATATATTTGGAGCAAAGATGTCGTTATCAGAAATTGAAACAGCGAAAACATTAATTACATTACTTGTATTCAACTTAGCTATATCATTTCCTCTTGGTATATTTAGTTCAATTATGAATGCTTATGAGGAATTCGTTTTCT
Source organism: Clostridium lacusfryxellense (assembly GCF_018861735.1). Taxonomy (GTDB): domain Bacteria; phylum Bacillota; class Clostridia; order Clostridiales; family Clostridiaceae; genus Clostridium_AD; species Clostridium_AD lacusfryxellense. The sequence continues at coordinate 120,944 of NZ_JAHLEB010000006.1, read as the reverse complement.
CCAAAGTTATAAATATCCTTAGGATTATTATTAATCCATGCATTATGCTACCCCTATTACTACTAGGTTATAGAGCAATAGGGATGGTAATAGTTATAACTATTTTAAATATTATATGTTTACTAATAAACATGTGGTTTTGTTTTGCTAAGTTAAAAATTGAGATCCATTTTAAAAGGTTTGATTTTAGTATACTTAGTGAAATAGTTGGTTATTCATCTTATATATTTTTAGGTATGATTGTTGATAAGATAAATTGGAGCGCTGATCAATTCATCTTAGGCGCTGTAGCGGGTACTGTAGCAGTTGCAGTTTATTCTGTTGCAGCACAGATCAATACGTATTACTTATCCTTTTCGACTGCGATTTCAGGCGTGTTTTTACCAAGATTAACTGCTATGGTTGCAAAAAATGCATCAGATAAAGAATTCTCAGATACATTTATTAAGATAGGAAGAATTCAATATGTCATTATGGCATATATATTGGGTGGATTTTTGCTTGTAGGACAAGAATTTGTAAATATATGGGCAGGAAAAAATTACAGTGAGGCATTTTATATTGCAGCTATATTAATTGTACCAGTGACAGTGCCTCTAATACAAAATTTAGGCATTACAATATTACAGGCGAAAAACAGACAAAAGTTTCGTTCTATTGTTTATATTCTAGTTGCAGTTATTAATATTGGTATAAGCATACCACTAGCCAAAATATATGGTGGAATAGGATGTGCTATTGGAACATCTATAGGCCTAATTATAGGAAACATCATTATTATTAATATTTATTATCACAAAAAAATAAATTTGGATATTCCAAGATTTTGGAAAGAAATATTCATAATGACTATACCAGTTGTTATCGCTTTTGGCTTTGCGTTTTTTATAAGTTATTTTGTTGCTAGCAGTGGGTACTCATCTATTTTAATAAGAGGATTGATATTTACAGTAGTTTATATTCCTCTAATGTGGTTTATGGGAATGAATACTTATGAGAAGAACTTATTTAAGGTCCCTTTTATAAAAATATCTAGAAAATTAGGATTAAAAGGTTAATAATCTATAGAATATTATAACTAACTAGGAAAACATGGGGGATGGTTATTAGGTATGATTAAAATAAAGCAAAAACAAAGTTGTTCTGGTTGCGGAGCTTGTGCTAATGCCTGTCCTAAACAATGTATAGCAATGGTTGAGGGCGATGAAGGTTTTTTATACCCACAAGTTGATGTAGTAAAATGTATAGACTGTGGCTTATGTGAGAAAGTGTGCCCTATTATAAATAAATGGAGCTCAAAGCATACACCAATTGCCTATGCTTGTATAAATAAAAATGAGAATATAAGGTTAGAAAGTTCATCAGGTGGAGTGTTTACAATAATTGGGGAAAACACAATTAACAGTGGTGGAGTTGTTTTTGGTGCTGCTTATAATGACGAGCTTAAACTGGTACATAGCTATGCAATAACTATTGAAGGCTTAGCAAAGTACCGTGGCTCAAAGTATGAACAGAGCATAATCGGAGAAACTTATAAACAAGCAAAAGAATTTCTTCACAAGGGCATACCAGTATTATATACAGGAACACCTTGCCAAATAGGAGGACTTTATTCATATTTAGGAAAAGAGTATGAGAAACTGTTATGCATTGATATAGTTTGTCATGGGGTACCATCACCGAAGGTATTCAAAAGGTATAAAGCAGGTATTGAAGACAGGTATGGCGCGAAAATAAAAAAAATTGCATTTCGGCGCAAGGATGCCGGTTGGAAGCTATACAACCTAGAGTTATCATTCGATAATAATACAGAGTATAAGAATATATTTACAGAGGATATGTATATGCGAGGATTTTTGCAGAATCTATATCTCAGGCCTTCTTGTTATTATTGTAGTTTTAAAACAATATATAGACAAAGTGATATAACTATTGCTGATTTTTGGGGCATAGAGAATATTTTACCTGAGATTGATGATGATAAGGGGACATCACTTATTTTAGTTAATTCTACTAAAGGAAATAAGGTATTTGAAGAGTTACAAGATAAAATGGTAGTAGAAAAAGTTGACCTAGATGAAGCTATTAAATACAACCCATCTGCTGTAACATCTGTAAAATACAACCCTAACAGAGATAAATTCTTTGAAAAGTTAAATTCTTATTCTGGCGATATAAGTAAATTAATATTGCAATACACAAAAATTAGCTTTCCAAAAAGAGTTTGTAGAAAAATAAGAGCTATTCTGTCTAAGGTTAAAAGAAAATTAGTACATTAGCAACCAACAAATAGAGTATGCTTGATTCATCCATATATTAGTAAAAAATCTGTTTTACAGAATTTATGTACTTTTGTAAATGTTTTAACTTTATAAACGATAAGAGGGATTAAGGATTATTTTTCAGCAGATTCAGATAATTTATATGCATGTTATGAAACAAATATATGGTTTAAAATATCAAAACTAGCATGATGAAATTTAAAATTCATGATTTGAACTCTCATTAATGTTATAATTATTATTAAAATAAGGAGGAATTTAATAAATGGAAAATAAAGACTTATTTTTTCAAAAGGTGAGGGGCATTTCAATAATTGCAGTTGTTCTAATTCACGCATTAGGTATGACTTATAAAGGTGATACCAATATTATTTTAATACTTAGACAATTTATTAATTTTCCAGTAGCGATTTTTTTCTTTATTTCAGGTTACTTTATTAAACAATCAAAATTTATAAATGTAAAAAACATAAAAAACTTTATTACTAGTAGACTAATACGAATAACGATACCTTATTTAGTTTGGTCTATTTTGTCAATTATATTTATTAGCAATTCGTATAACTTTAATCTAAAGAAAATATGTATAAGCTTACTTATGGGTCAGGTAGTAGCTCCATATTATTTTATAATTGTAATGATACAGCTCATTTTAATTACACCAATTGTAACTAAAGTAATGAGAAATAATGCTGTAAGTAAATTGTTATGGTTTATTACACCTGTTTTCTTGGTTCAATTTTATATAATACAGATTATTTTTAAAATCAATATCATGAGTTCAATGTATTACGCTTTACCTTTTGTAATGTGGTTTAGTTTTTATTATTATGGAATTGTTATTGGAAATAAACCGGAAAAGGAAGCGAAAATTAGTAGTAATATAAAAATTAATATTAAATTATATGTGGTATTTTTAGTTGCCTCTATTATAGAGGCACAAATATTGAACAGTAAATTCGAACTATTCGGATTTGCACAATCTCAATTAAAGATAAGTTCACTTGTATGTACCTTTTTCTTAATTAATGTTTTTATTGGAAGTAAAAGTAGAATTAGACATGCTAAAGCGAATGATATCTTAGTTAAGATTGGAGATAATTCATTTGGGATATTCTTAATTCATATATTTATATTAATGATTGTAAGCAAAATTGGAGCATATATTTTAAAAACACATTCATACCCATTTTATATAACAATTATGTTTGCGCTAATAACATTAATAGTTTCTTACTTAGGAATTGTAGTTGTAAAAAAAATAATACCTAAAAAATATTCAAGAAAGATATTAGGGTTTTAGTGACGAATAATCGGATTCACTACGTTAACCTATTTATTGGAGTTGGGCCGTAAGGTTGATATTAGCAACAGAGCTTGTCCGTTTCACTTCCAAACGCTGAAAGGGGTCAGACCCTTGGGAATGTTTGGCACGTGAGTCATTTGGAAGCTAGACGAAGATGGAACATCTAATGTGAATTAAGGGAGAAAAAGTTGGTATGAAAAGTCTAGATGATTGAATAGCAAGTAGCTAACTTCCAGTAATCTCTTAGCAACTCTGAAGTATTAACTTATTAGCAAACAGAAACTGCCAACTAACGATGACAATTATGTAAAGGGTTCGTGTCAGCAGCCTATTTTGTGGGAATGCATAAAATAGGCATGCGGAAGCTAGGCGAGAATGGAACATTTCATGCGGATTAATTAGAAGTGAGTTTGTATTGAAAAGATAATAAATTTTTGGAGAAAATAGTGACAAAAAAACTTGGCGACAGCCAGCGTGAGAAAACTACTGAAATTAATAGAGATATAATTTTGGTGGTTTTTGTTGTTAAAAATAATTTTATTGAATTATATTAATTAAATAATGTGAAATGAATTAGCATTCAATATAATAAGTGAAATAGAGAATGCAGAACCAATAGGTGATGATTTAACAGAACTAGAAAAAGTTATACTTACAAAAATAGAAGAGAATCCTATAAATCTAGGTGAATTATTACTCTATTTAAAAGAAGATAAGTCAGCTATTTTAGAAATTATATCAATAATGGAATTAAAAGGAATTTTAGTAAATGTGGGTGGTGTATTTAGGCATTAATTTTTCTCCATTCATGTTAAGGTGTTGAATTTATTATACTATGTGTATAGAAAAAAATGTAATTTATTGATAAAATGAGAATAGAGGAAGGGATTGAAAAGTATTCTATTTTATTAAAAAATTTTATAAGTCTAAAGTGATAAGGTTTATTCACGATATATTTATTAATTAGGGGAAGTTTGAATTATAATAATAGTATGTGAAATTGTACGAGGGGGCTAATTATGAAAGACTTTTTTTGTTCTTTCCAATATTGATAGTAGTTTGGTTATGTTATGGGGTAAAATATATTTATGAAGCTGTTGCCGAAAAATTTGAAAGGCATCACGCTTTTCCTAAAAGAAAACCATAAAAATTATTTGAATATAATTTAAATAAATACATAGTATGAGAATAAAAATATGGTCAGCATAATTTAAAAAGTTATGCTTTTTTTGCGTTTTTTGTTTTGTTTGTGACTGAGCAGTGATTGAGTTAAGTTTATTTTATGATTAGTTGAGGACTTAAATGAGAGTAGAGAAGGACTAAGCTGTGACCGCCACATGGTAATATTTCCTTATAGTCATTACAAAGCAATAACATTAAGGGGAATTGATTATGGAGATGAATGATAATAAATCAGAAGACTTTACCTTAAATATCATAGCTAATAATGATACCAGTATACAAGGGGAAATAGAGCACTGTAATTCTGGTCAGAAAAGGTGTTTTAGAAGTTTAATTGAGATGATCTTACTAATAAATGAAAAATTAAATGAAGTGCAATTCTCTTTACCCACCAACGAGTTCCGTTCATGGGTGATAGAGGTGAATTCAATATATTTAAAGGGTGGTAAGCATTATGAACATAAATGAGGTCGATGAAATCTTTTTAGAAACAGCTACATCTTTTTCGGTAAAGATAGAATACAGGCAAAATACAAGCTGGCAAGGAACGATTAAGTGGCTTAATGGAAAGCAAACAAGACATTTCCGAAGTTGTCTTGAGATGATGATGTTAATTGAAGATGCACTAACAAGTGATAAGGGTGAGAGTGAAAGGATCGAATTTCATTCATGGGATGAGAATGATGATGTTAAAATCTTAGGCAAACAAGCGAGTGAACTTGAGGTTGAAAGGAGAAAGATTTATAGGGAGTATAGTTGTAAGGAATATAAATAAAAAAGGAGAGCAATATGGCAGACTTACAAACTAATGTGACTTTTGAGACGCAGAGTATAGAGCTAAAAAAAACCTATGATTATTTTATTGTAAAGAGAGTTATAGATATACTAGGGGCTCTAGTTGGAATTATATTATTATCACCAATTATGATATTAACAGTTATTGCTATAAAGTTTAATTCTAAAGGAAACATTGTTTTCGCCCAAGATAGAGTTGGACTAAATGGAAAGATGTTTAAAATGTATAAGTTCAGATCCATGGTCAGTAATGCTGAAGAACTTAAAAAAGAGCTGATGACTGAAAATGAAATGTCTGGACCTATGTTCAAGATTAAACGAGATCCAAGGGTTACTAGTGTTGGTAGGTTCATAAGGAAAACCAGTCTGGATGAACTACCGCAGTTATTTAATGTACTTAAAGGAAATATGTCATTAGTTGGTCCTAGACCTAATTTGCCGCAGGAGGTAAGTTGCTTTAGCATGTATCATAAACAAAAACTACTTGCTAAGCCAGGATTAACATGTTATTGGCAGGTAATGGGTATAAATAATATTGGGTTTGAAGAGTGGATGGATCTAGACATAAAATATATTTATGAAAGAAGTACCTGGGTTGACATAAAGCTTATAATAAAAACGTTTTTTGTATTGTTTGGCGATGAAAATGCTGCTTAGGAGATATTACATTGAAAAAAGCTTGTAAGATTATATGTTGTTAACAAATTAAAGACAAGAGACATATTATACATGTATAATATGTCTCTTGTCTTTAATTTGTTAAAAGTTTTAATATCATCTTATAAAAATATTATAGAAGTCAAAGGTGTAAAATAAGAGAAAAATAAAGTAATTTAGATTTTGTCTTGATATTATGGTGAATGATTGTATAATTATGGAGAATAAAGGTTATGGTTTATATAGGAAACCACAATATTAAGTATATAATAGTATTAATAAGTAAAAATTAACATTTAGTTAATTAATTGGAAGCAATGAAACATATTCTAACTTGGTCACTTTGGATATGATGAGCTAATAGTGAACCCACTCCATTTTTATAGAAGAATCTATGAAAATGGATTTTTTTATGTAATTATAAAGATTTATTTGCTTAAAATTAAATGTATTGCAAGGGGGAGATTACTTGTTAGCTAACAAGTTAAATTATGCTGAAAATGCTGAAAATGCTGATAAAGATTGTATAAAGATATATACACTAGGTAGTTTTGAAGTGAAATCAGCTGGAAACGTGCTTTCAAATGATTGCAAGCGGTCTCAACAGCTGTGGAATTTGTTTAAATATATTCTGACATATAGAAATAAAAGAATTGTACAAGAAAATTTTTCGGAAATTTTATGGAGTGATAAGGAATGTGCTAATCCTGTAAAGGCTTTGCAAAATCTTGTTTATAGACTAAGAATGCTCTTAGATTATAAAGGAGTAAATAAAGATGGAGAGTCAATTATAAATTATTCACAAGGCTGCTATAGCTGGAATAAGCAATCCAATTACTGGACAGATGTTGATGAGTTCGAGGATTTATATAAAAAGGCAAAAGTTGCTGAGAATAATGATGATTCCATTAATGCAATAGAGCTCTATCAAAAGGCATTAAAGCTGTATAAAGGAGATTATTTATCTGAAGACTCATATAATGAGTGGATAATGCCAGTTAGAAACTATTATCATCGAATATACATAGATATAATAGCTAAGTTAACAAAATTATTAAAGCATTATGGAAGGTCCAAGGATATTCTAAAAATATGTGAAGAGGCATTAATGATTCAACCATTTGAGGAAAGTCTGCACTTATTTTATATTGAAGCACTTATTGAAGTTGGTAATATGAAGCAAGCACAAAAACAATATGAATACGTAACTTCTATGCTATATGAGCAGATGGGAGTAAAACCATCAACTTCTTTGCGTAACTTATACCAGCAAATTAAATGTAATGATAATAAGGTTTTATTAGATTTTAGTTCTATTGAACAAATAATGACGGACAGGCGTGACTCTGATGGAGCTTTCTTTTGTGATGCAGATACTTTTATCTCTGTTTATAAGTTAGAATCCCGTAGAGCGGCGAGGACAGAAAAAGTTGTATTTATGGGAATGCTGACAATATCGAGGTCGAAGGATAGAAATCAGGATAACAGGATATTAACAAAAGAAATTGGACCACTGCTTGATATGTTAATACAAAATCTTCGTGAGGGCGATGTTGTGTCAGAATGGAGTAAGTCTCAAATACTTGTTCTACTTTCAGGAACAACTTTTGATCAAGCAAATAAGGCATTAGCACGCATTTTAAATAAATATGAAAAGGCTTATACTTCAAATGATATAAAAGTAGAAATATTATTGAAGTCAATTAATTGTGCTGACTGATAAAATCAAAGATTATTAAGTGCCCATTAAGGAATTAGAAAAAATAACGTTTTAGGACGTTATATTTTTTTGCGCTATTTTTATATTGTCTGTGACTGGGCTGTGACTTTTATAAGTTTCATTTATGAATAGACTTAGATTTAAATGAGAGTAAGGAAGGACTAAGTTGTGACTGTCAAATGTTACTATTAATTCATATTTAAGTGTTTAGCAGAAAGGAGATATCCACATGAATATATTAGTAACTGGTGGTGCGGGTTATATAGGCTCACACACTTGTGTGGCTTTGATTCAAAAAGGTCACACTGTCATTGTTGCCGATAATCTTTGCAACAGTAAGATTGAGACTATAGATAAAATAAAACAGATAACAAATAAAGAAGTAACTTTTTATCAGATAGATGTTACTGATGCGGTAGCAGTGGATACCATATTTTCCGATAACTCAATTGATGGAATTATTCACTTTGCTGGTCTTAAAGCAATAGGCGAATCTGTACAAAAACCTTTGGAATACTATTATATTAACTTAGTTTCTACCATGGTATTATCAAAGGCATGCTTAAAGTATGGTGTTAAAAAAATTGTATTTAGCTCATCGGCTACGGTATACGGTAATAATACAGTACCATTTGTTGAAAACATGAAACTTATGCCGTGTACTAACCCATATGGAGAGACCAAAGCTATGATTGAGAGGATTCTGACTGATATAGGAAAAGTAAATTCAGACTGGTCTGTTGCATTACTTCGTTATTTCAATCCTGTGGGAGCCCATGAGTGTGGATTAATTGGAGAAGAACCTAATGGTATACCTAACAATTTAATGCCTTATATCACTAAGGTAGCAAAAGGAGAACTTAATAAACTACGTATTTTCGGAAAAGACTATCCAACGGTTGATGGTACAGGTGTTAGAGATTATATTCATGTAATGGATCTTGCTGAGGGTCATGTGGCAGCACTTAATAATCTCACTGAAGGTGTGCATATTTATAACTTAGGTACTGGTCAAGGAACTTCAGTTCTACAACTTGTGAATGCTTTTGAAGAGGCGAATGATATTGAAGTACCCTATGAAATCGTAGAGAGGAGACCGGGTGATATTGCTGTCTGTTATGCGGGCACTTCTAAAGCTAAGACTGAGCTTGGTTGGACTGCTAAACGTGACATAGTAGATATGTGCAGGGATGCTTGGAGGTTTGAGAAGGGGTATGAAGACTAGAGGTAAGAAAAAAAAGATTTGTATGATTGTTCCTAACTCAATGGTCAAAGGCGGTATAGCATCAGTTGTAAATGGATATAGATGTTCGAGTTTAGTTGAAGATTACAATATAGTTTTTATTGAATCGTACATGGATGGTAGCAAATTTGAGAAATTGTTCAAAGGTATAAAGGGTTATATAAATTATTTTAAGGTTCTTATAACAGAAAAACCTAATATAATACATATACACTCAGCTTTTGGAGCAAGTTTTTATAGGAAGTTACCATTTATTTGGCTTAGTATAGCATTCAAAGTGCCTATAATTAATCATATCCACGGATCTGATTTTGATAATTTCTATATAAATAATAACTCTATATGCAAGAGGTTGATAACCGTAACTTATTGTAAGTGCGACAAAATAATTGTACTAGCAGATGAATGGAAAGAGAAATTAAAATTAATAGTTCCATCTGAAAAAATAGTTGTAATTGAAAATTACTGTGATGCTCCACAACCTGTTGTAAGAGAAAAATCAAACAAACGAGTGCTTTTTTTAGGGGTTATAGGAAAACATAAGGGTTGCTATGACATTCCTAAAGTTATTGAAAATGTAGTAGGTAAAGAACAAAATTGCCATTTTATAATTGCCGGAACTGGAGAGGTTGAAAGTATAAAAGAATTATTAAGACAAAAGAAAATAGAGAAATATGTTGAATTCCCAGGTTGGCTTCGGGGTGAGGATAAGGACAAGGCTTTAAGAGAAAGTGATGTTTTCTTTCTTCCTTCATATAATGAGTGCATGCCAATGTCGGTTTTGGAAGGAATGGGATACAGCCTTCCCATTGTATCAACCAATGTAGGTGGCATACCAAAACTCGTACATAATCTTGTTAATGGATTCTTGTGTGAGCCTGGTGATGTTGACGGATTTAGTGAAGCAATTATTAAGTTGTTGTCAGATGATAAACTGGCGCAGCAATATGGTAAAGCAAGTTATGCTCAGATTCAATCAAAGTACACTTTGGAGAAACATGTAGATGAGATTGAGAAACTATATAGCAATTTTGATATTGTAATTGATAGTAGAAAGGAGTTAGAACATGCGTAAATTCTTATCTCATATATATAAGATACAAGAATTTTCTAAAGGTGGCATAAATAAAATATTTATTGAACCATGCCTCAAAGCATCATTTTCAGAATGTGGTAAGGGAGTTAAAATTGGAAGATATTGCGATGTGCGATCACCTGAAAATATTTACCTGGGCAAAAAAGTTCAGATAGGACCGTATGCAACTTTATGGACTGCAAAGGCAAAAATAATAATGGGTAATAATATTATTTTCGGCCCTCATGTTTTTATAATAACTGGTGACCACAGATTTGATATTTTGGGAAGATATATGGTATCCATTAAAAATGAAGATAAGTTGGCCGAGAATGACCAAGACGTGATTATTCAAGATGATGTATGGATAGGGGCTAATGTCATTATTCTCAAAGGAGTTAGGGTTGGGGAAGGTAGCATAGTTGCTGCTGGTAGTGTAGTTAATAAAAATGTAGAACCATACAGCATTTATGCTGGCACGCCTGCTAAAAAGATTAGAAACAGATTTACGCAAGACGAAATTAAGAAACATAAATTTTTGATGGACAATTCCCTTAAAGCCATATAAAAATCTATAAATAAGGAGATGAGGCTATGAGCAGAGTAAATATAGGTGGAATATTGGTGGACAATGTAAAAATGCAAGAGGCTTGCATGATGGCTGCGGAATTTATTCAACAAAACAAAAAAAATAGATATCAAAATGGAGCTAAAATGATACAAGCGATTAATACTGATTTTATAGTAAAGGCTAATAAGGACAAAGAAGTTGCCTTAATATCAAATATCACTGATTTGGCATTGGCGGATGGTATGCCTGTGGTATGGGCTTCAAGGATTCTTAAGCAGCCGATTGCTGAAAGAGTAGGAGGACCTGATTTTTTTGAAAGCTTTAACAAAATAGCGAACACAAATAAATATAGTTATTATTTTTTAGGATCTACAGAAGAAACTGTAGAAAATTTAATTGCTGAACTTAATAGAAAATATCCGGATATCATTATTGCAGGGTATGAATGTCCGCCAATTAGCAAAATGAATGATGAACAAAAAAATTTAAATATATGTGAAAGAATTAACTATAAAAAACCTGATGTTGTGTGGGTAAGTTTTGGGTGCCCTAAACAGGAAACATGGATAGTGAAAAATAAAACAAATATTAATACATCTATCATCATGGGTATTGGTGCTGCTTTTCAGTTTTACTCGGGGAATCTAAAAAGAGCTCCTTTAATTATGCAGAAGATGGGGTTTGAATGGTTCTTCAGATTATTACAAGAGCCAAGAAGATTGTGGAAAAGATATTTAGTTCAAGGACCACTATTTATAAGTTATCTTTTAACTAATAAAGAAGTTATAAATTATTCTACTGAAAAAGATCATGAAAAAGTTGTGGGAGTATAGTAATGCAATACCTTAAATGCATAAACTTTATGAAAAATATATTTAAAATAAAAAACAAAGATATAAAGGTTGTTTTTAAAAATTTTGCTTCACTTTCTTTCTTACAGTTAGTAAATAGTGTACTTCCAATTGTTACTATGCCTTATCTTGTAAGAATACTTGGACCAGAAAAATATGGGCTAATTTATCTAGCACAGGCTGTTACGCAATATTTAGTTAATTTTACTGATTATGGATTCAATTTAACAGCTACAATGGATATATCCGTAAATAGAAACAATATGAATGAGATAAAAAAGATATTTAATGCCGTAATGTTTATAAAAACTATATTTATGTTATTAAGTTTTGTCATCTTATGCTCTCTAATTTTTTTGATACCTAGCATGAGAAGTGAGAGTGCTATTTATATTATTACTTTTGGAATGGTAGTAGGAAATGTTATGTTTCCTACTTGGTTTTTTCAGGGAATGGAAGATATGAATTATATTACAATAATTAATATTATAATAAAGGTTTCTTTTACTATAAGTGTATTTATTTTTGTAAAGAGCTCGGGAGATTATGTAGTTGTAGCGTTGTTATATACATTGGGATTTATTGTTTCAGGTGTTATGGCTTTGGTAGTTGTACATACAAAATACCGTATAAGCTTTCAAATTACTAAATATTCTGTAGTTATTGAGCAGTTGAAACAGGGGTGGCAGGTTTTTATATCTACCTTGCTTATCAGCTTTTACTCTAATTCTAGCATTATTATTTTGGGTATAGTGAGTAATAACACCTATGTAGGATATTTTACAGCAGGTGAAAAACTTATTAGAGCAATTCAAAGAATGATTTATCCTATTCAACAAGCTGTGTTCCCATTTTTAAGCAGGATCACAAGCAACGGTAAAGAGGATAGCATAAATTTTTTAAAAAAACTTACTTTAGTAGTGGGAACTTTCACATTGGTTATTTCTTTAAGTTTATTAATTTTTTCAGGCTTAATTACAAATATATTACTTGGATCAAGCTATGGTGGAGCAGTAGGTGTATTCAAAATTTTATGTTTTGTAATTTTCTTCAATGCTATAGGTAGTATTTTTGGAATGCAGACAATGCTTGCTTTTGATTATAAAAACGAATTCACAGTAATTATGTTCTTAGCAACTGTTACAAACATAATTTTATCTGTTGTTTTAGGTACGTATTACCATCATATTGGATGTGCGTGGGCAGTACTTATAACTGAAATTTTTATATGTATTAGTAGTTTTGTATTTATAAATTCAAGAGGGGTAAAGTTACTACCTAGACTTCACAGCAAAGTTGAAGTTGAAAATAGTTAGGAAGGGGCATCTATGAACAACATAGAAATAAAAAATAAAGATTGTGGTGTAAAAATTAACTTATTCGAAAAAATGTATATAATAACAATATTTCTTATGAGTACAAATGCTATTATACCTGCAATAAGAAGCCAAGGAGGAGTAGAATACGATACAGTAAATGGTGATATTTTTATGCAAATGATCTGGATCTGTATATATTTGATAACGGTTATCTTGATTATATTAAAATGGGAAAGAGTCAAGAATAAAATTTTTGGAAATAAGTGGATTGGGTTACTTATAATATTTGCATTCTTGTCTATAATTTGGTCTGCATCACCCGCAATGACCTTTCGGAGATGCATTGCTTTACTTTTCACTCAACTAATTGGCACCTATTTATATGCTGCGTATGGATTAGAAGGTATTCTTGATATGCTAAGATGGACGTTTGGATTAAGTATTTTTCTGTGTCTTATTTTCTCTATTTTCTTTCCTTTGTATGGAAGGCATTATGACGGTATATTTGATGGTGTATGGAAAGGAATATATACACATAAAAACTCTCTTGGTCAGTTCATGGTTTTTTCTACTACTGTATGGGTAATTTCAATCTTAGATTCATTGAAGACTAGTAAATTTAGAGTTTGTATATATTCAATTTTTACTTTATTATCTGTATTCCTTGTTTTAAAATCCGAATCTAAAACATCATTAGTATTAATACCTATTATTTTAAGTGTAATTCCGGTGTGTTTAATTATAAGAAGGAGTTTAAAACTTGTTATAGGAATTTCTATGACTTTAATACCTATTTCAGGATATATGTTTTATTTATACTTTAATAATATTCAAGATTTGATTGTAGATATGGGGAAGAATATGACTTTGTCCGGAAGAACATCAATATGGGAGATTGTAATTCAAGCCATAAAAATGAAACCATTGTTTGGGTATGGGTATGGCGCATTTTGGCAGGGATTTAAAGGCCCTTCTGAGTTTATTTGTAATACTATGGGTTTGAATGTACCAAGTGCTCACAACGGATATTTAAATCTCACGTTGGAACTTGGATGTATAGGTTTATTTATATTTATAATATCACTAATAACAAATCTAGTACAAATGCTTATAATTCAAAGATTTTATAACAATTATATAGTTATGTTTCCATTAATATGTTTAATGTTTATTGTCTTTTTCAACATAACTGAAAGTAGCATTACAATGCAAAATACTATTTATTGGATTATATATTCTATTGTTTGTACATCTAGTGATTGTGAGTTTAAAGATATGGATATTAGTATAAGAGATTTAATTTGGATAGGAGGTACAGAGAGTGTTGCAAAAACATAAAATATCATTTATTGTTATTGGAAAAAATCAAGAGAGAACTATCGTAAGTTGCATTCAGAGTATTTTAAGTACTACTTCTAATCTTAAGATTAAAAGCTATGAAATAATTTATGTTGATTCTATGTCTAGCGATAGATCAATTGAAGTAATAAAAGATAACTTTAAAGACAAAGTCTCTATTTATAGGCTTTATGTTTATATGAATGCGGCTATTGGGAGAAACATAGGTGCAAGTAAGTCTAGCGGAGATGTTTTATTTTTTATTGATGGAGATATGGAAATAGAAGCAGCATTTTTGCCTAAGGTATACAGTGAATCTGAGGGCTTGAAGTATGATTTTGTTTCAGGAGATCTGAGGGAACATTTATATGATCAGCATTGGATAAAAACAGGGGAACGTAAAAGTAGGTACAATGTAAACAAAAAAGTATACCAAAGTTCCGTAGGTGGTGTTTTTCTGATTAAAAGAGAATTATTCGATAAAGTTCAAGGATTCAGGAATTATATGCGTATAAATGAAGATATTGATTTTGCATTGAGATTATCAGAACATGGTGTGTTTTTATTAAGAATACCAGTAACAATAGCATTACATAAAACCTTTGAATTTAATAAAATGTCTAACGTATTTAAAAGGCTTATGAAGGGGGATTTACTATATTCAGGTTTATTATTAAGAGAACATTTTCTTAATAAATATTTTTATAGAGAGTTTATAGACCGAGAAAAGTTTACTTTACTATTACTGATAACAGTAGGGCTCAGCTTTTTAGTTAATATAGGCTTCATTTTGATCTATCCTATAGCTATATTAGTTAAACAAATTAAAACATCTTCAAATAATTATTTGGGAATTTTGGTAGGTAAATTTTTAGATAGTATTGTTTTTATTACAGGGATATTTTTCTTTTTTAAGAAACCAATACAGGAATCTCATATAAAATATGAGAAAATGGTATAAATTGTTAATATAATTATTAACAAACATTTTAAGGAAATGAAATACTTTTAGAAAGGATACTTTTTATGGGAGCGAAGAAATATTTAGATATCGTTTTGAAAAATTTAGTTATGGTCTTAATTTTGGCATTCATTTGCACAGCCATTACGGCCTATGTAAATTTATATTTAACTACACCTGTTTATCAGGCAAGTGCAACTATCTATGTTATGAAAGTTGTTGATACAAAAAATGCCGAACCATTACAATACAATGATATTCTGTTAATAAAACAACTTATTAAGGATTACAGTGCCTTACTTACAAGCAGGATGATGATGAGTTCAGTAGGTGAATCCTTGAAATTAAAAGATAGTGAAATAAACGAATTATCAAAAAATATTTCAGTTTCTCAGGTAACGGATACTAATCTAATAAAACTACTAGTTAGCGCTAAGGATCCTACAAGA
Organism: Clostridium lacusfryxellense; assembly: GCF_018861735.1. GTDB lineage: Bacteria > Bacillota > Clostridia > Clostridiales > Clostridiaceae > Clostridium_AD > Clostridium_AD lacusfryxellense. Next base: position 105,195 of record NZ_JAHLEB010000006.1, on the reverse strand, counting down.
GCTAAAGATATAGCTGATAAACTATCGAATCTATTTGTTACAAATGTTTCGCAGATCTCAAGTATAAAGAATATAAGTGTAACAATAATTGATAAACCTTATATTCCTACAGCTTCTGTTAATTCCAAAAGTCTGCTTAATATAATACTATCTTTTCTATTAAGTACTTGCGTAGCTATAGGTAGTATATTTATTAAAGAATTTTTTGATACGAGAATAAAAATTACAGAGGATATTGAGAAATATCTCAAATTTAAAGTTATTGGGGTAATCCCGGATGAAAATTTAAAATAGGGGGTAGAGAAAACTATATGAAATCAAAAGGAATTAAGGATTATGATCTACTTAATATGCCTGTAAAAGAGGCATATAATGCATTGAGAGAGAACGTAAGGGCCTATAATAAGGAAGAAGATATAAAGACCATAACAGTTTTAAGTTGCAAACCTAGGGAAGGTAAAACAACAATGGCAATAAATTTATCAATTTCTCTCGCAAGAATTAACCTAAAGGTACTATTAATAGATGCGAATTTAAGAAACCCAGTTTCTGTAAGCCATTTTCATAATAATAATAATGATATAGGACTAACCGATTATCTTACAGAAAATGTTTCAACTGAGGATATAATATATAAATCTACAATTGAAAATCTATATTGTATTTCAGCAGGAACAAAGTATCCAAATCCCTCCGAACAGTTAACTTCAATAAAGTTAACTGAATTGTTGAATGTTGTTAGAAAAAGGTTCGACTTTGTAATAATTGATACACCTCCACTTGGAAGTGCAATTGATGGAATTACAATAGCGGCGCAGACAGATGGTTCTATACTAATGATAAAATCAGGAAATGTACAAATACAAACATTACGGGAGGTAAGAACTCAGTTACTCAATTTTAAAATCAGAGTGCTTGGAACTGTTTTAAATAGAGTGGATAAAAGAGAGTTTAAAAGGCATTACAGTGACTATAGTTATTTTAATAATAAAAAGAACTTCAAAAGGAATTTAGCGGAGAGTAAGAAATCTAATAAAGTAAAATTACATGGTTAAATAAAACACCATTCTCATCAAGAGAATGGTTATTTTTTTAGTCTTTGTGACGAAATTTAAAAATAAGAATTGGGTTAATATGATTGAAACCCATTATAGCAAAACTGAGGATGGAATAGGATTTATTTCAAATAGTATCTTTCTACCCAAAAGAGACCTCGATTCAAGAAAAAGTGAAATATGTTAACAATAGTATGTTCAAAAATTAAGGTTTAGACCAACATTGTTTTGGAAGATTGTGGAGTATAATTTAAAAAGTTATTCTTTTCTATGTTTTGCATCAATTGTGACTGAGCAATGACTGAGTTAAGTTAGAAAAAATAAAACCAGATGAAATATATAATCTAGGTGCGCAGAGCCATGTTCAGGTATATTTTGATGTTCCTGAATATACTGCAGATACAGATGGTATGGGAACTCTTAGGATGTTAGATGCAATAAAAGAAAGTGGAATAAACTGCAAATTTTATCAAGCATCAACATCAGAGCTTTTCGGTGGAATTTCAGGAACCGCTCCACAAAGTGAAAAAACCAAGTTGCGAATCAATTTCTGCCTCTAGTGTTTCCTGAAGAACGTCTCTAAACATACCCTTCATAGCTCATAAAACCTCATCTGGGCTTGTGAACTTCTGCTCGTTGATATAATCTCTTAAAATTTCTTTTGAAATGTTTGACATAAAAATACTCCTCCTTACAATCTTTGATAATCACTTATCTCAATTATTGCCAAGAAAGAGTATATTTTATTCTGTTTACACAAAATTATTTACAGGCCCAAGACTTGTAATTGTTTGAGTAAATTCTATGAATATACTGTGTCTTATTTCTTTGGCTTTATGTCTTCATAAATATAATTATGAAGCTGATCTACAGTAGTTTTCATATCAGCTACTAAATACCATACTCCATCTATCGTTTCATCATGAGAGTAGTCTTCCCTTGGAAATCTTTCTTGATCCAAGGTCTTAATATTTGAAGAAAACATTTTTGAGCCAAGTTTTATTATATCTAGACTATTCATGCTTGTCTCAGTCAAAGGTAAAAGTTTAGAAACAACAGATGGAAACTTCGTTGCCCCTAGCGACTGAATATTTGCGAAAATACCAGACAATATAGTTCTTTGCCTTTCAGTTCTCACAAAATCACCACCATCAGTATAACGTATTCGCGTATATGCAACAGACTGCATTCCGTTTAAAGTCTGTGATCCCGAATTTGAAATTCTCGATATTGATTTATTCTCAATAGTAGCAGTTTCACTCATATAGCTGTTTATTAAACTAACTTCATTCCCTTTAACATCTACAGTTACTCCACCAATAGCATCTATGATTTTCTCAAGATTGAAAAAATCAACAGTCGCATAATCTCTAATGTTTAAATCAAAATTCTCATTAAGAGTTCTTATTGCAAGCTCTGGACCACCATAAGCGTATGCATGGTTAATCTTTGTTTCACCATGACCTTTTACTTTTACATATGTGTCTCTCATAATAGAGGAAATTTTAATTTTTTTGTTCTTCTCATCTATAGAAAGTATCATTATAGAATCCGACCTAGCTGGTTCATTCTTATTTCTTCTATCTACACCGAATAAAGCAATGTTTGTTACTTTGATTTCCTCTTTTTTTTCTTGAATTTTTTTAGGATTAACACCTAAATCACTATCTGTTTTCGATATTGTTTTAGTTTCTATTTTGCTAAGTTGATAAAGTGTGGAACCAAATGCAGTCCCAGCAACCAATACAATTATAGAAAACAAACTTAAAATAAATTTCTTCCAAGGTTTCATTTTTTTCTTACTGTTCATGTTTTTTACCTTCCCATCATAAGTAATATTCATGCTACTAAATTATAATAATCTATGTATTTTGGTTCATCTTACATTCAGTAATTTTTTAGGCTCTCTATAACAAGCGAATGGCCACCTCCTATTAAGTTAGTATAATAGTATAACATAGTACAAGCTAAGTCCACTATTCATCAATGGGTATTGATATAAGCAAGCTCGTCACTGCGCTCCTCACAAAGCCGCCCGGGGGATGTAAACTTTTAGCAAACAGAAAAAAATGATGACTGAAAATGAAATGTTCGGACCTGGACATAAAATATATTTATGAAAAAGATTATTAAATAGCGGAACATAAGCAAGGCAAGAAACATATTATACATGTATAATATGTCTCTTGCCTTTTTTTTAATAGTTAACAAATATAGAAAATTAAGGAGATTTTATGATAAAAAATATTCCTTATAAATTTAGAAAAACTAATTTCCTGAAATTTATTATAGTAAAAGTAATAATAAGCATTATTATAATACTAGGTCTAATTATGTTATTTCCTCATTTTGTTAGAAGTACTTATGTAGTAACCATTGCAAATAAACGAATAGTAAGACGTGATAATACCGAAACATATTTAATTTATACACAAATGGAGGACGGTAGTTTAAAAGTATTTAAAAATACTAATAGTTTATTAGAATTTAAAATTAATTCTGAGGATGTGTACTGGGGACTCACAGTTAATAGAAAATATGAAATTATAACATATGGCTTTAACTTACCTTTAATATCATCTTATAAAAATATTATAAAAGTTTATGGGATAAAAACAGTTCAAAAATAGCCATTCTAATCAAGAGGATGGCTATTTTTGATATTTATTATAAGATGTATAGCTTTTTAACAAAATAATAAGTGTTAAAAAGAAGATGTTTTTAAATTAATAACAAAATTGTGTTCGTAAAATATCAAACTTGTTTTTTAAAAGTAGGAACGTTGATAATTATATTATCAACGTAAATGTATACTATTATAAATATAACAGGAAAACATAAAGTTCATTTAATACTTTTCGTATCTGGTGGAGCAGATGCAGCAGCACAAATTAAAACCGTTGAAGTACAGCATATGAAAAAGCTACAATAATATAGAATTACTAAATAGTAATTAAAAGAAAATTAAATGTAGGAGTGATAAAATGGGAATCAAGAGAGTGGTTATTTTTTAGGGTACATCTGAGTCAGATTTAAAAGAGAATAAGTAGACTTGAAAAGTTGCGAGATGGGAAAAGAATAGAAGAAAAAAATTACGACATTTTCTAATATCTAAAAAGTAGTGTAAATAAAAAGTCAATATGATATAATAAAACAATCTGGTAATGTGAACTTTACGTGAATGATTATCGTATAGACAAGTCGACCCGGAGGGTGTGACCTCTAAAGATGTTGGTGTATGCTAGAAATTTATTTCGGATGTTAAAATACAAATGATAAGTTTATAGTAATTAAGTTATAGCTTTGTTACTGAAAGGAAATAATTTATGAAACAGAAATCATTATTAGTAAATGTAGTATACAACTTTATATATACAGGATTAAATTTATTATTTCCACTAATAACAGCGCCGTATGTTTCAAGAATATTGGGTGCGTCAAATTTGGGGAAAGTTAATTTTGCGGCGGTTATTGTTAATTGGTTTGTTTTATTTGCTATTTTCGGTACAAGTACATATGGGGTTCGGGAAGTTGCGAAAGTACGTGATAATAAAGAGAAGCTTAACAAACTATTTTCAGAAATTGTTTTAATTAATGGAGCATTGTCATTGATTGTTGCTGTTGTCTATTATGTTTTTATTTTTAATGTTCCTCAATTTAGTTCTGAAATATCGCTATTTGTAATTATGTCATTAAGCATCATTTTAAATATGTTTGATATTGATTGGTTTTATCAAGGTATTGAAGAGTATCGGTATATTACAATAAGAAGTGCTTTTTTTAAGATAATTTCTTTAATATGTATTTTTATATTTATTAATAAAGCGGAACACTATATTATATATGGACTAATCAGTGTATTAGCGACCGGCTTAAGTTGGATTTTAAATTATATTTATAGTAGAAAATTTGTGAAACTCAATTTTAGAAACATCAATCCTTTAAGGCATATTAAGACTCTAAGCATTTTTTTTATGCATACATTTGTAGTTAGCATTTACACAAATATAGACCAAGCTCTTTTAGGGTTTTTAGTTAATACAAAATCAGTGGCCTTTATGAATAGAAGTAAAACCGTTGTTGGTATGGCTATTTCTGTATCTACGGCAATATCAAATGTGACTTTACCACGTGCTTCATATTACTTGAGAAATGATAAAAAGAAATTTAGGCAGCTTTTGAGCGAGGTTCCTAACTTTATTTCGTGGATAACTATACCGATTTCATTTGCATGTATATGCTTAGCACCTAATATTATGTACATACTTGGAGGTAAGGAGTTTTTGCAGGCAACGTTTCTATTGCAGGTTTTATCACTTACGATAATATTTTCACCTTTATCTTCATTTCTACAAAATCAGGTTCTTATTGCTTCAGGAAAAGAAAAGATTGGGTTACATTGTGCTATTATAACGAGCTTTTTGAGTTTGATTTTTAACAGTATATTAATCCCTAAAATTGGTTTTTTAGGGGCCGGTATTACTCAAGTAATTGCGGAAATAAGCGCTGTAAGTATGAGATACTATGTAGCTAAAAAGAAATTAGATTATAAAGAAATTAAATTTATAAATAAATCTTCGATTAGCTATGTTTTTTCAGCATTTATGATGAGTGCCATAGTTATTTATATTTGCAGTTCAATTGATAATCTAATCATTTCGTTTGCAGTTAGTGCAATAGTTGGTGCTATGGTTTATTTTATAGTACTTTTATTGATGAAGGAGAAAGTAATGATGTTTGTTATTGGGAAAGTTAAGCAGAAGTTTGTAAGATAGCTATTGATGAATAGCAGAAAAGAAATATAGAGTAATTGAAATAAGAGATGGTATAACATTAAAGTGACTCCCAAAGTAAATAATATTTTGGGGGTTACTTTTCTTCATTAACTTTATCCTCATTACCTTTAATATCAGGCATTATAGGTCTATTCTTCCCTGCGGCTTTCATTAGGCTAAGTAATAGAATATATACAATGGGTATTATAATTATAAATTTTATCATAAGAACTACATCCTTTCTTATTTAATATAGTATTCCTTTTGAATTATATCCAAATAAGTTTATATTAAACAAAAGCTACCTAGTTGCATTACTATGCAACTAGGTAGCCAGGAGAAGTTTTTAGATATATATTACCTTGCAATTTCAATTATATCTTTAGTTACTAAGTCGATCCATACACTATAGTTTTGACTTCCACGACTAGGATGACATGACACCCAGTTTATTTGATATCAGTTTATTTGAATGTCTGTGATATGCAAATATTCCTTTAGAATGTGTAGTCTTCTTCCATTGGGTATTATCATCAAATCCGTTTACTTTGCAATATTCGGAAAGTAAATCTACCCCTTTTTTTATGGATATCTTTTTTGTGAATAGTCCTTTAAAATACATTTTAGACTTCCTCCCTTTATTTTACACTCAATATATTATTACAGTTTTATTTAATAAAGTTTCAAAAAAAACATAAAAAAAACCAATCTGCTTAAACAGATCGGGTGGGTTGCACCATAAACTCCATACGCTCCAGGTGCCCAGATAAAGAACGCATTTCTTCGTTTCCCATAATATACTTATACATATATATATTCTCTATAATTATAAATAATACCTTTTAATTTATGAAGTTATCGTATTCTAATTATTGACAAAATAAGACATTAAAATAGGAAGTCAGTTAAAAACTTACATTACTTTGTAGAAAAACAAAATATAGCGCCTCATAAGAGGCGCTATATTACTAACTAAGCTACATCAACTATGCTAGTATCTGTAGTAACTATTTTAGCATCTTTCTTGCCAGTTAAGTTACCATTTGCTGATGCGAAAATGTTGTTTGTTATGACTAAGTCCATTAGAGCGTTAACCTCAGCTTTTGTTACAGTTGGTAGTCCTGACTCATCCGCTTTGATATCATCCACTGTTAAAGTGAAATACTTACCTTCTATAGATGTTAAAAATCTCAAAACTAAATTATGCATATTACTTGTCCCCCTTTAAATTAATAAACTTTAAAATTTTGATTTTGTTATTTAGATCTTAAGCTGCAAACTATTCCGTTACTAGGCTGTACTGATCTTGTCTGTCAAGGCCGAATAGTGGATAAGTTTTGATGTTAGAGATAGCTTGTCCTATTGCAAATATGTCCTCGTCTGTTGCAGTAACTTTTAAGTTACCCATTGTCTTTGTTACAAATTTGTCTTTGCCATTAACATCAATTCCTACCTTCATTGTAAGTTTTAATGCACTGGCTACCTTTGTGGATACAACTGCCATATTAAATCACTCCTTTTAATTTGTGTTCACTGAATATATATGTTGCTGCAAAAGTTTGTGCGCGAGTTTTTAATATATATCTACATAAGTGCTTTTAATTTTTTTAGTGCTTTTTTCTTGATCCTTGCAAAGTAGTAGTAGCTTTTTTCGCTATCACAAGCAATTTCTCCGAGTGATTGTCCTAAAATATAATACCTTTCTAATATTCTGCGTTCAAAGGGTTCAAGGGTTTCTAAAGAGATATACAGTTTTTCTACTTCTGCATAGGCTATTACCTCATCCTCTAAGGTGAATTCATAATTACTTGATAGATCAAAATCTAACATATCGTTATTTGGAACTTCACGAAAATGTTTTATTTCTCCTTTTAATAAGGCTTTGTAGTTGGTTCTTATAGAGTTTATGCAGTAGGCATTGAAAGTGTTGCTACCTAGTTTATACAATGCTATAGCTTTTATCACGGAAAGGTAGCCATGTTGAATTAAATCCTCAGTAGTATAGCCAGGAATATGGTATCTTGCTGACTCTTTGAATATAAGATAGTTAAATTTTTCTATTATATTCTCCATAGCAAACTTATCTTTAGATTTTGCCTTTTCAACTAGAGTTTCCATAAAATACACCGCCTTACAATTTTTTATAAAGTTAATATTTAAAAATAACAAACTAGAGAGGTAGACCTAATAGCTTTTTTTCTAGGAGGTCAAAGTCATAAGTTCGTTGTTCATAGTCACAAAAACCATTGGGTTTAAAACTTTTGATTGGCACAATCGTCTTTTTATTAGCCCACTGTATTTGATAGGCTATTACCTGTTGAACTGTCTTTATTCCATTTTTTATCCAACTATTTAATATTTTAGAAATATAGTTAATAGTTTTAACCTGATGACTTACAGCCTCATCTATTGCCATAATTATGACATTGTTACTTACGTGTTTTGTAAATTCTAATATTTTTTTATATACCAAAGGTGTGATAGCATGTACATTTTCTTCAAATACTTTAATTACACCTTTTAAACCATCAGAGCTATCTGCAAAATTATTTTCAGGTTTAAGAACTACTGCTACTTCTTCTTTATTTTTTAATTTTTGTTTTTTATTCATTACTTTTTCTTTATTACTTCTTATTCTATTACTAGTGACGGGCTTGCAAGGGGCTTGTAAATTATTTGTAGAAGGGCTATGGAGCTCGTAATCATTAGATTCCTCTATCACAATGTTTTGAAAAATACTAGTTACATCTAATTGATCAAATTCGCATTTCTTATATAAAATTTTAAGGAATTCTTTGTTTTTTACCCTGGCGATTTCGCGGTTAACACATTTGATACTATTTATATTGTTAGGTACATTGTATTTCATCCAATTTATCACCATGATTTCCTTTGTAGCTGGGCAATATAAAATTTTATTACTTTCACAAAATTTATGAAGAAGCTTTTCTACGGTTTCTTTGTTGAGACCTGTTTCTATTTCTATTATTCTACTACTTAGTTCGTAAATTCCGCACTGAGTAGTTTTTGGATTTGATATAAGGTATACATAGAAAAGTTTTTCATCAGGAGTTAGCTCAAGAATAAAGCTATCACTCCAGAATTCTGTAAAAAGCTGTCTGTATTTTGCCATTATATTTATTCCCCCTTAATATCAATGAAACTAACGTTCCATTGTCTTGAAAACAACTTGGTGGTTAAAAATATTCACTGCATTTACAGTGAAGGTTTATTTTGTATAAACAATGCATATAATTAATCTTATCTAAAGTATTATACATATAAATTACTTATATGGTTTATTTATACACAACATATTAAATTTAGTTTAATGTTTTAAAAGTAACTTGTCAATAGAAATATTAGATTTATTTATTTTAGCGCAACATAATCGCAATTGATTTATTTTAAATAAATCAATTGCGATTATGTTGAGAAGTAGAGCTACAAAGTAAGGCATGATAAAATTATATTTACATAAATTGATAATTATAATACAATAATATTAATTGAATTAGTAACATAAATTGTATTATTGACCAAATTATAATACTTATCTATCAGGGGGGCGGACTAGTTGAAAAAAACATTAATAACGATATCTCTAATGCTATTGTTTATAAATATTCCTGCGATTGCAAATGCAGCATCGAACACAATAGCACCAACAGTAGTAAATAATGCTGAGAAAGGTACAACCATTAGTCATGCTAACGTAAGCTTCAATTCAAACGGAGGTTCAGCTAGAACAAGTCTGTCAGTTGAATACAATGGAAAAGCCATTACGCCAGCAGTTCCTACAAAAACTGGCTACACATTTGGAGGCTGGTATAAAGATAATACTACCTTTGCAAATCTGTTTAATTTTACGAATACAGCAATAACTGAAAACGTAACACTATTTGCAAAATGGAAAATAAATAGCTATGTTGTTACATTTAATAACAAGGGTGGAAGTGCAGTAACAAGTAAGATAACAAATTATAACAGTCTAATTACAGTTCCGGTTACACCAACAAAAGCGGGTTATACCTTTGGTGGTTGGTACAAGGATGCTAGATGTCTTAATGTATGGGGTTTTGCAACTAATAAAGTAACATCGAATATAACACTATATTCGAAGTGGATAGTTACAGCTCCAGCTGTTCCAACAGGAATTACTGCGAAAACGAATGGATTTAATAGTATTAAGGTTAGTTTTAAAGGGGTAAATGGAGCAAGTGGTTATGAGATTTACAGTGCAGCATTGAGTAAAGGAACATACACTTTATTAACAAGGGGCACAGCAACGAGTTATAATAATAATGGTCTTACAACAAGCAAGGCTTATTACTATAAAGTTAGAGCATATAGGGTGGTTGGTAGTGTTAAAGTGTATGGTGGTTATTCAAATACAGTTAGCTCGAGACCATTATTAGTGGCGCCTTTAAATGTAATGGCTAGTAGAATTAATACTAAATCAATTAAAGTTACCTGGGGCACCTCGCCGGGAGCAAATGGTTATGAAGTATATAGAGCTACTTCAAGTTCAGGAACTTATAGTTTAGTATCAAAAACAACAAGTTCATATTTTGTAAATTCGGGGTTAATAACAGGGAAAGCATATTACTATAAAGTGAGGTCATACCGAACTGTTGGGAAAATAAGAGCATATAGTGGGTTTATGATAGCTGTTTCTAAAATAAACACAACAATTGTTTATGTTAATTTAGTACAACCCAATCCGGTATATGGAAAGTATGCTGGGTTAAAAGTAGAAATAAAAGATGAGAGTAATAATCGCTTTTTAATTAGAAAACCTAATGGGACTCAAATTTGGGTGGCCTGTAAAAAAGTTTCTGTACCAACAAACCCAGCTACTAATAAGAAATACATGAGTAAAAATCAACTTGAAATTTATGCAAATACTACAAGTAATTTCGTTAGTAATACAAATTATTTTACTTGGGTGGATCTAAATAGGCAAAGAGTTAATATCTTTACTGGAAGCGCGGGGCATTGGGTTTTAGTGAAGTCATATTCCTGTGCATCGGGTAACAATAAAACACCATCAAAGAGAGGATTGTTCACAATTCAAGATAAAGGATATTCTTTTGTTGCAGGATCTCGAACAATAGTAAAATATTGGACAAGGTATAGTGGAAATTACATGCTACATTCAATAATTTTAACTAACTCTGGGAGAGTAGTTGATGGAACGATAGGTAAAAGAGTTTCTCATGGATGCATTCGTATGCCGGTGGATATGGCGAAATGGGTCTATGACAAAATGCCTAGAGGCTCATTAATATGGGTCAATTAACAAAAGTAAGTATAATTAGCTAAGGATTATAGATAACATTGGGGGATAACAAATATGAAAAAAAAGATAGCTTTTATAGTAATGATATTACTATTATTAAGTTCGCAGATAGTATTAGCAGCTAGTGGGGTAGTAAACACATCTGCGTTACGTGTAAGGCAGAGGGCATCGGTTTCGTCTTCTGTTCTAGGATCACTTTCAAGGAATGAGAAGGTAAACACACTTGGAAAAGTAGGCAATTTTTATAAAGTAAGTTATAAGGGCAAAACGGGTTATGTAGACAGTCATTACATTAAATTAGTGAATAGTACACAAATAGTAACGAGTGTGAAAATTCCAGTGTTAATGTACCATAATTTGACTATAGCCAGTAAAAGCTCAAATCCACTAATAATACCACAAAAGACGTTTAGGGCACATATGAGCTACCTGAAAAAAAATGGCTACAATACAATCTCAATGGATCAGTTAAATAATTATTTAAAAAATAAAGCATCACTACCTTCAAAGCCAGTAGTAATAACATTCGATGATGGTTATGTAAGTAATTATACATTAGCCTATCCAATATTAAAAGCAAATAAACAGAAGGCAACTGTATTTATGATAGCAGCCTATATAGACACAAATAAACGATTTTTAACTTCTAAGCAGATAAAAGCTATGGATGCAAATGGTATTAGGATAGAGAATCATACTAATAAGCATGAAAAATTAGCAACTTTAACTTATGCAAATCAATTAACAACGATAACTAAAACAAAGCAAGTGTTAGAGAAACTATTGGGAAGAAAAGTAAACTATATAGCGTACCCATATGGTTCATATAATTCTAACACAATAAAAGCTGCAAAGGTTGCAGGTTGTACTCTGGGATTAAGTACAGAAGCAGGTTTAACTTCGAGAGCAGACAATGTATATTCAGTTAACAGAATATTTGTAAATGTATCAGATACAACATCTACCCTAGCAAGAAAATTAAAATAAGAAAATAATCATAAATAAAGATTTCTGTATTCAGTAATCTTTTTTTTTTACGATTATTATAATAGATAGTGAATATAATATTTAATCTCAAATTTAATGAAATTAAATTAATATAAATTAATATAAATAATAAGGGGGCGAATATGGTGAGAAATAGATTTAGAATATTTACAGTGGCATTGCTGGCTTGTGTTTTTATTTTAGCACGTAATGTACACGCTTTTACAAGTTCGGATTATTATAGCAATCAGAATATTAATGTTGGCCTGGAGAGTATGGCGAGTAGAACTCAATTAAATATAACTTTTAATGGTGATTATACATTAAATGGAGTTATTTACGAAAGTGGTACAAGTTATATTTTAAAAGTTAGTGGAGCAAAAATAGATTTAAATGGAGTTTTGTATGATAATATAAGTTTTATTCCAAAAAATGCTTCGAATACTATAAAGATAGTTTCTAGTTATTCTAGAAGTTATTTGGGAGTAATGACTTTTAAAACCATTCCCAGTAATAAAATTTCAAAGATTTCAAATATCCTACCAATTTATACATTGGTGATACCTGTCAATACCGTATATATAGAAGATTATTTAAAAGGTGTAGTAGGCCTAGAAATGTCCGATTATTTTCCTATCGAAGCACTTAAAGCTCAAGCGGTAGCCGCTAGAAACTATGCTTTGGCTAATGTAAGCAAGCATATAAACAAAACAGGATATAGTATTTGCGATACAATTGATTGCCAAGTTTATGGAGGTTATGAAAAACCGTTAATATATGTGAATTTAAATGTAAATGCAGCTGTAGATTCTACTAAAGGCAAGGTATTGCTAAGTGGAGGTAACCTTATTACGGCCTTTTATTCCGCAAGTGATGGAGGATATACAGAGGATTCTGGAAATGTATGGACTAATTCATTAAGTTATTTAAAAGCAAAACAGGATAGTTATGATGGTTACGATGTAAATTATCTATGGAAAAAAACATTTACTAATGAGGAAATAAATAGTTTATTCAAAATGAGTTTAAAAGTTCAACCAACCGACACCTTTGTAAAAATAGATACTAATACAATTACAAAATTCGATAGTGGAAGGATTAAAAACATTAGCTTGATTTTTAAAAATTCAGTAGGAACTCAATATATCTTGAATTACAGTAAAGAGGCTGCAAGAACTTTTTTAAATTTAAAAAGTGCCCTTTATAATGTGGTATATTATCCTGCTACGTCTACGACCACTGAAACTTATAGCTTTGATGGCAAAGGTATTGGTCATGGGGTAGGTATGAGTCAAATTGGGGCAAGAAACAGGGCTACTGCAGGACAAAGTTTTGAGGATATTCTCAAATTTTATTACGATGGCACAACGTTATTAAATGTTGTTATAACTAACAGCACAGTTACATTTAATAGCCAAGGTGGAAGTGTAGCAAGTAGTAAAATTACGAATAATTATAGTGCGATAACAGCTCCGGCTGCACCAACAAAGACAGGTTATACATTTGGTGGTTGGTACAAAGAAGCTGGATGTTTAAATGCATGGAACTTTACAACTGATAAAGTGACTACAAATACAATATTATATGCAAAATGGACAATAAATAAATACTTTGTTACATTGAACAGTCAAGGTGGAAACGTGATAAGTAATATAAACGTAAATTATAACAGTGCAATAATAACTCCGGCTGCACCAACAAAGACAGGCTATACATTTGGTGGTTGGTACAAGGAAACTGGATGTTTAAACTTATGGAACTTTACAACTGATAAAGTGACTACAAATACAACACTATATGCAAAATGGACAATAAATAAATATACAGTTACATTAAATAGTCAAGGTGGAAACCTGATAAGTAATATAAGTGCAAATTATAACAGTGTAATAATAGCTCCAGGTGCACCAACAAAGACCGGTTATACATTTAGTGGTTGGTACAAAGAAGTCGGATATTTAAATGCATGGAACTTTGCAACTGATAAAGTTATTGCAAATACAACACTACATGCAAAGTGGATAACTGCTGCAACTCAACTACCAACAAATTTAAAAGCTATAGCATCTTCATACAATAATATTAATGTTAGTTGGAGCTCTGTAACTGGAGTAAGTGGGTATGAAGTTTACAGATCAACATCCAGTTCAGGAACATACACATTAATATCAACGACTGCGCAAGCGAGTTATAACAACACTGCACTTGCAACGAATACTACGTATTACTATAAAGTAAAGGCATATAAATTGGTTGTGGCTACCAAAGTGTACAGTGGATTTTCATCTGTGGTGAATGCAAAACCAATACTAACTACACCGATAAGTTACAAAGTAACATCATATTCATATAATAGTACTAATACTAGTTGGGGAATAGTAAATGGAGCAAGTGCATATGAAGTTTATAGAGCAACAGCTAGTGCAGGCCCATACACTTTAATATCAACTACTTCGCAAGCAAGTTATAACTATACTGGACTTACAACAAATAGCACATATTACTATAAAGTTAGAGCATATAGGATGGTTGGTACTGTTAAAGTATATAGTGGATATTCTACTACAATAAGCTTAAAATCAATACCTTCTATGCCTGGATCACTAAAAGCAATATCATCATCATATAATAGTATTAATATTAGTTGGAGTGCAGTAAATGGAGCAACTGGATATGAAGTTTATAGATCAATAGCCAGTAATGGAGCTTATACTTTAGTGACTACGACTACCAGTACGAGCTATAATAATACTGGACTTACAACAAATATGACCTATTACTATAAAGTTAGAGCATACAGGATGGTTGGTACTGTTAAAGTTTACAGTTATTTTTTAACTATTGTAAATTCAAAACCAATTCCATCTGTCCCTATAAGTGTTAAAGCTACTCGAATTAGTTCTAAAAGTATTCAGCTTGCTTGGAGCAGCGTATCCGGAGCAAATGGGTATGAGGTGTATAGAGCTGATTCAAGCTCTGGAACTTATAGCTTATTAACGAAACCTACAAGTTTAAATTATACAAATTCAGGTCTAATAACAGGAAAGACATATTACTATAAAATGAGAACATACAGAATTGTTGGAACATTAAGGGTATATAGCAATTGGAGCGTTTTGGTATATGTAAAACCATAAATTGTAAAAATATATTTTGTGCTTATTGCATATTTAAGGTGAAAAAGTGTGAAATGAATGCTTTTGGGGGGATAAAATTGAAGAATATTAAGATTCTAGAAGGATTTAAGCGAGGTTTATTAAAAACAAAGGTTGTTATATTGACCGCTATTATGTGTTTTGCATTGGTAGCTGTAGTAAGTATGGACAGTGTCAATAATAATAGAAGTACAAGTAGAATGGATAAAAATATACAAGTATTTGGTAGTGTATACAAAACACAGTATGGAGTAACAACGGCTAGTAGTTTAAATGTAAGAAGTGGGGCAGGAGCAAAATATTCTTCGGTGGCAAACATGAAAAAAGGAACTAAGGTTATTATGATCGGAAAGATAAATAATTTTTACAAAATAACTTATGGTGGTAAAACAAGATATATAAGTGCTCAGTACGTTAAAATAACAGCTAAGCCATCAACTATTGTTGTGGCACCAAAACCTAAATTATTAATAGAAAAGATAAAGAACAAGGGAAATGCTAAGCAAGCTATAGTTGTAACTACTAGCGGTTATAGTAGCATAAATGCTACTATAACTACATTTGAAAATGCCAATGGGAAGTGGAGACAAGTTGCCTCTTTTATTGGTAGCGTAGGATATAAAGGTTTTATATATAATAAAGTTGAAGGTGATGGGCATTCTCCGATAGGTATTTTTTCATTGGGTACGGCATTTGGTAGATATTCAAATCCAGGTACTTCAATGACCTATAGGAAAAGCACTACTAATGATTTTTGGGTAGATGATATTAAATCACCATTGTACAATACATGGCAAAAGGGACCTGTGAATGGCAGATGGAAGTCTGCGGAGAAAATGTATATACCTCCATATAATTATGGCTTTGTAATAAATTATAACACTGCCAAGAGAGTGCCAAGGAAAGGTTCTGGTATATTCTTTCACGTATGGACAGGGGCAGGACATGGAACAGCAGGATGTACTGCAACGGCTCAGGCTAATGTAATAAATATTTTAAAATGGTTAAAGCCATCTAAAAGTCCAATAATTATTGAAGGACCTATGTCTGAAGTGCTAAAGATGTAAATAGACTTTACATTTAAGTTTTAAAAAAAATCTACCTTAACTTATAAGTTAAGGTAGATTTTTTAGTGAATGCTAGTACCTTTCTATTGGGATGCGACTTTTATATTATAATTGTGTTAAACTTTTGTTGAAGTTGGGTTTGCTTTTTAACTAGATATAAAAAAGAATAGGAAAAGAACCATTTTTTTACTAAATTAAGAATAAAAAACTTCAAGTAACTCGGTTTAAGTCGATAGGCGCATAATGACGAACCATTGATAGACAAGGCTTTAATGACATTATATTTTATTGAAAACTTTAAAGTAATTAAGAAATTGATGTATTTTAAAGTATAGGAATATTAAAGGAGTAAATTGGAGAATTTATAAATTGACATTAAATTGGCAAGGTTATATAATTAAATAAGTGAATTTTGTAGAAATTGGGAGAAATTTAATTAACAAACTATTTACAATTTAGTGAGAGTTAGAATATTTTAGAAACATGTAATGGCTAAATAAATATATAGGAATGGTGACAATCAAAAATGGGGATATTTAAAAGCGTTATTAGAGCTTTGTATATGAATATTGATAGGTATTTTTTGAGAAAAAAACATGTATTTATAGATAAAAGTGTTAGATATAATAGAAAAAGCGAATTTATGGGTAATAATAAAGTTTATAGAATGGCTGTCCTAGAAAATGTAGTAGTTGGAGAAGGAACTTATATTGCAGAAAAATCAGTTATTAATAATACAAAAATAGGGAGATATTGCTCTATTGGGCCAGACATACGAATTGTATGTGGAAGACATCCAACGGACAAATTTGTGTCTACACATCCAACTTTTTTTTCGGCTAGTGAACAAGCAGGATTTACATTTAGTAAACAAAACATATATGATGAATTTAAATATGTAGATAATGATAATCGGTTCTATGTAGATATTGGAAATGATGTATGGGTAGGTTACGGAGTGAAAATATTGGATGGTATAAGAATTGGTGACGGAGCTGTAATTGCAGCTGGAGCACTTGTAGTTAGGGATGTTGAACCATATACAATTGTGGGAGGTGTTCCAGCAAAAATAATTAAAAAAAGGCATACTCAGAAGCAAATTAATTTCTTAATGGAGTTCAAGTGGTGGAATAAAGATTTTGAATGGATAGAAAAAAATGCATATCTCTTTAATGATATAGAAAAGTTTTGTAAAGTAAATTCAAATAATGAATTTGAACAATAAAATTTGGTATTAGATTTAAATAATTTAGATGAGCGAGGTTATGTGGAAATGAATGAAAAGAGAATGTTAGCGAAATATAATAAACTTGTTAATTTTGGAAATGAAACGCTAGGTATGTTAAGATATAAAATTATTAAAAAGAAAGAATATAAATTAATTACACTAAATGAGAAGTATCATAATATACATAAAGGAGAGCGCTGTTTTGTACTTGGTAATGGGCCTTCATTAAACGATCAGGATTTAGCTTTGTTGGAGAATGAATATGTAATTACTGTTAATCAAGCTGTTAGAAATACTAATTTTAAAAATATAAAAACTAATTACCATTTTTGGGCAGATCCTGTTTTTTTTAATCTTTCACCTGATAAACCAGAAGATATGGAATTGCTTGAAGTATTTAAGAGTTTAAATACAGAAGACAATATTCCTAAATGCTTTTTACCGGTACAAGCTAAGGAGTTTGTACGAAAATTTGAGTTAGATAAATATATGGATATTAATTATTATAACTCCAAGTTGTATTTTCATGATGAGTATAATAAAGATATAGATTTCACAAAATTTATTCCTAGGTTCCAAACTGTTGTACAATGGGGCATTGCTTTTGCTATTTATATGGGGTTTTCTGAAATATATTTACTAGGGTGCGATTCTACGGGGATAATTACTGGTATAAATACAGCATTAGGTAAAGATAGTACTGATACATATGGATATAAGGTTTCTCAAAATGAAATTGAGAGGCTTAAGAGTGTGCGTAAAACATCTGAAATTGAAACGGAATTTGCTGGTTGGACAGGGATTTTTCATTTGTATAAAGTATTTAATGAATATTGCAAAAAAAGAAACATTAAGCTTGTTAATTGTTCCGGTAAAACGATTATTGATTCTATACCAAGAGAAAATTATGAAGCTGTAATTGCTCATAGAGTAACAAAGTCCGAATAAGCTATAAGATATATAGCAATGCCTTATGATATACAGGAATGCAACAAAGTAGATTAATAAACAACTAGTTAATGAGAAATAATCATAAATAAATATGAGGGAGGCGTAAGAGATTAAATTTTCATTTATATCAAATGGATACACGAATATAAGAAATACAATTAAAAATGCTTCAGCTCCTGTCAAAGCATCAATTTTCTTTATGATAGGAAGTACATTACAACAATCAATAAGTATAATTACTACACCAATATTTACAAGAATATTATCACAAAATGATTATGGAATTACAAATGTATATTTGTCGTGGTATGGAATATTAAGCGTAATTATAACATTATCTCTTACTGCTGGCGTATATTATAATGCTATGCTAGATTTTAAAGATGAGATTGATGAGTTTACTTCATCAATGTTAATTTTAACAACACTATCAACATGTATATTTTTTACTATATATATAATATTTCAATCACGGATAACAAGGTTACTGAATTTACCTACTGTTTTAATATACATTATGTTTTTAGCTATATTGCTTAACTCAGCTATGGGATTTTGGATGGCGCAACAAAGGTTTAATTATAAATATAAACTATCTGTAACGATAAGTGTATTTATAACTATATTTGGAGCAGTTTTTTCATACTTAATTGTTACAAATATGGCCGGGGATAAGGCTGTAGGTAAGATTATAGGCGGTTTTATTTTTACAGCAATTGTAAGCGTGATAATGTATATAAGTATAATACTAAAAGGGAAAACTGCATTTAATTATAAATATTGGAAATATGCGTTGTCTTTTAATCTTCCTTTAATACCACATTACTTATCTAATATTGTTTTAGCACAATCAGATAAGATATTAATTTCAAAAATGGTTGGTAATGCTGAAGCTGGTTTGTATGGAGTAGCATATTCAGCGGCGTCGGTGATTACTATAGTTTGGACGTCTATAAATGCGTCATGGATTCCTTGGACGTTTAAAAAAATGAGAGATAAACAATATGAAGATATAAAAAGGCTAACAAATTATATAGTTATATTCTGCCAGATAGCATGTGTTGGTTTTGTTTCTTTAGCACCAGAAATAATTAGAATTCTCGCAGCTCCGAGTTATTATGAAGCAATATGGGTTGTACCACCTGTAGTACTAGGGGTGTATTTTACTTTTCTATATACTCTTTTTGCAAATATAGAGTTTTATTATAAGAAGACAAAACTTATTATGGTCGCTAGTATAATCGCTGCAGTAGCTAATGTTATATTGAATATTATATTTATACCCATATTCGGGTATATTGCAGCGGCGTATACTACGTTAATTTCTTATATTATATTTAGTTTCATGCATTACTTTTTTATGATTAGGATTACTAATAAGAAAATATATGATATAAGGTTTATTTTTCTGAGTTCACTTATATTAATTTTAGCATCTTTTGGAATAATGTGTTTATATGATTACTTTATTATTAGGTATATCATAATCGTAATTGTATTAGTAATTATGATTATAAAAAGAAAAGATATTTTAACCACAATTAAACAAATAAAGGAATAAAGGAGCCCATTCTACAATGATGCTATTAATACAATGATCAAGTGGGCAACTAAAAATAAATAAATGGAGGGATTACAAATGAAAACAACAGTTTTATTGACAGGGAGAGGAAATAGTACATTACGTGATAAGAATATTTTGGATGTATTAGGAAAGCCTATTTTGTATTATCCAGCAAAAGCAGGTCACGTTTCTAAGGAAGTAACGGATTGGTATTGTAGCAGTGATGATGAGAAAATTTTAAATGCTGCACTGGAAATGGGATATAAGTCAATCGTAAGACCCGCTGAATTAGCTTTACCTACATCCCAACATGTGGATAGTATTTTACATGCTCTTGGAATTATGAAACAAGAGAATAATTTACCTGATATATTAGTTGTTTTACTTGCAAATAACGTAACTGTTAAATCTGAATGGGTTACGGAGTGTGTTAAAATGATGAAAAATGACATGACTGTGTCTGCAGTAGTACCCGTTTACCAAGATAACGATCACCATCCGCTTAGAGCCAAAAGTTTAAATAACGATGGGACTTTATCTATGTATGAGAAAAATATAACTGGGGAGATATCTACCAATAGACAGGATCTGCCTATATGTTATTTCTTGTCACATAATTTTTGGGTGCTGAATGTTAAAACATTACTATCTGATGGAACTGGTCAAGCGCCTTGGAGCTTTATGGGAAATAAAATATTGCCATATGAGATCGCCGAGTCTATAGATATTCATAGCAGAATTGATTTACACTTAGCCAAAGAATGGATAATGGAGAATTATACGGATTAGCAAAAGAGGCTGTTCTTAACCAATAAAAGGATTAACGATGTCAGTCTGAGTATTGGAATTAGCTTGTTTTAAAAAATGAATACAGTCGGAAATGCGGACCACTAAAATTTTAATTTTAGTAGTTCTTTGACTTGGTGTAATATTCGATAGGTATAAAGAGTAATTCTTTATACCTATCGTCAATTTAAGTTCAAATTCTATAGGATACTTTAAAAAAACACACCATTACAAATTTACAAAAGCACAAGATAATAGTATAACATCTTTGTGTTATAAGCATTTTATAGGGGGATTACTATAATGATTACTGACAAAAAAATAAGTTGGATTGATATTTCAAAAGGTATTGCAATGCTATTAGTTATATTAGGGCATACAGGTGTTCCTGTAAAAATTAACAACTATATTTACTCATTTCATATGCCATTGTTTTTCTTTTTATCTGGTTACTTATTTAAAATAAACAAGTACCATAGTTTTATAAAATTTCTCATTGCTAAAATAAAAAGCTTAGTGGTACCCTATTTCGCATTTGCAATTTTTGATTATATAATTAATATTTTCACTAACAATTATCATGCTCCAGCAAATTTTTTCAACGCATTAAAATTGATTTCTTATGGAAATATAAATTATATGCCCACTGCACTTTGGTTCTTGCCGTGTTTATTTGTAGTTGAAATTGCTTTCTATCTAATATCAAAATTTATTAAGAAACCTCAGTTAATAATACTTATATTAATAATATTTTCAATAGTAGGTTATAGAAGTCAATACGATACAACCCGCTTATATTGGGGAGCCGATATAGCGCTTACTGGTATTGTTTTTTATGGAGCTGGTTTTTTAATAAAGTGTTCTAATATCTCAGTTGATAAACTTAAACACCTATCAAAAACAGACATTGTGATGGCATTTTTTATTATTAGTTTAGTCGCAAGTCATAAATTAGTTCCAAGAGTAGATATGTTGGGGAATGCTTATAGAAACTATTATTATTTCTACTGTGCAGCCTTTGCGGGTATCACAACTGTTTGTTTAGCTTCTCAAATAATGCAAAAATCATTTGTTTTATCATATATTGGAAGAAATACTCTTATAATTCTCGCCTTGCAAATTCAAGTAATACAATGTTTATCTAAACTTTTGGTATTTTTTCATAATGAGCAACTTCCGCCATTGGTACATACTGGTATATTTACTATTATTACCTTGATTACCCTTATACCCGCAATATATGTTATAACTAATTTTTTACCTTTTATGTTGGGTAGAAAGTATAAGATAAAACTTAATACTCTAAACAAAGATTTATTATAAACAATCCTTATTCCGATTTTTCAAAGTCAAAATAAAAAGACTAAAGATGTAAACAGGAAATACGGAATTAGTATAGATTTAAGCTTTAA
Organism: Clostridium lacusfryxellense; assembly: GCF_018861735.1. Lineage (GTDB taxonomy): Bacteria > Bacillota > Clostridia > Clostridiales > Clostridiaceae > Clostridium_AD > Clostridium_AD lacusfryxellense. Next base: position 82,913 of record NZ_JAHLEB010000006.1, on the reverse strand, counting down.
AAAATCTACCTTAATTTCTAGTTAAGGTAGATTTTTGTTTAGTGAATGTTATCTGTATAAAGTAAAACTTTTGATAAGAACTTATTATTGTTGTAGGTGATTCTAGATACATGGATACTATTGCCAACTCTTTCATTAAGAATATCATAAGTTTTACTATTAAGACTTTCATTTGAGTAGATACTAAACGTTACATTTTTATTGTATACGCTGGATTCTAAATATATAGGATAAAAATAGGTATTTTTAAACCTATAATCCAGAAGTCCGTAGGCAACTGTAGCATCAAGGCCAGCACCTATATAGCTAGATTTTAATGAATGCTGGTACCTTTCCACAGAATTTAGATTAGTTCTAAGCACTGCATTATAGAGTGTAGTAGAAACTTGGCACACCCCACCACCTATGCCGTCTACAACTTTGTTACCTATAATTTCCTTTGCTGTTTTAAATCCTCTGTCAATAGTTCTAGCACCTACAATGTCATTAAAGCTGAAAACTTCACCTGGCATAAGTGTTTTTCCATTAATTGCAGCGGCAGCAACTCTAATGTTTTCAGAACGGTTCAGATTGGAATATCTAAAATTAGTAGTAACGCTAGATATCCTCGTATTTACACCTAGTAAGTCGCTTGTTTTAATTTTAGGGTCTATTTTCTTTAATTCAGAAATGATTACTAAATCTTTTTCATTATCTATATTATTAATTTTACTTTTTATAGCTTGTACTATACTTTCAGAATCAACACTGAGACCATATTTATCTTTAGTTACTACAAGGTTACCTGAATTATTTTTAATAATAGCGGCATTTGTTATCTTTTTACTATTTTCTTTAACAATATTTTCAATCACACTATCTATAATTGAAAAATTATATGTATAAGTGAGTTTCAGTTTATTTTCATCAGGGGATGTTATAGCAAAATATTTTTTTATTACATTGTTATTTCTGCCAAGATTATAAGCAGTATTAATGGTAGTATCGTAATTATATTTCATATCAAGTTTAGAGATAATAATAGTATATTGTTTGTCACTTATTTTTATAATGATGTTTTTTTAGCAATAACATCACTATGGTTTTTAACCAAAGCCTTCTTGGCTTCCTCCTTTGTTTTTCCACCTATATTTATATCGTTAGCCCACACTTCTGGGTATATTTTAGGTTCATATTTTGATATGGCGTTATGCATAATAACGCTTTGTAACACAACTAGTGAACCGAGTATCCTGACTATAAGTAATACTGATTTTCTTCTATTATTCTTCTTCTTCTTATTATTATTTTTGTTAATAGTGTTTAAAGCCATGATGATCGCACCTCTTTTTATAGTAATAAATATATTCCACATATAATAGTAGAACTTTTAAATATATTTTACAACAGTTTGGATATAGATTAAATTTAATATTTAATGCATGAAACTACATTATCTACTGGGGTGATGTTGAATTATTATTCGAATTTAGGAATGGTTAAATTAAAGGAATATGAATAATAAACCAATAGGTAGAGAGTGCACATTATAAAATTAATATTAGGACATGCTGTTTTCATCTATCTATAGTATATCTCATTATTATAAAAAAAATGTTACAAAATAGTTACACTTAATACTAAGTATTTGCTTTACAAGTAATGATTGGGCAGGGATAGAGTAGCTAAAGTAGAAGCAGACAGATTAGCTAACCTAGAAGCAGATAGATCAGCTAAAATAAAATCAGATAGACTTGCAAAAATACAAGCTGATAAAATTGCCGCAGCAAATGGCTTAAATCAAACAAAATCCAGGTAAAGCTAGCAGCTTATTTAACCCCTGCAGTTAATGTCAGAAGTGTACTTAGTAGAGATTATTCTAATAACTGCGTTTATTTTTCAAGTGAAGCAATGAGAAGAATAGGAATAGCGGTTCCAATATGGACATGCAATACAAGGCAGTATTTAGGTTATTTAAGTTCACACGGATGGTCATCTAATTATAATATCAAAAAGCTTACACGAGGAAGTATTTGCTTTACAGTTTCAGGTGGATCTGGATACTCAACTCATACTTTTGCATTTATGGGATGGGTTAATAGTGGAAGCTATACTTTGGCATATGTTGCAGATAATCAAGGGAACACTGTTCATGTACGAAACATGGGGCAAACTGCCTCCACAGATGCTTTTGCTTTCTTTATGAATAAATAATTAATGAATAAAAAAATAATATGTTTATATAAAGGCTCTGTGTTTTTGTCAGAGCTTTTTTCGTGTAGGTGTAATATTTGACTAATACATAACTATTATCCAAAAGTAATTAAAATTTAAGTACAACTAGTTTTACGATATCATGGAAAAAGAAAACTTTTTGTAAATGTTATGATGTGATATACTATGAAATATAGTGAGGAAGAATTAAATTACATAATGAGTCGAATTTTAGTTATAGAAAGTATGTTGAATAAGATGAACAGTTTTATTTCAAGTATAACAATAAAGTTTAAATTTAATTTTAAATTATTGGTGGCAGAAGGTCATACTAATTTGAATATTACTAAAGAGGGGGAGGATGTAAATGCAGGAATTGGATAGGGAATTAAGGACTACACAGGTGAAAATTGTAGGGCAGTATGAGAAAAATGCAGGATATGTAAGAATTAAAAGATTAACTGATATTGTAGGAGCTTTATGTGGAATTTTATTATTAAGTCCTGTAATGATTCTTGTTGGTATTTGCATTAAGTTAGACTCAAGTGGACCTGTCTTTTTTGGACATAAAAGGTTAGGTAAGTACGGCCAATTTATAAAAGTTTATAAATTTAGAACCATGCTGCCAAATGCAGAAGAATTGCTTAAGCAATTAACACCAAAACAAAAGATAGAGTTTGATGAAAGTTTTAAACTTGAAAATGACCCAAGAGTAACTAAACTTGGACATTTTTTAAGAAAATCAAGCCTAGATGAACTACCTCAATTATTAAATATTTTAAAGGGTAATATGTCTATTGTTGGACCTAGACCAATAATAGAAAGAGAAATTGAGAATTATGGAATATATGGGGACAAGCTATTAAGTGTAAAACCAGGCCTTACAGGGAATTGGCAAGCAAGTGGTAGAAGTGATACAACCTATGATGAAAGAGTGCGACTAGATATGGAGTATATAGATAATAGGAGTATTTGCATGGATTTGAAGATTATTTTGAAGACTTTTGGAGCTGTGATTAGGAAACAAGGGGCTAGATAGGAGAGGATGCTAAAATGTTATGTGCTTTAATTATGGCAGGTGGAAAAGGAACTAGGTTCTGGCCCTTATCTACGGAGGAAAAACCAAAACAGTTTTTGAATCTTGTTGGTGAAGATACGATGATTCAAATGAGTGTGAAAAGATTAGAAAAACTTATCCCGATAGAAAGAATATTTATAGTAACAGGTATGCAGTATACGGACTTAGTTAAAGAACAGTTACCTAACTTGTCACAAAGAAACATCATAATAGAACCAGTAGGGAAGAATACAGCACCATGCATAGCGCTTTCTGCTTTTTATATTAACAAAATATATGATGATGCTACAATAGTCGTATTACCATCAGATCATATTATAAAACATGAGGCAAATTTCTTGGAAGTATTAAATTGTGCTGATGATTTTGTGGATAAAAATATTGAGGCAATAGTTACAATAGGTATGAAACCGGATAGGCCTGAAACAGGTTATGGATATATAAATTACGGCTATAAGCAATGCGAAATAAATAGATGTGAAATACGTCAAGTTAAAAATTTTGTTGAAAAACCAGACTTAGATACGGCAAAAGAGTATTTAAAAGATGGAAATTACCTTTGGAATGGTGGGATGTTTATTTGGAAGGCTGCCAATATCTTAAGACTTACAAGGAAACATCTGTTAAATACTTTTGAAGTTCTAAGTGAAATAGCAGCCACCTGTGATGAAGATTATAATAGAGTATTAGAAGAAAAGTATAATAATGTTGAAAGTATATCAGTAGATTTTGGAATTATGGAGAAGGCAAAAGACATATACGTTATTCAGGGAGATTTTGGATGGGATGATGTGGGTAGCTGGGAAGCTGTTGAGAGGTATAGGGAGAAAGACAACAATAATAATGTTTGTGTGGGGAACGTACGTAAATTTGATTGCAGTAATAACATGATTATTAGTAATGGTAAAACTATAGTTATCTCAGGGCTTGAGGATATATTTGTGGTTGAAAGTGATGATATGATATTTGTTGGGAAGAAAGAAGATATGGAAAATATAAGATCATTTAAGTCGAAAATTTAAATGTATTTTACAGTTATAAATAAGCAAAAGAGGAGAATGATTATGAAGGTATTAATAACAGGAGCTAATGGTCAGCTTGGAAGAGAACTAGCTAATCAATATAAAGAGAAAAAAGGCGTTGATTTAATACTTACGGATGTATCTGATTTAGATATAACAAATGTAAATCAAGTAAATAGTTTTGTAAATGAAAACAAACCAGATGTGATTATCAACTGTGCTGCACTTACAGCTGTTGATAAATGTGAGACTGAAATAGATTTGGCGTATAAGATAAATACAATAGGACCTAAAAACTTAGCAGCGGCAGCAAATCAAATTGGTGCAGAAATTGTTCAAGTTTCAACAGACTATGTTTTTGATGGCAGTGTTAATAAATCATTAACAGAATTTGACGTCGTGGCTCCACAAACTATTTATGGTAAAACAAAGCTTGAGGGAGAAATATTAGTTCAAAATCTTAATTCTAAACATTACATAGTTAGAACGGCATGGCTTTATGGTGACGGAAATAATTTTGTAAAAACTATGATTAAATTAAGTGAAACTAATAAAACCTTAAAGGTAGTTAATGACCAAAGAGGAACACCTACAAGTGCAGTTGATTTAGCTAGAGTTATAGTAAAACTTGTAGAAGATAAGAATTATGGACTTTTTCATTGTACATGTAAAGGGGAATGTACTTGGTATGAATTTACTAAAGAAATATTTAGACTTAAGGGTATAGATACAGTAGTTTTACCATGCACAACCGATGAATTTCCAAGACCGGCAAAAAGACCAGAATATTCAGTTCTTAGAAATTCTATGCTGGAATTAACTACCGGGGATATAACTAGAACTTGGCAAGAAGCAATTAATGAATATTTAAAGTAAATGGGTCAGGGGGACTACCGGCGATATATTTCGGTAGTTTTTGACGTTGAAGCTAGGTGAAATGCATTATGTTATATAAATGAAAAATTTGTAGTTTTTTATTAATAAAATATCTTATTTTGGTAATAATTATATGAATATATATATTATAATACAAAAATATATATTAATTAACGGAAACTATCTTTTTGGCCTATATTATTTAAAAATACTTTGTATATATGTATAAAAATGTTTGAACTTTTATTTTAAAGATGATATTATATGATAGGATATCATATAATGGAAATGGTAATTACATAATTGGGGTGTAAGTAGTTTAAAATAGTTAGTTTTTAAAATTGATTAGGGGGAAAAGTAAATGGAGCAATTAAACATAGAAAATATTGAAATAGTATCTAATGATATATTAACAGAAAAATCAACGTATAAAGTTCGGAAAAGGTGTTTTGATTTTATAAGTTCATTAATTGCTATTGTAATATTTTCACCATTGTTTTTGATCCTTGGAATTATGGTAAAGCTAGATTCACCAGGACCAGTTTTCTTTGGACATACAAGACTAGGTAAAAGGGGTAAGAAGATAAAAGTTTATAAATTTAGAACTATGGTAACTAATGCAGAAGATATATTGAAAAATATGACAGAGGATATGAAACGAGAATTCGAGGAAAACTTTAAATTTGAGAATGATGCGAGAATAACAAAGTTAGGTAAGTTCTTAAGAAAGTCAAGTTTAGATGAGCTTCCGCAGCTTTTAAATATTTTAATCGGAAATATGTCTGTAGTTGGACCTAGACCAATTGTAGAAAAAGAAATTGAGAAATATGGAATATATGGAGACAAGCTATTAACTATTAAACCAGGTTTAACAGGCAATTGGCAAGCTGGTGGCAGAAGTGATACTACCTACGACGAAAGGGTACAATTAGACATGCAATACATAGATAAAAGAAATTTTTGGATGGATATAAAAATTATTTTTAAAACGGTTTTTGTAGTATTTAAAAAAGAAGGAGCAATGTAAAACACTATTGTTTAATTAAAATACGGAAAGAAAAAGAGGGACAGCATATGGACTTATCAATAGTCATAGTGAGTTATAATACGGTGGACCTATTAAGAGATTGTTTAACTTCTGTAATTAAAAATACTGAAAACATAGAATATGAAATATGGGTAGTGGATAATCAATCAAAAGATAAGAGCGCTGAGATGGTAGAAAATGAATTTCCGAAGGTAAGGCTCATACGCAATAGCATTAATGGTGGGTTCTCACAGGCAAATAATTTAGCTATAAGACAATGCAAGGAAAGTAAATATGTTTTAATTTTAAACCCTGATACTATTGTACCAGAAGGCACATTAGAGCAGTGTGTTTATTTTATGGAGAAGAATAAAGAGATTGGATGTCTTGGATGTAAAGTTGTGAAAATAGATGGTACTTTAGACAAAGCATGTAAAAGGGGATTTCCGTCTCCGTGGAACTCTTTCTGCTATCTTACAAAGCTAGACAAGCTATTTCCTAATAATAAAAAATTCGGAGGGTATAATGCTACTTTTATACACGAGGATGAGGAAAGCGAAGTTGATGCTTTAGTTGGTGCGTTTATGATGCTTCCGAAGGAAACAATCGAAAAAGTTGGACTTCTTGATGAAACCTTTTTTATGTATGGAGAGGATATTGATTGGTGTTATAGGGTAAAACAAGCAGGTTGGAAAAATTATTATTACCCTAAGGTAAGTATTGTACATTATAAAGGGGAAAGTAGTAAAAAACAAAGCACAAAAATGATAGGCGTATTTCATAAAGCAATGTTTATATTTTATAACAAACATTACAAAAACCAATATAATATTTTTATTAATTTATTGACTTATTTGGGAATCTACTCAAAATGGGGTTTAAGTTTAACAATAAACACTTTTAAAAAGGGAAAAAGAGTATTTTAGGATTTTAATAATAGAAATAATAATAATTCAGGAGGAACAAATATGAAAGGAATTATATTAGCTGGAGGATCTGGAACTAGGCTTCACCCAGTAACAAAAGCTGTATCTAAGCAAATATTACCAATATATGATAAACCGATGATATACTACCCGCTATCAGTACTAATGTTAACAGGAATTAAGGATATACTACTTATATCAACACCTAGAGACATAAGTACTTTTGAATGTTTATTCGGGGATGGAAGTCAATTAGGACTTAATATACAATATGCTGTTCAAGAGGAACCAAGAGGACTTGCTGACGCCTTTATAATCGGAGAAGAATTTATTGGTGATGATAGAGTAGCGTTAGTACTTGGAGATAATATTTTTCACGGATATGGATTTAGTGAAAGACTTGCAAGAGCTGCATCAAGAGAAGTAGGTTCAACTATATTTGGATATCATGTTAGTAATCCAACAGAATTTGGTGTAGTAGAATTTGATGAAAATAACAATGTTGTATCTATAGAAGAGAAACCTAAAAACCCTAAATCAAATTATGCAGTTCCAGGGCTTTATTTTTATGATAATGATGTAGTGGAAATTGCTAAAAATGTTAAACCATCTGATAGAGGCGAAATAGAAATTACTGCAGTAAATAATGAATACTTAAGACGTGGAAAACTAAAGGTTGAACTGTTTGGACGTGGAATGGCATGGCTTGATACAGGTACTCATAGAGGATTGCTTGATGCTGCCAATTTTGTTGAGGCTATTCAAACAAGACAAGGATTATATGTTGCTTGTTTAGAAGAGATTGCTTATAGAAAAGGGTTTATAAACAGGGAGCAATTAATAAAACTTGCAGAACCATTAGTTAAAGTGGAATATGGAAAATATTTATTGAGTATAGCTGACGAATCTAAGGAAACTAATAAATAAATTAATTGTTATTTTGGAGGTAAAATTATGAAAACTTATTTAGTGACAGGTGGAGCAGGATTTATTGGGTCTAATTTTGTTATATATATGTTAGGTAAATATTCAGATATAAAGATAGTTAATTTCGATAAATTAACTTATGCAGGAAATCTTGAGAACTTAAAGGCTATAGAAAATAATAAAAACCACATTTTTGTGCAAGGTGATATATGCGATAAAGAGGTTGTAGAAAACTTATTCAAAGTATATGACATTGATTATGTAGTGAATTTTGCTGCAGAGTCACATGTTGATAGAAGCATAAAAGAACCTGAAATATTTGCAAAAACTAATGTATTAGGTACAGTTAATCTTTTAAATGTAGCAAAAAATGCTTGGGAAACAGAGACTGGATTTAAAGCTGGAGTGAAGTATTTACAAGTTTCTACAGATGAAGTATATGGTTCACTTGGCGAAACAGGATATTTCGTTGAAGAGACTCCACTAGATTCTCATAGTCCTTATTCATCAAGTAAGGCTGGAGCAGATTTAATGGTTAAAGCTTATGCTGACACTTTTAAAATGCCAGTAAATATTACAAGATGTTCAAATAACTATGGTCCATTCCAATTTCCAGAAAAATTAATACCATTACTTATAAATAACTGTTTAAATCACAAAGACTTACCAGTATATGGTGATGGCTTGAACATAAGAGATTGGCTTTATGTTGAAGATCATTGTAAAGCTATTGATATGGTTATAAATAATGGTAGATTAGGTGAAGTTTATAACGTTGGTGGACATAATGAAAGAACAAATATGCAAATAGTTAAAACTGTTATTGAGTATTTACATGAAAGTGTTGATAAAGAAATATCAGAAACCTTAATTAAATATGTAGAAGATAGAAAAGGGCATGACAAGAGATATGGTATAGATCCAGTTAAAATTAAAGAAGAATTAGGATGGTATCCTGAAACAACTTTTGAAGTGGGGATTAAGAAAACAATCCAATGGAATTTAGATAATAAAGATTGGATGAATAATGTAACTTCAGGACAATATCAAAAATACTACGATAAAATGTATGAAGGAAAGTAGGGATTATTAATGGCATTTACATTTACTAAAACAGGAATAAAAGATCTATATGTTATAGAACCAAAGGTCTTTGGTGATAACCGCGGATACTTTATGGAAACTTATAATTATGAGGAATTTAAAGCAGCAGGCCTTGATATGCTGTTTGTACAAGACAATCAATCAATGTCTACTAAAGGAGTGCTTAGAGGGCTTCATTTTCAAACTAAACACACTCAAGGTAAACTTGTTCGAGTAATAAGAGGCGCAGTTTTTGATGTTGCTGTTGATTTGAGAAAGGGGTCAGAAACTTATGGTAAGTGGTACGGAGTACTCTTAACTGAACAAAACAAAAAACAATTTTATGTGCCAGAAGGTTTTGCACATGGATTTTTAGTTACATCTGATGAAGCAGAGTTTGTATATAAATGTACTGATTTTTATCATCCAGAGTTTGATTGTGGATTGTTATGGAATGATCCAGAAATCAATATAGAATGGCCAACAGATGGAATAGATGAAATACTTCTATCTGAAAAAGATAAAGTTCAAAAGAAACTTAGTGAATTAGAAATACCATTTATATAATATATAAATGGTATTTCCATTGAGAATAAAGGGTTCATAGAGAATTATAAGTAGCATATATTATTAGTTTGAAAGGTGATGATTTTTTGAAAAAAGCATTAATAACAGGAATAACGGGACAAGACGGATCTTATTTAACGGAATTATTATTAGAAAAAGGGTATGAAGTTCACGGCATAATTAGAAGAGCTAGTTCTTTTAATACAAAGAGGATAGATTATTTATTTAATGACCCTGAAATAGGGAATAAAAGTCTTTTTCTTCATCATGGAGATTTAACGGATTCAAGTAATTTAAATAGATTAATAGAAAAAATTAGGCCGGATGAAATATATAATTTAGGTGCTCAAAGTCACGTGCAAGTTTCCTTTGATGTTCCTGAATATACTGCAGATACAGATGGTATGGGAACTCTTAGAATACTAGATGCTATAAAAGAAAGCGGATTAAAATGCAAATTTTATCAAGCATCAACTTCGGAGCTATTTGGTGGATTACCTGGCACTGCACCACAAAGTGAAAAAACGCCATTTTACCCTAAGAGTCCCTATGGAGTAGCAAAATTATACTCTTATTGGATTACTATAAACTACAGAGAATCGTATGATTTATTTGCATGTAATGGGATACTATTTAATCATGAATCCCCAAGACGTGGAGAAACTTTTGTTACAAGAAAAGTAACAAGAGCAGTAGCTAGCATTATAGCAGGAAAACAAGAAAAATTGTCGCTTGGTAATATGGATGCAAAAAGAGACTGGGGATATGCTGGAGATTACGTTGAAGCTATGTGGTTATTATTACAACAAGATGAGCCTCGTGATTATGTTATAGCAACAAATGAAACTCATACTGTTAGAGAGTTTGTAGAATTATCATTTAAAGAAGTTGGGATAGATATAGAGTGGGAAGGTACTGGATCTGAGGAAAAGGGATACAATAAATTAACTAGGAAACTTCTAGTGGATATAAATCCTAGATATTTTAGACCGGCAGAAGTTGAACTACTTTGGGGAGATTCGACTAAGGCTGAAACAGAGCTTGGATGGGAAAGAAAAGTTAGTTTTAAACAGTTAGTTAAAATGATGGTCGATTCTGATATGAGAGAGATAGCTGGTATTGGTTCAGATGAATTTATACATCAAGAAGAAGTAGCTACAACTAATTAGAAGAAGAAATGTTAAGTAAAGGAGTGAACATATGAATAAGGGTGGTAAAATTTACGTAGCCGGTCATAGAGGACTAGTTGGATCAGCTATAGTTAGGAATCTTAGGGAAAAAGGATATACAAATATAATAGGAAAAACTCATAAGGAATTAGATTTAATGAATCAAGCGGATGTTAGAAGTTTTTTTGAAATAGAAAAACCAGAGTATGTCTTTTTAGCAGCAGCTAAAGTTGGTGGAATATATGCTAATAGTACAACTCCAGCGGACTTTATATATGAAAATATGGAGATGCAAAATAATGTTATTAAGGCATCACATGATTTTAAAGTTACAAAGCTTTTGTTTTTAGGAAGTTCTTGTATATATCCTAAAAATTGTCCTCAACCAATTAAAGAAGAATATTTACTCTCAGGTTATTTAGAACCAACAAATGAAGGTTATGCAATAGCTAAAATTGCAGGACTTAAGATGTGTCAGTTTTTCAAAAAACAGTATGGGGATAATTTTATAAGCTGTATGCCAACTAATCTTTATGGACCTAATGATAATTTTGACTTAAATAATTCACATGTTATGCCTGCACTTATTAGGAAATTTCATGAGGCTAAAATTAATAATGAATCAGTTGTTGAAGTTTGGGGTTCGGGTAAGCCACTAAGAGAGTTTTTGTATGTAGATGATATGGCTGATGCCTGCGTGTTTCTAATGGAAAATTATGATGGTGAAGAACATGTTAATGTCGGTACTGGTAAAGAACTTACTATACGACAATTGGCAGAGATGATTAAGGAAGTTGTTGGATTTACTGGGGAGCTTAAGTTTAATAGTGAAAAGCCAGATGGAACTATGAGGAAACTACTAGATGTAAGTAAGCTTGAAGATACTGGATGGAAATATAAAGTTGAAATGGAAGATGGGATAAAGATAGCATATAAATGGTATTGTGAAAATTTATAATATTATTTGTATAGGTTAAAGTGTAAAAATCCTATATAGGATTTTGCATTTTAATATAAAGGTGGGATGAAGTTTGATAAAGATAAGTGTAATAATTGTGACTTTAAATTGTAAACAGTACATTCAAAAGTGTTTAGATAGCATTATTAGTTTAAAGAGTAAAGCAAATATTGAGTTGATTGTAGTTGATGGTGTGTCAACCGATGGAACAATTGATATTTTGGAGAGAAATACTTCCATTGATAAATTAGTTATAGAAAAAGATAAAGGCATTTATGACGCTATGAACAAAGGAATACAACAAGTTAGTGGAGATTATTTCATTTTTATAGGTGCCGATGATGAAATGTTAGAGTTACCAATAAAAGAACTAGAACTAGCACACAAAGAAAACTATATGCTGGTGGCTGGTGCAGTTCAACTTAATGACTATATTTTTAAAAGCTTTTATTCATGGAGAATACATATATCTAATACGGTTCACCATCAGAGTCTATTTTACAGTAATAATTTGAATGTTAAATTTAATACTGAGTATAGAGTGTTTGCTGATTTCGATTTGAATCAAAGGTATTATAAAGATGGTGTTAAAATTAAATTTATAGATAATGTAATATCTAAGTATAACGAAGATGGTATATCAAGTAGTGGGAAATATGATATGGAATTTATAAATATTGTTCGTAGGAATTTTGGATTTAATTGGTCAGTTTTGGCAAAAGCGTATCAGAAATATCAAACATACAAATTTAGAAGGTAACTACATATGCGGAGGAAAGGAGGTTCTATATGGAATTTGTTAACACTTTTTTATCATTGATTTTTAGCAATATGAGTACATATATAATTATATTATTATTAGTATTTTTAGTGTATGGACTAATACTTAAAAAACATATATATTCCCTTTTTGATCCATTTACAATTATGATTTTCTCGAATGTAATTAGTACTTCAGTAGTTATATTTATGAAGTATTTTAATTTATGTAGTAATTATCAATTTGCAGGTTATGTTCTAACTGAGAGTGCCTTATTATTTGGGTTAATTACTTTTAAACCCATAAAATTAGGAGTTAGTGAAACTATAGAAATAGAATTTAAGTTGATCGAAAAGTATTTTGATGAGAATTTTTATAAGATGTTTTTTATTATTATATCTTTTTCTTTTATTATCCTTTATATAATTTTTTACTATAAATATGGTATTCCACTATTTCAGAGGGGTTCAAGATTGGATAATATAAAAAATGCAGGTTATGTAAGTTCGTTAAGTACAGGTATTAAAATATTTATAACGATAATGATTATACGTAATATTTCACGGTTTAAATTGGAAACAATGCGATTCAATTTGTTTAATATTATGATGGCGATAGTTTTAGTACTTACTATTTTTTTAAGTGGTTCAAGGTCCTCTATAATTGGAATTATACAATTTGCTACATTATATTTTATTTTTTCGAGCAAAAAGAGCTTTAACCTGAGTACCTGGAGACGTATTAATAAAGTACTGTTAATATTGGCAGTAGTTGCGGTTGTTACAGCTATGGTCCTTACTACTGTAAGAATAAATATAGACTACGCAGGTCAAGTTGATAAACCTAGTCTTCTAAGGTATGTAACGATAAGAATAATATCTTTTGGAGATGTGTATATTTATAATTATTTACCACATGTTAAATATGCTGGAGGAACTGTAGCGAATGGATTGTTATTAATATTTTCTCCGATTATTTTGATTATTAAAAGCTTTCTTGGGATATTTGGATTGCACATCATAAACAATTTCCCGCAGCCGATTGGGTTAACAATGTATCAAGTTGTTAATAAAACTCTGGTTATTGGCGGTCCTAATTCTAGACATAATGTTTTCGGAATATTCTATTTTGGAATGTTCGGAGGTGTTGTACTGTCATATATTATTGGTTTAACAATTAGTCTGTGCAGAAATCACCTATTTAGAAAGTTGAAGTATACATACTCTAATTTATTATTATATACTACACTTTCATATATAACGATAAATATGATCTCAGATATTAGTTTGGCGATGGCATATTTAAAGTATGCTTTTTTAGTAGCAATAATTTTTGGTACTGTAACATATCTTGTATTGAGAATTATTGAAGTAGTAAAAAAAGGCGTAAATTCATCGGTGCATTAGAATATGATTAGGGAAGAGGAACGATTTTATGGGAGATACTGTAAGCGTAATTATTATAAATTGGAATAATAAATCGTATATAGAAAAATGTATAAATTCAATTATTCAGCAGACATTTAAAAATATTGAATTGATTTTTATAGATAATAACTCAAAAGATAACTCATATGAATATTTTTGTGAAAAATATCCAAAACAAAACTTTATCAAAATTAAAAATGATAATAATCTGGGTTATTCAGGGGCTGCTAATCAAGGTATTGACATTGCAAATGGAGAATATGTAATGATAATTAATCCTGATATAGTTATGGAACCTGATTTTGTTGATAAACTTTATGAATATACAATAAGTGATGAGAGTATTGCGGCAGTGTCAGGAAAGTTGTTGAAGTACGATTTTACAAATGATAAAAAATTAAATTATATAGACAGTGCTGGAATAGTAATGTTCCGGAGTAGAAGATGCATAGATCGGGGACAAAACGAAGAAGATTTGGGTCAATATGATAGTACAGAACAAGTTTTTGGAGTTTGTGGTGCGGCACCATTTTATAGAAAATCAGCATTAGAGAAAGTTAAGATAGAAAAAGAATATTTTGATGAGGACTTTTTTGCTTATAAGGAAGATATAGATTTGTCATGGAGATTTAATTTAGCAGGGTTAAAGTGCATGTATTACCCAGAAGCTGTAGCTTATCATGGGAGAGGGTTAGGTTCATCTCATGGTGGGGTGTTTGGGTTTATTAAACATAGAAAAACGCAATCTAAGTTTTTAAGAGGGATTTCCTATAGAAATGATATGCTGATGTTATATAAAAATGAGACAGAGTTGTCTTATAAAAGAGATAAGTGGAAAATATTAAAAAGAAAGTTTTTATTTATATGTTACATGACCATTTTTGAACAATTTAATTACAAATTTTTATTACAGGCTATGAAATTAAAGAATAAAATGTTATATAAAAAAAGAATATTTGAGAGCGAAGGTCATGATATTAATGATATAAGCCAAATTATTAAATGATTTATAGTAATAGGTATACTAATAGTATGCCTATTACTATTTTTGACTCGATTAATTTGTGGAATAAGTATACAATATAACATTTATAGTGCAAAACTTGGTAAAATTGGTATAATAGTATTAATTAGAATACGGGCAACGCTAAAATTGTTAATTTATTATTAGATTTACAAAAGAATATAATACTTACCTTCAGCTATTTAATTTTATAACGATAATATAGAAGCGGAGTAAAGAAATGTAAAAGAAATTTGGCGATTATGAGTTATTTTAATTACAATAAATTAAAGGAGGTAGATTTTTGAATAAAAAACGAGAATTATTTAAATCAAAGAAAATGAAACTTGTAACTGTATTTATACTTATTACCATGGTTGTTGCCGTGATTATATCATATAGTCAATATCAAAGTGATAAAAGAGAACAGGTGGTTATTGCACAGCAGAAAATAGGCAACGAAAAGATCGAGAAGAAAAAACAAGAAGAATTGAATAATCAGGCTGAACTGAAGAAGTTAGAAAAAGAGAAGGCATCAAAAGAACAAGATGCGCTAGCAAAGCAGAAGAAAATAGAAGGACAGAAAGTTCTAGAAAATGAGAAAAAACTAGCTGAACAAAAAAAAATTGACGATGAAAAAGCCGAAAAAGAAGATAATAATGAAAAAGTAATAAACCAAAATACTGAGTTAACTAAAGAAAAAGCAATTGCATTAGTTAGTAAGATTATAATAAGTGATAACCAAAAAATAAAGGTAGGGTATGATCATACTCAAAAGAGAGATGGTAAGAATTACTATGTTCTTAGAGCGTACGATGATATGGCTGATCACATAAGTACTCTAGCGTGGTATTATGTTGATGTTACCACTGGAGAAGCATTCGAATGGAATCTGATGGAAGATACATTAGTACCAATAAATTAAATTGAATTTAACGTTTAATCAAATCTTAGTTTGAATTATTTTATAAGGAAGAGGTGTAATAAAGTTGAAACAAAATATTCAAAAAATGTTATTGTTTATAACTATGATTTTGATAGTATTGTATACATATAAAATCAGTACAGTAAATGCAGCTACCATTTTACCACCACAAATGAAAATTGATACACCTAGTATGTCTCAAGTAATTAGTGGGACAAGTTTTGATATAAGAGGGTGGTCATTGAATGCCACTGGTGTTAAAGAAATAAAAATATATATAGATAGTGTCTATACTGGTAATGCTACTTCTGGATTAGACAGGAGTGATGTAAATGTTGCATTCCCAGGTTATATTAATGGAAATAAAAGTGGTTTTACATATCACGTTGATATTAATAAGATAATGGCGGGATCCCGTAATATAAAAATTTATAGTTATGGTAATAATGGTACTAGTCAAATGATTAGTATAAATGTAACAATTAAAAAGAAACCTCCTATTATGAGTATAGAGTCACCAACAAATAATGAAATCATAAGAGGTTATAATTTCAATGTTTCAGGTTGGAGTTTAAATCCATCTGGTATAGTTACAGTTGCAATTTATATTGACAATAAATTTCTTAAGAATGCAAGTTATGGTAGTGTTAGAGGAGATGTAAATACTGCATACCCTGGGTATCCAAATGGGACTCTAGGCGGATATAATAGTAATGTAGATGTAAAGGAAATAGCACCAGGTATACATAAACTTTCAGTTGTATCGATTGGTCGAGATGGAAGTAAGATACAAAATGACAAAGCTATAATTATCAATAAAAAGCAACCTAAATTAAATATAGATACTCCTATTAATAATTTTACAACTACTAAAAAGGATATATATATTAGCGGATGGGCGTTAAATGACTCAGGTATTAAAGAAATACAGTATTACTTAAATGGTAAATTGGTCGGATTATCTACTACAGGGCTTCAAAGAAACGATGTTAATGCTGCATTTCCTGGATATTTAAATGGAATAAACAGTGGATTTAATTTTACATTTAATGCATTAAAATATGTACCTATAGGAAGAAATAATGCGACACTTAAAATTGTAGCTATTGGTAAAGATAGTACTACATCAACGGTAAATAGAAATTTAATTTTAAACAAATTACCTGAAATATTATCTATAGACACGCCTTCTAATAATGCCACCATTAAAAGTAATATTAATATAAGTGGTTGGGCTTTAAATGCTTCAGGTGTGACTGCTGTAAATGTATATTTAGATAATGTTCTTAGAGGCAAAGCGTCATATGGAATTTCCAGACCTGATGTAAATGCAGCGTTCCAAGGATACACAGATGGAGATAAATCAGGGCTAAACTTCAATCTTGATATATCAAAAACTACACCAGGTAATCATTCTATAAAAGTAGAGATGGTAGGAAATGATGGGAGAATAATTAGTAAAATAATCGCTATAAAAATATATGGTATTGTTGAATATCACAGTTACAATAGTACTTTAGATAAAATGGTTAGCATCCAACTTACTGCTAAAGCAGTTTATCAAAACACAAAAACTTGGACATGGGATCCAGCAAGTGCCAGTATGATAAGGGAATATGTTGATCCAACAAATATTACTAATGACGCTTACAGAAAGTATGAGTTTTTAGAGTTGAGTTACAATAATGGTTCTTCAGTTGTTGACTTAAACAATGTTTTGAAGGGAAAAGGAATATTGGACAATTTGGGACAAACGTTTATAGCTTCAGCAAAAGCTAATAATATTAATCCGATTTATCTAATATCACATGCTATATTAGAAACGGGAAATGGAACTTCAGCTTTAGCAAAAGGTATATTAGTAACTTCTGTTGATGGGAAAGCTGTTACTCCCAAAATAGTATATAACCTATTTGGAATTGGTGCATATGATTCAAATGCAAATAAGTACGGCTCAGAATATGCTTATAAGCAAGGATGGTTTAGTATAGCCCAAGCTATAAACGGAGGAGCTTATTTTATATCAAGTGGGTATATAAATAATGCAAATACAAATCAAGACACTTTATATAAAATGAGATGGAATCCTGCAAGTCCTGGAACACATCAGTATGCTACAGATATTAGGTGGGCATATAATCAAATATTGAATATAAAAATTTTAATAGAGAAGTGCCCAAATACTATATTGTATTTTGACATACCAATTTTAAAATAGAGAAATTATATCAGAGAAAAATACCATTGTTAAAGATTTATTAACGATGGTATTTTGAATTTTAACTTATGGATTTTACTTTATTAGATTAATGGTTTAGAGTTTATTTTTGGAATACTATGTAAAAATATAAATAATAATGATATAATAAATGATTATTATATGGTATAAATTAGTCGATTTAGTTTTTTAGATTTATAAATTTTTTTATTATATAATAGTAGTACTAAAAAAATTATCAAGCTAGGAAATAAAAAAATATATAGGGGCGTGAAGTATGGTTAAAATTAAATTTAAAATAGTATTAAGTATATTATTTCTATTATTATTTGTAAATATTACTGCCGTTTATGCAGAAGGTGGCAGGACTACACCATATAGGGCATGGACAAATCACCAGTTTTCATTACAGGAATATGACTTTCAAACACCAAAAAAAGTTCAACTTCAATTGTTGGAATTTTATAAAGGTACTCAAGCTAATTCAATAGTGGCCAATGAAAACATGTTTAACGAAGTTCCTGCTTATGATGAAGAATGGCTTATTATGAAATTTAAGATGAAGTATGTTTCTGGTCCTGAAGTAGAATTAACTGCTTCTGATATAATATCGAGTGGGTCAACCTTTTATACAAATTATGGGACGAATATTTCGCCTTTAGCGATAGCCGCATTTTCATCTAATTTAGAAGGGCTGGGTGAATATGATGTTTCATTTTATCCTGGAGGAGAATCAGTAGTATGGTATGGTATATTGGTCAAAAAAACTGTAGGATATCCTTTAATTAGAATTGGAACTGGATTTAACAGTTCTAATTACGAAAGTATATATTCATGGTTCTCAACAGATCCTAAAATGAACTACATAGTAACATTTAATTCAAACGGAGGCTCAGCAGTAGCAAGCAAGTCAGTTGAATATAATACTAAATCGATTAAACCATTAAATCCAACTAAATCAGGATACACTTTTGGAGGGTGGTATAAATCAAATACCTTTACAAATCTATTTGACTTTGCAAATACCCAAATAACTGACAATATAACACTTTATGCAAAATGGGTACCGGCAACACCTACTTCAGTTAAATCTGTAGCGACTTCGTACAATAGTATAAAGCTTACATGGCAAGCGGTTGCAGGAGCAAGAGGGTATGATGTATATAGAGCAAGCTCAAGTACAGGAATTTACTCATTGGTCTCAACTACAACTTCTATAAGCTATAGCAATGCCAGCCTTATAACTGGAAACACTTACTATTATAAAGTAAGGGCATACACAACAATCGGAACAACAAAAGTATACAGCAATTGTTCTGCTGCGACAAGTTCAAAAACAACACTATCAGCACCAACATCAGTAAAAGCATCATCATCCTCATATAATAGCAATAATGTTAGTTGGAATGCAGTAACTGGAACGAGTAAATACGAGATTTACAGAGCGGGATCAAGTGCGGGAATATATAAATTAATATCAACTACTACCGCAACAAGCTATAAGAACACTGGTCTTGTAACAAATAGTAATTATTACTATAAGGTTAGAGGATATAGGATGGTTGGTAATGTTAAAGTATGCAGTGTGCTCTCAGCTGTCGTAAGTGCAAAACCAATACCAGCTACACCGACAAATTTTAAAGCTGCACGAATAAATTCTGCTAGCATTAAACTTTCATGGAATACAGTAACTGGGGCAAGTGGGTATGAAATATATAAAGCCACTTCTAAATTAGGAGCCTATAACTTATTAACAGGAACGACAAATTTTTATTATACAAATTCTCATCTAACAAGATCGAAAACTTATTACTATAAAATGAGGTCATACAGGACTGTTGGAAAAATAAGAGTATATGGTAAGTGGACATCGATAGTATATGCAAAATTATAGTAAAAAAATGAAATTAAATATATGACTGTATTAAAAATACCATCGTTAAATATTATTTAATGATGGTATTTTAGATTGTGACGTTTTAGAAATTATTGCTAGAATAACCTTAGATAAAATATCTTTGGAATACTATGTAAAAATCATATTATAAATGATATAATAAATCGTTATTATATGGGATAAATTAGTCAAGGGGGATTTTTTATGAAAAGGTTTATTTGTATTTTTATAAGTTTAGCATTACTTAGCTCTATGCCCGTTTCTATATCTGCTAAGGAATTAAATCCAAAACAAAATTCAGGAAAGGTACAGACTATTCAAAAGCTTAATAGCTTAAGCAAAGGTAAGTTGAAATTAAACGAAAAAGGTGGACAAGTATTTATATCAGGAAATCTTGCCAATAAACAGATTACAGGTGAGAAATCAGCAAGAAAGTTTTTGGAAGAAAACAAGCCTTTATTTGGAATCGATAATGTAACAGATGACTTGAAGGCTGTTGAAGTAAAAAAAGATGATATTGGACATACATATGTAAAATTTGCACAAGTTATTAAGGGAATTAAAGTGAAGGGCAATTTGATAAATGTAAACTTTGATAAAAGTGGAACTATAGTAAGTGTTAACGGTAAATTCGAAAAAAACAAGAGTGTGACAACCCTTGGGAATAGGGATGTTTCTGAAAGTGATGCTGTTGAAATAGCTAAAAAACAGTATACTTATAAAATCTTAAGAAATACTCCAAAAGTAGATAAGTTAATATTAACTAAAGATAAAAAAAATTATGAAGTATTTAAAGTTAATATATCTTATACAGACCCTACAATAGGAAATTATGATGTTTTTGTTGAGGTACATTCAGGAAAAGTAATTAAGACTGAAAATAATATAAGATTTGATGGAGCAATAAGTGGTTCGGGTATTGATGTTCTTGGAAAAAATAAAAATTTGAATTTATATAAATATGGGACTTCATATCAAATGATGGATTTAACCAAATCAGCAACAAGCAGCATAGATACTTATACGTTAAATCATGGAACGTACCCGTCTGGACCCCTGGTTTCAAATATTAGTGATTTTTTTAATACTGTAGACTATAAAGCTTCTGTCAGTGCACATTATAATGCCGGTAAAGTAACTGACTTCTATAAAAATTTATTTAATAGAAACAGCTTGGATGGCAATGGTATGGCTATTAAATCTTATACTCACTATGGCAATAGCTACAATAATGCTTTCTGGGATGGATATGAAATGATATATGGAGACGGTGATGGATACAACTTTACCTATCTTAGTGGCGATTTAGATGTTGTTGGGCATGAAATGACTCATGGAGTAATAAGTAATACTGCAAATCTTCAATATCATAATCAATCAGGTGCTCTAAATGAATCAATGGCGGATGTATTTGGAGTATTTATTTCCACCTATGACAAATACAATGTTGCTTCTGGAGGGAATTGGGCATTTAACACAGCAGACTGGGTAATAGGTGATGATATATATACGCCATATACTCCAGGAGATGCACTAAGAAGTCTATCAAACCCTACACTATATGATCAACCGGATAATATGAGTAATTATGAAAATTCTTCTGACAATGATTCTGGTGATTGGGGTGGTGTTCACACAAATTCTGGTATTCCCAATAAAGCTGCATATCTTACGGTTAAGAATATAGGTGTAGAAAAGACTGCTAAAATATATTACAGGGCTTTAGTTACCTATATGAATGAAAATACAGATTTTGAACAAGCAAAAGTTGGTCTTGAACAAGCAGCTACTGATTTATATGGAGCGAATTCTGTTGAAGTGACAGCTGTAAATAATTCATTTTATTCAGTTGGAGTGGGGGAAGCGCCAGTAAATGATCTATATGAACCAAACGATACTATGGAAACATCATATCCAATAAATTTAGGAACAAGATATCAGTCATATATATCGTCCAATACAGATGTAGATTATTATAAGCTGAATGTTAATAAAACAGGGGATATGTGTATAGCACTTTCAGACTTACCATTCGATTATGACTTAGATTTATACAATCCATCTGGTCAAGTAATTGGAAGTTCAGCTTCAGGTAGTACCTCATCTGAATTCATAAATTTTAATGCAGGTGAAATAGGAAATTATTATATAAAGGTATATCCTTATTCTGGATTTAGTACAACACAAAAATATTCTTTAATTGTAACAAAACCATTAACTGGAGTAACAGGAGTAAGCTTAGACAAAACTACGGCAAATTTAAAAGTAGGAGAAGTAGTTAATCTCATATCAACAGTAAATCCAACTGATGCAACAAATAAAAATGTAATATGGTCAAGTGGCGATGCTTCAGTTGCAACTGTTAATAATGCAGGGAAAGTAACCGCAGTAAGAAATGGAACAACAACATTAACTGTAACTACAGCTGATGGAGGATATACAGCTACTTGTGATGTAACTGTACAGAGTGTGCAAGTAACTGGAATAAGCTTAAATAGATCAGATGCTGAATTAAAAACAAGTGAATCAATAACTCTTGTAGCAACTATAAATCCAACAGTTGCAACGAATAAAAATGTAACATGGTTAAGTAGTAATGATTCCATTGCAACTGTTAATAGTATAGGTAAAGTAACTGCAGTAGGAAAAGGAACAGCAACTATAACGGTAAGAACTGTAGATGGAGGATACACTGATAGTTGCAGCGTATCTGTAACACAATCAGTAACAGGAGTAATTTTAGATAAAACAACAGCGGGATTAAAAGTAGGGGAATCAACGAGTCTTAGAGCAACAGTAAGACCTGCGGATGCATTCAATAATAACGCAACATGGTCAAGTACTAATTCATCAGTTGCTTCAGTCGATGGTGCAGGGAAAGTTACAGCATTAGGAATTGGAACAGCAACAATAAAAATAACGACAGCTGATGGAGGGTATACATCAAGCTGTAATATTATAGTATTTCAAGCGCCAGCAGTACCTATAGGGTTACAGGCAATATCAGCAGGCTATAACAATATAAAGATAAGCTGGGGTGCAGTAACTGGGGCTAGTGGATATGAGATATACAGATCGACTTCAAGCAGTGGAACCTACAGTAAAGTAGGGGAAATAGCTTCTTTGAATTATATAAATAGTAGCTTGATTACAGGTACAAATTATTATTATAAAGTGAGGGCCTATAAAACAGTATGGGCAACTAAGTATTATGGAAATTATTCATCAATAATTAGTGCAAAACCAGTTTTACCAGTACCTGCAAGTGCTGTAGCTGTATCAGCAGGTTATAACAGTATAAAAATAAGCTGGGGTGTAGTAAGCGGATCCAGTGGCAATGAAATATACAGATCGACTTCAAACAGTGGAACATATAGCAAAGTAGGGGAGGTTACAGCCTCAACGTATATAGATACAGGACTTACAATAGCTACAACTTATTACTACAAAGTTAGATCATACAGAGCAGTTGGAACAACAAGAATATATGGAGGTTATTCTTCTATAGTAAGTGCGAAACCTATACCATTAGCACCGATTTCGGTTAATGCTGTTTCTGCATCTTACAACAGCAACAAGATAACTTGGGGAGCAGTAAGCGGTGCATCTGCTTATCAAGTATATAGAGCAATATCAAGTACGGGAATATACAGTTTAATAAACACAACAACATCCTTGTCATATACAAATACAGGATTATCAACAGGAAAAACTTACTACTATAAAATAATGGTTTATAGAACAATTGGAACTACAAAAGTATATAGTTTATATAGTACGGTTGTATCATCGAAACCAGTTCCCGCAACGCCAGCAAGTCCAAAAGCAGTTTCATCATCTTATAACAGTATAAAGGTAAACTGGGGTATTGTAAGGGAAGCAAGTGGATACGAAGTTTACAGATCTACATCAAGTGCAGGAACATACGGTTTAGTAAATTCAACGAATACACTTGCGTTTAGTAATGCAGGACTTAAAACAGGAATAGCTTATTTCTATAAAATAAGATCTTTTAAAATAGTAGGGAGCACAAAGGTACTTGGCAACTGCAGCGCAGTAGTATCAGCAAAACCAATACCATCAGTACCAACAAACGCTTATGCAATATCAACATCATATAACGCTATTAAGATAAGCTGGGTTGCTTCTGGTGGAGCTAACGGATATGAGGTTTACAAATCAACATCAAGTACTGGTGCATACTCGCTTGTAACATCTACTACGGCAACAAGTTACATTAATACTGGACTTGCAACAAATACTAATTATTATTATAGAATTAGATCATATAATACAAATGGAACTTCTAAACTTTACGGTGGTTTTTCATCAACAGTAAGTTCAAAACCTATACCTGCTATACCGACTTCTGTGAAAGCAGTGTCAAGTTCTTATAACAGCAACAATATCTCATGGATTAAAATCAGTGGAGCTAGTGGTTATGAAGTTTATACAGCATCATCAAGTGCAGGGCCTTATAGAGTATTAGGCACAACATCTGCATTATCATATAATAATACAGGTCTTACAACAGGAAGGACGTATTATTATAAGGTAAGAGCATATACTACAGTAGGAAATACTAGAGTATATAGTAGCTATAGTGCAGTTGTATTATCAAAAGTTGTTCTCTCAGTGCCTGCATCCGTGAAAGCCATTCTTTCCTCTTATAATAGTATTAAGACTTCATGGAGTGCAGTAAGTGGTGCTAGTGGATATATGATTTATAGGTCAACATCAAGTGCAGGTGCCTATAATTTACTATCAACCACTACATCTACAAGTTATAATAATACAGGACTAACCACTAATAAAACGTATTACTATAAAGTCATAGCATATAGAACTGTTGGAACTACTAAATTATATAGTGGTTATTCTATGGCAGTAAGTGCTGTGTCTAGAGCGCAATATACTCCAAATTACTCAGTATTGTCATTGTCTGAAACAAATGCATATACATCTGTTGTTATATTTTATATTACAAATTATGGACCAACACCGCTTAAAATATATAGCGCAGGAAGCAATCTTTTGGATAATGATTCTACGGTTTTTAATAGAAACTTACAGATGGTAGATTCTACAACTGCTAAAGATATAACTTCTATTGAATTTCCGACTGGCAGTTCAGGGTGGGTTTGCTTTAGAGTTAAAGGCAATCCTACTTGGTATGATGCAAAGTCAAGAATTAACTATGAATTTACTTATGATAATGTTTGGTATAATGGCAGTGCAAGTTATTATTATGGACCTTGGTACTCAAAAAAATAACATTGAATTGTGAAAGTATGTGAAGAAAGCTACTAAAATAGATATTTTGGTAGCTTTTTTCGCGGGTATATTTCACACATAGATATTTAAAAAGATTTTTTTCGCTTTTCATAAAAACATTATGCGTTTTTAGGATAATTATAGTAAAATATTAAATAAAATAGTATAATTGCTTGTAGGTATTTTATATTTAAGGGGAGATATGACATGAAAAAGATTTTAATTGGGTTATCTATACTTTTAATTATAGTGGGAATTTATGGTATTGGAGTAGGTGCTATTCGCGAAAATAAGAATGAAAAAGAACTAATTGTTTTAGCACAACAGCGTAGAGAGAAAAGTAGCGCAGATGATGTTAAAATTTTAAAATTAAATTTTTATGAGAACCTTTCTGAAAGCAAGGATATAAATGCTTTGATAATAGGGGACAGTATAAGCCAAAGTGCTGGTTCATCTAATAATGACAAAAGATGGTCTAACTTAGTAATAAACGATGTTAAAGATAAATATAAATCCACTATGACAACTGATTTAATTACTGGTGGTAGTACAACAGGAATACGAGCTTGGGTTGAACTTAACAGTGCTAAATTGACTAAAAAATATGATGTAGCATTTATGTGTTTTGGACAAAAAGATCAGTATAGCATGACCCCAAAGCAGTTCGGAGTATTTTATGAGTCGATTATAATTAAACTTAAAAAAATTAATCCTAGTATAGAAATAATACCAATTATAGAAAGCTCATTTAGGGAGCGCAATAGTTATTCAGATATTATAACAGAACTTTCAAAACAATATAACCTTCAACAGGCTGATACAATGCTTTCATTTAATAGTTCAGTGGATAAATATGAGAGTCTATCGAAAGATTTAGAACTACCAAATGATAAAGGATACAAATTGTATGCAGAGACAATTTTAAAGGTTATTAATTCTAATGTTGAATCTAAGAAAAAAACAAATATTAAATACAATGTGTTATACGATAATACTAATAAATTAAACAACTTTGTTTTTGATAATTCTCCAGATTTAAATAATGGATTTATTTTGGAAGGAATATTATCTTCAAGTAAAGCTCTTGACAGTTTAACATTTAATACAACTAAGGAAGTTGCCATTATTCATTACTTAAGCCAAGTAAATGGTGGTAAATTCAAAGTATATATTGACGGTAAGTTTGCACGTGAGATAGATACTAAGTCGACGTCTGAGGGTAGTAATTCAAGTTTAATATCTGACAATTTAGATGGAGAACATAAGATTATGATTAGAACATCAGCTATAAATAAAAGAGAAACAGTAAAAATTGTAGGATTAGCTACAAATTAACATTGTTTAACTCATAATAGTAGTGTATTGTAGTTTAAGTACTAAAATTAATTAAATTATTTAGTTAGATAGTGCATAAGATGAAAAGAAATGATAAAATATGATGGGGATACAGATAGGATAGAAGTGAGATAATATTTTAGCTTTAAGCTATTCGATATGGAAAGGGGAAAAATATGACTAAAAATAGGAATAAAAATAAACCATTGAAAAAGATTGTTATAAGTCTATTTGTTGCTGCGCTACTAATTTTTGGAGGAGCTTTTGCTTTTACATTTTGGCAGCTGAGTAAAATAAACACTGTGAAAATTTCAGATACAAATGAGGATTTGGGTATTAGTGATAAAGCAACTACGGAAGCAGAAGATTCTAGTGGTATTACAAACATTGCATTCTTTGGAATTGATGCAAGAAACACAGAGGAACCTAGTCGTTCGGATTCTATAATAATACTTTCCGTAGATACAAAAGATAAGAAAATAAAAATGTCTTCTATTATGAGAGATACCTACGTAACTATAAAAGGGCATGGTAAAACAAAAATTAATAGTGCATATGCTTACGGTGGTCCGCAACTTGCAATAAGAACTCTAAATGAAAATTTTAATTTAAATGTTAGAAATTACGTAACAGTTGATTTTTTTAACCTTGAAAAAATAATAAATAGTATTGGTGGAGTAACTGTTGATGTTGATCAGAATGAGGTTGATAAAATTAATGGTTATATGCAAGAAACCGCTAAAATCGAGAAAAAATTAGTGACTACAGTTAAGCGTTCGGGATCTCAGACTTTAAATGGAATGCAAGCTGTTGCATATACAAGAATACGTTATTTAAAAGGTGATGATTTTAAGAGAACAGAGAGGCAAAGAACAGTGCTCACAAGTATGCTCACAAAGATTCAGTCTACAGGGGCAACTAAGTTCCCATCTGTTGTATCAGAGCTTCTACCGCTTACAGAGACAAGCATGGGTAGTATGGACATAGTTAAGCTTGGAACAAAAGTAATAGCATCAAAATCAACCACCTTAGAGCAGGGAAGATTCCCAGCAGATGGTGACTGGTCAGCACAAACAATATCTGGCGCATCAGTTTTGGTTGCTGACATGGAGGCAACTATAGATAAACTTCATAAATTTATTTATCAAGATATAAAACCTGAGAATAAATAACAAATGATTTAGTGCAAGGAAACTACTGGAATATATTCCAGTAGTTTTTGTACGTTAATAGGAAATTGTAAAAGCTTAAGCATGAATCTGTTTTGTATAAAACTCCAGGTATTATTAGTTCAAACAAAATATAACACATATGGATTTATTATCTTTATAGCGTATTGTAAATATATTAACTTCTTGATATAATTAGTATACTGTTCTAGCAATTGGTGCATTTTAGGGGAATATAAATACTTAGTTAAGATTTGGAGGTGGAAACATATGGTTGAAATATTAAAACTTCTTGTTGCAATTATTAATGAATTACATGATTTTCTTACTAGTTTTTTTGATAGCTTTGGTGTGACATTTACAGACAAAGAGCTTCATTTTATTATAATAGGTATTATTGGTATGGTTATTTATTTAGTAGTTAACTCTGTATTCAAGGCCTTAGCAAAATATAGTATTTCGTTATTATCTTTTATATATACAGCAACTGTGCTTTTAGTTATTGTTTTCGGAATTGAGATAATGCAAAAAATTACAAACCGTGGGCACATGGAATTTGCGGATATAATTGCAGGGTTATGGGGATTTACTGCATTTTTCGCTACTTATCTTGTCCTTTATGGTTTGTTTACTATTATTAAAAAAGGTATTAAGAAATTATATGCAAAGGACATTGAAAATGATATAGATTAATACTAAAAATATATAGGAAGGTGATTTTATGGCAACCTTTGGTGAACGTTTTAAGCAATTAAGACTCCAAAGAGGCTTAACTCAAGATAAACTTGCGAGTAGCTTTAGCCTAAATAAAAGTTCAATATCTAGATATGAAAAAGATAGTCAAGTTCCAGAAAATCCAGCACTTCAAGGATTTGCAGATCTCTTTGAAGTTTCCATGGACTATTTATTAGGCAGATCTGATGTACGTAATGTTGGACCTGAAAATCAATACGAGCCTATTTTAACTCAGAAGAATGAAAGAGACATTGGTAAATTACTAAATAAAACATTAGAGATGATTAAATCTCAAGATGCAATTATGCTAGATGGGGATATATTAGATGAAGAAGATCTAGAAATTTTAGCAAAATCTATAAAAGCAGGGCTCGAATATGCTAAAATTTCAAATAAGAAGAAATATACGCCAAAGAAATATAGAAATAGTAAATAACAATTTGGGGGTGTTTTATTTGGATTATGTACGCGATATAGCACAACATATGATGAAAAAATATAAAACAAATGATCCGTTTGAATTAGCAGAGTATCTAAACATAAAAATTATGTATGAGGACTTAGGAAAACATATTAATGGATTTTATCAGTCATGTCCTAAGGTTAAAATTATTCATATTAATAATAAACTTGGAAGTGAAGCTAGGAGAATAGTTTGTGCTCATGAACTTGGACATGCTGTGCTACACAGTAAGGTGAATATAATATTTGTTCAAAAACATACATTTTGCGATAAGGGTAAATTTGAACGCCAAGCTATTATCTTTGCAGCAGAACTACTTATACCTAATGGATTATTGCTAGAACATCCGGATTATAGCATTGACCAAATTGCAGCACTTCATAATATATCATTAGAACTACTTAAGCATAAATATAATATATGAGGTCATTTTAAAAAAAATGGAAAAATGAAAAAATACACATAATTAGTTATTAATTTGCATATTATCAGTAAAGCAATCAGTTTTGTGATATGATGTAGAGTATGAAATGTTTTAATATACAAGGAGGAATTTTTAATGGAACCAGACCCCGCGCCCAATAATATTATGGTGCAATTTATAATAATTGCGATTTTGACACTGGTGAATGCTTTTTTTGCATCAGCACAGATGGCTATAATATCACTAAATAAAAATAAAATTAAACATCTTGCCGAAGAGGGCAATAAAAAAGCTATGCTACTTGTGAAGCTCATTGGAGAGCCAACAAAATTTTTATCGACTATTCAAATAGGAATTACACTTACTGGTTTTTTCTCTATTGCAATTGCAACTTCGGGAATATCAGATGATTTTGCAGCTTACTTAAACAATTTGAATGTACCTTATAGCTCACAAATTGCTTTCGCTAGCATAATAATTGGATTATCGTATATTACACTTGTGTTTGGTGAATTATTTCCAAAGCGAATAGCAATACAAAACTCACAAGCGGTTGCAATGTTTAGCGTAAGACCGATTCTCTATATATCTAAAATGGTTGTTCCTTTTGCAATGGTGTTATCAGCTTCCACTAATCTTTTAGTTAAGATTACTGGTCTTAATAATAAGAAAATAGTTGAGAAACTATCAAAAGAGGAAATAAAATCAATTATACAAATAGGTCAAGAACGCGGCGCTCTAAATGAGACTGCGAAAAAAATGATAAATAATATTATCGAGTTTGATGATAAATCAGCTAGAGAAATTATGACTCCAAGAACTGAAGTGTTTTTAATTGATATAAATGATCCTACTTCTGAATTCTTAGATGAGTTATTAGAAGAAAAATATTCAAGAGTGCCAGTATTTGACGGTGATGTTGATAATATTGTAGGAATACTTCACATGAAAGATTTTATATCAGAGGCGCGTTTACATGGCTTTGAAAATGTAGAGATTAAGAATATATTACAATCACCTTATCTTGTTTATCAAAGTAAAAATATAGATGTATTGTTTAAAGAGTTAAAAAGATCTAAAAATCATATGGCTGTGCTTATAGACGAATATGGTGGATTTTCAGGTGTAGTTACTATTAAAGACCTCATAGAAGAAGTTATGGGGAATATTGAAGATGAATATGATGATGACGAACCTGAAATAAGGAAAGTTGATAATAATACTTATATAGTTGACGGATTACTTTCAATAGATGAATTAAATGATCATTTAGATTTAAACTTAGTATCAGAGCAATATAACACAATAGGAGGGTTTTTAATTAGTCTTTTGGGACGTATTCCAAAGAAAAATGAAAACAAAACTATAGAATATGGGAATGTAATATTTAAAATAGAGGAAGTTAAAGAAAGAAGAATAGCAAAAATCAGAATTTGTATTTAATAGATTTTTCCCGTAGAGGATAAAACAAAAGTATATATTACTACAGATGCGTTCGCTGCGCTAAGTAATTCTAAAATTTATTTTATTTCCAGTTGCTAAAGAACCCAAACTCGCTAACGCTCAGACATGGGTTCTTTTTAACGCATCTGGAAATAAAATAAATTAAGAATTACTAAGGCTTGCTCAAACGCATATTACGTAATATATACTTTTGTTAGCATCCTATAAGAATATTCTATTATTATATAGTTGGAGACTGTATGGGAAAATGATTTATTGCTATAGAGTTGGATGCGATATTGGAAAGTGATTAGCATCATGTTGGATACTAAGAAAAAGGCACTCAGAAGAGTGCTTTTTTAGGTTGGGAATTACAAAAATTGATGTATGATTATTTGGTATTATAAATAATTGATAAATATGGTATTATATATAATAGCAATAGGTGTGGGTAATTAATGTGAGAGTAAAAGGATAAGTAATTTTGATTATAAAAGAAAGTAGTGAATAATTATACTATTGGGGGATGGCTTTAATGAAAAAAACACAGTTTAGTTATTTTTTATGTTTTACTTTTACTTTTTTATTGTTGTTTATAAATATCGAGGTATTTGCAGGCACAATAATTCGGGTAAATAAGGTGAGCATAAATAAAACTACAGATATTTTAATAGTAGGACAAGCAGATACTATAAGGGCAACGATGACACCATCCAATGCAACGAATAGAGCAGTAAAATGGACGTCATCTAATGCTGCGATAGCTAAAATAGATATTTGGGGCAAAGTAACATCATTAAAAGCAGGAACTGTAACTATCACAGGAGTAACAGTTGATAAAAGATTAAAGGTTTCTTGTAGAATCACTATTAAGCCTAAGCCAGTAATTCGGGTAAATAAAGTGAGCATAAATAAAACTACAGATATTTTAATAGTAGGACAGGCATATACTATAAGGGCAACTATGACACCAGCCAATGCAACGAATAGAGCAGTAAAATGGACGTCATCTAATACTGCAATAGCTAAAATAGATATTTGGGGCAAAGTAACATCATTAAAAGCAGGAACTGTAACTATCACAGGAATAACTAGTGATAAAGGATTAAAGATTTCTTGTAGAATCACTGTCAAACCAATTTTATCAGCACCTAATTATAAGTTACTATTCAATCTTAATGATACTCTTAATTTCCAATCAATCACATTTTTTAATCAATATTTATATTGCGGATTTGATATTGGGAATGGAAAAGGGAAAATATCTAAATATAGTATGTCAGGTAAAAAAATATCAGAAACGAAATCTATGGCAGTAGGACATTCTGCTGACCTTGCGTATAGAGCAAAAACTGGAAATATATATATTGCTAATGGTGGCGGAAATTCAAAGACACATGTTTATGTTGTTAAATATGAAAGCAGCCAAATATTAAGTAATTTGAATTTTGAAAAATTAGGGACATCTGCTTTAATTGCGATAGATAATGTTCACGACTATTTAATATTGCATACTGTTTTAAGTAGTGGGGATAGTGGAAGTCCTAAATTTACTATTATAAATTTGGCTAACATGAAGGTTATAAATACTTTTAATGTGCCTAATCAGGGTGTTCCACAAGGTCTCGAAGTACATGGTAATCAGATTTATTTATATACAAATAATAAAATTACGACGTTTGATTACAATGGTAAAAAAATTTCTACTCGGTATATTAGTAATACAGGTGAAAGTGAAGGAATAGCAATGACCTTGGATAATAATTTTCAGCGTTTAGTCATAGGGTATACTGGTGAAAATAGAATTTACAGATTTAATTAAGTTAGAAAACAAGTAGAATTAGCTATTGGATAAAGGATTTGATTATAGGATAGAGAAAATTATGTATAGCATTATATCTGAATAACAATATATATATATTTAGTATTATAAATATTAGATAAATATGGTATGCTATATAATAGCAATAGGTATGGATAACACTAGACATAAAACCTATGTGTTGAGTTGGAAGGGGCTATTAAAAGTGACTATTTTTATTAATATTGTTATTGTGTTTTTACTTGTGTTTATGAATGCTTTTTTCGTTGCTACAGAGTTTGCAATGGTTAAGGTTAGGAGATCAAGGCTGGAAACATTAGTAGCAGAGGGAACTAGTAGTGCTAAAAATACTTTAAAGGTCGCTAAAAATTTGAATTCATATTTATCTGCGTGTCAGCTAGGAATAACTCTAGCATCACTAGGTCTTGGATGGATAGGAGAGCCTGCGGTTGCAGATATGTTAAAACCGATATTTCATTTATTTAATCTTCAAGAAAGTCTCGTACATTCAATTTCATTTATACTAGGATTTTCACTTATAACGGCATTCCACATTGTACTGGGAGAATTAGTTCCTAAGTCCCTAGCTATTATAAGCGCTGAAAAGATAGCAATGTACACTGCATTACCACTCATAGTGTTTTATAACGTAACATTCCCTATAATGTGGGCGTTTAATCATAGTACTAGTTTAGTATTAAAAGCCTTTGGTGTGTCCCTTGTAGATGAGCATGAAGCAGCTCATACCGATGAGGAAATAAAGTTATTAGTTGAAGAAAGTTATAATCATGGGTTAATAGATCAAACTGAATTAACTTTTATAGATAATATATTTGATTTTTCAGAGAAAACAGTAAAAGAAATAATGATACCTCGAACTGATATGGCCTGTATTTACCTAGAGGATTCTTTTGATGATATTATAGCATTTACTTTAGATGAGCAGCTTACAAGGTACCCAGTATGCAAAGATAATAAAGATAATGTTATTGGGTTCATACATATTAAAGATTTATACAAGCAGAAAATTCAAGGTACTAGTCAAAAAATAGAAGATATTATTCGCGAGATTAAATTTGTTCCAGAGTCTCTTTCCATAGGTGAATTACTAAAAATATTTAAAATAGACAAAGTTCAAATGGCTATAATTATTGATGAATATGGTGGAACGTTTGGTCTTGTAACTATTGAGGATATATTAGAAGAAATTGTTGGTGAAATCCAGGATGAGTTTGATGAAGAAGCTAATGAGATTATTAAAAATGAAGATGGCACTTACCTCGTAGAAGGGAAAGTCCTTATTGAAGATGCTATTGAACTTTTAGATATAGAAATGGAAGTTGAAAACATTGATACTATAGGTGGATGGATTTATTCACAATTGGATTCATACCCAAAAGTTAATGATATTATTGTATATGAGAATTATGAATTTATAGTTTTGGAATGTGATAGTAAAAGAATAAGTAAGGTGTTAATTAGGAAAGTAGTGCAACAATAGTATTAACATGTTTGCTTTGGTCTAATATTAATAAATGCTCTACCTAAAATAGGTAGAGCATTTATTTTGCCAATTTTCTTTATAGGTTGAACGTTAAAGGATATTTAGATTTAATTAAAAGAGAGTTATTTATTTTTAATTAAATCAGCGGACACGATATAGCGGTCAGGAGCATTTCCAATAAAATTAAATGGGTAGCAGGTGGTAAGCGTTAGGACCGCGTTCTTGGTAGGTACAATAACCGTTTTATCATCTTTATGGACGATTCGTGTGCCATTCACCTTATATGTGAATATACCAGCTGATGTTTGAACAATCAATTGATCACCTATCTTCAAATTCCCCATTTTACTGAAGACGGTATCACGGTGTCCAGATAAAACACAATTATCTTTTTCGCCAGGAAGTACGCTTTGAGTAAAGTGCCCAACACCCTTCTTAAGATCATTCACTCCAGTCCCTTGGATAAGTGGCAGTTTCAGTTTTAATGCTGGAATCGTTAAACTTCCAATATTGTCACCATCCACAGGATATACAGGGTAAAGTGGTTTATTAGGCGAAGTTTCAGGGGCAGAATAGTGAGTGGGTGTGGCTTTCACAATGTTATTAGACTGTGACCATATATTAAATGTTGCCCAAAAAATAAATCCTATCCCAAAGACCATAAATGTCGCAGACAGAACAGTAACCAACGAAACCTTGTCCCACGATAGTTTTACTTTATTCATAATTCTTTCTTAGTCTCCAACCTAAGGCTCCCATAATCGTTAAAATAGCGCCAATAAGGAGTAAATCATACAAATGTGTGGAGGTATTCGGAAGCTGACCGCCTGTAACCGTATGTGTGATAATTACTGGTTTTACTACTCCTTTACCATTGATCGTAGACTTAACACTCTTTACAACTGAAGGAATTACTTTTATTGGTTGTGAGTTTGGTTCGTCAAATAAGCTCATAATATTAAAAGAATTTGATGAAGTCAAAATTGGTAAATCAATATTTACCTTGCCATTAATATTACTGTTATTTAATTCGAAATTTATACCCATTGTATATATACCTGTTGGAATAACTTCACTTGCACTCGCGCCAAAGGCTTTACTTAGTTTTGCCATATCTGCAGCAAATTCTATGTTTCCTTTCGTACTTGTAACATATCCATTTTCATCTATTGTATAAGTAATATCAATTCCTTTATTTCCAAGAAGATTTACATCCTTAAGCTTGTCCATCATTTGGTTAAACTTATCTAAAAATTCTTGTGATTCAAGTGTAGTAAACATCTGATTCATATCAACTTTCGCAGCATTAATTTCATCGGTTGATGATCCACTACTTATCATTTCTGTAATTATCAAATCTCTTATAAGACCTTGAAGCTCTTTATCTTTAGAGGTTAAATTAACTACTTTGATTATAATGTCTTTAAATTGAGCATCATCAATTTTAACTTTATACACATTTTTAATATTAGAAACCAAGGTATAGTTTAAGTGTAATTTTGATGAGTATTTTTCAAAGATAGTTAAAATCAATTGTTGTAGTTCTTTGTTTTCATTCATAATTTTTCCGAAATCTATATTGCCTAACTGGGATTGCATTTCTGGCATCTTTTTTATCTGCTCAAAATCCACCAGCATATATTTATTCATATATTCAGGTGGCAACATCATTTCGAATAGTTGAGGAGATTTTACAATTCCTTTAACTATAGGGGTTTTACCTGTAAGGTTTATATCACTCCATAACTCTCCACTATAAGGACTCCCCCCTATATTTGCTGACATTTTAACATATTGCCTTGAAACAGTTCCATCACTATTTCCAGATGATTTAGAACTGTAACTTATTTGTAAGTTGTTTAAAAGTTCACTTATAAAGGAAAAGTCTTGTTGATCTTGCTCCGAAAGTCCTTCAGCTATAAAAGTAAGATTTAATTTACCATTACTTTCGACTGATGTTGCCATATTTGTCTTCAAAATGGCATCTGTAAGTGTTTTTGTTTGCGCATTTACTACAGAAGTTGGTAATACAAAAACCAACATAGATATAGCAACTATAAAGGAAAAACCCCTTAATTTTAATTTTGACATGCCATCTACCCCCAAATGATATTTTTTTACATTTTATTAAACTATATCATATTGTAAATAAATTGTAAACAACATAAATCTGGTAAAATTGGAATTACAGTCTAGTTTCTAGTTAGGAGTTAATTATTACATTTATAAATAGAAATGTAGATAATGTACTATGATGTAAAAAAAGGAATTAATGTTAAAGATTTAAAACCTACTACCGATAATCACTATGATAAAGCAAATTTAAAACAGCTTAAATAGTTTAGATAGTATTGAATTTACATGGAGGGGGGCAAATTAAATGGGTAAATTAACAAATTGTAAAGCGTGTAAGAAAGAAATATCAAGGGGTGCTAAGAGATGCCCAAGTTGTAGTCATGACCAAAGGAATTTCTTTATGCGGTATAAAATAATAACTGGAGTTACAGTCTTGTTAGTGATTGCATTCATTAAAAATGGAGGGGATTTTACAACTCCACCAGTGGTAACTAATGATAAAGTTATAGAATCGGCACCAGTTATATCATCAACTAAAACTGTGTCGCCAAAAATAAAGACATATTCAGATGGTACATATTTAGTAAACAAAGATATGGGAAGTGGTTTATATAGGGTAACATTAAACAATTCTGCATTGAAAATGGGATATGTAGAAAGAGCAAAAGATGCAACTATGGAAGCAAATAGTATTATTGCAAATATTATTTTAACTGGAAATGGGTATGTTGAAATTGCTAAAACTGATGTAGCGGTTAAATTGAAAGGAGTTACAATTGAACCTATAAAAATTAAAGAATTGAAGCCTTCAATTAAAACAGAAGCAGCTGATGGAATATACTTAGTAGGTTATGACTTAGCTATAGGGGTATATAAGGTAGCTCTAACAGATACTACAACAAAAATGGGGTATGTAGAACGGTCAAGAAGTGTCTCTATGGGCGTGGAGGATACTATTGCAAATGAAATTGTAAAAGGTCCAGGCTATGTAAAAATTATAAAAGGCGATTTTGCAGTTAGACTACAAGGCGTAAAAATAACTATACAAAAATAAATTTTAGATATAGATAAAGTTCACTCTAACAGTATTGTAAATTACAGGCTAATTATTATCAAGTGTATTTTTTATAAATATTATAAAAATAAATGCACTAATTAGTGCATAAATATTGAATAGTAGCATATAATATAGTACAATGACATTATAAAGATTGGAGTTAATATAATGAGTGAACACTATAACCAGAATTATACCAAAGAAGAATGTGATGTTATTTTGCAAAAAATTAAAAGCTGTGTCAATCATAATAAATTTACAATTGAGCAAAACAGAAACAGGTGTGAAAATATTAAGTTTATTCAGGATTATAATTTAAATAATTCTAAACAAAAGGAAATATTACTAAGCATTGAAACGACAGACTTTTGCCATTCGTTAAAAAATACTAATATTGGTTATGAGTACGAAGTGCTTTATGTTTTTTGTCCACGAAGGACTGTTTTTGATGCATTTGGCGAAGAAGAATACGTGGATATCTATATAAAATTCAACATTATTGAATATGTAGAAAATAATCTAATAGTCACGATCTCATTTCATAAAAGGAACAAGCCGATTGATTATGTTTTTAGGTAGACGATTGGAACTTTGAAAGGAGGATTATATTATGGATAACAAAAATGTATTTTGTGAATACTGCAGAAAAGATGTGGGTTATACTCAGAAAGAAGAATATATGAGTGCAGAGCTAAAAGGAGAAACTTATTCTTATTCTGGGAAAACAGCAACTTGTGATGAATGCTCTAATGAAATATATGTTAGTGAGGTTAACGACTACAATCTGATACAACTTTATAATGAGTTTAGGAAACAGCATGATATTATTTCTTTAGAAAAAATACTAGAAATTCCTCGAAGATATAGCATTGGTAAGAGACCTTTATCGTTACTAATGGGGTGGGGTGAGCAAACATTTACTCGCTATTGTGATGGAGATATGCCAACAAAGCAATATTCAGAGATTTTGAAAAAAATCTATGAAGACCCTAATTTTTACTTGTCAATTTTGGAAGTAAATAAGGGAAAGTTAAAATCACAATCTGCTTATGAAAAAAGTAGGGTTGCTACATTATCGATTTTGAAAATAGATGAGATTTCGGAAACTTCAAAGATTGATATTACTATTAATTATCTTTTGTGTAAGTGTGACGATATTACACCATTGGCTTTGCAAAAATTGTTATATTACGTTCAGGGATTTTATTATGCTTTTATGAATCGTTTTATATTTGAAGAAAACTGTGAAGCTTGGGTTCATGGCCCTGTTTACAAAAATGTGTATATTAAGTACAGGGAATATTGTTTCGACCGAATAGAATGTGACGATTTAACAGATGATATTACTCTTTCTGGTTCAGAAAAAACTATAATTGACAGTGTAATAAAAAATTTAAGCGGTTATAGCGGTAAAACATTAGAGGCTTTTACTCATTTAGAAACACCTTGGTTAGTAACTAGGGGTGATTTACCCACATCGGTAAATACAGATAGAGAGATTGATAGGGAGTTAATTGGCAGCTATTTCACAGATGTTAAACACAAATACAATATGTTAAATCCATCGGATATTGCAGCATACAGTAAAGTGATGTTTGAACAAATATCATTGTAAGAAAATAATAAATGATCTACCTTTAATTAGGTAGATCATTTATTTCTTCAATCTTCTCTATAAGTTGAACGTTAAAGGTCTCTATACTATCAATTTCACTTTCGTCGGTTGCATCTGGGTGATACCAACTTTTAGATTCAAAATAAGTTTGTATATCTTCAGTATTAAAAATCAAGCCATGCCTTGCATAAATTTCATTTCTAGCGAGTATTAGTTGTTGTTTTGTTAAATTAACTAAATCTGATTCTTCTAATTTAACTGTGCTACTACTTGGCAAAATAAAGTCAGCATCTACATCATTGGGTACTTCCTCTTGCTGTGGAGGAATGGCTGGACTCTCAGGGGCATTATCATCGTCTGATGTTACTTCTTGATCGGGAATAATAACTGGTGCCTCGAGAGCTTCATCATTAGGTTTTACTACCACATCTTCGTCAGGAATAATAGAAGGAGTCTCAGGAACCTGATCATTATCTTTAACTACAACTTCTTGCTGCGGAGTAGGGTCTGGACTCACAGGGGCCTTATTAGTATCTTTTGCTACTACTTCCTGTTCAGGAGCAATAACAGGAGTCTCAGGGACCTTATCAGTATCTTTCACTATTACTTCTTGTTGAGAGGTAACAACTCGACTTTCAGGGACCTTATCAGTATCCTTCACTACAACTTCTTGCTGCGGAGTAATAACTGGACTCTCGGGGGCTTTATCATCATCTTCTACTACTACGTCCTGTTTGGAAATAGTATCTGTACTCATAACGAATTGATCTTTAGTATTTATTTCTTCTTCTTCTTTTTCTTCCATAGGAGTAACATCTGCAATCGCAACATCCGTTCTTTCTAAATTTTTATAATAACCGCTAATTGGAGAGTAATCTTTGATTTTATTATTATCTAATTCTAAACTATTTAAGTTAGCTAATTCTTTTAAAGGTTCTATGTTAGTTATCTTATTATTAACCAAAGCTAAATCAGTTAATTTAGTAAGCCCTATTAGAGGTTCTATGTTTGTTATTTGATTATTGCTTAAATTTAACAAAGTCAAATTAGTCAGATTTTCTATCCCTGAAAGATTTGTGATATGTTTTCCTATAGTATTTTGAAGGCTTGATATTTTATCAACATCATCCTTTATGATAGCACCAGTAGGGCATTGTATTATATCTCTTACCATTTGTTCTAAATTCTTATCTGGAAATGTAATAATTGTACTTTCCGTAATTTGGACGCATATTGATTCTTCATTCGTTGATGCATTTTCTAAAGTACTACATCCTACAAGACTAAGACTAAATAATGAAATAATTAAAATATTTACCCAATTTAATTTATTGTATGAGATGTTTCTCATGTTCATAATCTCCTCATTTGCACTAATATATATCTGAAAGTTCTATATGTATACTCTCAGCGTTACTTCTTGATTTATTACCTTTTATCATATTCTCCTGAGTTACAATGCCTGATGGAAGCGTAATTATAAACTTGCTTCCTTTTCCATATTCGCTTTGTGCATATATACCACCACCATGCAACTTTACAAGCGACTTAACTAAACTTAAGCCAATGCCTGTCCCTTCTGTGTTTCTTGACAATGATTTGTCTACCTGTTTAAATCTATCAAATATAGTATTCAAGTTATCTTTTTCAATACCAATGCCATTGTCTTTGACAGATATCTCAACATATTCGTTTTTATCATTAACGGTTACCAATATTTCATCGCCGACATTGGAGAATTTTATCGCGTTTGATATAAGATTTAATACTACTCTTTGTATTATTTCTGGGTCACAAGCAATGATTTTTTCTTCAACATCAGTATCAAAAATAATATCTAAGCCTTTAATATCAGTAAAATTAGTTATAGACATCACTATTTCTTCTACAATGGCAACTATATTATTATTTGATAGGTGCAATTGAAAAAAGCCCGCTTGAATTTTTGATGAATCAACTATATTGTTAATAAGTTTAGACAACCTATATGAATTTAGTTTCATAGAATCAAGGTATTTAATAATTGTTTGACGCCTGTCATCGAGTGATCCGTTATAGCAATACATTTGAAATAATTGTATAGCTGCATAAATTACATTCAATGGCGTTTTAAGTTCATGAGAAACATTTGCAATAAACTCTTCATGTGAAATAAGTAATTTTTGTAATTGGTTGTTAGTTTCATTTTCCTTTTTTATTTCTCTATACATGAAATTCCATATATGATTAATAAACATAAGGTTAACTAATGTAAGTAGAATACCTAGGAAAAGTATTATATATTTATGAGTTTTTTGAGAATTTAAAACGCTGTTACGTGATCTATTTACCTCAATATTAATTTCGTTTATTAGTATATTGTCGGTTTTTTTAAATTTTTCAATTAGATCGTTGCCTTGACGTAAATTCAATTTTGCCTGAGATGGGTTGCCGCTTTCTACCAATTCGATTTGCTCAATAAAGAAAGTTTGAATAGATTGCATCTGCAGGCTAAGTTGATTAGTAGTATCTACTCCTAATTTGGTATCTTTCAAGTTGCCTATGGCATTGTAATATCCTTTTAGTTGTTTGTTTCCTAAATAGTATGGGTCCAAATAACTTTTGTCTTCCGATATAACATAAGATAAAACAGCTGCCTCTTGGTTAATTAATGATGATAAAATTTCTGTTGAGAATGTTTTTGCAGGAAGTATTTTTTTGATAATGAAATTAGATTCGTTACATACTTTATTCATACTATAAATACTAAATAATATTATAACTAATGATAAAAAAGCAATTGAAAAATACCCAATTACCATAGTTTGTCTACTTTTATTTTTACTATTACTTTCACTCAAAATTATTATCATCTCATCTCAAAATAAGTTTACTGCGATTGTAATCTCTTACAATATTTTACCATAATATGTAGTATTATGGTATAGTTTTATTTCCCCATAACATGACATTATTTTTTTACTATTCTTTTTTTAATCTATTTCAAAAAAATTTGTTTACAAAAATAATTAAATAGAGTAAAATGATAACAGGTCTCAAGTGAATATCAATATTACATAGAAATAATGTATACATAAGATATTTTTTTACATAGCGGTTGATAATGAAAATCAATATTAATATAAATTTTAGGGGAGTGGGAATATGGAGAATCAAATACCATTAATTGATGTTGAAATGAAAGTTAAGGTTAAGGTTACAGAAATAGCATTAGAAAGTAAGGTACGCAGAAGAATTATGGATATGGGTATAGTTAAAGGGACCACGCTTGTAGTAACAGGTAAAGCGCCAATGGGAGATCCTATAGAACTTCAAGTTAGAGGGTATACTTTAAGCCTTAGAAAAAGTGAAGCAAAAGACATAATCGTGCAATACTTTAGTTCTGAATTGATATAGCTTTGATTTTATATAAAAAAAATATGGAGGTAGAAATTATGGATATGCCATTAAATTTTGTTGGAATAGGTAAGTTTGCAAAAATTAATAGTGTGCAAGGTGGCGAAAATATGTGCAAGAAGATCATGGAAATGGGCATAAGTACTGGTGCTGTAATAAAAATGATGAAGAATGATAGCGGTGCTTTAATTGTCAAGGTTGGAGAAACTAGGTTGGTACTTGGTCGAAGTATGGCACAAAAAGTTATGGTTCGAGAAATTTAAAAAAATATATAGGGGGGGATATACATGAGTAAGGATTTAGTAATAGCTTTAGCTGGTAATCCGAATTGTGGAAAAACTAGTTTGTTTAACTCATTAACTGGTTCAAAGCAACATGTGGGCAATTGGCCAGGTGTTACAGTTGAAAAAAAAGAAGGGCATTTTAAGTTTGAGGGTAGAAATGTAATTGTTGTAGATTTACCAGGAACTTATAGCCTTGGAGCATATTCAGAGGATGAAGTTGTAGCTCGTGACTTTATATTAAAAAGCAAGCCAGATGTAGTTATTAACGTAATTGATTCTAGCAACATAGAAAGAAACTTATATTTAAGTATGCAAATTTTAGAAACTGGTGCAAAGATGGTTTTAGCACTTAATATGATGGATGAAGCAAGAAACAAAAACATTGAGATAAATGTTGCTAAAATATCAAAAGCCTTAAACATACCTGTAATTCCAACTGTAGCTACTAAGAATGAGGGTATACAGGACCTTATAAAAGCAGCTATAAAAGTAGGAGACTCAGAGCAACATAATTTCTTTAGAATAAATTATGGTAAAGACATAGAAAAAGAAATTGGAATACTTACAGAAACTTTTTCACAAATTGCGGTAACAACAGAATATCCAGCACAATGGGCATCACTTAAGCTTTTAGAAGGCGATGAATACATAAAGAAGTATATTGATGAAGAAGAAAGCTTTGAGAAGATAAATGCTGTACTAGAAAAAAGCACAGAACATTTAATAACTAAAATAGGATACGAACCAGATGCATTTATAATAGATAAAAGATATGAACTTATAAGTAAAATAGTAGAAGATAGTGTCAAAAAAGAAGTATCAAACGTAGAGAGTACTTCTGATAAAATAGATAAATGGACCACTCATAAGTATCTAGGAATACCAATATTTGCAGTAATAATGTTTCTTATGTATCAACTAGCAATGACTTTTGGAAATGGATTTTTAGGAGGGCTTGTGGATAGTGGATTTGTTGCTCTTGGAGGATTTGTTGGCAGTATTTTAGCTAACATGGGTACACCATTGCTCCTACAATCGTTTATAACTGATGGAATAATAGGCGGGCTTGGATCGGTATTTGTGTTCACTCCTATGATTTTTACTATGTATTTCCTTATAGCTATACTTGAAGATAGTGGATATATGGCAAGAGCAGCTTATATAATGGACAAGTTTATGAATTCAATAGGGCTTCATGGTAAAACTGCAGTATCCCTTATAATATCTAGTGGCTGCAACGTGGCAGGAATAATGTCTACAAGGACACTTGATAGTAGAAAAGATAGAATGATAGCTATACTTATAAATCCTTTTGTATCATGTAGTGCAAGGCTTCCGGTGTATGCGTTATTTGCAGGTGCTTTCTTTACAGGCAGAAAGATTTGGCTGTTTGATGCTGGCGGAGTTATAGTATTTGGTCTATACGTTCTAGGAATTGCGGTTGCAATATTAATGGGTAAATTTTTAAGTGCGAAAGTATTTAAAGGAGAAGAATCTTATTTTGTAATGGAACTTCCACCTTATCGTGTGCCTACAGCTAAAAGTGTATTTATACATATGTGGGAAAAATCATCTCATTTCTTAAAGAAGATGAGTACTATTATATTAGGATTAGTTATACTTGTTTGGATCCTTTCAAACTTACCAATGGGAGTAGAACCTGGAACTCGCGAAAGTTTAATTGGATCAGTTGGTTCAGTTATTGCACCAATATTTAACCTAGCAGGTTTTGGAACTTGGCAAGCAGGAGTGTCACTTATAACAGGTCTTGCGGCTAAAGAGGCAGTAGTTAGTACTTTGGGGACTGTTTATGCAGCATCAAATGATGTATCGCTTACAGCGGCTATTCAACAAGCATTTACACCTCTAA
Source organism: Clostridium lacusfryxellense (assembly GCF_018861735.1). GTDB lineage: Bacteria > Bacillota > Clostridia > Clostridiales > Clostridiaceae > Clostridium_AD > Clostridium_AD lacusfryxellense. The sequence continues at coordinate 38,390 of NZ_JAHLEB010000006.1, read as the reverse complement.
CATCACTTGCGTTTATGGTAATGACATTATTATATTGTCCATGTGCTGCGACTATCGGAGCAATAAAAAGAGAAACAAACTCAACAAAATGGGCGATTACAGCAGTAGTATATACATGCGTTATAGGATGGGTAGGCGGAGTTTTAGTTTACCAAATAGGAAAACTTTTAGGATTTAGTTAAGATCAAGATACATTAGAAGAGATAATAATAAGAAAATATTTTTTTAATGTTTTGGTGAGATTGAATGTCAATATCAAAAATAATAAAATATATAACGGGAGGTGGTCCTATGTGTATATTACTCATAGGTGGAGATAATCTTGGTAATATTACTCAAAAATTAATGAAGAGTGGTTTTAATGACATTGAGCATATAAGTGGTAGGAAAAAAGACGCTAAAAACTTTAGAATACCTAGAAATATAGATTTAGTAATGGTTTTGGTGGATTTTGTAGGTCATCAGCTAACAAAAGTTGTTAAAGAAGAATCACGGAGAACAAATGTTAAGGTTGTATATTCTAAACGTTCATGGATACACATGGAGCAGAAAATACAGGAATGCGCAAAAGAACTTGCACTTGCAGCTAATTAGATAAATAGATAGAGATAGGAGGGCATATTATGTTAATGAAAGTTTTGAAAAGATTAGCTCAAGGTGATAGATATTCAAATAAGATAATGGCCAAGGAACTAGGAATAGATGAAGGTATGGTTGAGCAAATGCTAGTGCAACTTCAGAGAATGGGATACATTGAAAAGGAAGATATGTCATCCTGCTCTGGTGGGTGTGATTGCGGTAGTACTAAAAAGGCGAGCTGTTGTAATAGCTCAAATATAGAAATAGTAATGTGGAAAATTACAAGTAAGGGAAAGGAAACTGCATTAAAGGTAACATAATGGAGAAACCAGAATAATATATATGGTGAATATTATTTTGGAGGTACTTATGTATTACGACCGCTGTAAAGAATGTCAAAATTATGACAAGTGCAAGTATATGATGAACATGCCAATGATGAACATGCCAATGATGAACATGCCTATGATGAATATGCCTATGGAAAATATGATGCCTATGGAAAATATGATGCCAATGGAGAATATGATGCCAATGATGGATATGCCTATGGATAATATGATGCCTAATATGGATATGTCAATGAAGGATATGCCAATGATGAACATGCCAATGTGGAATATGCCTATGGGTAACATGAACATGATGAATATGCCTATGGGCAATATGGATATGATGAATATGCCAATGTGTAACATGAACATGATGAACATGCCTATGGACAATATGAATATGATGAATATGCCTATGGATAACATGAACATGATGGATATGTCTATGGCAAATATGCCAATGATGAACATGCCTATGATGCCAATGATGAATATGGAAATGTGCAAGGAAGAAGATTTAGAAAAAATGCATCCTAAAATTTACTTTTCAATACACCCTATGGTAGAACAGCATTGTGATATGATGGAGTCTAAACACGGGAAAATGCATTGCCCTACTAAAGATGAAATGGATCGTATGTGTAAAGAAATATGTGACAAGCACGAGGAACATCATAAACACGATGATGACGACGATGATTGCATGGATAATGATATGAGACAAAGAAGACGATACGGCAGAAGACGTGGAATTCAGGACATAGCAAGAATTTTAATTATAGGAAATTTAATTGGACGACGAAGAAGACACCGTAGAGAACATTGGGGATACTAGGATCTTAATAAACTTTTGCTAAAGACATAGATGGGCTACTGGAAATATGTATATTTCCAGTGGCTTTTTTTGAGTTATGGAGGGACCGTGATACATAGGTTCAATATGTCGAAATTTAAGGTAATATGTTATAATGACTATTAAAGTACAAAGTATTTATTTTAGGAGGAATTATATGGAAACTAAAAAGGAGCCAGTATATCTAAATAATATAGCTCTACTAAGAACATTTGCAATTTTAATAGTTGTCTTAGGACATAGTATGATTGTTTATCAATACAGCTGGGGGATTTATACGCCATTTGTTAAATCTAGTTTTTTTAATAGTATAAAAACTTATATTGACACTTTTCAAATGCCGTTATTTATTTTTATCTCAGGATATATGTATTATTATTGCAAGAAGGAGTGCGGCAAATATAATATATTTAGTGTATTTACATTGGATAAAGTAAAAAGGCTATTGATTCCATATATTTGTGTTGCATTCATATATGTATTACCAATTAGAATGATGACTGATTATAGCGGTTATAGAGGTTATAATATACTAGAGATAATCTATAAATACATTATACCTGGGGTAGATGTAGGTCATCTATGGTACTTACTTGCCATATTTGAAATATTTATAGTTTTTTATTTGTTTGAATCTATAATCAACAAGATAGGGTTGCCCGCTAGTTTTATTATAATAGCAGGTGCAAATATAATTAGTTATAAATTTACAGATATATTTCAAATTTCAAGTTCAATACATTATTTTATGTTTTTTTATTTGGGTTACATAGTTAGAAAATACGAGAATACTTTTGTTAAGGGATTTAAGGGGAAAAATAACACTGTTTTAATTGTGGGCACATTTGTTTTGCAGTTCTTATTTTTAATAGTATCTATTAAAATTTCTAATATCAATTTAATCCATACTCTACTAAAAAATTCAATATATTTAATGTGTTGTATTTCGGTTACTATTTTTTATTTCTTAGTCCTTTCTTCGATAAGTGCTAAGTATAAAGGCCTTAATAGCAACAAAGTTTTAAAGTATTTAGATAAAGAAAGTTTTTCGATTTATCTTTTTCATTCTCCGATAATCTACATAGTGCTAAAATATATTTCAGATAAAAATGTTTCTCCTTTTTTAGTGGTTCCAGCAATGTTTATTATTATTTTGTGTGGTTCACTAGGGATTTCATATGTAATTAAAAAAACGAAAATATTAAAGTTTGTAATAGGTAGTTCAAATACTAAAAAAAGTGTCGTAGTAGCAAAGAACTCCCACTTCTAAAGAAGTGGGAGTTCTTTCATGAACAAACATCTGAAAGTTCTACTCGAATACTTTGAGCTGAATTTTTAACTTTTTTTGTATATAGAGTATCTTCGGTAGTAACTTTTTTAGATGGAATGATAAACGTAAACTTGCTTCCTTTTCCATATTCACTTTCAACATATATACTACCACCATGTAATTCTACAATAGACTTAACTAAACTCAGTCCAATACCTGTACCTTCTGCATTTCTTGATATTGATTTATTTACCTGTTTAAATCTATCAAATATCATATTTAAGTATTTTTGCTCGATGCCAATTCCATTGTCTGCCACTGAGATTTCAATAAATTTACCTTTATCTTTAATCGCTACAAAGATCTCATCACCTTTATCCGTAAATTTTATTGAATTTGATATAAGATTTAATAGGACTCTTTCCAGCTTTTCGGGATCACAAGCGATAGTTTTTTCTTCTATATCTGTATCAAAAATAATATTCAGACCTTTACTATCAGTAAAGTCAGTTACAGACATTACTATGTCTTCTACAAGTGCTACTATATTATTATTTGATAAATACAGATTGAAGAATCCTGCCTCAATCTTTGATAAATCAACTATGTTATTAATCATTTTAGATAGCCTATAAGAGTTTTGTTTTATAGATTCTATATATTTAACTATTGAATCCTTCTTGTCGTCCAGGGAGCCACTAGTGCAGTATTTATTAAATAGCTGGGCAGTTGCAAATATAACATTAAGTGGAGTTTTAAGTTCATGAGATATGTTAACAAGAAACTCTCCCTGTAATTTTAATGCATTTTCCATAGATAGATTAGATTTTATTTCAGCGGTAACATCTATAATCAAGATTAATATTTCTTGGATTTCACCACTAGATTCAAGAACAGGTTCGAAGATAATATTCCAATATATATCTTGTCCATTTAGTAAATACTTTCTTTTATTCAAATATTGAGTTTTTCTCTCTTTTATTAAATCGTTAATACACTGAAAATATTCATTTGTTTCCGGACCTCCAAATAAAGATTTAAATGTAGTAGCTTTTATATCTTCAATTGATATGAAATTTGGACTTACAAATTTAAGGATGTTAAATGCCTTTTTATTAGCGCCAATAATATTTAATTTTGGGCATGACAATCTAATAACAGGCAAATCAAATGTATCTATTACTCTGTTCAAGAGCTTATATTGTTTTGTGATAACTTCTTCGTTCCTAGAATAGTTCTTAATTAGCTTATTATGGTTCTTAATAAGCTTGTCCTGTATTATTATATTATTGTTTTTATTAACGTTTTGTGTAACGCTTTGAGTAACGTCGATAGCAACATGGTATATATATTTCATTTTTTTATTTTCAAAAATGGGTGTTTGAGTAGAGTCCCAATAGGTTATACCTCTTTGAGAATGGTTGAATTCAAAGGCTTTTACAGAACTTGATTTTTCAGTTTCTAAAAGTGTGTTACCAATGATTTCAGCCTTGCTTCCAGGATACCCTGGCATAAATTCACTAATAGATTTGCCTATACTATTTTTAGCAATAGTAAAAGGAGCATATGCGAAATCAAGGTACTTTTGGTTTGTTTTAAGTAATATTAAATCCGGTAAACTATAAATAGCAGCTCCTGATTTGTTATCAATAAATACTTGTTTAACGAAATTGAGCTTGTCATCAAGTCTAGAATTTGCTATTTCACTGAAAGTATATTTTGTTTCATTCGTTTTTGTGTTGAGAAAAATAGATATAGTAACTTCTCTTGGTTCAAGAGACTTCGCAAATATATACCCGCTGTATTCACTATCTATCTTATCCAAAGAAATTTGTGAGTTAATTCTTATAATTTCCTCCATATTCGAAAGTGACTGACCTAATAAATCCTCCATAACATATCCTGTAAAATCAAGAAACTCTTTATTGATCTCGGTAATAATGTTATCACACGAATAAAAGCATGGTTCTGTTATTTTGTTGTTATGAGTAGTGTCCACTGTATTACCCCCGTTCTTAGTTGTCAACCTATATTTTACATATTACCATATTTTATACTGAATTACTATATTTATATTGTATCCATACGTTTTAAGGGTATTATGTACTTTTTACTATAACTTTACTATATAAGTTTATTTTACTTATAATTTATTAAATAACCTTTGCTAAAATAAATATTGGAATATTATTACAAAAGTGGTATAATAATAATAATTTCACATACTCAACAATTTATAGGATAACGGGGGGTAAAATTGTATGAAGCAGTATAAACAGGATGAAGAATCTATGGGCGTAAAAGGTAAAATATTTCCCTTGCGTGGGAAGTGGCTTGCGGTATGTAGCGTATTACTTGTACTTGTAATAATAGGAACAGGCAGTTATTTTATTACAGAGAAGAAATTAAGTGCAGTGGAAAGCACGACAGTGGTGGAAGCAAGTCCTTTAAAAAAAGCAGTAGTTAATAAAGCAGTAGTTAATTCAGCCGTTGTGATAAAACAATATGATTCTAGCAAAAAAATCAGTAAGGAAGAGTTGGCAGTTTATAATAAAATGCATAAAATGATTAATACTAAAATTGTTGCCGAAGATGGTAAGATATGGGGAGAAGTAGCTATAACACCAGAAAAGTGCCAGGCTTTAATTAAGGATATTACTAAAAGTGGTTATTCAGATAAAGATACATTGATCCAATTTCTAGCACGTTGGAAGGATAATAATTTTAGTAGTGGAGTTGACGAGCACAATTATTTATGGGATGGACTTGATGGGACAATAGGTAAAGCAGAATCCTTAAGGCCATAGGGATGATGGCTATTATTAATAATAGCTTAAATGAATAACCTTATAAAAGTCTTTTCCAAATAGGAAAACAAAAGTTTTAGGCACATATATGAATACTAATTTTTCATCATTTATTACTCTGGCGGTTACAACTACGGACCATTTCTGCGCAGGACCATGCTCTGAAACATCTGTATTAACGCCTTTATCAGCATAAGGAGTAAAATGCGAAGCGTTGATTGGGACCCAATAGAATACACGATAATGAGGCCAGTTATCATTTCCTATAATATAGTCAAAACGAGGAACTCCTCGATTCTCATTTAAAATGTAGTTATCTATTGATACATCCGCCTTAGCAACCTTAGGGATGTTAATTACATTTATAAAACTATTAAATAAGAATACTAAAAGGGATACTATAATAATTCGTAATGATACTTTTTTATAATTCATAAGAACATCTCCATAATTTCTCAAATTTACTATAGTTTTAGTATGTGAGAAACATGGATTTTATATTCACAAACAATAAAAAAGCGTGATATATTTAAATATATCACGCTTTTTATATGAAAATAGAATTATTATGCTCTACAATGTATCTTTTAATCTATTAGATTTATAGATTTTAAGTAGTCTTCAGCAACTTTTCTAGATTGTTCACCATTATCTACTTTATAGTTTAATTTACGCATAGTATCATCGTTAATTTTTCCATCTAAAAGTTCCAAAATACCTTTTAACTCAGGATATTTCTTCAATGTAGATTGGTTTACTATAGGAACTGCATAATATGGTGGGAAAAATTGTTTATCATCTTTTAAAAGTTTTAAATCGAATTTTTGAATTAATCCATCAGTGGAGAATGCATCTAAAATTTGTGTTTCATTTTTTTGGATGGATGTATATCTAAGACCACCATCTATACCTTTCATGCTTTTAAACTTCATATTATAAGCTTTTTGAAGTCCCAAATAACCGTCTGGTCTATTTGCAAAATCCATAGTAAATCCAGCAGTTGCTTCTGAACTAATCTTTGCTAAATCAGAAATATTTTCCAATTTATTCTTTTTAGCAAAATCTTTTTTTACTGCAATTACATAAGTATTATTGAAACCTATTGGGTTTAATATATCTATTCCGAATTTTGAGGCAAACTCTTTTTTAGATACATCATATACTTTAGTTGGGTCAGTCATTGTAGGTTTCTTAAGTATATTAACAAGACATGTTCCAGTGTATTCCACATATAAATCCACATCTTTTGATTTTAAAGCAGTAAATACTACGTTAGTTCCACCTAAATTTAATTTTCTTTCAACTTTATAATCTGTTTTAGCCTCTATTAAAGAAGACATCATATCTCCAAGTATTATTGATTCGTTAAAGTTCTTAGAACCTACGACTATTTTGTTTTTATTACCAATAAAACTTGTAATTAATGTGGACATTATAATCAACAGAACTAGTCCTGAAGTTATTAGTTTGAATTTTTTACTTCCGAAAAATGAATTATTTTTAGTTGCGTTTTTACTGTGGTTAACTTTTATACCTTCGGGAACTACAATATTTTCTACCTTACCTATTATAAAGTCTAGAAGAATAGCAAGGATACAAGCAGGAATAGCTCCAGCAAGAATCATGTTATTATTAACAGTCTGGACTCCAGAGAATACTAGATATCCTAAACCACCAGCCCCAATAAAGGCAGCTATTGTCATAAGACCAACAGCCGTAACTGAAGATATTCTAATACCTGACATAATAATTGGCATAGCTAATGGAAAACGAACTTTGAGTAATACCTGAGTATTGGTAAGTCCCATACCATCAGCAGCTTCAACAAGTGCAGGATTTATATTAGTAAGTCCTGTAAATGTATTTTTTACAATTGGCAGAAGTGAATACATAACTACCATTATTATTGCAGGTTTACTTCCAATACCAAGCAATGGTATTAAAAATCCAAGCAGTGCAAGACTGGGTATGGATTGAACTATATTTGTAAAACCAATTACAGGAACTGAAAGTTTTCTATACCTAACTATAAGTATACCAAGAGGTATAGCAATTGCTATAGCAATTACGATTGCGAATAAAGTTAGCTGTATATGTTCTAATGTTAAATCTATTATTTCAGATTTTCGTTCTACTAAGAAACTCATAAATGAGTTGAAACTATTCATTAACGTCTACCTCCATGTCTATAAATTGATTACTCAATATAGATAAAAGGCTGCTCTTGGTGAGAAGGCCTGATAGCTTATTGTTATCATCAACTACAGGAACAAAATTTATATCTTCTTTTTTTATAACTTCTAATATATCTATTATTGAATCTTCTTGATTTACGGTTATAAGTTTAGTCTCCATTAGGTCCTTAACTTTTCTCGTTTTGTCCGGATCTTTTCTAAGCGCTGTTCGAATTTGTTTTAATGTAATAAGACCAGTTAAAATGTTCGTTTTATCTACGATAAGTAAACTATCAACATTTTTAGATTTCATTATTTCAATTGCTTGAAGAATTGAACGCTCTCCAACTGATTTAACTGGAGTTGATATCATAATATCTTTTGCTTTGATGAGTTCTGGCTGATTCCATATTCTGTTTTTACCTACAAAGTCACGTACAAAGTCATTAATGGGATTTTTTAGTATTTCCTCTGGAGTGTCGAATTGAACAACATCTCCATCATGCATAATACAAATTTTATCTCCAAGTTTTAATGCTTCATCCATATCGTGAGTTACAAAAATTATAGTTTTCTTTACATTTTGTTGTATATTAAATATCTCATCTTGTAGTTGAGTTTTAGTTATTGGGTCTAGTGCACTAAAAGGCTCATCCATGAGTATTACATCAGGATCCATTACAAGAGCCCTTGCAACACCTACTCTTTGTTGCTCTCCACCACTTAATTGGTTAGGGTATTTATCTGTATATATCTCAGGATCAAGACCTACTAGATTTAATAATTCAATTACTTTAGCGGCTAATATATCCTTTGGCATTTTTTCAATAGATGGAATTAATCCAATATTGTCTCCGATTGTTAAATGAGGAAGAAGGCCTGCTTGTTGTATAACGTAACCCATATTGCGTCTAAGCTTTATAGTGTTTCTTTCTGCAAGTTTCTTACCGTCAATTAGTATTTCTCCCGTTGATGGAGTTATCAATTTATTAATCATTTTAAGAGTTGTTGTTTTTCCACAACCACTAGGTCCAATAAAAACAACTAATTCTTTATCTTGTATAGTTATATTTATGTCTTTCAAAATCTTTCTACCATTAAAACTTTTACTTACATTTTTAAATTCAATCAAAATATAGCCTCCTAATTTGTCACAAAGTAACAACCTACATTATACCACTAAGTTGGTACTTCGTAAAGTTTGTATAAATATATACTATTTGTAATTTGATTTTTATATAGTATGCCACTATCTTTTGGAAGTTAATCTATCAATTTTTTAGATTTTAAAAAGTCTTCTGCTACAGTTTTTGGGTCTTCACCTTGATCTACTTTATAATTTAGTTTTTGCATGTCCTCGGCAGTAACTTTTCCCGCAAGAGTTAGCAATACAGGCTTTATATCAGGATATTTCTCTAGTATTTCTGCGCGTACTATAGGAACTGCATAATAAGGTGGAAATAATTTTTTATCGTCGACTAGACGTTTTAACTTAAATTTTTGAAGTAGTCCATCTGTAGAAAATGCGTCTACTACTTGTGTTTCTTCGTTTTGAAGTGCAGTGTATCTAAGACCTCCATCTATACCTTTTACATTTTTGAATTTAAGGTTGTACACTTTTTGTAGTCCTAGATATCCATCCATTCTATTTGCAAATTCCATTGTACATCCTAAATCTAATAAACTACTTACCTTTGCTAAATCTGAAATAGTATTTAAATTATACTTTTTAGCAAGATCTTGTTTCATTGCGAGTTCATAGGTATTATTAAAACCTAGTGGTTTAAGCCATTCTACGTTATAATCCTTTTTAAAACCTTCTTTAACTATATTGTAAACAGTATCTGGATCACTTATAGATTCTTTTTTCATTATATTTACAAGTGCTACACCTGTGTATTCTACATACATATCTATAGCATCTGCTTTTATAGCATTAAGAATTACAAGAGAGCCGCCTAAATTCATTTTTCTTTCTACTTTGTATTTAGTTTTATTTTCTATTAAAGAGGCAACCATGTTTCCAAGGACTAATTGCTCGTTATAGTTTTTAGAGCCTACAATTATTGTGTCTTTGCTTTTAACAAAGGTTGTAGATACTGAGAATACAATGCATATAAGAACTATCAAAGACACGGCAAGTTTGAATTTTTTGCTGTTAAAGAATTTATTAGTTGTTTTTGTTTTATTACTTGTAGTTCTTATACCATCAGGAATTACTATGTATTCTATCTTTCCTATTACAAAGTCTAAAACAATAGCAAGAAGACAAGCAGGAATGGCTCCGGCTAAAATCATATTATTATTAACAGTTTGGACACCTGAAAAGACTAGGTAGCCTAAACCGCCAGCACCTATAAAAGCTGCTATTGTCATAAGGCCTACTGCAGTAACTGAGGATATTCTAATGCCTGACATAATAATTGGCATAGCTAGGGGGAAACGAACTTTGAGAAGTACCTGAGTTTGAGTAAGGCCCATACCGTTTGCAGCCTCAATAAGTGAAGGATCTATATTAGTTAGTCCGGTAAATGTATTTTTTAGAATTGGTAGAAGAGAATACATAACTACCATAATTATTGCTGGTTTGCTACCAATGCCAAGTACAGGTATTAAAAAACCGAGTAATGCGAGACTTGGAATTGACTGAACTACATTCGTAAAACCAATGACAGGAACAGAAAGTTTTCTATATCTAACTATAAGTATTCCTAAAGGCACTGCTATTAACACAGCGAGTAAAATTGAAAATATAGTTAGCTGTATATGTTGAACTAGTAAATTTAATATCTCAGACTTTCGACCTATTACAAAATCCACGAAAGAATTGAAACTATTCATTTATATCTACCTCCATATTCATTACAAGTAACAACTTGATTATACCATTGGGTTGTTTCCTTGTAAATATTGTGTGAAGGTAAATAAGTAATTATTTGTATAAAAAGGCATGATATATATTAATAATATATATCATGCCTTTTTAGCCTTATTTCATTAATTTTTTTGATTTTAAAAAGTCTTCAGCAACTTTTCTTGATTGCTCTCCATTATCAACTTTATAGTTCATATTTCGCATATCCTCGTCGCTAACCTTATTCTCAAGTAGTGACAATACAGTCTTAAGCTCTGGATATTTTTTTAATGTTTCTGCGCGAACTACAGGAACTGCGTAGTAAGGCGGGAAAAAACTCTTATCATCTTTTAAAAGTTTTAGATTAAACTTCTTAATTAATCCATCAGTGGAGAAGGCGTCTAGAACCTGTGTCTCGTTTTTTTCAAGAGCAGTATATCTAAGCCCTCCATCTATGCCTTTTACACTTTTAAAATTTAGATTATATTTTTTTTGTAGCCCAAGATAACCATCTTCTCTATTTACAAACTCCATTGTAACTCCAGCATCTAATTTAGAACTTATTTTTGCTAAATCAGAAATAGTTTCTATCTTATTTTTGCTTGCAAAATCTGGTTTAACCGCCATTACATAGGTGTTATTAAATCCTAAGGGTTTAAGTAGCTCTAAACCATAATTTTTTGAGAAATCATTTTTAACTATATCATAAACTTTAGTTGGATCACTTATAGAAGGTTTTTTTAATATATTAACAAGACCGGTTCCGGTATATTCTACATATACATCTAGGTCTTTTGATTTCATAGCGTTAAATACTACAGTAGCACCGCCTAGATTTAATTTTCTTTCAACTTTATATTTGGTTTTACTTTCTATTAAGGATGCAACCATGTCTCCAAGTATTATTTGTTCATTGAAATTTTTCGATCCTACTACTATTGTGTCTTTACTTTTAACAAAACTTGTTGCGACTGTTGAGATAATTACTAAGAGAACTAATACTGATGTCCAAATTTTAAATTTTTTAGATTTGAAAAATGAATTAGTTTTACTAGGTGTTGCATGAGTATCTTTTATACCCTCAGGAACTACTATATTTTCTACCTTGCCGATTATAAAGTCTAGAAAAATAGCAAGTATACATGCAGGAATAGCTCCGGCCAAAATCATGTTATTATTAACAGTTTGAACACCTGAAAAAACTAGATATCCTAAACCACCAGCTCCAATAAAGGCTGCTATTGTCATAAGTCCTACAGCTGTAACTGAAGATATTCTAATACCTGACATAATTATTGGCATTGCCAGTGGAAAACGTACTTTGAGTAGTACTTGGGTATTTGTAAGTCCCATACCATCTGCTGCCTCAACTAGAGCAGGAGTTATGTTAGTTAAACCTGTAAATGTGTTTTTTACTATTGGAAGGAGTGAATACATTACTACCATAACTATTGATGGTTTACTTCCAATTCCAAGCACCGGTATTAAAAATCCTAGTAGTGCAAGACTCGGTACTGATTGAACGACATTTGCAAAACCGATAACAGGGACTGACAGTTTTCTGTACCTAACTATAAGTATTGCCAGGGGTACTGCTATTAGCACAGCAATTAAAATAGATAATACGGTTAATTGTATATGTTGCATAAATAATTTTAATATTTCATCTTTTCTATCTATTACGAAACTAATAAAAGAACTTAAACTCTTCATTTGTGTATACCTCCATAAAATTGTTAAATATCTTTAGCTAATTTAAAAACCCTTATGCCGCGATTTTTATATTAATCGTGGTATAAGGGTTAATGGTACACTATTAGTTCCCATAAAGAAAGGTTTTAATTCTGCAATAACTACTTTCGTCACAAATGACTACAAAAATATCTTTATCCTTAAAGGTAGTTTGTGGTCCGGGAGAAAGTATTAATTTATCATCTCGCCTTATACCAATTATGGTTGCACCAGTATTTTGCCAAAATTTTGTATCGAATATAGTTTTATCTATGACACTCATATCAGTATGTATCCCAAATTCATAGGGAATAAAAGGGTTACTATTTTTAAATCTACTAGAATAATCTATTAGTTCATCAATAGATTGGTCTATATATTTATCTAATTCCTTTTTCTTTTCCAGTAAATCAACAATATTTTTTTTGATTGAACTTATAGAATCTATATCTTTATAGTTATCAATAAATTTTATACAATTATCCACTGAATGTATAACTATACCACTGCCTTTTGTTACTTTGACTATGTCCATGTCACTTAAAAGAGTTACAGATCTTCTTATAGTCTCTGGTGACACGTTATATTCGCTAGCAAGAGAAGACCTTCCATACAGTTTATCACCTATAGAATAATCACCGGATAGTATTCTATTAGCAAGGTCTATAGCTATTTTTTTATAAATGGGTTTTGGAATAGACTCATTTGGAATAGAGTTATTTTGCATTTTTGATTTTATCAAAAGTTTATTTTACTTCTGATAAACTTCCCCCCTCTAAGGTAGAATAGTTTTAAAAAAACAATGTGATTATAGTATATTATTGTTTTTCATATCAATTATAAATTATTATTATAATATTGTAAATAGAGAAGACTGATTAGGAAAATTGGCGGTATGAATATTATTTCCTTAATACAGTAACAATAAGTAGGTATAAAAACAATTTATGGAGGTAGAAAAATGAAAAATACATCTTTAAGAATAAAGATAGTAAGTGGAATGTTATGTACAGCATTAGCATTTTCAGGAGCAAATCTTACTTTTGCTGCTACAAAAAATAATTCTAGCGTAAGTAAAGTAACTACGGCTACTAGCATGGATTTCAAAGATTCCGCTAATAAGAAAAAAGAAGCAAAGGCACATCGCGCGCAGATGAAAGTTACACTAGAAATAGTAGTTAAGGAGAGCGTGGCCTCAAAAACTATCACAAAAGCTGAAGGTGACAAGGTATTAAAATATGCTAATGAAAAAGGCCTTAAAAGAGGAGAGGAACATAAAAAAAGTAAAAAAGAAAAAGGTACTAAGGGCGGATTATTTAGTGACTTGGTAGCTGATGGTATTTTGACACAGAAAAAGTCTGATGTTCTTAAAAAAAACATGTATGTTAAAAAAACAGAGTTAAGAACTATTGAGATGAAAAAAGGTTTGAATACCCTAGTAGTTAAGAAAGTGATAACCATAGATCAAAGTAACAAAGTTGAAAAAGCAATAACAATAAAAGATGCCAAAAGAAAAGATAACTATAAAAAAATGCAAGACATGACCGAGGCTGAAAGAAAAGCTTATATGAAAAAGATGAAAATTACTATTGTAAGCCCAACAAAGGAGCTAGTTGATAATGGTACTATAACAAAAGAGCAAGATGTAGAAATACAAAAGGTGTTACCACATTATAACTGTTGTCATCACGGACATAAATAGAAATTTAATAAAACTACCGAAGTGCATAAATGGTGCACTTTGGTAGTTTTTTATTTGTTTAAATAAGGATATATATTGATGCAATGATAATATATATAGGTGTAAATAATCAGTAAATTTGGTATAATACTATTATTAGAGTAGTTTTTTAATTAATGAGAGAGGAGTGATTTTGATGTTGCCTGAAATGAAATATATAAGCTATGATGAATTTGTAAATATAGATAAGAATAACGAAAAATTATTAGAATATATTGATGGAGTAGTATATAATCAAGCATCACCATCCAAAACACATCAAATAGTAGCACTTAACATAGCAACTGAATTTAATATTTTCTTTAGGAATAAATCATGTAAGCCTTTTATTGCTCCATTTGATATTATATTAAAGAATGAAAAAGAAGAATATGCAAAAAAGGTTATTCCAGATATAAGTATTATTTGTGATAAAACAGGTCTAAATGATGGAAACTATACTGGGGTGCCCACTTTAATTGTAGAAATATTAAGTCCATCAAATGAGTCTCATGATTTAGTTACAAAGATGAATTTATATCAACGCTTTGGAGTAAATGAATATTGGATAGTAAATCCTAAAATTAAAACAGTATCAATATATAAAATTAACGATAAAGGTTTCTATGAGCAATATGGAGTTTTTAAAAATGGAGAAGAATTTGAATCAGCTACTTTCAAGGAACTTAAAATAAATTTGCAGGAGATATTCGAGCTTTAGATATAGGGGAACACTTGGAGATTGTGGGTATAAATCTAGGTGGTAACGAGAATTTATTCCACCAGTTTACTTCTGGGATGGCGATGCCAAATGATCGAATCCATGATTTTTTAGAAGAATGGAAAAATTAAATTTTGGTTAGCATTAATTAAAAAACTACCTATGTGTATATAGCACTTTGGTAGTTTTATTTATTTAATTTCACTAATAAATCATAAACTTTATACTAAGTAAGGTAAAAATAATGTTGCAAGTCCTAGGAAGAAGAAGAATCCTAAAACATCAGTTACCGTAGTAACAAATACAGCAGAAGCAAGTGCTGGGTCAATATTGAATTTTTTTAGTATAACTGGTACTGCGAAACCTGATATGGTTGCGGCCATCATGTTAAGCACCATAGAAAGACCAATAACTACGCCGAAAATAATATTCTTTTCCCAAAAGTAACCTATTAAAGCTACTGCAGCGCCAACAGAAACTCCAGTACATAAACCTACACCAAATTCCTTTAATAATATCTTCCTGGAATTTTTAGAGTCAATTTCCCCAAGAGCTATGCTTCGGATAATTATAGTTAGAGTTTGCGTGCCTGCATTACCACCCATACCAGCAACTATTGGCATGAAAACTGCCAAGGCTACAACTTTTTGTATGGTGCCCTGGAATATACTAACGGTTGCAGCTGCAAGGATTGCAGTTATTAGATTCACAAATAACCAAGGTAATCTACTACTGACTGAATCTTTAAGAGAACCAGTAACCTTTTCATTTTCTTTTAATCCAGCAAGACGATATAAATCCTCAGTATGTTCATCGCTAAGAATTTCCATTATATCATCTGCAGTGATTATTCCTAAAATATGCATACTATCATCGACTACGGGCATAGTTAAAAACCCATATTTTTCGAATATGTGTCCAACCTCTTCTTGATCCATATCAACAGGTACACTCATGGCAGTACTATTCATAATATCTGAAACTTTCACGTCAAAGTTACTAAGGACTATATCCTTTAAAGATATAACGCCTTTTAAAAGAGCATTGTCGCCAACTACGTATATATAATAAGAAGTTTCTGCTTCTGTAGCTTCCTTTTGAAGATAGTTTAAGGTTTGACCTATGGTCATATTTTCTTTTACCATGATAAATTCAGTGGCCATAATTCCACCCGCACTATCTGGAGGGTAAAATAACAATGCGTTTACTTCGTCAGTATCTTCTTTATTCATTTTTCTCATAATGTTTTTAGCTTCATCTTCTGTTACAGCTTCTAATAAATCTACTAATTCATCTGATGACATCTCGTGAATAATTTTCTTTTGTATGATATTTGAATGAATTGTTAAGAGATCATATTTTTCATCATCCTCTGCATCATCAATAATGTCTGCAATCACATTTGGGGATAGTTTGTGAAGTAAATTTATCTTAGCTCCATCATATTGCCTAATAGCTACTAAAATATCGGTAGGATGAATGAACTGAATAAGTTTATTTATTTCTTCTATATTTTCATTTATTAAGAAATCAATTAGTTCTTTTTCGTTTAATCTATGTGACATAATATTCCCCCTTATTTTTATTTAGAGGAAGAAGTTTTTCAAAAAAACACATAGTTAGTTCAAGGCCATGGCATAAATGAACTCTTCCTCAATAATAATATTAAATTTTAAACAGTAACTACTCAGTATGGGGCCAGAATCCATTAATAACACACCTCCAATAGAAATATAATCTAGAAAATTAAAAACAACTTAAATATTTGTTCAATATATTGTATGCTCATAAGTCTTAATTGTCAACTATATAGAAACAATTTCAGTAATAAGTAATTTATGAATAATACATAAGATGTGTTAAAATAAGAATATATTTAATAATAAGGTTTTATGAGAGGAGAATTTAGATAATGGCTATATTAGTATGTGGTGGAGCAGGTTATATAGGGAGTCATATGGTAGCAGAGCTTTTAGAACAAGGAGAAGAGGTAGTTGTTTTAGATAATTTCCAAAAGGGACATCATGATGCATTAATGGGTGGAAAACTTTACTCTGGAGATCTACGAGACGATGAAATTCTTAATAAGGTTTTCACAGAGAATACTATAGATGCAGTTATAGATTTTGCAGCAGATTCACTTGTAGGGGAAAGTGTTACAGAACCCCTAAAGTATTTTGAAAATAACATTGGTTCTACTATAAATTTGCTTAAGGCAATGAGAGATCATAATGTTAAATATATTGTTTTCTCTTCAACTGCAGCAACTTACGGAGAACCTGATAATATACCTATACTTGAAGAAGATAAGACTTTTCCTACTAATCCATATGGTGAGTCCAAGCTTTGCGTAGAGAAAATTTTAAAATGGTGTGATAATGCGTATGGCATCAAATATACTGCTTTAAGATATTTTAATGCAGCAGGTGCACACATAAGCTCAAATATAGGAGAAGATCATAGACCAGAATCTCATTTAATTCCACTTATTCTCCAAGTTGCACTTGGACAAAGAGAAAAAATTATGGTATTTGGGGATGATTACAAAACAGAGGATGGTACTTGTGTAAGAGATTACGTTCATGTAACTGATCTTGCTAGTGCTCATTTATTAGCAGTTAAAAGGCTTAGACGAGGTGAAGATAGTGTAACTTGTAATCTTGGAAATGGACTAGGTTTTTCTGTTCAACAAGTAATTGATGTAACTAGAAAAATTACTGGACGCGAAATAAAGGCTGAAATGGCTCCTAGACGAGCAGGAGATCCAGCAGTACTTATAGCTTCTAGTGATAAGGCTAAGAAACTTCTTGGATGGGAACCTAAATATGCATCACTTGAAACTATTATAGAAACTGCATGGAAATGGCATGAAAGTCATCCAGAAGGATATAGCAAATAAGAGGGTGCAATCCATATGAACTTTCTCCTGCGTGCCTTGCATTCGAGCTCGAAACGTGAAATTTCATTAAGAAATTCTAATCTTTTGCCCATGAAAAAGAAGAATTTCTAAATGCAACTTCAATGTTTTTTCGCTTCTTATTGCAAGTCACTATGGAGAAAGTTCATATTATTATGCAACAGTTATATTAATATGTTGGATAATTCCATGATCAAAAGGTTTTAGCCGGTAGGCGGCGGGGTTGAAAACAAATAATTTTTGATTATAAGATTTAAAAAGAAGAATCTCTAAATAGAGCAATAATTTTCTAATCTAAAGGATTTTAGCCGTCAGGCTATCGGGTTTAATATATAATAGATAATTTTTAAAATAAAACTTCTGAAAGAAGAGTGAATAATCCACACCCTAAAGTCTTTTAGACGATAGGGTGTGGATATTTAACGTAAAAGATAGTTTGTTAATTTTATATTTTTATAAGAAGAATCCCATGATCAAAAGGTTTTAGCCGGTAGGCCATCGGGTTTAATATATAATAGATAATTTTATGCAGAAAACTTCTGAAAGAAGAGTAAATAGTCCACACCCTAAAGTTTATTAGACGATAGGGTGTGGATATTTAACGTAAAAGCTAGTTTCTTAATTTTATATTTTTATAAGAAGAATTTCTAAATGGGATTTCAATGTTTTCTCGCTTCTTATTGCAAGTCACTAAGGAGAAGGTTCATATTATTATGCAGCAGTTATATTAATATGTTGGATAATTCCATGATCAAAAGGTTTTAGCCGGTAGGCTATAGGGTTTAATACCACGTATGTCGGCTGTACCTGTATTTTATGCAGTAATTTTATACATAAAAATAACCTAACTAATTTAATGGCTAGGTTTCATTTATTATTTTAAACTAATTGCTTTGCCTTCTCCACCACCGAGTTTTTCCCAAATGTAGTTATGTTCTGCAACTGCATTCGAAAAGTCTTTCTTTATCCAACTATTTATATATGAAGTTAATATATCACCATCATTATAATTATTATCTTTTATGATTTGTAAAACATCATCACAAGTCCCATTATTTATTGATATTAAACCAATATACCGTTCATCTATTGATACTATTTTTGTGTTTATCATTGCATGCATCCTAATATAAACTCGTCGTTCATCCATAATATGTGAGTCTTTTATTGCTTGTTTGGCTACTCTTTCATCATTTGCTTTCTTCTCTTCAGCCTTTTGTATAATTTGTAGTGCTTTTTGTTTTTTTATATTGTTTACTATATTAAAATATGCACCAAATCCCAACCCTACTATTAATACAGTTATAATTCCACCTATTATTAATCCTTTTTTCATACCCATTTACCTCCTAAATAATATACTTTGCTCACAGGAAATTTACCGTAATTTTTGTGGTTCCTGACGAACTTGGCGGAGCAACTACCACCCAACGTTTATCTTGTTCTTGTTGGTATGTATCTTCTATTAATGTAAAATGAAGTTTCTTTGTGTAAAATTTAATGGCTTCATCATAATCTTTAAATTTAATTATACTCGTATTTTTCGAATTATGGATAAATATAGAATAAAGTTATATAAAATAATTAGCAAACATAAACTGGATATTGACAAAGAAAATGGTAAAGAGTATCATGTAAACAATAAATATTATTAGGAAGTAATAAGTAAATGGAGATGGAGATATGAATGAAATAATAAAGTTATTAAATAATCATAGATCAATTAGAGATTATAAAGCTGATGTAGTAAGTGATGAAGATTTATATTTAATAATAGGGGCTAGTCAAGCGGCACCTTCTTCTATAAATGGGCAACAAGTTACTATAATTAGCGTGAAGAATAAAGAAAAAAAGAAGAAACTTTCTGAGCTTGTGGGAGATCAAGTGTATGTAGATAAGGCACCAGTTTTTCTAGTGTTTTGTGCGGATTTCTATAGAGCTAAATTGGCTGCAGAAATAAATGGTGAGAAGCTAGTAATTACTGATAGTGAAGAAGCAAGGCTAGTAGGTGCAGTAGATGTAGGATTGGCACTTAGTAATTCTATTGCAGCAGCAGAGTCTTTAGGACTTGGAATTGTACCTATTGGAGGAGTAAGAAAAGAGGCAGAAGCAGTAGCGGAACTTTTAGAGCTACCTGAATTTGTATTTCCAATGGTGGGACTTGTAATTGGACATCCAGCTGAGGAGTCAGAATTAAAACCAAGGTTTCCTAAAGAAGTAGTTTATCATAGTGAAGTTTATAATAAGGATTTGAAATCAAAAATTTTAGAATATGATAAAGAACTTAAAGAGCATATGATAAAGGTAACAAATGGTAGACTTAATAAAAGTTGGAGCGAAGAAATATCAGGTATATATAAATATGTATATTATCCAAAAGTTAAGGCTGCTATTGAAAAACAAGGATTTAAAGGCGAAAAATAATAAAAATAAAAAAATGTATAAGTCTTCTTTAGGAAGTTGACTTATACAATTTTTTTAAAAAATTAAATGTATTTTTTTGAATCATTCAGATAATACTAGATAAACACCATATTTATCTTTATGGTCTTTGTTTTTGCTAACAAAGTCTGATAAGAAAAAACCTTTTAAAATTGTTATGAGCGAAATCATTATAATTAAATTTTTAAATTTTAAAATATTTTTCATAAGGTTTCTCCTTTCACCATATTCCTATGTTATTATTTTGCTCTAAAACGAGATAAAAAACCTATTGAAACATAGGGAAAATGCTAAAATATATACATGGATGAACTGCTAATTAAATTTTTTAGATGTAACCTTGGGAATAAGTTTTTGTTAATAATCTAATTGAAGATTCAAAATTGCATTAAATATGATAACATAGAAGTATTAGGCAAAAGGGGGTAATATGGTTAAAATTCATAAATTGAAAACAAAACTTATATGGACAATAATTATTTTATCAGTATTAATATCAGCTTTTGCAGCAACTATCTTATACAATGGTGACGTTACTTTTAAGAAAACTGAGTCAATGCTTATTATTAAAAAACTTAAAGGTATACAGGCAAAAGGTGGGATATTCGAGTTAACTCAAAAGGATATAGATGAGGTTTGTAGTTTATATTTTGCGAATCCTAAAAATAAGGGTAATATAACTCTTAAGGGAGTTAATGTTGAAATGTTAAATGATGAGATTTTAATTAAAGCACCTATAAGTTACAAAAAAATTGATTTACTTTTGACCTCCAGAGGAAGACTAAAATTTTTGAATGGAAATATTACATATGTTATGGAGAACTTTAAAATTGGGAATTTGACCTTACCAAAAAAGCTAGTGATTAGCCAGATTTTAAAGATTAGTAATAAAAATCTTTATGTTGAGGATGATTTAATAAAAATTAGTTCAAGTAGATTTCCTTTTAAAATTAATAATTTTAAGATTATGGATAATAAGATATTAGGAACAGCCCAGAAGTTCGACATCAAAATGTTATTTGACAACCTTGGCAACAAAACTGGGGCAGCGGTAGGTAGAGAAATAACAAAACATCAAGAGACACAAAGTGTCACTGAAGAGATGAATAAATCAGAAAAAAATCAAAGTATCGAGGGTTATAGTTATCCCACAAACAAAAATAGAGAATTAGAAGAAAAGAAAAAATTAGAGAAAATTAGAGCAGAAGTTGAAAAATCCAGACAGGTTACGCAAGAAAAAGAGGGAAACACTTTAGATGTCCAGGTACAGGCAGCAAATAAGCGTCTTGCATTAAGCAAGGTAGATGGTGAGTTAAAGGATGCATATTCTAAGGTAGAATCTCCTGATGAAAAAAAAGTATTGTCAGTAATGATTTTAGCAGTGGGTAAACTTCAATCTAATCCATCTTATAATTCAATAGCGGACCAAGTTACTGTTAAAAATATGTATAGCAATCTTGATCCTAAGAGTAAGGATAGACTTAAGATTGCATTATTTACAAGTATTAATGGGAAAAGTGTTGAAGAATTAAGGCAGTCTTTTGGACTCTAGTATAAAAATAAAAAAACTATCAAAATACAAAGTGTATTTTGATAGTTTTTATTTTTAGATATATTTTAGTTTATCTAGATTTACTTTTATTTAGGAAGTTCAATATCAGGTGGAATTTCAAGGCCTGCCATTTTCATTAAGTATAATGCATTTCTAGTTGTTGACACACCAGTTCTTAGTTTATAGTCAAAGTAGAGTTTATCATCTTTATAATATTCTTTAAGGTGATAATTTTTAACTCTTCTATTTGTTTTTTCAATGTCGCCAAGTTCTAAGTCATGGGTAGATACAAAACCTAATGCATTCTCAGTACTTAATTTAGCAACTAATATCTTAGCGCCAGTATGTCTATCTATTGAGTTTGTTCCTTTAAAGATCTCATCTAATAAGAAGAAAATTGGGGTTTTGGTTTCAGTAGCAGTTACAAGTTTTTTTATCCTTAAAAGTTCTGCATAAAAAGATGAAATATTTTTTTCTAAATTATCACTTGTTCTCATACAGGTATAAATATCCATTATAGAACAACTAAAATTTTGAGCACATACGGGAGCACCAGCATAAGCTAAAACCAAATTAATACCTGTGGTCCGAAGCAGTGTACTTTTACCAGACATATTCGATCCTGTTATTAGAAGAACGTTTTGTGACTTTTCAATATAGATATTGTTATATACTCTTGTATCTCCAAGTAGCGGATGCCCCATTTCCGTAGCATTAAATATAGGGGTGCCTTCCTGGAATTTTGGCATAGCCCAATCGCTATGATCATAAGATATTATCGATAAACTGTTTAGTGCTTCTATTTCACCTATAACATCTAGCCATGGTTTTAAATCAGAGCCACTGGCCTTTTTAAAGCGTTGAAGATTAATTAAACATTGATAATCCCATAATAGTAGGATATTTATTGGTAAATAATAAATATTTTTTCTATCAGATATTAAGTTTACTAGATTAACTAATTTTTTAATTTGAAAAGAGGCTTTCATGCCTTCTTTATTTATAAGTTTTTCTTTTAATTTTATAAAATAATCTGATTTGAAATTTTTCTTTTCAATATGCTTAATAAGGTTATTATAAATAAGAATAGTATCCTTATATTGAAATATAGTATCTAAATTTTTACTTACTTCTTTATAGCCGATTACAAGAAGTATTATGTGAAGGACAATTGCTATGAGGAATATTCTATATGATATATTTGAGAAAACAAAAGATAATACCAAAAGAGATAGAGTAAATACTGGTATTAACCTTATTAGGAGTATTACTATTGGTTTCAAGAAAAAATCATTTTTGTCTTTTACCCAATCAAATAAGGCTTCTGGATCATGATTTTTATTTTCACTAAGTATTGATTCTGCAGCAAACCTTTGCGTCCACCCAACATTATTTGCAAGTTCTTTTATAGCATCTTGTCTTTTATGTATTTCTTCAATGTTATATTTAGGTTTTGAGAGGGCACCTTTTAGTTTTTGTCTTCCAAGATAAGTTACGCAGGTATTTATCCATTGAAAAAGGGAGTTCTCGCCAAATATATCTAGGTCCCTAGAGTAGCTATGATCCTCATCAATGAAATCATCACCATTATCAGCAAAATCTTTCCAATTGTTATTGAGACGTTTTAAACTATCTTCATTAATTTTACATAAAATTAAACACCTTATCTTGTTGTGTTTTATCTTATTATGTTTAATTGCCAAAGTTACAAACGTTATAATTGTAATAATTAATATAAAAATGCTTAAATAGTATGAGGTTTTCATAAAAAAGAAAATGGTAAATCCGATTCCAGATACAAAGACTATTAATCTTAATAATCCTATAAAACCGATGGCTTCATTTTGTTTTTTTAATAGAGTGTCATAATGTTTTTTTCGATTAGCATAAGGTGCTTTTTTAGTTCCCATAATATCCTCCTAGGTGTTAATTCATTAGATATATAATACCATATTAAGAGCTTGGACCGCAATTTTCTATATTAGTATAATATGACCAATTTTACTTAAACATTGTTTAATTATATGATTTGTATTTTAAAAAGATGTTACATGTGTTAATATATTTATATTAGTGCAAATAGGAGGATAATATGTCGAAAAGTAAAAATGCAAAAAAACATATACTAATAGGGTCACTAATTATTATATTAGGGGCATTATCGGTTTTTTCATATAGAATATTATATAATGGCGGAATGGTGCTTAAAGAGACAAATACAATAGAGGTTATGAATAAACTTAAAGATATCCACGGAAAAGGTGGTAAGTTCGAATTAACTCAAAAGGATATAGATGAGTTAAGCAACTTATTAAAACCTAAAACAGAGGGGAATTTAGCCTTTTCGGGAGTTAATATAGAAATAGTAGATGACGAGATTTTAATAGAAGCGCCTATAACTTATAATAGGTACAAGAAGGTTAGGGTATTATTTTCAACAAGAGGAAGATTAAATATTTCTGAAGGGAAAATTACATATGTTCCAGTTAATTTTAAAATTGGCAAGATAACATTACCTAAAAATTTAGTTATGGCTCAAGTTACAAAGTTTAATAATGAAAATATTTATGCGAAGGACAATATAATAAAAATAGATCAAAGTGTCACTCCTTTTAAGATAGATAGTTTTAAGATTGAAGATGATAAAATAGTAGGGACATCGACTGCAAAAGTCACAGGAACATCCTCAGAAAATATTATGAATGAGGAAAATCAGAAATTAGTAGCTATTTCAGAAGGTTCTACAAAAGGTACATCAGTAAGTCCTTCAAGAGGGACCGTGGAAGTAACGGAGACTAGGAAAGATTCATTGCAAAAGGTTCAAGAGGACTTAGGTGATGCATATCAGCAGGTAGATACTTTAAAAGAGCAGAAAGTAATATCACAAATTATATCAACTGTGAGCAAAATGGAGGATAATCCTTCCTATAATGCAATGGTAGATAAAAGTGCTGTTAAGTCTAGCTATGATAAATTAGATGTTGCTAGCAAAGATAGACTTAAGGCAGCATTAATTGTAAATGTTGATCAAGATAACTTGGGAGATCTAATAAAGGCGTTCGGACTATAATTTATTATATGATTAAAAAAACTATCAAATACATAAAAGGTATTTGATAGTTTTTGATTTTATAAAATATGTGATAAAATGTAAGTGCGGAAATTAAGGAGGGGAACATGTCTAAAACTAAGAAAGTAAAGAAAAATAAATTAAAGATTATGCCGATTATCATATTCGTGGCATTCGCGATTTTAGTATATATGTCATTATATAATGGCCAACAAGTCACTCAGAAAACAGCATCGCCAAATGTATTGCAGAAACTTACAAAGGATATTTTGAAAAATGGTGGCGAATTTGAAATAACTCAGGAGGACATGAATGGGTTAATTGGGTTATATTTTAAAAACCCTATAAGTAAGGGAGAGATAACTATTAAGGAGATTAATACGAAAATGCTTGATGGTGAATTTCTAATTGAAGCTCCCATCACTTATAAAAAAATCAATTTAGTATTCTCAACTACGGGAAAGATAGGTGTTCTAGACGGGGAAATTACATACGCTGCCGACGATTTTAAGATTGGGAAGCTAACATTACCTAAAAAAACTATAATGTCACAAATTTCAAAGCATAGTAAAGAAGATGTATTTTATGTTGAGGACAATATAGTAAAAATCAATACAGATAAATTTCCTTTAAATATAAATAGTCTTGAAATTAAAGATGATAAATTAACAGGAACACTTGGATTTAAGGGTATAAAAAGTCCATTTTAAGATGATAAGCAATAATAGCTGTTAACTATTATTGCTTATTGCGAGTTAATTGTGGATTATTTCCTTTTTGAACTGTTTAATGTGAATAAGTAATTGTATTTTGCGCTGTGTTTAATTTCATCAGTTATAATATTGAATAGTATGTCTCTATACATTGTAGATGGAAGACCTCTTCTAATTTCCCTATATTTTTCAACGGCACTTAGTTCTCCAAATAATGCCCTCTTAATACCTTCAAGGTAAGAAGTTGGTTTTATAAATTCTTCATCATCATCAGTAATTAATACATCAATTCCTGTGATATTATTGTATATTTGTCTAAAAATTTTGTTGTGGTGACGTTCATCATCTCGTATAGATTCAATAATTTTTTTATCGTCGTTTGATTTTGCAATGTTTATTAAGTAATCATAGAATAACTCATCTTCTTTTTCACCTTGAACTGCTGCTTTAATCCCTTCTAAGGATTTTTGTAACAAATTCGGATCATACACAAGATACGGATTTTCGTACATTTTAAACCTCCTTTTAGTAATCTATGGTAATAATAGTTATCTTATATAATATGAATAACGCACCCTAGTTGTTACTGCGTAGGTCTGTTTAATATTATAGTTTTAAGGTATAATTTTAATATGAATTATTTAATAATTAATTTGAATGTTCCTTAAAGAAAGGAGATGAGCTAGAATTGAAAATAACTATAACTGGAGACTTATATTCTGGTAAAAGCTGTGCTGGCAAGGCTATAAGTGAGAAATTTGATTATACTTATTATAGTGTGGGTGTATTACAAAGGAAATTAGCGGTAGAAAAGGGTATGTCTATAACAGAGTACAATACCTACGTGTTTAACAATAAATTAGATAAAGATATTGACGATAAAACTATTGAAATTGGAAAAGAAAAAGATAACTTTATTTTTGATGCTAGGCTTGCATGGAATTTTATACCGGATTCATTTAAAATATATCTAAAAGTAGATATAGATATTGCAGTAGATAGGTCTATGACAAGTGAGAGAGGGAAGTCAGAAAATTATTCTTCAAGGGCTGATGCTAAGGAGCATATCTCACAAAGAAGGGGACTTGAGGTTTCAAGGTTTAGATCTCTTTATAATGTTGATATAGAGGAAGAGGAAAACTATGATTTAGTTATTGATACATCGTGTATTACTGCAGAGGATGTAATAGAAAAAATAAGTATGGTTATTCGCGATAGAAAAGTTTAGTGATTTTCTTTGATTATGCTATAACGAAAAGTATATATTGCTGGAGATGCGTTCGCTTCGCTAAGTAATTCTAAAATTTATTTTATTAACAGCTGCTAAAAAATGTAAACTCGCTAACGCTCAAACATACATTTTTTTTACGCATCTGCAAATAAAATAAATTAAGAATTACTAAGGCTTGCTCAAACGCATTCTGCGCAATATATACTTTTGTTAGCATAATCTAAGAAAAATTAATAGTTATTGTAGTACTAATAATTGTTGGATTTCTAACTTGATAAGGAAACTAAGTGTTTACTTTATTAACAAATTTACTATTTATGTATACAGCCAATACATGTTATAATATTGTAATAGAAACTTTTATAATAATGTTTTTATTATCGATATAGATGGAATTAATATTTTGTAGAATAAACTAAAAAACATGTGAAATAATATATATAGGAAGGGTGAGTTTATGGTTAAAATGAGTAAAGAAGAGAAACTAATAGAATTCATTTCATTTTGTATAGAAAATTTTAAAATTGAACATAGCATGGAGGGAAAAGATGTAGCTAATTTATTCAATGAGAGTAAGGTCATTGATTTTTTGACTGATGGATATGAAATTATTCATACTCAAGGAAAAGAGTATATTATTGAAGAAATAGAAATATTTTTAAAAAATAGGGGGTATAAGCTTTGATTTTGTATCATGGGAGTAATGTGTCAGTTGAGAAACCTACAATTATTAAAGCTAACAGAACTTTAGATTTTGGTAATGGATTTTATACTACCACTAGTAAAGAACAGGCATATAAATGGGCTAAAATTAAGCAAAGAAGAGAAGAAACAGTTAATGGATTTATAACTATTTATGAAATTCCAGATGAGATAATTGTTAGTAAAGATTTAAATATTAAAGTATTTAGGGGGGCAAGCAAAAATTGGTTAAATTTTGTTGTGAATAATAGAATGGTAATAAACTATTCTCATAGCTTTGATATTGTAAAAGGTTCGGTAGCAGATGATAGGGTTTATGCATGTTTAAATGCTTTTGAAAATAGATTTATGGATTTTGATACTGCGATAAAAGAACTTAGAACATATAAATTAGATGATCAAATATCCTTTCACTCATTAAAGGCAATTAACCTATTAAGATTTATTAAATGCGAGGTGATATAGTATGACATTAGCTAAGGTGACACAGGAAAATGTCCACATTTTCATTCCATTAAAAGTAGCTATGGTAACGGAATTATTATCTAAAAATAATAATATAAGTTGGCAAGCGGCATTAATAGAGGTTTATAACTCTAGAACTTATAGTGTTTTGGAGAAAGAAGACACTAAGCTATGGTATGAAGGGGTAAGTTATCTTTACATGGGGATTGAGAGCGAAAAAAATGGGGAAAAATTTGATATTTAAGTAAATACTTTTATAATATTAGTTAAAAAGTGATGAATAAAAAAAATCTTGATTGTTTAATAATCAAGATTTTTTTTAGTTGAAATTAAAGTAGCAGGTGTGTTTATTCAGATTTAGTACATTTACTGTCTAGGTGCGAATAATAGCTTATAGACCATTCTTCGATTTCTTTAATTATTTTAGTGAGTTTTTGACCTTTATCTGTAAGGAAATATTCTACTTTAGGTGGGATTTCTGCGTAGATTATCTTATCTATTAATTCATCATTTATTAATTCTTTTAGATTTTCATTTAATACTTTTTGACTTATTCCTGAGGTTATTCTTTGTAGTTCTAGGAATCTTTTAGGTTCATCGTATAAATGACATAATAGGATAGCTTTCCATTTACCACGTATAAAGTCCATTGCAAAATCTAATAAGCATATATAAGTTTTACCATTATGGTTTATCATTGCATACCTACTTTCTGTTATTCCAAGATAAGAATAGTTTAATTAAATTACATTAGAGTTATATTATATACTTAGCTATTTCGTAATAGCAAATTAATACATGGCAGGAGCTAAGCATAGAGATGACAGTAAGGCTTATTTTAAGGCAATTACTTACCTAGAGGTAAGTATTCTAACTACAAAGTGCGTACTTGTTAGTTGGAATATGCAGCCTTATAATGAGCGCATGGGTAAATAAGTATAGTAAAAAAATATATGGAGGTAAGGATTATGAAGGTATTGGCATTTAACGGAAGTCCTAATAAAAATGGAAACACTTATGAGGCAATAAGAGCAGTAGCTGTTGAGCTTGAAAAAGAGAATATAGAGGTAGAGATTATTCATGTAGGAAATAAGGTAGTACGCGGATGCTTGGCCTGTGGTGGATGCAGTAGAAATATGAATGAAGAATGTGTTATTAAAAATGATGAGGTTAATGAGTGGATTCAAAAAATGAAGGAAGCCGATGGAATTATTTTAGGGTCACCTGTACATTACGCAGCTATAGCTGGAACAATGAAATCATTTTTGGATCGAGCATTTCTTGTAACATCTGTTAATGGAAGTATGCTTCGTCATAAAGTGGGGGCTAGTGTTGTTGCAGTAAGAAGAGCAGGTGGTGTGCCAGTATTTGATCAATTGAATAATTTTATTAATTATTCTGAAATGGCAATGCCTACTTCGAATTATTGGAATGTAATCTTTGGGAATGCACCAGGGGAAGCAGTTAAAGATGAAGAGGGAATGCAAATTATGAGAATTTTAGGTAAGAATATGGCTTGGTTAATGAATCTTGTCGAACTAGGAAAAGAACACATAAAAGAGAGCACGGGCGAAGAAAAAGTATTTATGAATTTTATAAGATAAGCATTTCACCGAAGTTACTCATGGTAAGAAACTTCGGTGAAATCACATATATCTTTTATGTCTATACAGTCTAAATCTACTGACTCAACTCTATTTTTGCCTAGATGTTTTGCCTGATACATAGCTTTATCCGCTGATATAAACAGGAAATCCAATTCTTGAAGAGTAGGGGTAAGTGACGAAACTCCAAGGCTTGAGGTAATTGGTATTGCATCTGATTTTCTAATAACTAGAGGGTTATTTTCTATAGCTTGCCTAAGACTTTCTGCAAGTATTTCGGCCTCTTTAAAGGAGGTGTCCGGTAATAATACAATAAATTCTTCACCACCAAAACGACCTAAAATATGATTTTTGCTTAAATTTTCAGAGCAAACTTTAGCAATTCGTTTTAATACTAAGTCACCGATATGGTGACCTAGTCTATCGTTGATTTTTTTAAAGTCATCAATGTCAATCATAATAGATGAAATAGTTTTTGAGGATATTTTTGCTTTATTAAAGCTTATATTTGAAAGCTCAAAGAAACTTCGCCTATTATATAAATTTGTTAGAGGGTCAATACGCGCAAGGCGGCTAGTTTCAGCATGTAATTTAGCATTTTCTACAGCAATTCCAGCATGGTATGCAAAAGATAAGGCTACGTCAGTGTGGTAACTATTATAAATATCCTTTTCAATAGAGTCCAGTGTTAATATACCAATAATTTTATTCTTAAATATTATTGGTATTCCCATCCAACTTTCAATAGTGGTAAGGCTTGTGTAATGCGTAAAACGTGGGTCGTTTTTAACATTAGAAACTAGTAAGGTAGTATTAGTTTCGTATATTTCTTTAAATAATTTATCTTCATCCTTATCAATACAAATCTTATACACTTCATCTTTGTTTTTGAAACCATATGCTGCAGTAACAGTAAAGTGATTGTTTTTCTCCATGAAAAATGATGCGCTATCATAAGGTACTAATTCTTTAAGCCCCTTTAATAATCCATCCAAGACATCATCTAAATTCAAAGAGGAATTTAGAAGGAAGGTAGCTTCACGAAGTTTCTCAGCTAAAAGGAACTGATCATTTACTTTTAATAAATTTTCAATTCGTTTATATGATGACGATTGATTCATTGCCATTATAAAAGAATGTAAAAGTATGAAAATGAAAAATCCTAATAATGAGTAGTCATTAATATTATTTAAACCAATATAATGGAGTACGGACATGGCGATTATTATAATAGCAGCTAAGGAAGCAATTAAAAAAAATAATGATCCTTTTGTTTTATTACGGTATGATGTTAATATAACAAAAGTGCCATACCCAATCATTAGCAATGAGGATAGTTGAAATACTATAAGGATTTTAGAAGCATTTAATGGAGAAATGAAAATTGTAGCAATTATAAAAAACATACAAATATATTTACAAATTTTATTGATAATTTTTGACGATGTATTTTTAAAAATTATAAATACATAGGAAAGCATAAAATAAGATGCAGCATAAAAGGTTAAATATTGTAGTTTTATATCGAGGCTATAACTCAATCCATTGTGCAAAGATAAAAAGTATTTGTTGCCAATAACTAATGACCTTAAAGATATAGTTATACAAAGCGCACCAAAATAAAGCTTGGATGCATCATCAGTTTTAAAGATATATAAAAGAAGGTGATATAATCCCATTATTAGTAGTACAGAAAAATAAAAGAATTCAACCGCAATTAATGCCTCACGTCGGTTCGTAATTTGAGATTGTGTTCCTAAATGTATTTTATCCCAGGTACCACCGTCTCTAAAGTTATAATTGGATACTTGAAGAACTAAATTAACTTTAGTGCTGTTATTCATAAAATAACTAGATATTGGTAAAGATTTGGGGAGATTATAAGAACTACTAGTCCCAACAGTTCCGTTTGAAGAAAAGAGCTTGTCATTTACCCATAATTTGTATGAGGATAACATTGAAGGAACGCTTATGCCTAAGGGAGCATTTTTATATTTTGAATTTAAATTTATAGTTAAACTATATGTAGCATATCCACTAGAACTATAATTTTTATTGGATTTATTCCAAGCCATTGGAACTTGCACATAAGAAGGTATATAAGATTGTGAAATTAAATCTTGTGGGGATAATAACTGTTTCCAGTAAAATTCCCATTCACCATCAAGTGCAGTAAATCCATCTTTTTCAAAATCCCAATTAGAAAGCTCTAAAACACCTTTTTGCGAATTAACGTTTGATGTTGTATTTGGCAAAGTCAATTTATTTAAGGAGAAGATAACATAAAAAAATGATGCTAAAATAATGATAGTTAGGATTATACTTAACGATTTTTTTTTCTTTAGCATTATATTTTTAGTCCCCCTTGTTAAAAGAAAATGGATAATTTTACATAATGTGTTTAGAACATTATATCATATAATATTACATTAGTTTAGTAAAAATGTCATTATTTATTTATACAATAACATTGATATGATGTTAAAAGCACAATTTTCAATAAAAATTTAAACATTCTCAAAGGGGAGGTGTAGGTTGCTAATAAAAGCAAATTACTAGCTGAAGATATAATCAATATCTTCTGTAATTTTACTGTCAATAAAACTATCATTCTTCATATCGGTTAGGATTCGCATTGCAACTTTATGGTTTAGGGAGGCCCTATAAGGTCGGTCTTCAGTTAAAGCTTGGTATATATCAAGGCATCCCAGTAGTCTAGAGTTAAAATCTAGTTCACTACGATCTTTTCCGTATGGATAGCCCTCACCATTTAATTTTTCATGATGATTTGATGCCCATTCTACTATATTATCAAAGCCTTTAATTCCTTGAAGTGCAATTCTAGTGTAATAGCTATGTTCTTTTATTACCTCATATTCATCTATGGTTAGTTTTCTTTTGGCCTCTAATATAGAACTTGGCATAGCTAATTTACCTATATCATGTAAGTCTGCAGCTATAATGAGTTCATAGGTATCTTCTTCACTATATCCATAATGTACAGCTAATTTTGCAGCTTTTTCTGCGAGTCCACTTGAATGAAGCTGGGTATAGGGAGATTTGGAATCTATTATTCTTGACAAGTTTTTTGTAATATCTCGTATTTCTTTAAATGTACATTCTATTGAGAACTCTGGAATTAGATTTTTTAAAGCAGTTGCAATAAACATTCTTTTTAAATCTAGCCAGAAACTTTTATGAGTAGACACATCTAGGAATGCATTAGCTATTTTATCAAAGAATATAATATTACGATTAACTAACATAAAAGTTAAAAGCTTATCATGTTCCTCATTATTAAAATTTTCAAAATCAAAAGTAATATCGAGAATATCTGCAAGATGAATTATTTGAGACATTAATGGGATATCATTTCCTAGTATATTAAAAAAGCCTGTACCATCACAATTTTCATGATGGTACAAAAGCACATCTTTAACATTAGAATAAAATGGAAATTTATTAATGTTGTTTTCTCCTGCGGTGCAATGTTCCTTTTTACGCTCTATTATAGTAAAGTTTTGTAACTCAGATCCTAATAATGTGTCGTGTAGGCTTTTTTCACTAATGCCATTATCATGTAGAATTGCTAGTGCTGTTAAATCATACAATTCTTTTTTAGTTAGGCCTAAGTTTTCTCCTAATTTATAACAGATGTAAGATACTCTTTTGCTGTGATTAGATGTTGCGCCAGTAAGGTCCAACTCAACGAAATCCAAAGCAAAGGATATCGACATTAAAAATTCATTTAAGTTAAATAACATTTGTGTTCCTCCAGTTAATTTTAATAATAAGCATTAGGTAATAATATTTACAAAGTAATTATAAAACATATTTTGCTTAAATAAAAGTACTATATTAACTTTTATAATGTAATCCATTACTTATAAATTTCTATGATATACTTAAATTGTTTCTAAGAAATGTGGTTACACGGAGGTAATTAATGTATAAATTAATAGCAATAGATATGGATGGGACATTATTAAATGATGAAAAGAAAATTTCGTTAGCAAATTTTCAGGCAATACAACAAGCCAGGGAAAATGGAGTGAAAGTTGTACTAGCATCAGGAAGACCATTAGTTGGATTTAAAAGATATTTAGAAGAACTTAATTTAACTTCAGAGAATGACTATGCAGTAGCTTTTAATGGAGCGCTTGTTCAAAGTGCTGAAGGTAGCAAAGTTATATCTAAATTGCCATTAACTCTTGGAGATTATAAAGATCTGTACAAGCTAAGCAAAGAGCTTAATGTGAATATACATGCGTTAACGGAGGATTCAGTAATTTCTCCTAAAGACAGTGAGTATACAAGGCAAGAGGCAAGTTGGAATGGTATTCCAAGTGAAATAATCGCTGTGGATGATGTGGATGTAAATACTACTATAGTTAAGGTTATGTTTGTAGATAAGGAAGAAATTATAGAAGAAATAATTAAAATGATTCCAGAAGAAGTGAGTTGTAAATATACAGTAGTTAGAAGTGCACCTTTCTACTTAGAGTTTCTTAATAAAGCAGTTAATAAAGGTGCGGGAGTAGCGGCTCTTGCAGAAAAATTAAATATTAAGCAAGAAGAAGTTATATGTATAGGAGATGCAGGCAATGATATTCATATGATAGAATATGCAGGACTAGGCGTTGCTATGGGAAATGCGTTTCCAGAAGTTAAAAAAGTTGCAAATTTTATAACTAAAACTAATGAGCAAGATGGGGTAGCACACATTATTAATAAGTTCATTTTACAAGGTGAAGAACAATTTGAGGAATTTGCTGTATAAAATATATTAATTAATAATAGTTATTGACAAATAACTTAAACGGATATATAATAAGTATATAGAAAATATTAATTGTCTTTATCCCCCAAGAGAAAGAAAAATTAATATTGAAGCACAATCCCTCTCCCTTAGAATAGATATGGAAAAGCTAGTAAAATTTTATTTTACTAGCTTTTATTTTTTTTGTGGTATTAATGTGAGCATTTTAAATATAATATCAAAGTAACTAATTTAAAACTAAAAGGTGTATTTTTTAGTTTTAAATGGTATACTTTATAGTGATAGAACGATAATACTGGATAAAATGTTTTATAAAAGGAGATTTCAAAATGAAAAAACCATATTTACCATTTGAGTTGCCCAATGATAAATTAATTGATAAAGAAAGATTATTTAATAAAGTAATAAAAGCAAATAAAGAAATCGCTATATATAATGAAAAATTAAAAAATTCAAAAGTAAGACCTGATCTCCTAATGGATTTATTTTCATTAAAAGAAGCTCTAGAATCTTCTAAAATTGAAGGTACCCAAGTAACTATTGATGAGATGTTAGAATATAGATCAGATGAAAAAAATGCTACAGATGATATTAAAGAAGTAACAAACTATTATATTGCTCTACAAGAAGGGGTATATGGATTGAAGATATTGCCTCTAAGCAGTAGAATAATAAAAGATTTACATAAAACATTACTTGGTGGTGGAGTTAGAGGTGGAAGTAAAACTCCAGGAGAATTTAGATCTGTTCAAAATTATATAGGAATGCAAGGTAGTAAGATAGAAAATGCTTCATATATTCCACCGGAGCCACAGCTTGTAGATAGTTACATGAGTAACTTAGATGAATTTATAAATGAAAATGATGATATTAACGATTTAATTAAAATAGCAATAATTCATGCACAGTTTGAGACAATACATCCTTTCTTAGATGGTAATGGTAGAATAGGAAGAATATTAATTCCTCTATATTTGTATAGTAAAGGGTTTATAAGTAGCGCTAACCTATTTGTAAGTGAAAGCTTAGAAAAAGATAAATATAAATACTATGACCTTTTAAATGCAACTAGATTTAGTATGACGAATAAAGAAGATGATGAAGAGCAATATGAAAAAGATATTGTTCTAGTAAGAAATATTTATTCGGATTGGATAGACTTTTTTTTATCCGCATGTATAAATGAATCAAATAAATTGATTGATAAAATTGAAAAAATTAATGAACTATATAATATAGTTATAAATAAAAGTATAAAAGTAATAAATAGTAACAAAATGACGGAGATTATAGATGTTATATTTGAATTTCCTATTCTAACAAAAAATAAGATACAGAGCAGAATGACAATCCCAACAACAACCTTAGATGGCTATTTAAGAAAATTAGTAGAAGCAAAAATAATTTATTCAGATGGAAAACCTAGAAATAGAAAATATTATTTTTACGATTTAATTAACATTTTGAGATAAATAATATTAATATACACTCTATATATTTCAAGTTATGTATAATATTTAAAATATCAGAAGGTACAGGAACGAATTTATTACTCGTTCTGTACCTTCTAATAAGTATATGTTATTACATATAAATTTATTGTTTCAATTGATGATGCATTATTATTGTACTAGTTATTTCGTCACTCTCGTCTAATATGCCTTTTTCTATACTTTTAAGTTCATCTCTTCTATTAGCTTTTTCAATTTTATTGCGGTCTTCATCATAATAGTTATTTTTATTGTCTATCATTAATATCCCTCCTTTTTAAAAAATTCAATACTACTATTTTAGCTTTTTTATCATGTTGCAATACTATGAAATGTTTGGAATTTAATACTTCTACATTTTTTTTATTTTGACGTATCTGATATAATTGGATTTATAAGTATATAAAAATAAGCAATATTATGTTCTAATATAAGAAGAGAAAGGCTAGGAGGCAAAAATATGTCAAATAAGAAAAAAAGTTTGTTAGTGCTCATATGTCTATTTATTATAGGTGGGGCTTTATATAGTACAAACTATGCAATAAAAAAACATGAAAAATCTGTACAAGCTATAAAAATCAAAGAAGAAGAAGTTTCACAGGCTAAGGTAGTAGCGCTTGCAAAAGTTTCGGCAGATAAAAAGGCTTTGGCGGCAGCGTTAAAAGCTAAGGAAGATGAAAAGTTGAAGGCTGATGCATTGATAAAAGAAAAAGAATTAGCGGAGAAAGCTAAGAAGGATGCTGCTACAGCAAATGCATTGGCTGAAACTAAGCAAAAAAAGAGTTCAAGTTCTAAAAAGGTTATTGTTATAGATCCAGGTCATGCTAGTGTCACTAGCTCAGTGAAAGAACAACAAGCTCCAGGTTCAACCATAATGAAAGTAAAAGAGCCAGGTGGTACTCAGGGCATTAATACAAAAACTCCTGAGTATGTTGTTAATATGGCAGTAGCGGTTAGGTTAAGGAGTGTGTTACAGGAAAAAGGATATACTGTGATAATGACTAAAACTCAAAATAGCCAAATGCTTGGAAATATTGCGAGAGCTGAGGTTGGGAATAAAGCTAATGCAGATTTAGTTATAAGAATTCATGCTGATGGAGATAATAACCACTCTGTTAATGGAGCATCAATGCTTGTACCTACAAATACTAAAAATACGAGTGGTATATATAAGTTAAGTAAAGAATATGGTGAGATAGTTTTTAATAGTTTAATTAAGACTGTTGGTATGAAAAATAGAGGAGTTAATGAACGGAGCGATATGACGGGATTTAATTGGTCTAAGGTTCCTGTTATTTTAGTGGAAACTGGTTTTTTATCCAATGCTTCTGAGGAGAAATTGTTAATGAGTGATTCTTACTTAGATAAGATAGCAAAGGGATTGGGAGATGGAATTGAGCAGGCGATGAAGTAATAGCGCATTCTCCTACGTGCCTTGCAAAACGAGCTCGAAACGTGAAATTCTATTAAGAAATTCTAATCTTTTGCGTATATAAAATGCCCTAGCGCTCACACTCGACGTCCTGTCTCGGGTTCGCTAGCCTGCCTTCCTGGCAGGCTTACGGGAATTTTATAGGCGCAAAAGAAGAATTTCTAAATGGAATTACAATGTTTTTTCGCCTCTTATTGCAAGTCACTCTGGAGAAAGGTTATATTATTGTGTAGTTGCGTTGGAAGGTATGTAACGGGGGGGAGTAGGTATAAAAAAATCTGAATAATCCTAGCCCTAAAGTGTTTTGGCCGTAGGCTGCAGGTTTGTTACATAACTAATAATATTTTAATGTATAATTTGTTATATATGGTTTTTAAATGGAATTCCAATTGTTTTTTCGTTTCTTGTTGCAAGTCACTCTGGAGAAAGTTTATATAATTATGTGGTTGCGTTGGAAGGTATGTAATAGGGGTAGTAGGTATAAAAAATAAAAATCTGAATAATCCTAGCTCTAAAGTGTTTTGGCCGTAGGCTGTCGAATTGTTGCATTACTAATAATATTTCAATGTATAATTTGTTATATAAGGTTTTTAAATGGAATTACAATGTTTTTTCGTTTCTTATTGTAAGTCACTCTGGAGAAAGGTAGTGAGGTTTAGAATATGAACAGTATAATAATTTTAATTAGTATGGCTTTTGTTGGTTATTTTACATTTACAATAATAGAAACTAAAATAATAAAGTATATTGTTACTCCTCTTATTATCCTATTATATTCTTTTTATCCTCAAATATTGTCTAAAATAACCTAATATAAAACAAAAGAAGGACATACCATGGTGATATGCTCCCCTTATGGTAGACAGTTAAATAATAAAACTGTTTGCTATAAGGAGGGCTATTTTTTATGGGAAGAAAATCAATTATCTCAGATCAACAAAAAATTAAGGC
>NZ_JAHLEB010000005.1 GCF_018861735.1 Clostridium lacusfryxellense | reverse complement strand
AAAGTACTTCAAGTATAGCGAATACTATGCCGAAAATGAATTATTAAACACATTCACCATTAAGATTTTTATGAATTTTCGGCATAGTTTTTTCTTCGGTATAGTCTGAATTATACTGAATTCGGTATAACTCAGATCAAGGATGCCACTATACAAGTCCAATCTTTCAAAAGCTCGTTAAAAGCTGTGGGATAGGACAATCTATGTCCAGACGTGGTAACTGTTGGGACAACGCTCCACAGGAATCATTTTTCGGTCATTTCAAAGATGAGGCAAACATAAAGGAATGTCAAACATTAGTAGAGTTAAAGAAAGAAATTAAAAAATATATGATCTATTATAATAGATATAGATATCAATGGGATTTGAAAAAGATGACTCCTGTTCAATACAGAAACCATCTTAATAATTTAGTATAGTTTTTTTCAAATTGTCCTTGACAAAGGGTACAGATTACTAGCGCTCAAACATATGTTTTTCTTCACGCTACTATATATAAAATAAATAAAGAATTACTAAAGCTCATTCAAATGTATTATGCGAAACATATCCTGTAGTAGCATAATATAAGAAAAAAATTGTTAATCAATGTATCTTATGTAGAGTTTGATAATAATAATTTTTCGGAAAATCGTATAAGTTTATGTTAGAATGTCTTTCTATATGAGGCGATGAATTAATCCCTTATACTTGAAAGTTATGTTATGATTGGTATATAAATAAACTATGATCTAGTAAACACTTGTAATTAATTAAATGCTAACCAAATTAATTTAAAGCTCTGTTAATGAGCAA
Organism: Clostridium lacusfryxellense; assembly: GCF_018861735.1. Classification (GTDB taxonomy): domain Bacteria; phylum Bacillota; class Clostridia; order Clostridiales; family Clostridiaceae; genus Clostridium_AD; species Clostridium_AD lacusfryxellense. Next base: position 143,171 of record NZ_JAHLEB010000005.1, on the reverse strand, counting down.
TATTATAACATTTCTATAGTATAATATATTTAAAATTGGAAACAAGGACTACAATAAAGATGAATATAATTTAGAAATTGATGAACTTGAAGTGTGACAAACTTTAGAAAAATTGTAGTTTTTATTCAAATGAATTATGGCGTAATCTTCTTATATATTAGATCGATAATAAATTTATGATACTTTAAAAATTACGAAAAAATACATAGACTTGTCTCTTTATGGCAAACCTATGTTGTATTATTTTGTTTTCTGAGTATTTCACATTTTTTTCTTGGATTATGCTAACAAAAGTATATATTGCTAAGAATGCATTTGAACTTAATCATAGTAATTCTTAATTTGTTTTATTCGTAGCTGCGTTAAGAAAACACATGTTTGAGCGTAGCCAGTTTGTGTTTTTAGCAGCTGTGAATAAAATAAATTTTAGAATTACATGTTTAAGTGAAAGTATTCAAGCAATATATACTTTTAGTTATAGCATAATCCAAGAAAAATGAATAAACAAAAATCATTAAACCAATTTTATTGATTACGGAAAAATGTTGTTATGAAAAAAATAAACATATTTTTATTGCTATCGAAGGATAATTTACTTTGTTTAAAACTCTCCTTTCTTTTATTGTATACAACATTTTTGATAAAAATAGAGGCTAATTCACTACTCTCAGGGGTTGGAACTTCAGGCATTCTGAAATCATCATCTTGAATCAAATCTTCTGATTTAAGTGAAAAATTTCTATAATGCTCAATATTGTCAAGGGCTGGTGCATCAGGCCAACTTAAAACTAAACCAGAGTCTAAAATTTGATTTTTAAAAATATCTTGAAGCATACGAGAATTATCTTCTATATTATTAAAATCAGAATATAAGATTAAACTATACAGGTAAAGTATAAGTTCATCAGAATTATAAATTATCTCTTTATCGACACTTTCCTTTAGTAAAATACCTTTCTCACTATCATATAATTTAGAAAGTTTTTCAAATAAATCGTCACTAGTGTCTTTAAACTTAAGTATAGATGTATTATTATACATTAAAGTACAATTTATAAAGAGCATACAAGATTGATCTAATTTTGCATTGATAATTAAATTTGGCCTTGCATTATATTGTTCTATAAGAAGATCTAAAAAATCTAATAATAAATCTTGGCATTTTTCAAGGCCAGAGTATTTGTAGAAAATGTTAAGGGCGAAGCATATCTTATTGAGTTCCTCAAATGAAACATTGTAGATTTCTTCTTTATACTGAGTAAACATATTTAGTATATCTAGAGAAAATTTTTCATATTCGTGTTCACTTTGATCATAAGAGGAATATTTGTAGTAAGCAGCCATCATAAAAGCCTGATCAGAATATTTGAATTTATTGTTTTTATCTTCGAAATTAAATTCTTTGTGCATAGGATCAGTTAAATCTTTTTTATCTACAAAAAGACCGTCTTTATTTCTGAAATTTGAGGCGTAAAATTCTAATTGTTCTTTGCATAACTTAAGATGCATACAACCTAAGGCATATTTGTTATCATCGATGTCCTTAAAGCCATAATAATAGTCTGCAAGTTCTAATAATGATAAGGTCATGAATGCATTGCTACTAACAGTTGTTTCTTTTTTTGACTTGTTTTCATTCCAGCTTAAATTGCCTTCTTTCAATTTTAATTTAGCATCCACCTTTTTATAGATACATAAAAGTGGAGAATTTAAATTAATTGTGTTAATATCAATCTTAGAAAAAGATTTAGATCTTAAATCCTGTGCGGGAATGTATACTCCGCATTTAGAGTCAAAAACTATATCTTTTAATGATTCTTTTGATAAGTAAAAAAGTTGATTTTTTATGTTGTTTTTGTTTAAAGTATTTATTCTTAAAAAAGGTCCTAGAAAATTCAACATATCACCACCATAAATTAATGCTTATATAAATAGTATGATTAAATATATCAAAATGTGCTAGTTTTATGAAATTAGAGAGGAAGAATTTAAATGAAGGTTGGAAAACTAAATTGGGATGACTTAAAACAGATAATAAATGAGAATAAAAGTGTTGTTAGAAGTGACATAAGAATTAGAAGTGGGATAGGCGAAGATTGCAGTGTTATAAACTTTGGTGAATATGAGTGTGTTGTATCAACTGACCCAATAACAGGAGCAGATAAAAATATAGGAAAACTTGCTGTTCATATAAATTGTAATGATATAGCTTCCTGTGGGGTTGAACCTATAGGGATTTTAGTAACAATTCTTGTACCACCAACATCTACGCTTGAAGATATAAAAAATATTATGCAAGAAATTGATGAGGAAACAAAAAAAATGAATGTTGAGATATTAGGTGGACATACTGAGGTCACTGAGGCCGTTAACAGAATAATTGTTTCTTGTACTGCGATAGGAAAAAGCAAAGCACATGCGGCAGTAGCAACTTCAGGAGCAAAATTAGGAGATGATGTTGTTGTTACTAAGCTATTATGTATGGAGGGAACCTCAATTGTTGTAAATGACCATTTAGATAGGGTAAATAGCGTTCTAACTCATAAAGAGATAGAAGTGGCTAAAGGCTATGTAGATAGCATTAGCGTGGTCAATGAAGGCCTTATAGCAGGTAAGTTTGGGGTGAATTCTATGCATGATATAACTGAGGGTGGAGTTCTAGGAGCATTATGGGAGGTTGCGCAGGCTAGTAATTTAGGATTTAAAGTTTATAATGATAAAATGCCAATTAGTGATATTACACATAAAGTATGTGAAAAACTTAGTATTGACCCATTAAAGTTTATATCCTCAGGAAGCATGTTAATAACTGTGAGCAATGGTAAAGGGCTAGTAGATAAATTAAATGATAGTGGAGTACGAGCTACGATAATTGGTAATATGACTGAATCTAGAGGAATCTTAATAGTAGATGAAATTGAAGAGGATGTTTTGCCACCTACAATAGATGAGTTATTCAGTATATAAATTTAATGAAAATTATTAGGAGGATAAGAATGAAAAAAATAATAATTGCAAGCAATAATAATCATAAAATTAAAGAGATAAAGGAAATCTTATCACAATTTCCTTTCGAAGTATTATCTTTAGAAGAAGCTAATATTAATATTGAGGTAGAAGAAACAGGAAGTACATTTATGGACAATGCAGAAATAAAAGCTAGTGAAATTTATAAAATAGCTGACGGAAATATGGTGCTTGCAGATGATTCAGGTTTAGTAGTAGAATCGTTAAATGGAGCCCCCGGCGTTTTCTCAGCAAGGTTTGCAGGAGTACATGGAGATACTAAAGCGAATAATGAAAAATTATTATATCTTTTAGAGGGCGCAAAGCAAGAGCAGAGAAAAGCTAAATTTATTTGTGCAATGGTGCTTATTATTAGTGAAGATGAAATAATAAAAGTGCAAGGAGAAGTTGAGGGCATAATAACTGATGAATTTAGAGGAGAAGATGGTTTTGGATATGACCCATTATTTTTTGTAGCGAAATATAATAAAACTTTTGCCCAAATGAGTAATGAAGAAAAAAATGGTATTAGTCATAGGGGGAGTGCCCTAGGTAAATTAAAGATGGAACTTCAAAAATTAGTATAAAATTAAAATCATTAGACAAAAAAAATATAAGTTAAACATACTATATGCTTTAACAATGAAGAGGGTGACTCAAAATGCGCATAGGTGTCATTAGTGATACTCATAGGATAATTAGCAGTATAGAGCAGCTAGCAGGCCTAATAAAGGGATTGGATATGTTGATCCACTTGGGAGATAATGTGGAGGACGTATTAATAATACAAAAGTTTTATAAAGGTAAAATAATTAATGTTAAAGGTAACTGTGATTTTAGTACATTAACGCCTAATGATCGACTAGAAGAGATATGTGGTAAAAAGATTTTTTTAACGCATGGGCATAGATACAATGTAAAAGAGAGTTTGGCTAAATTAAGATACAAGGCGTTAGAAACGGGAGCTAATATAGTTTTATATGGACATTCACACATTGCAAAAATTGATTTTGAAGAAGGGATATGGTATATTAATCCCGGAAGTGCATCATTGCCAAGAGACGGAGATCGCAGTTTCGCTATTATAAGTATCGATAAAAAAGGCATAGAGCCGAATTTAATAAGATTTTAGCGAAAGTTTTAAAAAAAGCATTGACGAATTAATTTATATGGTGTAAAATAATCCATGTCGTCAGAAAAAATCATTGAATTTTAATGGTTATGGCGAAAGTGTTAATTTAGGACATTAAACGAGATTATATAGAAGTTTAATGGATATCGGGGTGTAGCGCAGCTGGGAGCGCGCGTGGTTTGGGACCATGAGGTCGCAGGTTCAATCCCTGTCACCCCGACCACTAAAACATTAATATGCGGGTATAACTCAATGGTAGAGTGTTAGCCTTCCAAGCTAATTACGAGGGTTCGATTCCCTCTACCCGCTCCAAATATGCGAAAGCATATTAAAGTATATAAGCGTCTTTAGCTCAGTTGGATAGAGCAACGCCCTTCTAAGGCGTGGGCCGGGGGTTCGAATCCCTTAAGACGCACCATATGGTGGACGTAGTTCAGTTGGTAGAGCGCCAGTTTGTGGTACTGGTTGTCGTGGGTTCGAGTCCCATCGTCCACCCCATTTAATGCTGGGATGTCGCCAAGCGGTAAGGCACCAGACTTTGACTCTGGCATCCGTAGGTTCAAATCCTGCCTTCCCAGCCAATTAGGTTTACTAGCTCAGTTGGTAGAGCACATGACTTTTAATCATGGTGTCCGGAGTTCGATTCTCCGGTAAGCCACCAAAATAGTAATAATATGCAGGTGTGGCGGAATTGGCAGACGCACTAGACTTAGGATCTAGCGCCTTCGGGTGTATGGGTTCAACTCCCTTCACCTGCACCATTACTATTAACATAGTTTTTAAAATATATATATATAACATAATTCTGCGGGGGTGGCTCAGTGGTAGAGCGTCACCTTGCCAAGGTGAACGTCGCGAGTTCGAATCTCGTCTCCCGCTCCAAATATGTTAATACATATTAAATTACATAAGCGTCTTTAGCTCAGTTGGATAGAGCAACGCCCTTCTAAGGCGTGGGCCGGGGGTTCGAATCCCTTAAGACGCACCAATTAAATATGCGTCATTAGCTCAGTTGGTAGAGCACCTGACTCTTAATCAGGGTGTCCGGGGTTCAAACCCCCGATGTCGCACCATTTTCAATATATGCCGGGGTGTAGCGCAGCTGGGAGCGCGCGTGGTTTGGGACCATGAGGTCGCAGGTTCAATCCCTGTCACCCCGACCATTAAAATGACAGCATTGCAGATGATGCAATATGCGGGTATAACTCAATGGTAGAGTGTTAGCCTTCCAAGCTAATTACGAGGGTTCGATTCCCTCTACCCGCTCCAATTATTTTTTAATTAGTAAAAATTCATAATATGGTGGACGTAGTTCAGTTGGTAGAGCGCCAGTTTGTGGTACTGGTTGTCGTGGGTTCGAGTCCCATCGTCCACCCCATTTTAAATTTGAATTACAATATGGTTTACTAGCTCAGTTGGTAGAGCACATGACTTTTAATCATGGTGTCCGGAGTTCGATTCTCCGGTAAGCCACCAAAATAGTAATAATATGCAGGTGTGGCGGAATTGGCAGACGCACTAGACTTAGGATCTAGCGCCTTCGGGTGTATGGGTTCAACTCCCTTCACCTGCACCATTACTATTAAGAAAATTTTGAAATTATATATGTATAACATAATTCTGCGGGGGTGGCTCAGTGGTAGAGCGTCACCTTGCCAAGGTGAACGTCGCGAGTTCGAATCTCGTCTCCCGCTCCAAACATGCGGGTATAACTCAATGGTAGAGTGTTAGCCTTCCAAGCTAATTACGAGGGTTCGATTCCCTCTACCCGCTCCAATATGAAGTCTTTAGTATTTATACTAAAGACTTTTTAAAAATTGTTTTATTATGCGCCCATAGCTCAGCTGGATAGAGTGGCAGACTTCGAATCTGTAGGCCGTGGGTTCGACTCCCTCTGGGCGCACCATAAATGTTGATATAGCCAGTTTTACAGAAATGTAGGACTTGCTATTTTTTTTATTGGTCCAAACAAAATTAGCTGCTTGTAATATATTAAAAGATCAATAAAAGAATAAGAACAGTTTTAGGTTATTTGCATATAATAAAATTGGCTGGTTTTATATAAGGGTAATAGCGTTATAAGAGGTTGTAACGTCGACAACTATTGCAACTTGTTGAAAATTATGTAATAATATATACGTGTAAAGAAAATTAGGGGGAATTAAATTAATGAAAAAATCAATTTTAGCAATTATTTTACCAATAGCTATACTAGTAGGTCTTACTGGTTGTAGTCAACAGGTAAAGTTAGAAACGGGTATCGTAAATAGCTCAACTATTAAATCCTGTGCATATGACATTACGCTAGCAACTACTACAACAGGAATTAAGAGCACTAACATAGATGCAGCAGCACTAAGTGTCCTAAATTCAGGGAAGGTATCTCTAAACTTTAATGGCAAGATGTTGAATAAGGAAGATAAGACAAAGATTAGTAGTAATGTAAAAGCGTCAGCTGCAGGAGTATCTTTTGAAGCTCCAATGTACTATGATGGTTCTAATACTAAAGCCGACTTTGAAATGATTGTAGGTGTACCGGAGATATTAAAAAGTATGCTTGGTGATCAATTTGCCAATACAACAAATTTACATTTTGCTTCAAAAGATTTGGATAGTTATCTAAAGACAAATAGTTCTGCCGAGGAATATAAAAACTTTCAGTCTACAATGACAAATATGTTTAATGGTAAGAGCAGTAAGACTAGTCAAGTTTCTAAAGATATGTTGGAAACTTTCAATTCTTATTTAGATAAAAATGAGAAAAAGGTTGAAACTTTTGCAAAACTCGATGATAAAAAATCTTCAAAAAATGGCGTATATACTATTAAGTTCACAAAAGAGGATATTAAAGCTATAGTATCTAATTATATAGGTAATGAAAAATACTTTGCTAATTACAAAGCCGCTGTAAAGGAAGCACAGGATGTTTCTACAGTGGGTTCTGCTGAGAAAGTGAAAGCTGCAGATTTGGGTGATGCTCCAACACTTCTTGCCAAGGTTAATAAAGCAATTGATACAAATAAAACAGTAAATATAGTATCAGTATTTACTATAGAAGATAAGCTTATAACTAAAACAAATATTAAACTTAATATTGTTAATGATAATATGAATAATACAACAGAAATTGACAGTAAATTAAGTGAGATTAATAAGGTAACTTCTATAACTCCTCCAGCTACTAATGCTGAAAATACATTGGACATTATGAAATATATTACTTCACAAATAAAATAAATTACTTCACAAACAATATAAATTACAAATATTAAAGAGCAGAGTTGAATTTTCAACTCTGCTCTTTTAGTAGTTTTATTTTTAAGAACGATCTTCTCGATGGTCTTTTTCTCTACAACAATTATCTGAAGAGTTATTATCATCATAGTTAAAAGAGGAACTACAACAAGGATCACACCATGGTTCAGACCAAGGTTCCAGCCATGGATCAAAATTATTATTAAAGGAATCATCGAAGCAATTATCAACAGAATCATCACAACAATTATTAGGTGAATTATCAAAAGAATCGTCCAGCGAATTGTTACAGCAACTATTTTGATGATGTTTTTTCTCAGCCCTATCATCAAAAAAACTTTCAATATCATGTATATCTTCACGTCTTGACATATTATCACTTCCTATCTTTAGACAATATATAATATGATGCTTATTAGAAATTGATACATTTATTCATTACGACGAAGATTATATTGACAATAATTAATATTTATTGTATTATAAGTGAAAGAATAATTAATAAGTCACCTTTAATTTGGTACGAGAGACCGAGAAGGAAGTAGATGTTTTTATAGAGTTATTACTACGCCTTCTCATAATCGAGATGGCGTTTTTTGTTTATAAAAAATATAATATTAAATACACTTTAGTATCTTTAAATTTAGTCCCGAGAGGCTGAGAAGGGGAGGAATCAATATGTTAAAAGGAAGAAACCTAATTGATCCAATGGATTTTACACTACTAGAGCTGGAGGAAATTTTTACTTATGCAGATAAAATAATTGAAGATCCTAAAAAGTTTGCACATGTATGTGATGGAAAAATTTTGGCAACACTATTTTATGAACCGAGCACACGAACAAGATTAAGTTTTGAAGCTGCGATGTTAAGACTTGGAGGTCAGGTTTTAGGTTTTTCAGAGGCACAATCTAGTTCAGCATCAAAAGGAGAAAGTGTTGCAGATACTATAAGAACAGTAGAATGTTATGCGGATATAGCAGCAATTAGACATCCAAAAGAAGGGGCGCCTAAGGTTGCAGCTATGAATTCTCAGATGCCTGTAATTAATGCTGGAGATGGAGGACATCAACATCCAACTCAAACACTTACAGATCTTTTAACTATAAGGAATATTAAAGGAACATTATCAAACTTAACCATAGGAATCTGTGGAGATTTAAAATTCGGTAGAACAGTTCATTCATTAATAAAGGCTATGTCACGGTATGAAAATATTAAGTTTGTGCTAATAGCTCCGAAAGAATTAACAATTCCAAATTATATTAAAGTAGAAGTTTTAGAAAAAAATAATATGGAGTTTCTTGAAGTTGAGAAATTAGAAGAAGTTATTGGAGATCTTGATATTTTATATATGACAAGGGTTCAAAAAGAAAGATTTTTTAATGAGGAAGATTATATAAGACTTAAAGATAGTTATATACTTGATAAAGAAAAAATGGTAAATGCTAAGAAAGATATGATAATTCTTCACCCACTTCCTAGGGTTAATGAAATAGCTGTGGAAATAGATGCTGATCCAAGGGCATGTTACTTTAGGCAAGCGAAATATGGTATGTATGCAAGAATGGCTCTTATTGCTAAACTTTTGGGGGTAGATAAATAATGGTAACTATTAATAGCATAAAAAGAGGAATAGTAATAGATCATATTAAAGCGGGAGTTGGACTTAAAATATTTAATTATCTAGGTCTTGATAATGCTGATTTTACGGTAGCACTTATTATGAATGCGCCTAGTAAGAAGCTAGGACGAAAAGATATAATTAAAATAGAAAATGAGGTTAATATAGATTATACTGTACTGGGTTTTATAGATCCTAACATAACAATAGATATAATAAATGGGGAAAAAATTGAAAGTAAAGTAAAATTAAATTTACCAGATAAAATTGAGAATGTTATAAAATGCACTAACCCAAGATGTATAACATCTACCGAACAAGAAATTTTTCATAGCTTTTATTTAGCAGATAAAGAAAAAGGCGAGTATAGATGTACATACTGTGATGAGAGTAACAATCAGAATAGTATATCATAGTAAAGAACCTAACATATTGTGAGAGGATGATGAAATTATGGAGTTATTAATTAAGAATGCAAGAGTAGTTGATTCATCACAGGATTTCATAGGTGATGTTTATATAAATCAAGGTATAATATATGAAATAGGAAAAAAACTAGAAAAGGACTGTGAGGTAATAGATGGAGAAGGATATGTTTTAGCTCCTTCTTTTATAGATCTTCACAGTCATTTTAGAGAACCGGGATATACATATAAAGAAGATATACTCTCTGGAAGCCTCGCTGCAACTAGGGGTGGATATACTGCGGTAAATCTTATGGCAAATACAAAACCTGTATGTAGCTCAATGAATGTAATTGACAAGGTGCTAGAAAGATCTAAAGAAATTAATCTTATAGATATACACCAATGCGCTTCTATTACAGAAGATTTGCTGGGGGAATCAATAGAACACTTATGGCAGCTAACTAATTCAGTTCGATTTATATCAGATGATGGAAAAGGTGTTTCTAATAGCCGCGTAATGCTTGAGGCAATGATTGCTGCTAAAGAGAAAAATCTAACTATAATATCTCATGCTGAAAATGAAGAATTAGTTGATGTTGATACAAGGCTAGCTGAGAATATGATGACATGGAGGGATATAGCTCTTTCAAAATTTACTGGATGTAAACTTCATTTAGCACACGTTAGTACAATTGAAGCTATGAAGGACGTTATAAAGGGTAAGCAGGAGGGAGCACTAATAACTTGCGAAGTTACACCGCATCATTTAGCATTAACTTCGGAAACTAAGTATAGAGTTAATCCTCCTATAAGAGAAAGTGAAGATGTTAATTTCATAATTAAAGCTATGCAAGACGGATACGTAGATGTCATAGCTACGGACCATGCACCACATAGCATAGATGATAAAGTAAAAGGGGCTCCTGGTATATCAGGTCTAGAAACTTCATTTCCTGTATGCTACACTAAACTAGTAGGAGAGGGGCATATTACCCTAAATAAACTTTCTGAATTGATGTCCAAAAATCCAGCTAAAATTATGAGACTAAACAAAGGTGAAATTAAGATAGGATTAGATGGAGACTTGGTGTTATTAGATATTAAATCAGAATATAAAATTGATACTTCACAGTTTTTGTCTAAAGGAATTAATACTCCATTTGAAGGCAAGAGTGTAATAGGTAAAGTAATGTGCACAATTAAAGCAGGCAGAGTAGTTTACAAAGATCAAGAATGCTTAGTTTAAGCTTATAAATAAATAGTGAAGGTGGAATAATTTTTGATTATAGATAGATTATTTAAAAGTGTAGAAAAGAATGGGCACGTTTGTGTAGGTCTTGATACAGATTTGGAATATTTACCAGTAGAATTTAGAAACAAGTTTATGCACGAGGAACATGCACTTTATAGATTTAATCAAATGATTATTGATGCAACATATGATGTTTCAGCTTGCTATAAGGTACAAATAGCATATTATGAAGCTCTTGGGCTAAAAGGTTTAAAAGTATACAAAGATACCTTAAGTTATATAAAAAGTAAAGGGTGCATCGCTATTGCGGATATCAAAAGAGGTGACATTGCAAAAACTGCACAAATGTATGCTAAAGCTCATTTTGAAGGAGATTTTGAAAGTGATTTTATAACAGTTAATCCATATATGGGAATGGATAGTATTGAGCCATATCTTCCTTATGTGAAAAACAATGAAAAAGGATTATTTTCACTAGTAAGAACTTCAAACAAAGGTGCAGAGGACATAGAGTACATAGAGAATAAAGAAAATAAAAAGGTTTATGATATTGTAGGTCAGAAATTAATAAAAATTGGAAGTGAATTTATGGGAGAGTGCGGATACAGCTCTATTGGTGGAGTTGTTGGATGTACTCATATAGATGAAGGACTAAAGATGAGGAAAGATCTTGAAAAAATGTTTTTCTTAATACCTGGGTATGGAGCGCAAGGCGGAGCAGCGAGTGATGTAGCTATTTATTTAAAAAATGGTAATGGCGGAGTGGTAAATGCATCTAGAAGTATTTTGCTTGCGTATAAGAAATCAGAAAACGGGGAAAGTCGTTTTGAGCAATGTGCTAGAGCAGAAGCTATTAAGATGAGAGACGAAATAAGAAAAGCAGCAAACAAATAAGAGCGAAATTAACTGGGTTAGTTTCTGATCTTTATTAAAATACTGGAGGGGTTTATAGGATGTTCTTAAGAGGGAAGACTTATGAAAATTTTGAAATAAGTGAAGGCGTATATAAGCTTTCGATAAAAGGTAAATTTAACGTAAAGCCAGGACAATTTTTTATGTTAAAGGTAGGAGACCTTGAGCCTTTATTGCCAAGACCTATAAGCGTTTATGATGTTACAGATGAGAAAATAAGTTTCTTATACCAAATAGTAGGGCAAGGTACAAAACATCTTAGTAATCTACGCGAAAATGATGAAATTCAAATAATGGGTCCGCTGGGAAATGGATTTGATATAGAGAAAATAAAAGGTAAAATTGCTGTAGTATCTGGTGGAATTGGTATAGCACCACTTATTTATTTGATTAAAAAGCTTACAGATTGTGAAATAGACCTGTATGCAGGGTTTAGAACTGTGGATTATTCTGTGGATAGTGTGGAAAAATATGTAAAAACAACTAACTTATCCACAGAAAGCGGTAAAATTGGTCATAAGGGATATGTAACAGATTTAATAGATCCAAAGAAATATGAAACAGTAATTTGTTGCGGACCAGAAATTATGATGAAAAAGGTTATAAGTATGTGTAATGAAGTAAATACTCCAGTATTTGCATCTATGGAAAATCATATGGCTTGTGGAATAGGGGCGTGTCTTGTCTGTACTTGTAAAACTAAGGCAGGTAACAAAAGAACCTGTAAAGATGGTCCAGTGTTTAACGGAAAGGATTTGATTTTTAATGACTAAAGTAGATTTATGTGGTGTAAGTTTAAAAAATCCTGTTATAGCTGCATCTGGAACTTTTGGATTTGGCGCAGAATATAATGAGTATTTTGATGTAGGAAGACTTGGTGGTATATCTGGTAAAGGGCTCACGATCAACGCAAAACAAGGCAATGATGGAATAAGAATCTATGAGTCACGTGGTGGAATGCTAAACAGTGTAGGACTTCAAAATCCAGGTATTGAAGATTTTATAAAAAAAGAATTACCTATTATGCTTCAATACAACACTGCGATAATTGCAAATGTTGGGGGTAGCAGTATAGAGGATTATATGGCTGCAATTGAAATGTTAAACAATGAGGCAATTGACATTATTGAACTGAATATATCTTGCCCTAACGTGAAATGTGGAGGTATGGCTTTTGGTATTAAATCTGGAGTAGCATATGACATAGTCCGTCAGGTGAAAAGTATATGTAAAAAACCTCTAATGGTAAAGTTATCACCGAACGCGGAGGACATAGTAGATATGGCCTATAAATGCTGCGAAGCTGGAGCCGATGCATTATCTTTAGTAAATACATTTAAAGGTATGGCAGTTGATATACATAGTCGAAAAGCAATTTTTAATAATATATATGCAGGGGTATCGGGTCCTGCTATAAAACCAATGGCACTTAGAATGGTACATGAGGTATGCAAGGCGGTAAATATACCGGTTGTAGGCATGGGTGGCATAAGCAGCGCAGAAGATGCTATAGAATTTATAATGGTTGGAGCACAAGCAGTCGGAGTTGGAACAGCTAGTTTTATAAAGCCTGATGTTTGCTTAGATATAATAGATGGAATTGAAAAGTATATGATAAAAGAAGGAATTAAGGATTTAAGTGAAATTAGAGGAATTATATAAGAACTTAAGAGGCTACATTTTAAAATTGGAGGAGATATTATGAGTATTAACGTTTTAGATATACTAAAAGAATCAGGTGCACTACTAGAGGGACATTTTCTATTATCATCAGGCAGACACAGTAATAGATATTGCCAATGTGCAAGACTACTTCAATATCCAGACAAGGCTGAAAAAGTGCTAAGTATAGTAGCTGAAAAGATTCGCGATATAGATTTTGATGTGGTAGTAGGACCGGCTATGGGCGGAATAATAGTAGCTTATGAAGTAGCAAGGCAAATGGGTAAACCTGCTATATTTACTGAACGTGTAAACGGCACCTTCGAACTTAGGCGTGGATTTGAAATTAAAAAGGGACAGAAGGTTTTAATTACAGAGGATGTTGTAACTACAGGTAAATCTTCTTTAGAAACAATAAAAGTTTTAGAAGAACTTGGTGCAGAAGTAGTTGGAATATGTTGCATAGTAGATAGAGGAAGTAGCACTTTGGATTATCCTATATACAGCTGTATTAAATTAGATATTGAAAGTTATGACCCAGCAGAATGCCCATTATGCAAAAGTGGATCTGCTTATGTAAAACCTGGTAGTAGAAACATAAAGTAAGTAGATCCATTTTTTCATGGAGTATGCTATAACGAAAAGTATATATTGCTGGAATGCGCTCGCTTTGCCAAGGAATTCTAAAATTCATATTATTTTCATTTGCTAAAAATGCAAACTCGCTTTGCTCAAACATGCATTTTCTTTACGCAACTGAAAATAATATTAATTAAGAATTACTAAGGCTTGCTCGGACGCATTCTACGCAATATATACTTTTGTTAGCATTCTCTAAGAAAAAAGATAAAGGTGGGGTGCAACATAATTCGTCGCAACGTGTTTTTACAATTGTTTAAACGTCAGTTATTCAAAGAATATTAAAAACAAAGAAGATGTAATAATTCTCTGCAATGTATTTCAAGATAGGGTGTTGGGATGTAATGTATTGAAAATTGTTTCTACAGCAATCAGAATTTCTAATAAAACTGCGACTATTTTTCATATAAATATAAGGTGCCATTTCTAGGCCTTTTTACATCTTGTCCAGTAACATCTCTACGGTTGAGTTCCTTTTGTAGTGTGTTCATGAAGAAACCATGAGAAACAATTAATATATTATTATTTGATGCATCATTTATACTATCAAGGAACTCATTCACCCGTTTTTGGGTATCTTTTTTATTTTCTATTTGAGATTTGCTGTGAAAAAGCCAAGCAAGTCTACCACTTATACACCAAAATATATAAGGCAATTTTAAATTAGTATTAAATACGGGGGATATAGGAACTTCTCTTAACAAATGAGTTTTTATTATTTCACCTTTAAAGATTGATGTTGAAGTATTAACTGCTCTTGATATATCACTTGAAAAACATTTGTCCCATTTTGTAGTTCCTATTCCTCCATAACATATTTAATACTTAAAGTCTTTCCAATCTGCGGGGGTAGTTTTTCCACTTTGCCAATCCTCTTTTGTAATGCCATAACCAACAGCATCATATAGTTTACCATTCTTATCTTTCCATGCTTTTCTATAGTGTGATTCTTTAGCAAAACCACACTTATGGAATACGCATCTCATAGCATAATTATCCTGCCTTGTGTTACCTTCAATTCGTTCCTTATCGGAAAAATTATTAAAGATATAATCGACAAGCCAATGTATACTAATTGTCCCAACTCCAATACCTTTGTACTTGCTTAAAATCCTTATATCGAACAAGGGGGTACTATCTTGTAAATCATAAATCTTTATCATTCCGACTTTTATCTGTTGATCTGAAATAACCC
Organism: Clostridium lacusfryxellense; assembly: GCF_018861735.1. Taxonomy (GTDB): domain Bacteria; phylum Bacillota; class Clostridia; order Clostridiales; family Clostridiaceae; genus Clostridium_AD; species Clostridium_AD lacusfryxellense. The sequence goes on along the minus strand of NZ_JAHLEB010000005.1, from coordinate 128,088 downwards.
AAAATGTTTTGCTGTTATATCCAGTATATAAGTGATTTTTATAGTCTTCTCTAATTTTTTCTGGATTTGGATTTGGGACTCCAAGAAAACCCCATGTATCTGACGTTAAAAATTGTATAAGAGTATCGATATCATCTTTAAATTCTTCAAAGCATAGTTTCATTAGTTTATATCATCCCCTTTCTAATAGCACTTGTACCTGTGATATAAATCAAGCGTTAAAAATGCACTGTGTGATATGAAGTTTTATAATAACTATATAGTTTCTAAACATATTAATTCATCTGAAGTTTTGTTATACTTTACCATATGGTTATAATTATGTAAATACATTATAACATTTATAATGTTTAGGAGGTTTTATATGAGAAATATGGATCTATATGGGTTGATTATAATTACATTAATCATGGGAGGGATGTTTACATTTTTAGGATGGGTAATTAAAAGTCAAAATGCAGGAGATATGTTGAATGGATTTGATGCGAAAAAATACGATAAAGAAAAAGTATCAAGGATAGTAGGCGGAGATATGTTGTATACTGGTCTATTAATTATTCTCATAGGGGTTATTGGTGTTTTTTTAAGTAGTAAATTTTATAATAATATAACTATTACACAGGTCGTTATTTTTGTAATAGGAATTATAAAAAGTATTTATGATATGGATAAAAATTGTAGAATAAAAAAGTAATTATGCAGTCTTAAAGTAAAAAATAGAAAGGCAGAAGATTTAATAATACAATCTTCTGCCTTAATTGTTACTTAGAGAACGTCATGTTAAAAATAATGTGGATAACTTTCTATATTCACCATATCTCCATACATCTTAGATAAAATTAATACAGGTATATTGGAGTATGAACTTTCTCCGGGAGTGGCACAAAATAAGAAGAGCAGAAAGATTAGAATTTCTTAATGGAATTTCACATTTCAAACTCTTATTTTGTGCCATGCAGGAGAAAGTTCACATTGCTATTTGATGTTAAGCAATTTATTTATCAATGTTTGAAGTTCATTATTTTTATCTTTATCCATTGGTTCTACCCCTTTTAATTTATAAGGAATAGCTAGAGCTTCGTATTTACTTACTCCTAGAACATGATATGGAAGAAGTTCTACTTTATCAACATTTGGTACTTCTTCACTAATAATTTTTGCAAGTTTTGTTATATGTTCTTCGGAATCAGTAATCCCTGGTACAACAACATGTCTTACCCAAACTCTGGATTCGGATTTTCTTAATGCCTCTAAAAATACATTAACATCAGTCGAATCTCTACCTGTTAAACTAACATAACCTTGACCAGTTGTATGTTTTATATCTAATAGCACTAAATCTGTATATTTTAATATCTCAGTATAGTCGCCATTGCCAAAACCTGCTGTATCTAATGCAGTATGAACGCCATTTTGTTTACATAGTTTTAAGCATTCAAGTAGAAATTCTGGTTGAAGTAGTGGGTCGCCTCCAGAGAAAGTTACTCCGCCACCAGATCTATTAAAATATGGCTTAAAGCGAACAATCTTTTGAATAAGTTCTTCTGGAGTCATTTCTTTGCCACCACTAAGCTGCCAAGTATCAGGGTTATGGCAATAGGCACATCTTAATTTACATCCCTGAAAAAAAACTACTACCCTTATTCCAGGACCATCAACGAGGCCCATGCTTTCTATAGAATGAATTTTACCTTTTACCATATATACTCCCCCTCTACTTTAGAAGCTTAATTAGATTTTCTTATGGAAAGTTCTGCTGATTACTTCAAGCTGTTGTTCTTTTGATAATCTATTAAAATGAACTGCATAGCCTGATACTCTTATTGTGAGTGTTGGATATTTATCAGGATTCTCCATAGCATCAACTAATACTGCTCTATCTAATACATTTACGTTTAAGTGATGTGCACTTTGTGCAAAATAACCATCTAAAAGGAAAACTAGATTGTTTATTCTTGTATCTTCATCTATTCCAAGTGCAGCTGGTACTATTGAAAAAGTATTTGAAACTCCATCTTGGCAATAATTTCTATAAGGAATCTTAGCAACTGAATTTAATGATGCTAATGCTCCGTTTTCATCATGTCCCTGAGTTGGATTAGCTCCAGGAGCAAGTGGTATTCCACGTTTTCTTCCATCAGGAGTTGCACCGGTTTTTTTACCATAAACTACATTTGATGTAATGGTAAGTGCTGATAAAGTGTGTTCTGCTCCCTTATATGCAGGATGTTTTTTAAGAGCGTCGCTGAATTCTTTAATAAGTTCAACAGCTAAATCATCAACTCTATCATCATCATTTCCGTATTTAGGGAAGTCTCCTTCTATTTTAAAATCAGTTGTTATTCCATTCTCATCTCTTATTGGTGATACCTTAGCAAATTTGATAGCACTTAAGGAATCAGCTGCAATTGAAAGTCCGGCTACTCCAAATGCCATGAAATATTTAAGATCAGTATCATGAAGAGCAAGTTGGCCAGCTTCATAAGCATATTTATCATGCATATAATGGATTGTGTTCATTGTATCTACATACATATTAGCAACATATTCTAAGACTTTTGAATATCTTTTTCTAGCTACTTTGTAGTCTATTACTTCACAACTTGTTTTTTCAATTCCAGGTACTACAAGTTTTCCTTTTAATTCATCTACTCCACCATTAAGTGATAGTAATAAAGATTTTGCAAGATTAGCCCTTGCTCCGAAGAACTGCATTCTCTTACCTATTTCCATAGCAGAAACGCAGCATGCTATGCCGTAGTCATCACCGTATATAGGTCTCATTATATCATCATTTTCATACTGAACTGCGTCAGTTTGAATAGACATTTTAGCACAATATTTTTTAAATGTTTCAGGTAACTTTTCTGACCAAAGTACTGTCATATTAGGTTCTGGTGCTGATCCTAAATTTGTTAGTGTATGAAGAAATCTAAAAGATGTTTTTGTTACCATTGGAGTTCCGTTAAGTGCAACACCACCAATTGATTCTGTTACCCAGTTTGGATCTCCACCAAATAAATCATTGTACTCTGGAGTTCTAAGATGTCTTGCCATTCTAAGTTTAATTACGAACTGATCAATAATTTCTTGAGCACCGATTTCGGTTAATGTGCCGTTAGCTAAGTCTCTTTCAAAATATATATCTAGGAAAGTAGTAGTTCTACCAAGTGACATTGCAGCACCATTATTTTCTTTTATTCCTGCAAGGTATCCTAAATAAACAGCTTGGACAGCGTCATGAGCGGTAACTGATGGTTGTGAAATATCAACGCCATATTTTGATGCCATGCTCTTGATTTGACCAAGTGCTCTTATTTGCATGCTTATTTCTTCTCTATGTCTTATTAAATCATCTGTAGTGTGGCCTGTAAATTCCTTCAAATCTTTTTTCTTTTCCTGCACTAAATAATCAATTCCATAAAGAGCTATTCTTCTATAATCACCGATTACTCGTCCTCTACCATATGCATCAGGAAGACCTGTTAATAGTCCTACAGTTCTTGCAACTTTTGTAGCGTCTGAGTAAGCATCGAAAACTCCTTCATTATGAGTTTTCCTATATTTAGGGAAAAATTCTTTTATATCTTTATTTAAAGTGTAACCATAAGCTTCAAGTGATTGTTCTACCATTCTAAATCCGCCAAATGGGTTAACTATTCTTTTGAGTGGTGCGTCAGTTTGAAGGCCGACAATTACTTCGTTTTCTTTATCTATATATCCTGGTGCGAAATTATCTATTCCGGAAATCTCGTTAGTTTCTACATCTATAATACCTTTTTTTATTTCTTCTATAATAAGTGAATTGGCTTTGTCCCAAACTTTATTAGTCTTATCAGATGTTCCAGCTAAGAAAGTATCATCACCTTCGTATAATGTATAATTTTTGTGTATAAAGTCTTTTACGTCAATTTGTTCTTTCCATAAATCACCTTTGAAGTTATTCCATTGTAGAGTCATTTTTTTTTCCTCCCTGATAAATATTATTTTTAGTGCTTTAAAGTTTTTGTTATGCCATATAGTTATATGACGAATAGAATTAAAATAAATGTTATTAAGTAATAAGTATTATCTAATTGAATTATACAATACTTTGTTAGATTTGTTAATACTTATAGCGAAAATTAATATCAAATTCATAAATTTAATAACAACTATAAGTGTTTGTGAAGAGTGGATCAGTTGATATTTATATTGTAATATTAAAAGTGAAACAGTTCAAGTGGTTTTATAAAAGTTGTAATATTAAAAATATTATGTCAATTAACAAACTGTTTAAATTCAACGGTTTGTACGTGTTAAAAATTTATCATAAAAATATAACAGTTTATTTTTAAAGTGAAACAACACTTTGTTATGATGCTTTATTGAAAAATATGTATTAAGTTAATTAGAATATACTTAAATTAACATTAATGAAAATTTATGATTTAGTTTTTAATTTCTTAATATTGAAATGGGAAAATAAAGAAAGAAGGCATCTTTTGAAAACCATACTATTTTCATATGTTATGAGGTATAATAAAAGTAATATGGTTAATTATTTAGGTATTCGATTAGTAGGAAATGTCTAAGGAATAACAGTTTATCAATTATAATGGAGGTAAGTCATATGAGGAAGCCTAGTATATTTAGCAAGAATTATGACAAAGAAGTAAAAAGACGAAAAATAATAATAATAACGTTGATCATATTGCCCGTAATTGGGCTTGGTATATTTTTCAGTACAGGTTTTGATGCTGTTCTAAATAAAGGTATAAGTATGAAAAATGGTATAAATAGTATTCTATCAAATAAGTCGAAAGATAATAAAAAAGATGAGCAAAATAAGGCTGCTGCGGTTAAAAAAGAATCAGAAAAAGTTATTGAAAAGCAGGCAAAAACAGAAAAAGATGATAGTGCAAAGGCTGAGAGTGCTTCAAAAGCAGTATCTGATATAAAAGATCAACACTTTGATGTAACATTCTCAGATGGACAAAAGGTTAGTATAGAATATAGTCAATTAGCAGAAGTGAAAACCATAAAGGGTGTAACAAATGATAAAGAGGTATCATATGATATAAGTCCTAGTAAAAAGGCAATAGTTCTGCAAAGTATAAAAAATCAGGATATGTTATACGTTGATGTTAATGAAATTAAAACAGATATCACAAAGAAAGCATATGTGTCGAGCAAGAATGTGACTTTTACAAAAAAAGAACAGCTTAATAAGAATCCATCATATCTTTGGTCGGTTTCACCTAAATTTATAGATGAGGATAATATTGCATACGTTAGTGAGTTACCTTGGCTTAAAAAGACGGTTAAGTATATATGGAAGGTAAATTTAAAAAACAATACCCATAAGCAAGTTCAACGTGTATCTGGTAAAGAAATAACCTTTGATAAGATAACACCCGAGGGGCTAGCGGCAAACATAGATGGTAACATTGTGTATATAACCCCAATGGGCAAAGTAGTCAAATAGGGAAAAGAGGTAAAAGAATGGAAATAGGACTATCGACCGCCTGCTTTTATCCTGATGTGTATACAGAAAATAGTATAGGAAAGATGAAAGAGCTAGGATTTAATTGTGGTGAAATATTTTTTAATACGCCTAGTGAATATGAACAAGAATTTTTAAAGGTGCTCATTGAAAAAAAAGAATTTTATAAGTTCAACGTAAATTCTGTTCATGCATTTTCAACTTCTTTTGAACCATACCTTTTTGATAAATATGACAGAAGACGCCATGATATGTTAAAACATTTTAAAAAAGTTATCAAGGCGGCAAAAATGTTAGGAGCGAGTTGTTATACTTTTCATGGTATGAGATATACTAAATTTAATGATCTTGATAGGAAGTTTGTTATTGATAGATATAATGAACTTTCATATATTGCAATGGAATATGGTATTAAATTGGCACAAGAAAATGTATCTTGGTGTATGTCAGCAGATCTAGAGTTCTTAAATTTTTTGTCTGAATCTTGCACGTACCCAATATATTTTACTTTAGATTTTAAACAAGCCTGTAAAGCTAATATTGCTATAGAAAAATATATTAAGGTTATGGGAAGTAACATGGTTAATCTTCATATTAATGATAGAGATGAAAATCACCCTTGTCTTTTACCAGGGAAAGGGAATTTGAATTATGAAGATATATCTATTATGCTTAAGGAAATTTGCTATGCCGGCAAAGGTATTATAGAGGTTTACAACAACAATTATTCAAGTTACGATGAACTAACTAAAGCAAAGGAATTTGTTTCTGGTAAATTTAACAATAAAACTGAAAATTAAAGGATATTAATGGATTTTGGAGATATTAAAATTACCTTGTAAATTATAAACAATTTAGTTATAATTACAATATTAGACTGTTTGAGCAAATATGCTGAATAATATTTGTAAACAACTTAAAAGTTATGTTATAATATTTAAAGTAATCAGCATTTGTGGCAATTAGGAGGAGTAATATAATGAACATTAAAATGGAAAAATTAGAGAAAAATATTATTAAATTAGAAATAACAGTAGAAGCAGAAAGGTTTAATAAATCACTTAAAAAATCTATCGCAAAAAACTCAAAAACTATGAACATACCTGGATTCAGAAAAGGTAAAGCGCCAATGAATATAATCAAAAAAATGTATGGTGAAGGTGTTTTCTTTGAAGATGCAATAAATTTCTGTTGTGATGATACATATCCAGAAGCTTTAAAGGAACATGATATAAATCCACTGGATTATCCTAAAATTGATATTATTGAAATTGCAGAAGGAAAAGATTTCATTTATACTGCTTCAGTATCTGTTGTACCAGAAGTTAAACTTGGAGAATACAAAGGAGTAGACGCTAAGAAAACTGAATATAAAGTAACAGATGATGAAATTGAAAACCAGTTAAAAGGAATGCAAGAAAAAAATGCTAGAGTTGAAGAAAAGCTTGAAGGCGCTGTAGCAATGGGCGATATAGCAATTATAGACTTTAAAGGATTTGTTGAAGAGGTTCCTTTTGACGGTGGAGAAGGAACTGATTTTGAACTTGAAATTGGTTCAGGATCATTCATTGATACATTTGAAGAACAATTAGTTGGATTAAAAATTGGAGAATCTAAAGAAGTTAAAGTTAATTTCCCAGAAGCTTATGGAAGAGAAGACTTAAATGGAAAACTTGCTACATTTAATGTAACAGTTAAAAGCCTAAAAGAAAAAGAATTACCAGCAATTGATGATGAATTTGCTAAAGAAGTGTCAGAATTTGATACTTTAGAAGAATTAAGAAATGACATTAAAAAATCACTTTTAGTATCAAGTGAAGATAGAGAAAAGAAAGAATTTGAAGAAGCTGTAATTGATGCAGTTTGCTCTAATGTTGAAATGGACATTCCAGAAATTATGGTAAAAAGAGAAACTGATATAATGCTTAAAGATTTAGAAACAAAATTAAAAAACCAGGGCTTAGATCTTGAGTCATATTATCAATATACTAATAATACCGAAGAAAAAGTTAGATCATTTATGAAAGAATCAGCTGAAAAGAGAGTTAAAACTGATTTAGTAATAACTGAAATAGCTAAAATAGAAAAAATTGAAGCTAGCGATGAAGAAATGCTTGCAAAAGCAAAACAAGTTGCAGCACAGTACGGAGACAAAGATATAGATAAAACTGCAGAAATGATTATGCAAGCACAAAAACAATATCTAAAAATTGATGTTGTAAATGAAAAAGTAATAGACATGTTAGTGGATAGTGCTAAAGTTATTGCCTAGATAATACTAAAATTAATTGCCAGATATTTTTCTGGCAATTAATTTTGAATATAGGATAAAGCTGTATGATTAAAAAATTGCTACTTGGGATAGAATTAAGGAATAGATTACCTATTCAAACAATACTATTATTAGAGTAAAGGAGTGAGTTGTATGAGTTTAGTGCCAATGGTTGTTGAACAGACAAATAGGGGAGAAAGATCTTATGATATCTATTCAAGATTATTAAAAGAAAGAATAATTTTTCTAGGAGAAGAGGTTAATGATGTCACTGCTAGTCTAGTTGTTGCTCAGTTATTATATTTAGAGTCTGAAGACCCTGATAAAGACATCTATTTATATATAAATAGTCCAGGGGGATCAATTACAGCAGGAATGGCTATTTATGATACAATGCAATATATAAAGCCAGAAGTATCAACTATTTGTATTGGATTGGCTGCATCTATGGGATCTTTCTTATTAAATGCTGGCGAAAAGGGAAAAAGATTTGCATTACCTAACAGTGAAATACTTATACATCAGCCTTTAGGAGGCTTTCAAGGTCAGGCAACAGATATAGATATACACGCAAAACGAATTATGAAAACTAAAGATACATTAAATAGAATATACAGTGAAAGAACTGGCCAACCAATAGAGAAAATTCAACATGATGTTGAAAGAGATTATTTCATGAGTGCACAAGAAGCTATGGAATATGGATTAATAGATGAAGTTATAACTAAAAAGAAGTAACTTTAAAAAACAACTTGAAATGAAATAATGTTAGTAGAGGTGATAATATGACAAAGTTTGATGAGAAAAAACAACTTAAATGTTCTTTTTGTGGCAAAACCCAAGAACAAGTTAGAAGATTAATTGCAGGACCAGGTGTGTATATATGTGATGAATGTATAGAATTATGTTCTGAAATAATTGTAGATGAGTTCCAGGGAGATGTTGAAATAGATCTAGGGTCATTACCAAAACCTGCAGAAATAAAGAAATATATGGACGATTATGTAGTAGGCCAAAACGCTGCTAAAAAGTCATTAGCAGTAGCTGTATATAATCATTATAAGAGGACAAATTCTAATGTTAATGAAGGCGATGTTGAATTACAAAAGAGTAATATATTACTACTTGGACCTACAGGTTGTGGTAAAACTTTACTTGCTCAAACTTTAGCAAAATACTTAAATGTACCCTTTGCTATAGCAGATGCCACTACGCTTACTGAAGCAGGTTATGTTGGGGAAGATGTAGAAAACATCCTACTTAAATTAATACAAAATGCTGATTATGATGTAGAAAAAGCTGAAAAAGGTATTATATATATAGATGAAATAGATAAGGTTGCTAGAAAATCAGAAAATCCATCTATAACAAGAGATGTGTCTGGAGAAGGAGTTCAACAGGCATTACTTAAAATACTTGAAGGAACTACAGCATCAGTACCGCCACAAGGTGGAAGAAAACACCCTCACCAAGAATTTATTCAGATAAACACAGCTAATATTTTATTTATCTGTGGAGGAGCCTTTGATGGTCTTGATAAAATTATAGAAAAAAGAACTAGAACTACATCTGTGGGTTTCGGAGCTGAAATAAGATCAAAAGAAGAAGTAAATGTAGGTGAGTTATTAAAGTCTATAATGCCAGGAGATTTATTGAAGTTTGGCTTAATTCCAGAGTTTGTTGGAAGATTACCTATAGTAGTTACTCTTGAAGCTTTAGATGAAGAGGCATTAGTTAGCATTCTTAGCGAACCTAAAAATGCCCTTATAAAACAATACAAGAAATTATTTGAGATGGATAATGTAGAGTTAGAGTTTGAAGAAGAAGCCTTAAAATCTATAGCTAAAGAAGCTATTAAAAGGAAAACTGGAGCTAGGGGACTTAGATCTATTATAGAAGATACAATGAGTGAAATTATGTTTGATATTCCATCAAATGAAGAAGTTTCAAAAGTAATAATTACAGAAGAAACTATTCAAAATAGAAAACCAAAACTTGTTTTAGCTGAAGGTGGCAAAAGAGAAAAAATAAAAATTGCAAAAAAAATTCAGACTAAAAAAGGTCCAGAAACAGCATAGTAAACTAAAAATGAAAATATAGCGAAAAGGCAGATGTATATCTGTCTTTTTTTATTTTTAAAATAATAAAATTATGGAAAAAAAGAATATATTAATCATTTCTTGAGCATAATATCAATAATGCAATATTTACTAAAATATGCAAATTTAATATGCGAAGGAGGATTAGCTTAATATATTAAGTGTTAAGCTTTAAATAATATGACAATGAAGCTTCTAATGGCAATTCAACTCTTTTTTACAATAGTAATCGGATTATATTTCTTTAATGCATTAAAGTCACAGCAAAGTAACAAGGTGACTGTTAATAAGGAAAACAAGAAAGAAATGGAAAATTTAAGAAGAATGAAAAAGATAAGCCTTACAGAGCCGCTTACAGAAAAAAGCAGACCAACTAAATTTGAAGAGGTTATAGGGCAAGAAAAAGGAATTAAAGCATTACAAGCAGCAATATGTGGTCCTAATCCACAACATGTCATAATTTATGGGCCGCCTGGAATAGGAAAAACGGCAGCGGCTAGATTAGTTCTTGAAGATGCTAAAAAAAGAGAAAAGTCTCCCTTTAATGCACAGTCAAAGTTTGTAGAAATAGATGGAACTACTGTTAGGTTTGATGAGAGGGGAATAGCAGATCCGCTTATTGGATCGGTTCATGACCCTATATACCAGGGAGCTGGTCCGTTAGGTGTGGCGGGTGTACCTCAACCAAAACCTGGGGCTGTCACAAAAGCACATGGTGGGATTTTATTTATTGATGAAATTGGAGAACTACATCCTATAGAAATGAATAAACTACTTAAGGTATTGGAGGATAGAAAGGTCTTTTTAGATAGTGCGTATTACAATGGAGAAGATCCTAATACACCGCTTTATATAAAAGAAGTATTTGATGAGGGATTACCTGCCGATTTTAGATTAATCGGTGCAACTACGCGTAGCCCGGAAGAAATAACTCCAGCAATAAGGTCAAGATGTATAGAAATATTCTTTAGGGCATTGCTTCCAGAGGAATTGCAAATAATTGCATCAAACTCAATAAAAAAAATGGGCCTTAAAATTTGTGATAAAGCTTTAGACCTTGTAGGTAAATACACTAGCAATGGCAGAGATACCGTTAATTTAATTCAACTAGCTTGTGGTATGGCTATTAATGATGAAAGAGATGAAGTGAGTATTGGAGATATAGAGTGGGTTATAGAAAATGGACAGTATTCTCCAAGGCTTGAATCTAGGATATCAGATAAACCACAAATCGGATATGTAAACGGGCTAGCGGTTTATGGAGCTAATATAGGTGCAGTTATGGAAATTGAAGCTAGTGCAAAAAAAATTAAGATTAGAAAAGGTGCGCTTAAAATTACAGGAATTATTGAAGAAGAAGAAATAAGCAGTAGCAATAAAAAACTTAGAAGAAAAAGCACTGCAAGATCTTCAGTAGAAAATGTTGTTACAGTCCTTGAAAGGTATTTTAATTTAGATTGTGACGACTATGATATTCATGTGAATTTCCCAGGAGGATCACCTGTAGATGGACCATCTGCTGGAGTAAGTATATTAACAGCGATATACAGTGCAATAAAGGGTATACCAGTTGATAATATGGTTGCAATGACAGGAGAGATATCAATACATGGATCTGTGAAGCCGATAGGTGGGGTCAATGCTAAGATTGCCGCTGCAAAGAAAGCTGGAGCTACTAGGGTTATTATTCCTAAAGATAATTGGCAAGATAGTTTTAGTACTATTGAAGATATTAAGATTATACCAGTTAGTAATATTAGTGAGGTTATTCGTGAAGCGTTACTTCAAGAACTACCTAAAAAAATTCCAATTACATTTGAGCCAGATGTGGATATTATAGCAGCTGAGTCATTAAAAATTTAATATGTTATAATATTAAAAGGTAATCCATATTTAATTATAGTGGATTACTTTATTTTAAATTCTCTAGTATTGAAAATTGAGTATATTATAGGTATACTGTAGTAGTGGCACTATATAAATATAGTGTTGGTACTATATAAATATAGTGTTGGTACTATATAAATATGGTGTAACTATAAAAATCGAATGACGTAGTGGTTATAGTTTGTGATATGTAATTAAAGTAAATTCAAATAATGATATTATTTTAATAAAAGACGATTAATATAATATAGAAAAGAGGGAGAAAAATGGACAAAAACACAAAACTTCTTCCGTTAATTCCGCTAAGAGGTATGAATATATTTCCATACATGGTATTGCACTTTGACGTGGGTAGAGAGAAATCTATACTTGCATTAGAAGATGCTATGCTAAATAATCAAGAAATTTTTTTGGTTTCACAAAAGCAATCTAAAATTGAAGAACCAGAAGAAAAGGATATATATAATATTGGTACTATTTGTAATGTGAAACAAATATTGAAGTTACCAGGTGATACAATTAGGGTTCTAGTTGAAGGAATAAAAAGAGGTAAGATTTCGGAGTATAAAGAAAAGGAGCCATTTGTAAAAGTAGAAGTAGAAGTTATTGAAGATGAAACAAATGTAGACGATAAAAAATGTAAAGCATATATTAGACTTATAGATAAGTCGTTTGAACAATACATAAATCTTTCAGTTAACAGTTTTCCAGATGCTTTATTTAATTTAGAAGAGACCGAAGAGCCAGGAAGATATTGTGATATGGTAAGTTCATATTTAATATTAAAGTCTGATACTAAACAAGAATTGCTTGAAATATTAGATGTAACGAAAAGATTAGAAAAATTATTATTTATATTAAAAAATGAGCTTGAAGTCTTAAAGATAGAGAAAAAAATAGGAACCAAGGTTAAAGGCAGAATTGACAAAATTCAAAAAGAATATTATCTAAGAGAACAAATGAAAGCTATACAAGAAGAATTAGGCGAAGAAGACGAGAATAAAAGAGAAGTAGCTGAATACGAAGCTAAAATAACGAAAGCCAAACTTCCTAAAGAAGCGAAAGAAAAAGCAATTTATGAACTAAATAAATTGAAAAATTCCGGTAATTATTCTGCTGAAAATGGAGTAATAAGGACATATTTAGATTGGGTATTAGCTCTACCTTTTAATAAGTTAACTAAAGATAACATTGATATTAAAAAGGCTAGAGAAGTTTTTGAAACAGAACATTATGGGCTTGAGGAAGTTAAAGAAAGAATAATTGAATACTTAGCCGTAAAAAAAATCAGCAAAACTCTAAAGGGTCCTATACTTTGTTTAGTAGGTCCACCGGGTGTTGGTAAGACATCTATAGCGAAATCTGTTGCCAATGCATTAAATAGAAATTTTGTAAGAATGTCACTAGGTGGAGTAAAAGATGAGGCTGAAATCAGAGGTCACAGAAAAACTTACGTGGGAGCAATACCGGGTAGAATTATATATGCAATGAAACAAGCTGGATCTAAAAATCCGTTATTTCTATTAGATGAGATTGATAAAATGAGTGGTGATTCTAAGGGCGATCCTGCAGATGCACTCTTAGAAGTTTTGGATAGTGAGCAAAATGCAAGTTTTAGGGATCATTACCTTGAATTAGATTTTGACTTATCTAAGGTTTTATTTATAACTACTGCAAATAAATTAGATACTATTCCAAGACCATTATTAGATAGAATGGAAATAATTGAGGTATCAGGGTACACCTCAGAAGAAAAATTCCACATTGCTAAAAATCACCTTATTCCAAAGATGCTTAAGGAGCATAATATGGAAGATGCTAAAATAGTTTTTTCGGATTCTTCAATAAACTGTATTATTGAAAATTATACTAGGGAATCAGGGGTTAGAAATCTTGAGAGAAAAATTGCTTCCGTTATTAGAAAAGTAATAACAGAAATGGTTGAAAAGAACAAAGAAAATGTTAATGTCACTACAACTCATGTTAAAAAGTACTTAGGTGCTGCTATATATACCTATGATAAAGCAGATACAGAAGATGGAGTTGGTATTGTAACTGGACTAGCATGGACTGAAGTTGGTGGAGTTACACTGCCAGTGGAGGCAAGCGCTATGGATGGAACTGGTAAACTTCAACTCACAGGACAATTAGGAGATGTTATGAAAGAATCTGCTAAAGCTGGATACAGTTATGTTAGGGCTAATGTTGACAAGTATAATATTGATAAAGATTTCTATAAAAATAAAGATATCCATATTCACGTGCCTGAAGGTGCTGTACCTAAAGATGGTCCTTCCGCAGGTGTAACTATGATAACTGCAATGATATCTGCTTTAACGGGCAGAAAGGTAAGGCATAACGTAGCAATGACAGGAGAGATTACTCTTACAGGAAGGGTTTTACCTATTGGTGGACTTAAGGAAAAATCATTAGCTGCATATAGAGCGGGAATAGATACAATAATAATTCCTAAAGATAATGAAAAAGATATACAAAAGATACCAAAGAGTATTAAAGACAAACTAAAATTTATAATTGCAAGTAAAATAGAAGATGTACTTGAAAATGCATTGCTTTAAAATATATTAATTGTAAATATAATAATTTTAAATACATTAATTGGAGAGATAAACAATGGAGATAAAACAATCTGAATTCATAATTTCAGCAGTAAAACCTGCCCAGTACCCAACAGATAATAGAGTGGAGTATGCTTTCGTTGGTAGATCAAACGTAGGTAAATCTTCTTTAATAAATACTTTAACGAACAGAAGAAAGCTTGTTAAAGTTAGTGGGACACCTGGAAAAACTAGACTTATAAATTTTTTCTTAATAAATAATAGTTTTTATTTTGTTGATTTACCAGGTTACGGATATGCCAAAGTATCTAAATCTGAACAAGCTAAGTGGGGTAAGATGATGGAGGACTATTTAGTTCGTAGACCTCAACTTCAAAAAGTAGCGTTACTTGTGGATTGTAGACGTAAACCAACTAAAGATGATCTTTTAATGTACGGTTGGATCAAACATTTTGGATATGAGGTTGTTATAGTTGCAACCAAAAAAGATAAGCTGAACAGAACGGAATTAGTGCAAAATAATAAATTAATAAGAGAAACACTGGCGCTTGAGGAACATGAAGAGATTATTAATATTTCATCACTTAAAAAAACTGGTGTAAATGAATTGCTTAATAATATGTTCCACGATAATGATATTCAGGAATAGTTAAATGAAATAAGATCTAAAGAATAAAAAAATAAGCTGCGATATTAATAGACCTATAAGGTTGTGTTAACTAACATTTAGTGCACAATGTGATTAGGTCTATTATTATTTTTTGACAAGTTTTTAATCAAGAATTTTGTATCAATATATTTTTATCAGAATAGTATATATTAGAAAACAAAAGATAAGAATCTATAAGTTAAATAGTAAAAGTTGATTGAACAAAAGTTGAATAAACAAAGGTAATTAATTTGTATCAATATGTTTTCATCAGAATAGTATATATTAGAAAACAAAAGAAAAAATTAAAAGTCAACTAAGAGAAATACAAAAAGGAGGTAATTAAAATGGACATGAATGGTTTATTAAGCGGATTAGCAGACGCTCAAAAAAACGGATCCAATAAAAACTGTAACAACAACGATAATTGCGGCGGTGGCGGTGGATTTGGCGGCGGCTTCGGTGGTGGAGGAATAATTTGGATCATAGTATTATTGCTTTTATTCTGTGGCCAAGGTCAAGGACAAGATTGTGGAACTGTATGTGGATGTGAAAAGAAGCACTGCAAGGAACTTTGTAGATGTGGATCAAGTTCTAGCGGCGGATATGGCTTAGGTGGATTTGGTGGCTTAGGCGGATTAGGTGGTGGATGCGGCGGAGGAAGCGGCATTTGGATTATAATCTTAATACTTTTATTCGCATGTACCGGTAACAATGGTAGAAACAACAAAGGATGTACAAATAACATCATTAATTTAGACAGTTGTGACGATGAGTAATTAAGGCGAAAAATTAAATTAGGATAAATGATAATAAGTGAACAATATGGATAAATAAAATGTTCATAACTTTAGCTGAAAAATGTAACACATTAAAATTTGGCCCAGAAAGGGGAGTTTTATATGTCAAAAAGAAGATGTTGTAGAAATACACCAATAGTTGCACCAGTGGTAAGTCCAGTAGGAAGTCTATGCACAAATCCAATTTGTGCGATAATACTTTTAATTATACTTCAAAGAACATGTCTACTTGAAAACAAGAACGCTTTCTTATTAATATTGTTATTCTTAGGATTTTGTTTTTGCAAAGGTGCATATGGTGGAACAGCAGTAAAAAGCTGCGGTTGTTAATTAAAAAAATCAGGGAGAGCTTAAGGCTCTCCTATTTATAAATGAGGTGATAAATATGTCAAAACATCATAAGCATGAAAGAAATAATATGAACAATCAAAACAACAGCAATAACAACAACGGTAATAGTAATGGTAATAACGGAAACAATAATAATAACAATAATAACGGAAACAATAATAACGGAGATAATAATAATAATGACAACAACAATAATAGCAACAGTAACCCATTAGCACAAATGTTAAATGGAAGTTCTGCAAGTCCGTTATTGGGTTTAATATCCAGTTTTCTTGGTGGGAATAATGGTGGAGGAAATAATGGTGGTGGAAATAATGGTGGTGGAAATCTAATTGAAGGTTTACTTTCTGGTTTAGGAGGTAAAGACAACAACATGTTAGGAAATTTGATGGGTAGTTTAGGTGGGCAAGATAATAATATATTAGGAAATTTAATGGGAAGTTTAGGTGGTCAAGACAATAATATGTTATCAAACTTGATGGGGACATTAACTGGCCAAGGTGGTAATAACATATTAAGTAATTTAGCTAATGGCTTAAATTTAGGAAATGATAATTCAACTTCGAATGGAACAAAAAATAATAACAATAACAATAGTAATAATAATAATAATAGAAACAATAACAATAACAAAAACAATAATTTTAATGAGAATAATAATTCGGTAAATTCAAATGAAAGTGAAAACGATCAAGAAAATGATATATCAACCTTATTTTCGGGTATGGGTGATATAGATCTAAGCCAAATTTCAAATATGTTATCTGGAATCGACTTAAATAATTTAGATTTAAATAATTTAAATCTTAGTGATATTATGAATTCTGTTTCTAATAATAATTCTTTTGAAAATGATAGTTCATTCGATAATAATGATTCTTTTGAAAATAGCGATTCTTTTGAAAATAACGATGTTGAATTTAAACATACTAGTCCGAATGAAAATACACATAGTGTTTTAGATGAATTAGAAGATGAGGATAAAGGACAGCTTATATATATATTAGCCCACCTAGTAGATGAGAAAAAACTTGAAACACTAAATAAAATTGTGGAAGAAAATTATAACCTAAGACATTAAAATTTCCCAGTAAAAATCTATAATGAAGTAGGTTAATATGATAAATTTTTTTAAACAACACAAAAATTTTTAATTTATGTGTTGTTTTTGTTTTTTAATATTTAAGTTATGAATGAATTATAAATTATCAAATTCAGTGTCAGGCTTTTCGTAAGCTATCATAGTACACTTACCATCAAGAATGCCACCTTCAGAAATAACTAATTTTTTAACAGAGATATCGCCTGTGACCTTGCCGCAGCTTTCTATAGTTAATGTACTTTTACAAGAGATATTTCCATCAATTATTCCGTTTACATATGCATTGTTGCAAATTGTATTTCCAGTTATGTGGCCAGTTTCGCCTAAAATTACATCATCATCACAAACTATGTCTCCATCAATAGAACCATCTAGTTTTAACAATCCATTCCCATTCAAAGAACCAATTATATGACATTGTGCACCAACTAAAGTTTCAATCCTATCTGTGTCTTTTTCCTTATGATTATTACTGTTATTATTGTTATTAAACATGTAAATTCCTCCCTTATCTAATTGAATTATTTTCAAAAATATTAATAATTTATAGGACGATTTGTTGAATATTATATTTTTATAAATAATTAGTTTAAATTGTATTTTATATGAATAAAATTACGTGAAAAGGTTAATATTATTAATGTAATCGGAGTTAGATCTCCATTTGCATAAAATAAATTATTTTATGCGTAACCCCCCCATCCCCTTGGGACCGATAATACGGTCCCTTTTGTAATTTTGTTTAAGATATTAATATGTATATATCAAATACATTTAATATATTACTTAATATTTATTGAGCTTATTTTGAAAGTTGAATTTTTATTGTTATTAGGTAGAAGTTTTACGATTAATTCTATAGTGTAGTTTTTTATTTCTTTAAGGTCGCTTGTATTTGTTCCCTTGAAATTTAGAGTCCATAGAATTTCATTGGCATTTCCATCTTTATCCCAATTAGAGTCTTTAAAAACAGCATCTTGGAAGTTTAAATGCATTTTTTTACTTGATAAATCTCCTAATAATGAAATATCATTACCATTTAAGTCAGGTGAGAAAAGTTCTTTTGATATATTTAATTGGGGTAACGGGAAACTTGCCATTAGGGTTATGAAACTTAGTACTGTGTTTTTGCCCATATAATTATCAGTATAGTTGTAGTCAAAGGACTTTAAACCATTTTTAATGAAAATATAACTAGTGAAATGTAATATTCCATCGGTAATATTTCCAGATAAAACTTTAGGTGTTTTATTATTTTTACTATCTATGAAACCCAAAATATTGTTTGTACTACAAAATATATCATCAAATTTTTCACCATTCCAAAGAAAAACATGTAAAATAGCTTTATTATTTTGAGATGCTGTATCCTCTATAGAGGCTTGAGTAAATATTTCAGGTACTTTGTTTCTGGATATATCCATTAAAGTAAGTCGCATGGGCCACTGAGGATTAGAAGTTCCAACAGTGCTAATTTTTTTAGACGGCTCTAGATAATAGCTTTTATCTTCGGAATTTATTTGAATATAATATTTATCCATCTCTGTTTTTATGTAGAGGATATCCTTAATGCCATCTCCGGTTAGGTCAGATTGTATCATTTTAGGTTCATTAACAATATTAAATGTACTTATTGAATTTTTTCTGAATAATAAGAAGAATGTAATTATTGTTATAAAAACAATAATTGCTATAGTATAATAAATATTTTTCTTCTTAAAAAATATCACTTGTAACCTCATATATTCCACCCCCTTTAGATTATATGTTACAACTATAATTAATATTTATTAAAAATAATAAAAATTCATATTTATTAATACATTGAGGTGAATTTATGAAAAAAATATTAAAAGAGCTGAAGAAAATATGTAGTATTTTTATAATTTTAATTATGGTACTTAACCTTTCAGCTTGTAAATCTGGAAAAGAAGATCAAAAAAAGCTAAACATATTTTTAGATACGAGCGATATATATTCCTCTGAAGTAATTAAATTTATGATTGATGATTATAAAAAAAGTAATCCAGATGTGGAAGTAAAACTAAATAATGTATTAGGTGAAAAAAGTGATATTATGGATACTATTAATAAAGGTACAGAAGTAGATATGATTTTCACAAATAGGAATACACTTATTGAACTTAGCAAAAAAGGAGTTCTAAGTGATTTGTATGATACTTATGAAGAAAACAATATAAGTGATAGATATTATGACATTATGGGGTCTTATGGTAGAGTAGGTGACAAATATTATGGTATTGGGGTTATACCCTATTCAGTTGAACTATTATATAATAAGGCAAATCTAGAAAAACTAAAAATAGCTAATCCTACTAGTTTAAAGAAATGGCTAGATGTGCTTAAGCAAATTAATGCTAAAGGTATGAAAACCCCAATAGTGCTAACAGATGATGTAGATGCCGATGGATTTTTATTTTCATTAGTAGCTAGCAAAGTCATAAATATTCATGAGATTGAGGAGAGTTATGATAGTGGCGAGGAATCATACAAAAAAATTAAAGGTGTGCAGGACATTTTTAAAGAATTTAACTCACTCGCGAAAGATAAGGTTATTACCAAAAATAGTTTTGAGTTAGGGAACAAACAAAGTGTTATTAATTTTAATAATGGAGATTCGCCATTATTGGTTGCTATTTCTTATTTTAATTCTAAACTAAATGGAAGCAACATAGGAATAGTTGAAGATTATGACAATAACTCAAAGTTTGGATCAAATATTCCTATTATAATTAATTCATTATTAAGCGTTCCCGTAAATGCAAAAAATATGGATACTGCTAATGATTTTATTAAATATATATATAGCGATGAGGTTCAAGCAAGAATTGTGCAAAAGGAAATTATTAGCGGGAATAAAGTTGCAAATAGCAAAGTATCCGGTACCGGAAAAATAATGGTAGAACATATGTATAAAGCCAATGATAACAGTGTGCTTTTAATATATAATATACCTGAAATACTCAAAAATAATGTGCTTCTTACTTTAAAAAAGATTTTAGATGGTGTTTACAATTCTAAAGAATGGGATGAAACATTAAAGAAAAGTTATAAATAAAGCAAAAGGAGTATGAAATTAATTCATGCTCCTTTTACTTTAATAAATTATTTTTTACAGCTTTGACATAAACCATAGAAATAAATTTTACTTGCAACTACTTCATAACTAGTATACTGTTTTACATCTTCACAGGCATTTGAAAAACTTATGCCTTCTATGTCATCGACTCTACCGCAACTTACACACTGTATGTGAGGATGTGATGACATATTACCGTCATATCTAAAATTACCTTCACCTACGTTAAGCTCTATTATTAATTCAACTTCTATAAGAGTTTTTAGTGCCTTATAGACTGTAGCCAAACTCATAGTAGGATATGTTGGTTGTAGAGCTTTATAAATTACTTCTGCAGAGGGATGTTCTTTTGTCGACTGTAAATATTTATAAACAGCGATTCGTTGAGGTGTAAGCTTTAATTTTTTTTCTTTGAAAATTGTAGTAATGTTATCCATATACACCATCCTATAAAGTATTAAGTATATTATAAGTTTTATTATATAATAAAACTTATTACTTGTCAAAAAAATATTAATGTAATAAAAGTAAATTTATAGAATTAATAAGAAGTATAAAATTTATTTTATTTTTAATTCATTTATACGATAAGTAACATATATTAATAATAGAGAGAGGGGTGCTGATATTTGAAAAAGACCTATGTATTAGATACCAATGTTATTTTATATTCACCTAATTCTGTATTATCTTTTGGAGATAATGATGTAATAATACCCGAGATAGTATTAGAGGAATTAGATAGTTTTAAGAAAGATAAAAGTGATTTGGGAGCTAATGCCAGATACGCCGCTAGACTTATTGATAAGCTAAGAAAACAAGGCAAACTAAATGAGGGTATTGATTTAGAGAGTGGAGGAAGACTTAGGGTAGAAATGAACCACTATGACACTAAAATTCCTGCATCTTGGAATAAAGAAAAAGCTGACAATAGAATATTACAAGTATGTAAAGGTCTTAAAGAGCAAGGGGAGGATGTTTGGTTAATAACTAAAGATATATTTCAACGAATAAAGGCGGATGCCGTAGATATTAATGTTGAAGATTATTATGAAAAATTTGTACCTGAATATGATGACCAATATACAGGAAGAGAAGAAGTGTTTGTATCTCCAGAAAAACTTCAGGAATTTTATAGTAATAGAAATTTAGAATTGAGTGCATTACTTAAATATGATGAAAATTTGAATGAATATAACATTCCATCCTTATACACAAATCAATTTTTAATAATTCATTCGATTGAAAATCCTAAACAAACAGCACTAGGCAGATATGATGGAAAGAGTGTAGTTCCACTTTATAATAAGGAAAGTAAACCATTAGGTGTTGTTCCAAGAAACGTAGGACAGAGATTTATGCTTGAGGCGCTAAGCATTAATGCAGAGAAAGCTCCACTTGTAATTATAAAGGGACCAGCAGGAACAGCTAAAACACTATTTTCATTAGCGGTGGGACTTCAAAAAATATTGCAGGATAATGGTGAGCACAACCCCGGTGGTGAGCACCACCAAGGTGGTGAGCACCACCAAGGTGGTGAGCATTATAGAAGAATTTTAATTTGCAGGCCAAATGTTACTATGGATGAGGAAATAGGGTTTTTGCCTGGTACGGAACAAGAAAAAATATCCCCATTTATGAGGCCAATATTTGATAACTTAGAAATACTTGTGGAATCTGATGAAAAAGAGCGTTACAAAAATGAAAAGCAATTATTAGATAAGATAAAAGACTTGTTTGATAGAAGAATTATAACTACTGAAGCTGTAGCCTATCTTAGGGGCAGGTCTATAGTTAAAAACTGGGTAATTATAGATGAGGCACAAAATTTGTCTCCAAAGCAAGTTAAAGCAATAGTAACTAGAGTTGGAGAGGGAACAAAGCTAATACTTATAGGTGATCCAGAGCAAATAGATCATCCTTTTCTTGATTCAAGGTCAAACGGTTTATGTTATGCCTCTGAGAAGATGAAAGGTAGTGACTTGTGTTATCAAGTGACTTTAAAATATGATGAATGTGAAAGGTCTCCAATAGCATTCGAGGGGTCTAAGAAATTATAAAAAATTGATTATACAAAAGAGAGTATAAAAATTATACTCTCTTTTGTATAAAATTATCATATAATAGGTTTATTCACAAAAATTACATTTAAAATTTGTTTTCAAATATATAGTTTTACTGTACAATGTTATAGTACATAATAAAGAAAAGGATGGGAAACATGAGAGAAATAAATATATCTGGAAAAAGAAAAAAAAGAACAAGTACACTAGTTTTATTATTTATAATATTTGAATTTACTTTTACAGCTATTACAGGCCCATTTATGGTTTATTATGGCCCGTTTAAAAATGTGAAGACTACAGTAGTAGGTGCAGCGATGACTACTCTTACATTACAGTGGTTAGCAACATCATTTTTATCTGATGAAAAAATCAAACAAATTATGAGTGAACAAAAGGTAGAAGCTATAGTCCAAGATAAAACAGACGTTAAAAATGCTGGTGTGACTGTAGAAAACAAAAATGATAATAATATTGAAAGATATGATGTAAGTGGAAATAAATTTAAAGGGTACATATTAGTAATTAATGATCCAACTAGGATAAAAGTAGGTTACAGCAGTAAACTTGGTGAGGAAGGTCAATTAACCAGTGATATTGCAAAAGATAATAATGCCATCGCAGCAATTAATGGCGGCGGCTTTACAGATGAAGTTGCTGGAGCAAAATGGACGGGTACGGGAGCAAATCCTGCGGGAGTTATAATGACTGATGGAAAGATTGTATATAATAATATTAAAAATGAAAATGAGAAAAGACAAGTTGTAGCATTGACTAAATCTGGAAGACTATTAGTTGGGGCACATTCAGCTAAAGGGATGAAGGAACTTGGAGTAACAGAAGCAGTGTCCTTTGGACCAGCACTTATAGTTAATGGAAAGAAAACTATAAATAAAGGCGATGGTGGCTGGGGAATTGCACCTAGAACAGCTATAGCACAAAGGAAAGATGGAGCGATAATATTACTAGTTATAGACGGTAGGCAGGTAGGTAGTTTAGGGGCTACATTAAAAGAGGTACAAGATTTATTATTTGATGAATATGGAGCTTATAATGCTACTAACCTAGATGGTGGATCTTCTTCTACTTTGTATTATAATGATGAGATTATAAATAGTCCTTGTGACAGCTTGGGAGAGCGATCTGTACCTTCAATAATATATGTAACTAAGTAGGAAAATGTACAAGGTTAACATTAAGTTTATATATTTTAAATCAAAGGAGCAGCATTATGAAATGGAAAAAAAGAATAGTTATTTGGATAGTATTTTCGTTATCAATGCAATGTCTAGGACTCTTTTATATAAATAATTATCTTTTAGCTACTGATACAAAAGTAGTTACAAAAAAGGTTGTTGAAGATAAAAGTGAGAAAGCAAAAACTATAGACATTACTGTACCAGAAGAAGCAGAGACTGTATTAGTGTCTTATGACGCTAAATATTTATCATATTATGAAAAAGAAGAATTAAAACTGGTTAATTGTAGTGATGGAAAAATTAAAAATATAGAGGCAGAAGATGGGTCTAAAATTACTTTTTCTGAATGGCTTCCAGATAGAAATAGAATATTGCTTGTGGAGAAAAAGAGCGATAGTGAATCTAGCAACTTAGTGCTTTATTCTTATGATGTAAAAAAAACTGAAAAAGTAAAGGTTAAGGAATTGGATTGGAGTGGTATAAGCTCCGATGTAGAAAACATTCAATTATCTACTTTAACGGGGGTCATATACATTCAGGTATCAAATAATGCCACAAGTAGTAGTAGTATTTATAGAATTGATAGAATGGGTGATACTACAAAAATTAATACAATACCTAAACTAGTAGGTAATATTGCAGTACTTCGTAGTGAAGATAAGTTATTGTACGAGGGATCAGTTTATAATAAAATATATGCCACGAATAGTGATAAAAATATAAGTCATAAAAGTATAAGTTTTCAAGGCGCAGAAAAGCTTACTTTAATTGGTGCTCAAAATGATGAGGTTTATATTGGAGAACTACAAGACAATTTGATAAGTAAAATTTATTATGGTAAAACATCACAAGATACTAGTCAGTGGAAAATACTAGATTTACAAAAGGCTTCTGAAATAAAGGATTTATTTATATCCTCTGATGGCAAAGCATACCAAAATGATTCTCTTAAAGGTGTAATAAAAGAAATTGATTCTGGAATTGAAACTAGCTATAAAGGGGAATTGTCACAACTATATACTAAGGGAATAGTATCCATAGTAGATAATAAAGTATCATTTGTACCCTTTAAATAATGTGTAATCGGCAATTTATATTTGTTATTTTCATTAGATAAATATGAGGAGGAATTAACTTGGGTAATAGTGAATTATTGTATAAAATATTAATGATACCAGGGATTCTGTTGGCATTCACCTTTCATGAGTATGCTCATGCTATTACAGCAGATAGGTTAGGAGACAAAACTCCAAGATTTCAAGGTAGACTTACTCTCAATCCAATTGCGCATATAGATCCAATAGGTTTTATACTGATATTAGTAATGGGATTTGGGTGGGCAAAACCAGTTCAGACAAATCCTAGTGCATATAAAAATTATTATAAAGATGATTTGAAAGTTTCAGTGGCAGGGCCAATTGCTAACTTAATTCTAGGATTTGTGTTTTCAATTCTAACTGTATTGTTTTTTAAATACTCACCAACTCAGGGATCAATATATTCTATTGTTGTGAGTATACTACAGATTGCAGGGTCTATAAATTGTCTGTTATTTTTTCTTAATTTAGTGCCAGTACCAGGATTTGATGGATTTCATATAGTTCGGGATTTGTTTCCGAAGTTTTTTTATGGATTATCAGACACAATCAATAGGTATCAATTTATAATATTTATGGTGCTTATATTACCTATACTACCTGGTGGACAATCAGTTTTTTATTATCTTGTTCAAGTTCCATCCCAGGGGTTATTTAGTTTATTTATGAGCATTGCTCAAATGATTTAAAATTATTATAGATATAAGGAGAGAAAGATATGCGCTTAAGAAAAAAGTATTGGGCTAGACCAGAGATGGAAATTAGTAACATTGTGATAACAGACCAATATGAGTATAAAGGAAAATGGAATGAAGAATTTAAAAATAATAACCCAATACATCTAGAACTAGGTTGTGGCATGGGTGGATTTATATCAGAAAAGTCTACTCAAAATCTTGATATAAATTTTGTAGGTATAGATTTAAAAGATGAAGTGTTGGTATTTGCTCTTAGAAAAGTTATAGAAGTGCGAGGAATTCAAGACAAGCAAGATATAAATTTAAATGTAAGGCTTATGCCATTAAATATTAGTTTTATAGATGATGTCTTTGAAAAAGATGAGATAAGTAGAATATATATAAATTTTTGTAATCCTTGGCCAAAGGGTAGGCATAATAAAAGAAGGTTAACTCACGTTAAGTTCTTAACTAATTATAAGAAATTTTTAAAACTGGGATCAGAAGTTTGGTTTAAAACAGATGATACAGAATTATTTGAACACTCAGTAGAATATTTTAAAACATGTGGTTTTGAAATATTGTATTCAACCCATGATTTGCATAACAGTGGTTTTGAAGAGAATGTAGTTACAGAATATGAAGCTAAATTTCATGCTATAGGTAAAAAAGCTATGTTTTTGCGCGCTAAGTTAATTGTAGAGAATTAATATAATAAGTGAGCAATGGGCCTTGTAATTTGGAATTCTTATTAATTGACATAACTAATGTAATGTTATAAACTTATTTGTATGAGTTTATAAAATTCAAAAATTATAATGTTGTTTTATGTAAGTATAATAATAAAAAAGTGAATAGATGTTTTTAGGTGCCTTTTATTAATAAGCTACATTTGTAGATTAAGCTACATTTGTATATTAATAAGGTGAAAAGGGAATGTGGTGTAATTCCACAGCAGCCCCCGCTACTGTATTTGAATACAAACTTTTTATAACATCTGTAATGGATGGTTAAAGAGAAAATGATTCAAGAGTCAGGAGACCTGCCTAAAATAGGATTATTAAGCTTTCGGCGGGAAAGAACTTGTAGTATTTAAGTTAGTGCAATGAAAAATTGCGTTTAACAGCAGGTGTGAAGCTTGCTGTTTTTTATTTTATAAAAAAGCACATAAGGAGGAGAGTAATGGCTAAAATAATGGTTCAAGGGACAGCTTCATCTGTAGGTAAAAGCATACTAGTCACAGCACTTTGTAGAATTTTTAATCAAGATGGGTTTTCTGTATGCCCTTTTAAATCGCAAAATATGTCACTTAATTCTTATATTACAATGGATGGAAAAGAAATGGGAAGAGCCCAAGTGCTTCAAGCATATGCTTCAGGGCTTGAACCAGAAGTATACATGAACCCAATTTTATTAAAGCCTACCTCGGATAAAAAGTGCCAAATTATAGTTAATGGAAAAGTATTTGGAAATAGTACAGCTATGGAGTATCATAATATGAAATTGGAATTTAAAGACATGCTAAAGCAGCAGTTTGAGGAACTAGAGAAAAAGTTTGATATTATAGTAATGGAGGGCGCAGGAAGCCCTGCAGAAATTAATTTAAGAGATAGAGATATAGTTAACATGGGGATGGCTGAGCTTATAGATGCACCTGTAATTCTCGCCGGAGATATAGATAAAGGTGGAGTATTTGCTTCACTTGCAGGGACTATGCTTTTACTGGGCGATAAGGAGAAAAAGAGGGTTAAGGCCACTATTATAAATAAGTTTAGAGGGGATCTAGAAATCTTAAAGCCAGGGCTAACAATGCTAGAGGATATTATACATATTCCCTGCAATGGAGTAGTTCCATATTTTAGATTGAATTTGGAAGATGAAGATGGCGCGGTGGAATTTAATAAGAAAATTACGGCACCTATTGATATTGCTGTAATAAAACTTCCACACATATCAAATTTTACAGATTTAGATGCTCTAAAGAGTGAAGAGGATGTATCAGTTAGATTTGTTACAACTAAAGAAGAGCTGGGTAATCCAGACTTACTTATAATACCAGGAACTAAAAGTACTATAGACGATTTGATAGTTTTAAGAGAATTAGGGCTTATTAAAGCAATTAGTGAATATAGTTTAAAAGGAACTATATTAGGTATTTGTGGAGGGTATCAAATGCTTGGAAATAGTTTATATGATCCTAAAAGCTTAGAGGGAAGTTCTGATAAAGCTTACGGTATGAAGCTTTTAGACATAGATACAGTATTTGAAAATGAAAAAACAACTACGAGAGTAAAGGCAAAAAGTGTTAATATAAAGGATATTGATAAAAGTATTGATGTTTACGGTTATGAAATCCATATGGGCAAATGCATTTACGGACATAATGCTAAACCACTTTTTCAAATATACGATAGAAATAGTGAGAATTATTCTAATGCAGATGGAGCAATCAATATAGGTGGTAATATTATGGGTACATATATTCATGGCATTTTGGATGGGGTAGAGTTTAGGGAATATCTAATTAATACTTTAAGGATAAAAAAATCTATGATACCTAAGAAATCTAAGGAATATGAAAGTTTAAGGGAGATAGAGTTAGACAAGCTAGCAGATATAGTGCGAGAAAGTTTAGATATGGACGCAATATATAAAATTATTGGGATAGATAGAAAAGTAGGAAAAACCAAGAAGGAAATAGAAAGGAATTAAAATGGAAATACTATTTCATATGAATATAATTGATTTAATATTGGCGGTATTGTTAGATTTATTAATTGGCGATCCATACTGGTTTAAACATCCAGTTATTTATATAGGAAAACTAATTTCTAAGTTGGATAAGTTGGGTAGGAAATTATGTTATACAGATAAGCAAATTAAAGTTTTTGGTGGAATTATTGTAATTATTGTGGCATTTTCAAGTTTTTTAGTGCCATTTCTAATTTTAAAAATTTCTAAAAATGTATTTTGGTTATACCATATTCTTAATATAATATTACTTTGGACAACAATAGCGGCTAAATGTCTCCACTCGGAAGGTATAAAGGTCTATGACTCATTAGCTAAAAATGATATTATTGACGCAAGAGTTAAATTATCCTACATTGTAGGTAGAGATACAAAGAACCTTAGTGAATACGAGATAGTAAGGGCGGATGTGGAGACTATTGCAGAAAATACAGCAGACGGCGTTATAGCTCCTATTCTTTATGCAATATTAGGAGGAGCCCCTTTAGCTATGATGTATAAGGGCATAAATACTATGGATTCTATGCTTGGTTACATGAATGAAAAATATAAATATATTGGATTCTTTCCAGCTAAAACGGATGATGTATTTAATTATGTGCCTGCAAGAATAACAGGGTTTCTTATTTGTTTGGCGTCGCCTCTAGTTAGAGGAAATATTTTGGAAAGTATAAAAGTAATGATAAGAGATAGGAAAAACCATAAAAGCCCTAATTGCGCTTATCCAGAAGGTGCGGCAGCGGGGGCTATGAGAGTTCAATTAGGTGGTACAAACGTATATTTTGGAGAGAAAATGTATAAACCAACTATAGGAAATAAAATAAATGATTTAAGAAAAGAACATATAGCAGATACAATACAATTAATGTATGGGGCAATGTTTTATTTGATAATAATAAATGTTATATATGAAATAGTTAAGTACTTTTGGAGATGATATAATGATACAACTTATAGGACTAAAACATGATGTTAAACTAGAAATTAGAGAAAAACTATCAATTATACCTATACGTCAAAAAAGGTGTTTAGAGGCACTTTTAGAAATATGTGAAGAGGCAGTTATATTAAGTACCTGCAATAGGACTGAGATATATTTTAAATCTAAGGATGAAGATATAGTATCTAAAATTTTCAAGGCTCTTAGCTGGGATGAGAATTTAATAAAATGTGTTATTAGGTATAAGGATGAAAAGGCAGTGCGACATTTGATGGAGGTAGTCTGTGGATTTGACTCATTACTTCTTGGGGAGGACCAAATTTTAGGTCAAGTTAGGGATGCTTATGAAATTGCTAAAGAGATTAAGACTAATAAAAAGGAACTTCAGAGGTTATTCGAAAGTTCAATTTCATGTGGTAAGCATTTTAGAACTAAGTCAAAAATAAGTGAAATACCAGTATCTTCATCTTCTATGGTAGTAAAGAAGGCGATCGATAAGGGACATAAAAGATTTATGGTTTTAGGATATGGGTCGGTAGGGGAACTTACTTCTAAATACATACTAGAGTCTAAAATAGATAGGCTATATATTGTAGTTAGGGATACTCAAAAGGTAAATATAGAAGACGATCGAGCAAAAATAATACCCTTTTATGATTTAGATAAATATTATAATAGGGTAGATTGCATTATATCTTGTACTACAGCTCCTCATACCGTAGTGCATTTAAATGAGTTACCTAATAAAAGATTACTATTGTTTGATTTAGCAGTTCCAAGAGATATAGAAGAAATAATAAGTGAAAACCATTTGTATGAAGTTTATGACATAGATATGATTTGTGACATTCATGATGCAAATTATAAAAGACGACAAGAGCTGATGATTAAAAATAGATATATCGTAGATAAAGCTATAAAAGAATATATAGAGTGGAAAACAGTTGAGGAGTTAGCACCATTTATTAAAAAAATAAAGAGCAATGGTGATGATGTTTACAAGGAAAGATTAGAAACTTTTAAACATAAGAAAAAGACTAAAGATAATGAAAAGCTTGCTGAACTACTTTTAAAAAGCACTTCAAATGCCTATGTAAACAGGGCTATTGATGTCTTAAAGGAGGAACATTTAAAAGGGAGGTCTCAAGAATGTCAGGACATAATAAGCAGGATCTTTCAGATTTAAATTATACTATGATTTCACTTATCTCAAATAAGATTAATGTACTTATTGTTGGTGGGGGAGATGCAGCTTTTATAAAATGTAGATCATTTTCAAAGGAAGGCTGTAATGTTACAGTAGTGTCAAAAGAATTCTGCCCGGAATTTTTAGAAGTTGATGGTTTATATAACGTTAAATTAATAAAAGATGATTATAATGAAGTTTATGTGGATAATAATCATATTGTTATTATTGCAACAAATAGTAAAGAAACAAATGAGATTATAAAAAAATACTGTGATAGTATATGTAAGTTATATGTGCACTGCGAAGATCATAAACGAGGGTTATTCGTATCGCCCGTTCAAAAAGATACAAATAATATTAAATTTGCGTTACATACTAAATATGGTAGCCCTAAAACAGCACTTTTTATGGCTGAAATTATGGAAGATAAACTTTGCCTGTACACAGACTTTATAGATTATACTTTTAGTATAAGAAATAAAGTAATGAAGAATACTCTTAAAAAAGAAATTATGAATTTTGTATGTAGTGAAGATTTCTACTTTTTTTATACTAAGGGATTACATGATAGTATTTTAGAAATGTTTTATAAAAATGAAATTTAGTGAAATTAATATAAAAGTCAAAGTTTATGGACAGGATTTAGAGGAGGCGTTAGTTTTGAAAATTAATATAGGGACTAGAAGAAGTGAACTTGCACAAGTTCAAGCAAATACAATTATGGCTATGATTAAAGAAGAGTATAACATAGACTGCGAAAAGGTACTTATTGAGACTAAGGGAGATAAGATTTTAAATGTTACTTTAGATAAAATAGGTGGTAAAGGACTTTTCGTAAAGGAAATAGAGCACGCTATGATTGATGGCAAAGCTGATATGGCAGTGCACAGCATGAAGGATGTACCCTACGATATACCTCAGGAGTTTGAAATAGTGGCTATTCCAGTTAGGGAAGATGTTAGAGATGCATTTGTTGCATTTAATAACATTAGCTTTTACGATTTACCTAAGGGTGCAAGAATAGGTACCAGTAGTATAAGACGTGGCACACAAATCAAAATAATTAGACCAGATGTAGAAATTGTACCTATAAGAGGTAATGTACAGACTAGAATAGCAAAAATAGAAAAGGAAAATCTAGATGGAATTATACTTGCAGCTGCAGGATTAAAAAGACTTAACATGGAAAATATAATTACTAATTATTTTAATGTAGAGGAAATGGTACCAGCAATTGCTCAAGGAGCATTAGGGATTGAAATGGTTAAAAATCACCCTCTAATCGATATGATTAAAAAATTAGAGTGTTATGATGCTAGAATCTGCGTTGATGCAGAGAGAAGCTTTATGGCAACTCTTAATGGAGATTGTCATGGGTGCATAGGTGCGTATGCTTATCTAAATGGAGATGATATGCACATGCTTGGTATATTCGATGTTAATGGAAAAATAGTAAAAAAACAAATATCAGGAGATAAAAATGAATATATAAATCTAGGTATTATGCTAGCTAAAAATGTCTTAGAAGATAAGTGATTTTAAACAACAGAAAGGAGGATATTAATGGGAAAGGTTTATTTAATGGGAGTAGGACCAGGTGACGAAGAACTAATAACACTAAAAGCAATAAGAATGCTTGGTAAATGTACTGCGGTTATGTATGATAGGCTTGCGAGCACTAGTGTACTTAAATATTTAAGGGAGGATTGCGAAATATATTATTGTGGTAAAGAACCAGGATGCCATTATAAAACTCAGGAAGAAATAAATAACATGCTAGTATCTCTATCTAAAAATGGTCATGTAGTTGGAAGAATTAAAGGTGGAGATCCATTTGTATTCGGACGTGGAGGAGAGGAAGCACTAGCACTTCTTAAGGAAAACATCGAATTCGAAGTTATACCTGGAATAACATCACCAATAGCAGTGCTTAATTATGCAGGAATTCCTATAACTCATAGAGCAATAGCTCAAAGTTTTCACGTATTCACAGCAATGAGTGCAGAAAAACTTAATATAGACTGGGAAGTGGTTGGAAAACTTGGAGGAACTCTAGTATTTATGATGGGTTTTAAAAATCTACAGAAGATTGCGGAAAGTCTTATATTTAATGGAATAAGTAAAAGTACCCCATGCGCTGTAATAATGAGTGGAACTACATCAAAACAGAAGAAGGTAGTGGGAACTTTAATAGATATTTTAGGAAAGGTCCAAAAATCAGAGATATCATCTCCTTGCATTATTGTAGTTGGTGAGGTAGTTAAATTTAATGATCAATTTAATTGGTATGAGAAAAAACCACTATTTGGTAAGAGTATTTGTATAACCCGTTCAAAAGAGCAGTCAAAAGAACTACGCGAAGAATTAATAGATTTAGGAGCGCAGGTTCTTGAGATAAATTCTATAGCATTTAAAAACACAGCATCTAATTTAGATAATTATAAAGAAAAACTTGTAGAATATGACTATATAACATTAACTAGTGTCAATGGTGTAAATTTCTTTTTTGACTACTTAAAAGACATTGGATTTGATATTAGAAAACTTAAAGCAAAAATTGCAGCAATAGGACCAGCTACTGCCGACGCTATTAAAAATAGAGGTATTATGCCGGAAATTGTAGCTGATCATTTTGTTGCTGAGTCTTTGTTTGATAAAATGAAGCAATATGTAAAGGCAGATGACAAAGTGCTAGTGCCAAGATCTAAAGATGCAAGGCCTTATCTAGTAGAAGCATTAAGAGGTCTTGGATGTTATGTTGACGAGGTACTCACTTATGAAACATTATGTGGAAAACTAAGATCTGAGGATGAAATAAAAGATGTAGATCTTATAATATTTACATCACCGTCTACAGTTAAAAACATGATTAAAATGGTAGGCCTTGAAACAATAAAGTCAAAGACATCACTTGCAATAGGTCCGATTACTGCAAAAGCGCTATCTGATCAAGGAATAAAATCAACCATATGTGATGTTTATAGCGCAAAGGGTGTTATAAGTAAACTTATGGAAATGTAATTAGGCTTTAGTGTGCTTTTTTATAACAATTTGTGGATAACATTAAAATTTATTTAATTAGGAGTGGATAACTTTGTTTAAAAGAAATAGAAGACTTAGAGAAACAAGAAATATACGTGATTTAGTAAGAGAAACGGTATTAACCAACGCGGACTTTATATTCCCTATTTTTGTAGTAGAAGGAGAAAACATTAAAGAAGAAATATCTTCTATGCCGGGAAATTATCATTTTTCATTAGATAGACTTCATGAGGTTATAGAAGAGGTTGAAGAAGTCGGTCTTCGTGGAATAATTTTATTTGGGCTACCGGATCATAAAGATGAAGTTGGATGCGGGGCTTACGATAAAAATGGCATAATTCAAAGGGCAGTTAAAAAAGTACGCGAAATATCGAAAGATTTACTTATAATAACAGATGTATGTATGTGTGAATACACAAGTCATGGACATTGTGGAATAGTTGAAGGAACAAAGGTTGACAATGATAAGAGCCTAAAATATATAGCAGAAATAGCATTATCCCACGCACAAGCAGGAGCTGATATGATAGCACCATCTGACATGATGGATGGTCATGTAGCTGCTATAAGAGAGGTTTTGGATGCAAATGATTTTAAAGATGTATCTATAATGGCTTATAGTGCAAAATACTCCTCAGCTTTTTACGGCCCATTTAGAGAGGCAGCTAATTCTGCTCCACAATTCGGAGATAGAAAGTCTTACCAAATGGATCCAGCAAATATAAGAGAAGCCATGAGAGAGATAGATGCTGATATTGAGGAAGGCGCAGATATTATAATGGTAAAACCAGCATTATCCTATTTAGATGTAGTAAGATGGGCTAGAGATAGACATGATGTGCCAGTAGCAGCTTACAGTGTTAGTGGAGAGTTTGCAATGGTAAAAGCAGCAGCGAAGATGGGCTGGATCGATGAGAAAGCTATAGCTATGGAAATGCATTTATCTATGAAAAGGGCAGGAGCAGATATGATAATTACTTATTATGCTATTGATTTGTGTAGATGGCTTAGGGAGTAGATAATGTTTGTAATATAGCTAAATATTTAGAAAAGAGGTAACTACTATGAGAAATTTAGATATATTTAATGAATCAAAACAATATATGCCTGGTGGAGTTAATAGCCCAGTTAGAGCATATAAAGATGTATCTGTAACTCCGAAAGTTATAAAAAATGGTAAGGGAGCGTACATTTATGATGAGGATGGAAATAAATACATAGATTTCGTATGTGCATGGGGACCTATGATACTTGGACATTGTGATGAGGATGTAGTAAAAGCTATACAAAACACTGCAGCGCAAGCTATTGCATTTGGAGCACCTACTGAAATAGAGCTAAAACTTGCAAAACATATTTGCTCAACTGTAGATAATGTAGATATGGTTCGAATGGTTAATTCAGGCACAGAAGCTACAATGAGCGCAGTGAAACTTGCTAGAGGATATACTGAAAAAAATAAAATAATAAAATTCGCAGGTTGTTATCACGGTCATGCTGAAGGTTTTTTAGTAGAAGCAGGTTCAGGAGTACTTACAGAGGGAATACCAGGGTCTGCAGGTGTGCCTAAGGAAAGTATTATAAATACGTTAATAGCAAAGTATAACGACATAGAAAGTGTAAATGAACTATTTTTAAAGTATAGTGATGATATTGCATGCATAATTATTGAGCCGGTAGCAGGAAATATGGGAGTTATCCCAGCCCAGAAAGAATTTTTAGTGGAACTTAGGAATTTATGTGATAAATACAAATGTTTACTTATTTTTGATGAAGTAATGAGTGGATTTAGAGTAGCATATAAAGGAGCTCAAAGCATTTATAATGTATCCCCTGATTTAATAACTTTTGCAAAAATCATGGGCGGTGGACTTCCATGTGGTGCTTATGGTGGGAAAAAAGAAATAATGGAGCTTTTGTCACCAATGGGACCAGTTTATCAAGCAGGGACTATGTCTGGAAATCCAGTAGTAATGGCAGCAGGTTATGCAACTTTAACTAAACTTTATAATAATCCTAGCGTATATGATAATATGGAAAAACTTTCGGAAAAACTACAAGAGGGATTACTCCAAATTGCAAAAGAAAAAAAGATACCTATGGTAGTTAATAGATGTGGGTCAATGATTACAGCTTTCTTTACAAAAAACAAAGAAGTGAAAACATTTGATGATGCTAAAACTTGTGATGTTAAATTATTTGCAAAGTACTTTGAGCATATGATAAAAAGTGGAATAAATATTGCACCATCTCAGTTTGAAGCAATATTCTTAAATGTTAAACATACAGAGGTGGATATTGAGAAATTCTTAGAGGCATTTAAGAGTTTTGAAGTTTAATGGTTAATATATAATTGGAGTATATAACGAATCAACTTTATAAAATTCCAGCATGTAAGAAGTTAGGATAGTAGACCGCTCATTAACAGTGTCTAAGTTTATTCCATGTAAAATTCCCTATGGGAACCATTCGACGTCCTGTCTCAGGGTTCCGCGCTACCCATCCTGGTCCGCTTACGGGAATTTTACATTACATAAATTAAGACACTGTAAATTTACTATATACTATCTTTCACTTCTTACATGCTTATTCTCTTATAAAGTCTATTTAATTATGATATTCTAAAAAAACATTTTGAATTATCTCCAGAAAAAGCGTTAGAGTGACCGTAGTTCGATTGACGTTTATAGTACTAAGCATATGTACATACAGTACTATAGTCTTAAAAATTTTGATGGTGATGGCCTACTGATTATAAATGCGTTGAGATAGGCAAATATTATGTATTAAAGTAAAACAGGTGGTGTAAATATGAGGTTTATTAAGGATGATGAATTCATTAGGGGTAACTGCCCAATGACAAAGGAAGATGTACGGATATTAAGTGTTGTAAAGCTTGAGCTGGAAGAGGATTATAAGGTGTTGGATATTGGTGCTGGAACGGGGTCGGTAAGTATTCAGATTGCCAAGATATGCAAAAATGGTAAGGTAATAGCTATAGAAAAAGATGAAGATGCATTAGTAGTTCTAAATCAAAATAAAGAAAAATTTAAGACTCATAATTTAGAGATTGTAAATGCAGAGGCCATGGAGGTTCAGCCAAGTATTGCAGAAGAATATGATGGTATATTTGTAGGTGGAAGTGGCGGAAATATAGCTGATATCATTGAAAAATATGGTGATAAACTTAAAAAAGGCAAAAACATTGTTTTGAATTTCATAACACTAAATAATGTATACAAGGCTATGGAAGCTTTAAAAGGGCTAAACTATGAAGTTGAATGCGTCCAAGTTCAAGTAAGCAAGACAAAAGGGCAGAGTTATATGTTGATGGCAAATAATCCTATATTTATAGTGAGTGGTAAAAAAAGGTGCGACCTATAACTTTCTCCTGCGTGACTCTAAGTAAGAGATTGAGGCAATAGGCCTCAGATTTTCCTAACAGTGGGTTTAAGAATTCATGTTCATGAGTCGCAAGAGTCCTTAATTTAATGATAGATATACATAATAGTATGAAATTTCTCCGGAAGTGAATAGAAATAAGAAGTACAGAAACAATTGAAATCCCATTTAGAAATTCTTCTTTTATATTTGTAAAAGATTAGAATTCCTTAATGGGATTTCATGTTTCAAGCTCTTATTTCATTCACGCAGGAGAAATTTCATATTTGATGCGCTTTTTTCTATTTAGATGTTAAATAACCCTCGCTAAATAAAAGTTCAGCTGAAAGCACTGCGCCACCTGCTGCTCCACGTAAGGTGTTGTGGGATAAACAAACAAATTTGTAGTCGAATAATTTATCTTCTCTAAGTCTTCCAACTGCTATTCCCATACCTTTTTCGATATTTCTGTCCAGTTTTGTTTGAGGTCTATCATTTTCCTCAAAGTAAGTTAAAAATTGCTCGGGTGCATTTGGAAGATTCAAAAGTTGTGGTTTACCTTTAAATTCAGACCAAAGTTTTAAAATAGTTTCTTTTGATGGTTTCTCTTCAAAGGAAACAAACACTGCAGCTAAGTGACCGTCAGCTACAGGGACACGTATACATTGAGTGGAAATTATAGGCTGCTCTGCATTAACTATTTTATCATTTTCTATATGACCCCAAATTTTTAGAGGTTCCTGCTCGCTTTTTTCTTCTTCTCCACCTATATATGGTATAACATTGTCAATAATTTCTGGCCAGTCTGAAAATATCTTTCCAGAACCTGATATAGCTTGATATGTGCAAACTAGTATTTTTGTAGGTTTATATTCCATAAGCGCACTTATAGCGGGAACATAACTTTGAATTGAGCAGTTCGGTTTTGCTACAATAAAACCTCTTTTAGTTCCAAGGCGCGTGCGTTGCACGTTAATTAATTCAAAATGGTCTGCATTTATTTCTGGTATAACCATTGGAACATCAGCCGTTTTACGGTGCGCAGAGTTATTTGAAATTACAGGAGTTTCAGCTTTTGCGTATCTTTCTTCAATCTCTCTTATTTCATTTGCACTCATATTAACAGCGCAGAATACAAAATCTACTAAACCACTTATTACATCTACTTCATTGATGTTTTTTACTACTATGCTTTTAACACTCTCAGGCATAGGTACGTCTAATTTCCACCTATTGCTTACTGCCTCGAGATAAGTTTTACCAACAGAATTCTCACTAGCGGCAATAACAACTATTTCAAAATAAGGGTGGTTTCCAAGTAGTGTAACAAGACGTTGACCAACAAATCCAGTTCCACCT
The DNA here is from genome assembly GCF_018861735.1 of Clostridium lacusfryxellense. Lineage (GTDB taxonomy): Bacteria > Bacillota > Clostridia > Clostridiales > Clostridiaceae > Clostridium_AD > Clostridium_AD lacusfryxellense. The sequence continues at coordinate 90,066 of NZ_JAHLEB010000005.1, read as the reverse complement.
AATAATCCGACTTTTAATTTTTTATCCATTATATTAATACCTCCGATTTTAATGATATATACATGTGAAAAATATAAATACTATACTTAAATATATTGATATACATGTTATAAAGGGAATAGTAAGAATAAAATAAAAATATATATGTTACTATTATAGTTGATTATAGTGTTAAAAAGCATATACTTCAAGCAAATTATAATATAGAATGGTTAGGGTAATAAATATATGCCTTGACAATGAAGCCATAAGTTATATAATTTTTCTAGTAGAAGTCTAAGAGAAATGGGGAATAGAGTTGACTAAAATTAATGAAAATGACAAAGATATTAAAAACGAAAAAAACAAAATAAAATTATACGGATTTAACAACTTAACAAAATCATTAAGTTTTAATATTTATGATATTTGTTACACAAAAACAGAAGAGGATCGCAAGAAATATATAGAATACATTGATGAACAATATAACGCTGAGAGGTTAACAAAAATTCTGAGCGATGTTACGGAGATGATAGGTGCTAGCGTACTAAATATAGCAAAACAGGACTATGATCCTCAAGGAGCAAGTGTAACCTTACTTATTTCAGAGGAAGAAATTCCACTATATGTGGTAGATCCTTCATGTAATAGGGGGATTTTGACACCGATGAGAGAAAACATTGTTGGACATTTAGATAAAAGTCATGTAACAGTTCATACTTATCCTGAGAGTCATCCTCAAAATGATATAAGTACTTTTAGAGTAGATATAGATGTGGCCACTTGTGGAACTATCTCTCCATTAAAAGCTCTTAATTATTTAATAGGTAGCTTTGATTCTGATATTATTACTATAGATTATAAGGTTAGAGGTTTTACTAGGGATATGGACGGTAAAAAACATTTTATAGATCATGAGATAAATTCTATACAAGATTATATTGCTAAAGAGACAATAGATAGGTATACTTTAATTGACATGAATATATACCAATCAAGTATATTCCATACAAAAATGAAAATAAATGATTTCGACCTTGAAAATTATCTGTTTGAGATTAAAGAAGAGGATTTAACGAGAGACGAGAAATGTGATATTATACAAAAACTAGAAAAAGAAATGGCGGAAATATTTTATGGCATGGACATTTCTAATCAGTAATTAATAAACTGTAAGTTTATGAGCATATGCAATTAGCGAAAGAATCTTATTTTGCTAATAGTATGTAGTTAAAACATTATATGTTTCAATAAAAATTTTATATATGGCGCACTTTGATAAATAATAATTTAGAAGTTATAGTTATTTATCAAAGTGCGCCTAAAAAGGTTAGTATCTGTTGTGAATATAACAATAAATTACAAATGAAAATATTTTTACAAAATTTACCTCTTTTATACCCGTTTATATGGTATAATTTTCAATATGCTTTCAATTATATTTTAGATATATTTAAAATATCATAGTAGGTTATTTTTTTAGGAATATATAATAAATTATATCACCAACACTTGACGTGTGGAATAATAAGACATATTGTATAAGTATTAGGGTGTCATCGTTTTTATAATTTTTATAAAACCAAATTAAGTAGACAAGCTAATATATTAAAGAATAGTATATAGTTAAATAATTAGGGCTTAGCTAAATAATGAGACATAGAAAGGGGAGAATTATAATGAAAAAGAAGGAAATGGTAGCTATGATATTGGCAGGTGGTCAAGGGTCAAGACTTAAACAATTAACAAAAACGACTGCGAAACCTGCGGTGCCATTTGGGGGGAAATATAGAATTATAGATTTCTCATTAAGTAATTGTTCCAATTCAGATATTGACACCGTAGGGGTCCTAACTCAATACCAACCGCTAGAACTAAACTCTCATATAGGAATAGGCGCTCCTTGGGATTTAGATAGGAGAGATGGGGGTGTAAGCATGCTTGCACCGTACCAAAGTGAAGATGGTGGTAATTGGTACAAGGGTACTGCTGATGCTATATTTCAAAATACAAACTATATTGATAGTTTTAACCCAGAATATGTTCTTATTTTATCAGGGGACCATATTTATAAAATGGATTATTCAAAAATGCTCGATTATCATAAAGAAAAGGGTGCAGATGCTAGTATTGCAGTAATAGAAGTTCCTGATGATGAATGTAGTAGATTTGGAATAATGAATGCTAATGATGATGACAGCATATATGAATTTGAGGAAAAACCTAAAAATGCTAAAAGTAATTTAGCATCAATGGGGGTTTATATTTTTAACTGGGCAGCTCTTAAACAACTTTTAAAAGAGGATAACCAAGATGAAATATCTAGTAATGACTTTGGAAAAAACATAATACCTAAGATGTTAAATAATGATCAGAAGTTGTTTGCATATCACTTCAAAGGATATTGGAGAGATGTTGGTACTATTGAAAGTTTTTGGGAAGCTAATATGGATTTATTATCTGATGATAATGAACTTGATATACATGATGATAAGTGGAGGATATATACGGTTAATTCTATGTTGCCACCACAATATATAGGACCTGAGGCAAATATAACAAATGCAATGCTAAATGAAGGTTGTACTGTTCTCGGTGAAATAAGTAATTGTGTTCTTTTCCAAGGAGTGCATGTAGGGAAAGGTACTAAAATAACTAATTCAGTAATTTTGCCAAATACTAAAATAGGAAATAATGTAGTTATAGATAAAGCTATCATAGGAAGCGATGTTGTAATAAGACGTAATTCATATATTGGAAATGGTCGCGATATTATTGTTATAGAAAAAGGACGTGAAATTAAAGCTGATTTAATGGTTGTCAATAAATTATAAAATTAGGAGGTGCTAAAATGCTTAAAAATTATATAGGAGTATTAATGTTAAATGAGAAAGAAGATAATATTAAAAGCCTTACAAAATCAAGACCTATAGCGTCAATTCCTATAGGTGGAAGATATAGAATTATTGATTTTGTTCTTTCAAATATGGTTAATTCCGGTATTCACAATGTAGGGATATTCACTAACACAAAATCGAGGTCGCTTGTAGACCACGTAGGTTCAGGACAACCTTGGGATTTAGATAGAAAAATAAATGGATTATTTTTATTTAATCTTACTTCAGAAAGATCGCAATTAAATGATATAGATGTATTAAGTGAAAATATGGAATATATTTATAGAACTAAGCAAGAATATGTAATAATGTCTTCATCATATATGGTATGTAATATAGATTATAATGAGGCGGCTAAATATCATGAAGAATCAGGTAGTGATATAACTCTAATATATAAAAAAACAAATAATGCTAAAAAGCATTATGTAGGTTGTAGTACCTTATATATTAATGAAGAGAATAAAGTCTTGAGCATTGGTAAAAATATAGGTGCAGAAGACAAACTAAATATAGGAATGGAAATGTTTATAATGAAGAAGAGCACTCTTATAGATATTATAAATAAATGTATTCAGACTGGAAGTCATAATTCAATTAAGGCAGCAATATATGATGATGTTTCACAACTTAATGTAAATGCATATGAGTTTAAGGGATATCTTCAATGTGTAAATTCTATAAAGAATTATTATAAAACAAGTATGGATATGCTAAATGGTAAAGTAACAAAGGAATTATTCTTTAACAATGGACTAATCTATACGAAAAGTAAAGATGAAGCTCCTACAAAATACTTCAATGAAGCAAAAGTTAATAATTCCTTGATCGCTAATGGATGCATTTTGAAAGGAAAAATAGATAAGAGTGTAATTTCAAGAAGAGTTACTGTAGAAGAAGGGGCAGAAATTAAAAATTGTATTATATTTCAGAATTGTCAAATTAAAAAAGGATGTAAACTTACTAATGTTATAATTGATAAAAATACTATTATAAGCGAGAATACAGTACTTGAAGGTGATGAGGAGTTCCCAGTTGTTATAGAGAAAAAATTTAGAACATAAAAATATTAAATTTAGAGTATATATGAACAAATAACTATATTAATATAGTATTTGTTCATATGTGCCAGGCGGGAGGTTAGTATGAAAGTATTATTTGTAGCGTCAGAAGCATATCCTTTTATAAAAACTGGAGGTCTTGGGGACGTAGCATATGCGCTACCTAAAGCTCTAAGAAAACTCGGAATAGATGCAAGAGTAATTATACCTAAATATAGTGGAATTCCTTTGGCATTCAAAAATTGCATGGAGAGTATAGCTACTTTTAATGTACAAGTTGGATATAGAGAACAATATTGTGGCTTGGAAAATTTGATTTATGATGGAGTGCCTTACTATTTTGTGGATAATGAATATTATTTCAAAAGACCTCACATATATGGGGATTATGATGATGGTGAGCGGTTTTCTTTCTTTTCAAAATCAGTTCTTGAATCTATAAAATATATGGGGGATTTTAAACCAGATATAGTTCACTGTAATGATTGGCAAACTGGTGTTGTGCCAGTTTTACTTAAAGAGAATTATAGTGAAGATGTTTTATATAATAAAATTAAAAGTGTATTCACTATACACAATTTACAATATCAAGGAGTATTTCCAAAAGAAGTATTAGGTGAGTTGTTAAATTTAGATTGGAAGTATTTTAATGATGATGCAATGAAATTTTATGATGCAGTCTCTTTTATGAAGGGTGGAATTGTATTCTCAGATGAGGTAACTACAGTAAGTGATACTTATTCTAAAGAAATTCAAACTCCTTTTTATGGGGAAAAACTAGATGGATTATTATCCGCGAGATCGGCTAACCTACATGGAATAGTAAATGGTATAGACTATGAACTTTATAGTCCTGAAGTTGATGAAAAAATATTTTACAATTATGATATAAAAAATATAAACCAAAAGGTTAAAAATAAACTAAAGCTTCAAGAAAAATTAGGTTTTACTGTTTCTGAGAATATACCTATGATAGGAATAGTGACAAGACTAGTTAAGCAAAAGGGATTAGATCTAATTGTGGAAAAACTCCAAGAAATCCTTAGCCTTCCTATTCAGATTGTATTACTTGGTAATGGTGACGGGTATTATGAGGACATATTTCAGTATCATGCGTCTATCTACCCAAGTAGAATATCAGCAAATATTATTTTTGATGCCGCATTAGCACAACAGATATATGCTGGCTCCGACATGTTTTTAATGCCATCATTATTTGAACCTTGCGGCATTGGGCAGCTAATAGCATTAAAGTATGGAAGTATTCCAATTACACGCGAAACTGGAGGACTTAAAGACACAATTATACCTTATGATAAATATACTGGGAAGGGTAACGGTTTTTCTTTTAAGAATTATAGTGGTCAAGAATTGTTAGAGGCAATAGAGAGGAGTCTTGATTTATACAAGGATAAGACTTCTTGGAATAAATTAGTACAAAATGCTATGAGTTCAAATAATAGCTGGGAAAATTCAGCTAAAAATTATCTGGAATTATATAGTGATTTGATAAAATAATTGCCTATATTAAATATGTAGTACAAGTGTAGCAGGTTGCTTTACACATGAGATAAAAACAGGTCAAATCTAAAATTTTTAGGTGGTGAATGTTGTGGTAATAGACAAAGAAATGTTTAAAATGGATTATGTAGAAAAACTACAAACAATGTTTGCAGAAGATGCTATCGATGCGTCGCCTTTGCATCAATATTATGCTTTAGGTGCACTTGTAAAAGATTATTGCTCTAAACCATGGATTGAAAGTAACAATGAGTATGGGAAAAATAGAGGAAAGCAAGTATATTATTTTTCGATGGAATTTTTGGTAGGTAGGTTATTAAATAGTAATTTAGTTAATTTAGGCATAAAGGATGTTTGTGATAAAGCACTTAGTGAGTTAGGAATTAGTCTAATTGAGGTAGAGGATATAGAAGCAGATGCTGGTCTTGGGAATGGTGGACTTGGAAGATTAGCAGCATGTTTCTTAGATTCTATGGCATCAACTCAGGTTCCGGGTCATGGTTGTGGCATAAGGTATAAGTATGGATTATTTAAGCAGAAAATAGAAGGTGGTTATCAAGTAGAAGTACCTGATAATTGGTTGAAAAACGGTAATGCTTGGGAAATACGAAAAGAAAGTAAGTCTGTAGAAGTAAAATTTGCTGGGGATGTTCATTTAGAAGTGGTAGGTGGCGTAACAAAAGTTGTATATGAGAATTATCAAGTAGTACGTGCGGTTCCGTACGATACTCCAATAAAAGGATATCACAACAATACGGTAAACACATTAAGGCTTTGGAGTGCTGAAACTATGGAGGAAGATTTTGATTTTTCATCCTTTAGTCAAGGAAATTATGCAAAAGCAGGTGAAAATAAATATTCAGCTGAGGCAATTTCACAAATTTTATATCCAGATGATAGTTACGAAAAGGGGAAATTACTTAGGCTAAAGCAAGAATATTTTTTCGTAAGTGCTGGACTACAAAGCATATTAAGAAATTACAAAAAGAAAAAAATCACAATTAAAGAATTTCATAAACACATTGCAGTGCAAATAAATGATACTCACCCAGCAGTAGCTGTTGCTGAACTTATGAGACTTTTAATTGATGAGGAGAATTTATCTTGGGATGATGCATGGTACATTACAACTAAGACAATGGCATATACTAATCATACAATTATGGCGGAAGCACTAGAGAAATGGCCTGTAGATATGTTTAAAAGGTTACTTCCACGTATCTATATGATAGTCGAAGAGATAAATAGGCGTTTTTGCAATGAGGTTTACCATAGGTATAATGGTGATTGGAATAAAGTTAATAAAATGTCAATTATATATGATGGATATGTACGTATGGCATATCTTGCCATAGTAGGTGGGCATTCTGTTAATGGAGTTGCAAAACTTCATACAGAATTATTAAAACATCAAGAGCTTTCGGACTTTTATGAGTTCTTTCCAGAAAAATTTAATAATCAAACAAATGGTATAACCCATAGAAGGTGGTTATTAAATTCTAATGAAAAACTTGCAAAACTTATAACAGGAACTATAGGTAATGAGTGGATAAAATCACCGAATAAACTTGAGAAATTAATGGGTTTTGCAAAAGATTCTGCTTTTCAAGAGAAAATACAAAATATAAAAACAAATAATAAGATTAATTTTTCAAATTATGTATTAGCTAACTATGGTACTTCAATTGATCCGAGTTCTATATTTGATGTTCATGTAAAAAGAATGCATTCATATAAAAGACAAACTTTAAATGTGCTTCATATAATGCATCTATATAATCAACTACGGGAAAATCCAAATTTTGATATGGTTCCAAGAACATTTATATTTGGTGCGAAAGCTTCTCCAAGTTATTATATAGCAAAACAAGGTATTAAACTTATAAATACATTGGCAAATAAGATAAATAATGATCCTATAGCTCGGGACAAAATAAAGATATTATTCATGGAAAATTATGGGGTATCTCTTGCTGAAAAGATTATTCCTTGCGCTGATGTGAGTGAGCAGATATCTACTGCATCTAAGGAAGCATCTGGAACTGGTAATATGAAGTTTATGATGAATGGAGCTATTACAATAGCTACTTTAGACGGGGCAAATGTAGAAATATTTGATGCAGTTGGAAAAGAGAATATCATATTGTTCGGTCTTACAGCGCCGCAGGTAATAGAGTATTATAAAAATAAAAATTATAATTCTTATGATATATACAATAGTGATTTACGTGTAAATACCGTATTAAATCACTTAATAAATGGATTTCTAGAAACCCCTAATAATGAATTTATGGGTTTATATGATAGTTTGCTTTCTCATAATGATGAGTATTTTGTACTTAAAGATTTTGATGCTTATGTAAATGCTCATAGTGAAATTGATAGGTTATATAGACAAAAGTCTATCTGGCAACAGATGTCAATTATAAATATTGCGAAATCTGGTATATTTTCAAGTGATAACACTATAAAAAAATATGCAAAAGAGATATGGGAGACACCACCCGTTAACATTAAGTTATAATAAAACTAAAGTATAACTATATAAAATGCTGTAATAGATAATAACTGTTACAGCATTTTTTTAGTATTTTTAAAATACATGTTGATTTAACAAAACAATTGTTGTAATATTGTTATAAGAAATATAAACACGAACGATTAGTTAGAAAACAAAACTTAATATTCGCAAACTCATATAAGCTTAGGAATATGGACTAAGCGTTTCTACCAAGTAACCGTAAACTACTTGACTATGGGTGTTTTAATAAATGAAGTTAAATAGTTATTATATTAATTATTTTTACTTGTGTTTTTTTATTATAAACTCCCTTGTTAACGTAGTAATTCGTTATCAAGGGAGTTTTTGTTTAAAACGAATATGTTAGTCAACTTTATTTACAAAGGAGAAGGTTTATGGAAGTACTAAAGAATAAAATATTATCTCAAGGAACAGTAATAGGTGGTGAAATCCTAAAGGTTGATAGTTTCCTTAATCATCAAATTGATATAAAACTTTTGAATGAAGTTGGTTTAGAGTTTAAAAAAAGATTTGCAAATGATGAAATAACTAAAATATTAACAGTTGAAGCTTCTGGTATAGGAATAGCATGTATTGTGGCACAATACTTTAATAACATTCCTGTAGTCTTTGCTAAAAAACATGAAGCAACTACTTTGGATACATCTGTATATGAAGCAGAAGTCTTTTCCTTTACAAAAAATAAGAATTATAAAGTGAAAACCAGTAAAAAATATATAAAAAAAGAAGATAAAATTTTAATCATTGATGATTTTTTAGCAAATGGTAATGCAGCATTAGGTCTTATTAGTATTGCGCGTCAAGCGGGTGCGGGTGTTGTTGGAGTAGGAATTGTAATTGAAAAGGCATTCCAAAATGGAAGGGCATGTATAGAAAAGGAGGGAGTTAGAGTAGAGTCATTAGCAATAATAAAATCTTTAAAAGGTAATGAGGTAGAATTTAAATAATTGAAATTCACTATAACAAAATATTTGCGAGTTAAAATTAGAGGGGGATTTATTATGAAGAAGAAATTAGGAAGTTTAATAATGGCAGTTACATTAATCATGTCATTAGCACTTGTAGGATGTAGTGGTGATAAAAAAACTGAGACAAAAACTGGAACCGAAAAACCATTAACAGTAGGGTTTTTATATGTGGGACCAATTGGTGATGAGGGATATACATTCTCTCATGATGCTGGAAGACTAGCACTTGAAAAAGAGACAGGTGTAAAGACTATATTTAAAGAATCTGTAAAAGAAGATTTAGCAGAAGTTCAAAAAGCATGTGAGGAAATGATTAATCAAGGTGCAAATGTTATTGTAGGAACTAGCTTTGGATTCATGGACGGAATGGAAGCATCAGCATTAAAACATCTTGATGTTAAATATCTACATGCTTCTGGGTATAAAACTTCGGTAAACATGTCTAACTATTTTGGTCGTATATATCAAGCAAGATATCTATCAGGTATAGTTGCTGGAATGAAGACTAAAACTAGTACAATTGGATATGTAGCAGCATTCCCAATTCCTGAAGTAATAAGAGGAATAAATGCATTTACTTTAGGAGTGCAATCTGTAAAACCAGATGCAGTAGTAAAGGTAAGATGGACTAATACTTGGTATGACCCAACTAAAGAAAAAGAAGCTGGAAAAGCGCTTGTTGCAGATGGTGTAGATGTAATTGCTCAACACCAAGATACTGCAGGACCATTACAAGCAGCCGAAGAAGCTGGAATTTCAGCTATTGGGTATAACACAGATATGGCAGCAAAAGCACCAAAGGCATATATGACTGCACCAATTTGGAATTGGGGACCATATTATGTAGAGCAAATAAAAGCTATTAAAGCTGGTACTTGGAAATCAGGAAGTTATTGGGAAGGTTTAGAATCAGGAATAGTTAAACTCGCTCCACTTACAGCTAATGCACCAACTGGAGCAGCAGAAGCTGTGGATAAAGCAAAAGCCACTATTTTATCAGGTAAAAATAAGATATTTGTAGGACCTCTAACAGCTCAAGATGGAACTGTAAAAGTAGCAAAAGGTGTAGTAATGTCAGATAAAGAATTATTATCTTTTGATTGGTTTGTTAAAGGCGTAGAAGGTAAAATAGCAAAATAATATATTATTAATATAAAAAGATTAAAATATAGTAAGTATGAGATATCATACTTACTATATTTGTTAGTTTTTGTACTTAGATTAAATGGTTTAAATAAAATGGAGAGGAGGGCTCAAATATGGATAGAACACCTTATGTATCTATAGAGAATATTAGTAAGACCTTCGGAAAAGTAGTAGCAAATAATAACATGAATTTAACTATATATGGTGGAGAAATTCATGCACTTTTAGGCGAAAATGGAGCAGGTAAAAGTACACTTATGAATATGTTATCAGGAGTATATATGCCGGATGGTGGATCTATTTTTATTCATGGGAAAAACATGAAATTTACTTCTCCGAAAGATGCTATTAAAGCAGGTATAGGAATGATCTATCAACATTTTAAATTAGTTGAGGAAATGACTGCTAAGCAAAACATATTACTTGGTCAAAATAGAGGGATATTTTTTAACAATAAGTTGGAAATTAAAAAAATTAATGATATATGTGAAAAATTTCATATTGATGTGGATGTAAATAAGTATGTTTGCGATATGGCAGTAGGAGAGAGGCAAAATCTTGAAATACTAAAGGTACTGTATAGGGGTGCTGATATTTTAGTGTTAGATGAGCCTACTACAGTTTTTACGCAAAGTGAGACACAAAAATTATTTAAGATAATGAAAAAGATGAAAGAAGAAGGTTGTGCAATTATATTTATAAGTCATAAAATGAATGAAGTAATGGAGATTTGTGATAAAATAACTGTTTTAAGAAAAGGTGAAGCAGTAGAAACATTAGAAAAAGAAAAAACAACACCAAAACAATTAACAGAGCTTATGATGGGACGAAAAGCAGATTTATCTATAAATAATGTAGAAAAAGAGCCTGGAGAGGTTTTACTTGAAATATCAGGACTTAAGGTGTTAAATGCAGAGAACGCAGAGGTAATTAAAGACATAAGTTTCAGTTTAAGAAGCGGAGAAATACTTGGTATTGCTGGAATTGCTGGTAGTGGTCAAAAAGAGTTATGTGAAGCTATTGCAGGAATTCAAACCGTGGCAAGTGGTGAGATAATTCTTGAAGGGGACAACTTAGTTGGTAAATCTCCTAGAGATATTATTAATAAAGGTATAAGTATGAGTTTTATACCAGAAGATAGATTGGGTATGGGTTTAGTTGCGTCTATGGATATGGTGGATAATCTTTTACTTAATGATTACCACACACAAAAGGGAATATTTATAGATAGGAAACCAGTAGTAACAAAGGCAAAAGAAATGGTTTCGAGGTTTGAAATTAAAACTCCAGATATATATCATCCTATAAAGTATTTATCAGGTGGCAATATTCAAAAAATATTAGTGGGAAGAGAATTAAGCATGCGACCTAAGATACTTATTATGGCATATGCAGTAAGAGGGCTAGATATTAATACATGTTATACAATCTACGACTTAATAAGTAAAGAAAAGGAAAAAGGAACGGCAATATTATATATTGGAGAAGAGTTGGATGTATTAATTCAATTATGTGATAGAATTATGGTGCTTTGTGACGGAACGGTTACTGGAATTGTTGATGCAAATGATGATTCGAGAGAAAAGATTGGTATGATGATGGTGGGAAATACAGTAGAGAGGGAGGATATATAAATGATTCAGATTGTTAAAAAAGCTGATATTAGCAAATTAGATAATTTTAAGATTAGAAGTATATCAATTCTCCTATCTTTAGTGGTACTGGCGATGTTTTTGCTAGTAATTAAACTTAACCCAATAGATATATATGCAACAATTATAAAGGGGAGTTTTGGATCAAGTTATAGTATTACGCAAACGATTCTTAGGGCAATACCACTGATTATAACTTCACTTGGTATATCAATAGCTTTCAAGATGCAATTTTGGAATATTGGTGGAGAAGGCCAGATAGTAATGGGAGCATTTGCTGCTACATATTTCGCATTGAAATATCCGGATATGGATAAATTACCATTGTTATTAATAATGTTTTGCGCAGGGGTTGTAGGTGGTGGCTTATGGGCGTTAATAGCTGCAGTACTTAAAGGTCAATGGAATACTAATGAAACTATTGTTACATTAATGTTAAACTACATTGCACTAAAATTCATAACATATCTACAATATGGACCTTGGAAGGATAAAGAAGCAATGGGTTTTCCTAAAATACCTAATTTTTCTCCAAATGCGACACTCCCAGATGTTTTTGGTGTGCATATTGGATGGATAATTGCAATTATTCTTGTTATTATAGTGTATATTTTTATGAAATACACTAAGAAGGGTTATGAAATTTCAGTGCTTGGAGAAAGTGAAAAAACGGCCATATATGCAGGTATTAATATTAAAAAAACAATGTATATTGCAATATTCTTAAGTGGTGCATTATGTGGGATTGCGGGAGTTATTCAAGCATCAGCTGTAAGTAGAACACTAACTGTAGACGTCGCGGGTGGAGCAGGATTTACAGCTATAATTATAGCATGGTTATCAGCACTGTCTGCACCTATTATAGTAGTAGTATCTATACTTTTTGCCGCTCTTTTAGAAGGAGCGTCATTCATACAAACAGTGTTTGGAATACCACAAGCAGTTGCACAATTAATACAGGCAATTATACTGTTTTTTGTATTAGGTAGTGAATTCTTCACTAAATATAAAATTAATTTTAAATCTGAAAGCACACGATCCAAAAATATACAAAAGGAGGGAAATAGAAATGGATAGTATAACAACATTTTTAGCCGCTGCAGTTGTAGCTGGAACTCCTCTACTTTTTGCAACCCTAGGTGAATTATTAACTGAAAAAGTAGGTAACCTTAATTTAGGTGTAGAAGGTATGATGCTTATGGGAGCTGTAATTGGATTTATGGCTGGACTAAGTACTGGCAATCCTATTATAGCAATGATAGCTGCAGCACTAGCAGGAGCTTTTGGAGCGTTAATTTATTCGTTTTTAACTGTATCCCTTCGGGCGAATCAAGTTGTATGTGGACTTACATTAACTATATTTGGAACGGGATTTTCAAGTATGTTAGGTAAAAAGCTGATAGGTAAAGTTACTCCAGATAATATTAAAGTATTTTTTGTTCCTAAAAGAATTCCCATACTTTCGGATATTCCTTTTATAGGAGATGTATTTTTTAATCATGATGTATTTGTATATTTGGGATATATAGTTACCATACTTCTATTTGTATATTTATATAAAACTGCTAAGGGGTTAAACACCATGGCAGTTGGAGAAAATCCTGCAGCTGCCGATGCAGCTAGCATAAATGTTGCATTATATAAATATGTTAATACATTAATAGGTGGAGCTCTCTGCGGTCTTGGAGGAGCATATCTGTCTCTTGTTTACGTACCAGCATGGCAGGAAAATGTAACAGCGGGAAAAGGATGGATAGCAGTTGCCTTAGTAATTTTTGCAACATGGAGGCCTCAGAGAGCGCTTATAGGAGCATATCTTTTTGGAGGACTTGATATATTGGGATTTAGACTTCAGGGTATACCTAATTTTGCAGTATCTCAATACATTATCGATTTGTTACCATATGTAGCTACAATAGTTATTTTGGTGATAGTTTCCATGAGAAAGTCTAGTAAAAATTCACCACCAGCTGGACTATCCAATCCTTATTTTAGGGAAGAAAGATAACAGTTATATGGCGATATTTTAAAATGCACAGCAATAGTTTTTATTGCTGTGCATTTTTTCTTGTTATGGGGGGAGTTAGGGTGGAGGGTAAGTTGAGTTGGGGACGGTTAATAACTTTATGATTATGTTTCAATTAGTTGTTAACCGTCCCCAATTATTTTGCCCGATCATTTTATTTTTGTGTATAATGATAGTATGATATAAAATGGGAATGGTGACAAAATGAAATATGCAGTTATTACATTTACGCATGATGGAGATAAAATAGCTCGAATTCTAGCATTAACTCTTAATATTGATTTATTTTCGAAGAAGAGTGATAGTGATTTTAATTTTAAGGAAGTTAGTAAAAAGGTTATGGAAAACTATAAAGGTATAATTTTTATAGGATCTACAGGCATAGCAGTGAGAGCTATAGCGCCATACATAAAAAGTAAGGATATTGATCCAGCTGTATTAGTTATAGATAATTCTTGTAATTATGTTATAAGTCTTTTAAGTGGTCACTTGGGTGGTGCAAATGAACTTACACTAGAAGTTAGCAATATTCTGGGGGCGCAACCCATAATAACTACAGCTACTGATAATTTAGGGATATGTGCTCCAGATTTAATAGCTAAAAACAATAATCTTATTATTGATGATTTAAAAAAAGCAAAACAAATATCATCGCTTTTAATAGAAGGGAAAAAAATTGGGTTTATTGATGATAAAGGAATAATCCAAGTTCCTAATGGATATACTAGTAATTTAAATGATATATGCGGAATATTGTATATTTCCAATAGAGCAGTAATTAATATGGGTTTAGAGATTAGATTAAAACCTATGCTTAAATTGATAAGAAGAAATATAGTGCTTGGGATAGGATGTAGGAAAAATTTTTCATCTAAGGAAATGCAGCAAACAGTGTTAAACATGCTTATAGAATCTAATATTGATAGTAGGGCTATAAAATCAATAACAACAGTTGATGTTAAAAAAGATGAATTCGCAATAAGAGAATTAGTAGACTATTTAAAATGTAACCTTGATATATTTACTATAAATGATATAAGGACGATTCAACATAAATTTTGTGGTAGTGATTTTGTAGAGAAAACTATTGGAGTTCGTGCCGTTTGTGAGCCATGTGTAGAACTTAGTGGAGCGAAAATTATAAAAAATAAGATGAAATTGAATGGTATGACCTTATGTATAGGGGAAGTATGATATAATAGAGTAGATGTTTTAAAGAAAAGATATAGAATTAGGTGAATTTTAAAAATAAGAAGGATTTCAATGAATATTTATAGAATATATTATAGTAGACTATAAATAATCTAAAAATAGTTTTAGAAAAGTATTTAATAAGAGGAGTGTATTTATATGACAACAGAAAATAATGAAGAAGTTACAATGAAAGATATAATTAATGAGGAAACTATGGTACATATTAACAGTGGAGACGTTGTAAGTGGAACTGTTCTTTCTGTAAATGAAAATGAAGTTCTTGTCAACATAGGATATATGACAGATGGAGTTATACCAAAAGAAGAAGTATCAAATGAAAAAGAAGTAGTTCTTTCAGATATTGTTAAGATTGGTGATGAAATTTCTGTATTAATAATGAAAATTAACAATGGAGAAGGAAATGTGCTTTTATCTAAAAAGAGAGCAGATGGTCTTAAAATTTGGGATGAATTCCAAGAGATTTTAGATGGAGATAAAACTTTAGAAGTAACAGTTAGTGATATCGTGAAAGGTGGAGCTACTGCTTATATTGAGGGAGTTAGAGCGTTTATACCAGCATCACAAATATCTGATGCATATGTAGAAAACTTAGAAGACTTTAAGGGTAAAACATTAGTAGTTAAAATAATAGAGCTTGATAAAGAAAATAAAAATATAGTTCTATCTAGAAGAGTAATTGAAAAAGCTGAAAATGAAGTTAAAAGAGATTCACTTTGGAACCAACTTAAAAAAGGTGAAAAAAGAAAAGGCGTTGTAACTAGACTAGCTAAATTTGGTGCATTTGTAGATTTAGGTGGCATCGATGGTCTTATTCACGTTTCTCAATTATCATGGAAGAGGGTTCAAGAACCATCTGAAGTAGTTTCAGTTGGTGATGAAGTAGAAGTTGATGTTTTAGATTTCGATAAGGAAAAGGGAAGAATATCTCTTGGACTTAAAGGAGCAGAAGGTAATCCTTGGAATAGCATAACAAGTAACTACAAGGTTGGTTCAGTAGTTGAAGGAACTGTTGTTAAATTAATGGATTTCGGTGCTTTTGTTCAACTTGAATCAGGAATAGAAGGACTAGTTCATTTATCTGAAATATCAGAAGAACGTATAGCTAAGGTTTCTGATGTATTAAAAGTTGGAGAAGTTGTAAAAGTTAAAATTGGTGAAATAAATGAAAAAGATAGAAGAATAAGCTTAAGCATTAAAGAAGCAGCAAGAGGAAATGAAGATTTTTCTGACTATAAGCAAGAAGAACAAGGTGGAATAACTTTAGCAGATTTATTAGGAGATAAACTTAAGAATTTTAAATTTGAATAGAAATTAAAAATTAGTAAACTTATGAGGCAAAACAACTATTAGTTGTTTTGCCTTATATTAATATAAGGGGGTATAGTATTGTTAAAGTGTGAAGTCTGTGGAAAACCAGCGGATAAACATCACATAGTTTATAAAAGCCAAGGTGGCATTGAATTTCAACTTAACTTTAGATATCTTTGTTCTTGTCATCATAGAGGAGATACTGGGCCTCATAAAAATAGAAAATTAGATTTAGAATATAAACTTAACATGCAGAGTCAACTTGAGAAAATTTTAATAAAAGAATTTTACCTTATTGAAGAATTAGAGGCGTTACTTAATATAAATAAGGGTGTTATTAAAAGGATTTTAAAAAAATATAAACTATATGATAATGGTTATAAAAAATCTGACATTATTTTCAGGCTTATGGGACTTAAAAAATATGATGAGCAATCATTTTTAGGAAATGAAGATTTAAAAGAAAAGTCTAATACGTTTGATTCTAATATAAAAAGTAAAAAGCTATAGGAGGCGTAAAAAATATCCCCTATAGCTTTTGTTTTTTTATAATTAAACTTTAGATAATATTTTTTTAATTCCAATTACAATGACTAAGACAAAGACGGAAGTCAATGCTATGGTTCCTCCTGGTGCACAGTTTATATAGTAAGATATAACAAGACCTAAAATTATATCAATAAAGCCGAACATTATGGAGTAAATTAAAGTATGCTTGAAACCCTTATTTAGCTGAAGTGATGTTGCTACAGGTAATGCTATCATTGATGACATTACAAGTATTCCAAGTATTCTTAGGGATACTGAAATAGTAGCGCCTACTAGAAGAGCAAAAACATAATTTATTACTTTGACTTTTACACCAGAAACCTTAGCACCTTCTTCATCGAAGGTAATATATAATAATTGGTTATATAGTGAAAATAGAGTTACTATAGAAATAATACTAAGCACAAGCATTATGTATAAATCTGCTTTGGTAACAGTTAGGATGCTGCCAAACAGATAAGAATTAACATTGGCACCTGCTTTGCCTGTACTTACTAATGTTATTCCAATACCAACACTAAAGGTAAGTAAAATAGCTAAAATCAATTCCGCATATTTTTTATAATAATCTCGTAAAAATTCAATGGATAAGCCACATAGGGCTGTAAAAACAAAAGCGCAAATTATAGGATTATATCCGAGAATTAAGCCGATAGCAACTCCTGCGAAGGAGGCATGTGACATAGTATCACCCATCATGGAATATCTTTTTAATACAAGGAAAACGCCGACAATTGGGAATAAAATAGAAATTAAGACCGATGCAATTAAAGCATTTTGCATAAAACCATATTCAAACATAAAGTGATGTTACCCCCTTTCTTCTATTAATTTATTTTTGTAATCATCTATAGTATAAAGTATTCCACCACAATTACTCATTTCAAAAATATCAGTTGAATTCTCAAGGGCCGCTTTTAAGTTATGTTCTATAGAAACAACTGTAATACCTAGGTTGTTATTTAATCCCTTAATAATTCCATATATATCTTCCATGCTTTGAATGTCTATACCAGTGGAGGGTTCATCTAAAATAAGTAGCTCAGGGTTTCCGATTAAACTTCTAGCAATGAATATTTTTTGCTGCTGTCCTCCAGAAAGGTTTCCGATAAGAGTGCTACAAT
This sequence comes from Clostridium lacusfryxellense, assembly GCF_018861735.1. Taxonomy (GTDB): domain Bacteria; phylum Bacillota; class Clostridia; order Clostridiales; family Clostridiaceae; genus Clostridium_AD; species Clostridium_AD lacusfryxellense. The sequence goes on along the minus strand of NZ_JAHLEB010000005.1, from coordinate 72,075 downwards.
GATCTTCCATACCTACAGCCTGTAGACTTTTTATAATAAGAGTTTTATCTTTAAGCTTTAATACTCTTCTGTGGCAATTTAACATTTCATAAACTGTTATAGGAAACTGTGCATTAAAATTCTCTACCTTTTGTGCAACGTATGCTATTCTTGTTGTATATATATTAATTTCACCGTTATTTGGTTTTAATAAATTTAATATTAATTTAATTAAAGTACTTTTGGCACTACCATTTTCACCTAAAATTGAAACATAGCTTCCTTTTTCGATCTTAAGGTTAACATTATCTAGTATGTAGGGTTTTGAATTCGTATATGTAAAACATAAATTTTTTATGTCAATCATGTAAAGCCTCCTCAAAAATTTCCTGATTAACTACTATTAATTAATTATTAAAAAGCACAACAATAAGTGCAACAAATAATAGTAGCAACAAGTATTATACACCCAAATGCGAATAACTTGCAAGAATCTCTTCATATTATTGACAAAAAATCATATAAATATCTCTCATAAAATTTATAAAATTGGTAAAACTGTATATGATGATACTTTATTTTATAGCATATTTAATATTGCTTAAGTATCTTTCAATAAAAATGCATATTTTATATGTGTTTAATGAAGAAAGGTAGTGTTATTATGAATAAGAACGAAGGCTCAGCCCATATTATTAGTAGAGTAGCAAAAGACAATCAAGGAGAAATTACAGCATATGAACTTGAAACTGGAGAAATAGTTTCTAAAGAACAAGCTGTATTGCTTGTGAAACAAGGGAGTATAGGTGGGGTTTCTGTCTCAACTTCAAAAAAGGGTGAAGAATTTTTAAGAAGTCTACCTGATCAAAATAAAGCTAATAATTTAGATAGTTTGCCAGTAATAGATGATAATGATATATATTAATAAAAAATATTAATAATTACACAACATTTAAAAGCAAGGACATTCATTTGTTCTTGTTTTTCTTTAGGTTTGATTAAATTGGTAGGTTGATAATTCTGGGAGGGACGGTTAACAACAAATAAACAATGTTGATTGAAATTAAAAGTGGGACGGTTAACAACTAAGTGTCATTTGCTTAATATTATTGTGGGTTTCCTTGAAAAAATATTTCCTTTGGAATATTATGAAGGTATGATTAAATATAAATGAAATTAAAAATAGACTTATAAGAATTCTTATTGCATAATATACTTTTTCACTATGTGAAAATTATGATAAGATTATAATGGCAGGAGGATTAACAAATGGAACTTCTAAAAAGTACTTTACAAAACATCCAGCCACTAAATAAAGCAGCTATGAAACAGGCGTGGGATAGAATTGATAGTTTAACCAAACCAATAGGTAGTCTAGGTGAAATAGAAAATATTATAGCTAAGATGGCTGGAATTACAGGATCAATACATAATAAGATTAATAAAAAAAATGTTGTTATAATGTGTGGGGATAATGGGGTCGTTGAAGAGGGAGTTTCTAACTGTCCTAAGAGTGTAACAGCAACAGTAACAAATAATTTCACTAAAGAAATTACAGGAGTATATGTTTTATCAAAATTTGCTGGAAGTGATATTACGGTAGTTGATGTAGGCGTTGATGCTGATTTTAATAATCCTAAAATTAAAAATAGAAAAATTGCATATGGTACCATGAATATGATGAAGGGACCTGCGATGACAAGGCAGGAGACAATAAAAGCTATAGAAGTTGGAATCGATACAATTGATAATCTGGTACGTGAGGGTTATGATTTATTTGGAACAGGAGAAATGGGTGTAGGAAATACTGCGACAAGTGCGGCTATATTAAGTGTATTTTCTGGACTCGAAGTTGAAATGTCAGTGGGGAAGGGGTCTGGAATTACGGAGGAGCAGTTCGTTCATAAAAAGATGGTAATTAAGAAAGCAATTGAATTAAATAAGCCGGATAAAGGCGATGTCATTGATGTGCTTTCAAAAGTTGGAGGATTCGATATTGCAGGATTATGCGGTTGCTTTCTAGCGGCTGCCAAAAATAGAGTTCCCATTGTTATTGATGGTTTTATAGCCTCGGCAGCTGCTCTGTGTGCTTATAAATTAAACCCCCTAGTAATAGGGTATATATTTGCCTCCCACTTATCTGCTGAACCAGGAGCGGCATTTATAATGAATGAGATAGGACTAACACCAATGCTAAACCTTAATATGAGACTGGGGGAAGGTTCAGGATGCCCACTTGCATTTAATATAATTGAGGCAGCCTTATTCACAATGGGTAATATGGGAACATTTGAAGATGCAGCGCTTGATAGTAAAAAATATATAGATATAAGGGATAATACCGTTGGGTAGAATTTTGGTGTGAAAAAATATGAATATTTATTTGTTAAGGCATGGTCAGACTCAGGAAAATAGAAAAGGAACTTATTATGGTAATTTGGATATAAGTCTAAATTCAATTGGTATAAATCAAGGTAATAAGGCTAAAGAATTCTTTAATGATATAAAATTTGATATAGTATATGTTAGTAATAAAAAAAGAACTTTAGAAATGGCAAAATTAGCTTTAGGACGAAAGGAAATAGAAGTTATAAATGATAGCAGAATAAATGAAACTAACTTTGGAGATTTCGAAGGTAAAACATATGAGGAAATTAAAAAACTCTATCCTAAAGAATGTATATGTTGGCAAGAAGATTGGAAGGGATTTGTACCGCCTAACGGAGAAAGTTACGTACAACTGTGCGAAAGGGTCAAAAGCTTTATGGAGCATATTAAAAATTTAGAAAAAGAAAACATTTTGATAAGTGCACATTCGGGGGTCATTAGAGCTATTTATTGTTATGTTATGAATGAAAATATGGATTTATTTTGGAAATTTGGTTGTAAAAATGGTGACATATCCGTTATAAAATATGAGTTTGGAAATTTATATATTGATTCCATCATGCATATCTAATATCCTATGTCCTATGGGTTACAGTAAGAATTAAGTTTACATTACTATTAGAGAAGAGGTGAGCATTGCAAGGGGAATCCTTTGCAAGTAAATATGGTTAAAGAGTATATAAATGATTTTTTGTTGTTTTTTCAGTTTTTTACGAGAATACCTATAAATAAAAGTTTGAACTGTGGTCAAGAAAATTTTAAGCGTGGATCGATATTCTTTCCTGTGGTAGGGTTATTTATAGGAGTTGTTCAGTGGTTAGTTTATTATGGATTAATGAAAGTGTTACCAATAAACATAACAACGGTATTTATAGTTATTATACCAATAATTATTACTGGAGGGTTACATGTGGATGGACTAGGAGATACCTGCGATGGGTTCTTTTCGTTTAAAGGTGATAAATATAAAATAATAGAGATTATGAAGGACAGTACAGTAGGTACATACGCTACTATTGCTGTTGTATTTGACATGCTAGTTAGATACGCGGCGGTGAGCACTGTGATAGGAAGAAATTTACCACTTATATTGATTGCTACACCAATAATTGCAAGATTTTCCGTGGTTTTTATATCATTTATAGGGAAAAATGCAAAAGAAACTGGATCAGGAAATATATTTATTGGGAATATTGATGTGAAAAGGTTAGTAATTGCGGCTTTTATAACAATTATACTTGGAACATTATTAATAGGATTTTATAAAAGTGCTATACTAATGCTTTCAGCTATACTTTTGAGCTTTTTATTTAATAAGTTTTGTGAGAGTAAAATAACAGGACTTACAGGGGATACTTTGGGGGCTAATAATGAATTAGTTGAAATTTTAACGATGGTTTTATTTATAGCAGTAAGCTAAGGATTAAAAGCGGGTTTAATTAGGGACGGTTAATAATATATTAACATTAAACTTGTCCAACTTTTAGATTTATATTAATTTGTTATTTAATGTGTTTTTATTTCTTAGAAAATAAACTAATATATAGTAAAGATTGAACAATTCAAGTGATAAGTATTACTATAAGCAAATTGAATTTTTAAATTTATATAAATCAAAAAGTTAAGCATGACACTTAATAAAATCACCGATAATATTTTCGTATTTTTCTTCTGTTCCAATTAATTGTATACCGATAGTGCTTAATTTTAATACTCTAGCCTGGGTTATGTTTCCAAGTATACTGGATATATCATGACACCTTAAATTGCAAAGACTTCTCATAAGAACAACTGTTAGAGCTTTTGCGTGTACAAGGTTTCTGCTATATTTTGTGCAAATATGACTCTTTGATATATTGATTTTTGTAGACATATATTCTAGTATATCATCTGGGTTGAAGTTTCTTATAATTATTTTCCTCCCGCTTCTATATTCCGTTTTTTCATCTTCAAATTCAATTTCTTCTTTTAATTTTTCTTCATTACATTTGAAAATAAGGTTATAGTAACTTTTTCTTGCTTTTTTAAGGTTATCGCCAAAAAAATCCATAATGAACTCATAATCAACAAGTTTAAATGAATCAGATCTTTTTCCTAAAAAGATTCCTAGACTAGAAAAAGCATATTTTTCTGGACTGTTTTTATACTCTACAATACTTGTAGGATTATTATGCATATATAAAGACAATGCCTTCAAATACTTATCATTCGCAACTATTTTGCTCTTAAATCTATCTTTAAAAAGATGACCATCTCTACCATATTTCCTATTGAAATACATTGCATAAGAAAAATTGATTCCATGCATCACTTTTGATATATCTGCGCCGTTAGCATCAATCATTAAATGTGAATGGTTATCCATGAGGCAGTAACCGTAAACCTTAAAATCATGGAGATCTTTATATTTTTTCACAAGGCGTAAATACATTTCTTTATCAAAATCATCTTTAAATAAGTCTACCTCACTAATACTCTTGCACATGATATAAAATATTGAGTCGTCCGTTTTTAATCTTGCATTTCTTGGCATAAATAATCACCTCTCCTAACAAATTTTTATTTAAATTATTGCCTATGGAGTGGATAATATTCATATCGTAGTAATATTGTTAATAAGTTGTTAACCGTCCCCAATAAGGCGATGACAAATCGTCAATTTCATAATCTTAACATTGACAGTGTGAGCTAAATATAATAAACTAATATTAAAATTAAATAGAATTTTAGGTGCCTAGTAATAGGTGAAAAGGGAATGCGGTTTAAATCCGCAGCAGCCCCCGCTACTGTAATTGAGAAATCAAAAGCCAGGAGACCTGCCTAAATGATGTTAACAAGCTTTCGGAGGGAAAGAACTTTTTAATATAATTAATTTAACTATAAATTAATTAAAAAGTAGTCGCTATCTAAGGTGAGCTGCTTTTTTTGTTTTTGAAAAATATTGATGCAAAAGAATATTAAAATATATAATAAGGTGGAAGAAAAGAATGAAGAAGGCAATTTTAGTTGTAAGTTTCGGAACTACATATGGAGATACAAGAAAAGTAACTATCGATAAAATAGAAGAAAAAATAAGAGATACTTTTGTAGAGTATGATATAAGAAGGGCATTTACCTCACATGTTATTCTTAAAGTACTTAAAAACAGGGATAATATTTATATAGATACACCAGAAGAAGCTTTGGAGAAATTAAAGATAGAAGGTTATAATGAGGTAATTGTTCAGCCTTTACACGTTATTCCTGGAGTTGAATTTGATTATATAAATAATGTTGTTAATAGGTACAAACAATCTAAAGTATTTGACAATATTGTGATAGGGAGACCTCTTATATGTTTTAAGGGAGAAGAGAATGGAGTTCCAGATGATTACTCAATAATGCTTGATGCTCTTTCAAAACAATTGCCATCAAATGAGACGGTAATTTTAATGGGTCATGGTACTAATCATATTGCAAACGCGGTATATTGTTGCTTTGAAAGTGTTTTAAGGGATAGAGGGTTTGGAAATGTACACGTAGCAACAGTTGAAGGTTACCCAACTTTGGATAGGGTAATACCTAATGTTATAGCCCAGGGGAGCCTAGAAGTTAGTTTGATGCCACTACTACTTGTAGCAGGGGATCATGCTAAAAATGATATGGCAGGGGATTCTCGAGAGTCCTGGAAGAGTGTTTTAGAAGCAAAAGGATTTAAAGTTAAAATATATATGCAAGGATTAGGGGAAAATAGTGAAATTCAAGATATTTACATACAACATATTTATGATGTAATTAATGATAAATTTAATAATGTAGGAAAAACACTTAAGGGTATTTAAATCCCTTTGGAGGTTAAAGCGGCTAAATTGCAGAAATGGCGGAGATTATAGTAGAAAGGAAGGTATTCAATGATACATGGTGGAGATGTTTATACTAATGGATTACTTATGGGACGAGAATTAATAGATTATAGCTCTAACATAAATCCATTAGGAGTTCCAGGTAGTTTCATTGATAATATTAATGAAGCGGTTAATGCATTAACAAGGTACCCAGATATTCAATATAGGGATGTGTTAAAAGCTCTAAACGAATACACTGATTGCGCGGAAGAGTATTTCGTTTTAGGAAATGGGGCTGCAGAAATTATCGACCTAGTTATATCTTGCCATAAAAATTTATTAATTGTGGTACCTTCTTTTGTAGAATACGAAATTGATGCTAAGAAGTGGGATTGCAAAATAGAATATTCTTACTTAAAAGAGAAGATTAATGAAAATAGTTTATTAAAGAAAGAATATACGAATCTTTCTTACGATTACGAAGATATTTTAAATAAACTAAAATATGTAGAAGGTGTGATATTAGGTAATCCCAATAATCCTAATGGAAATATCATTGATAAAGGTGAGATTCACAATATCCTTGAATATTGCGAGAACAATGGCAAAGTGGTAATTATAGATGAAGCGTTTATTGAATTTACGGGAGAAACACTTCATAGTTTTTCAACCGAGGTAAAAGATTATAAATGTTTATTTATAATAAGGGCATTAACTAAATTTTTTGCTATGCCAGGTATAAGATTTGGGTATGGAATAAGTAGTAATATAAATTTAATAAAAAAGATTAAAGATAAACAAAATCCTTGGAATATAAACTGCTTTGCAGAGGTTGCTGCATGCCATGTGTTAAAGGATAGCCTATATATACAAAAAAGCAAAGAGTGGATTAGAAAAGAAAGGACTAGTTTCCTAAATTCACTGAAAAAGATTTCATTTATTGATAAAGTTTTTTTAACTTATGGAAATTACGTGTTATGCAAATTAATAGGGCTGACTTCAGATGAACTTTATAAAATATGTTTAGAACAAGGATTTGTTATAAGGAAAGTGGACAACTTTAGAGGATTAGATAATCAATATATAAGGTTAGCAATTAAGGATAATGTTACAAATGAAAAACTTATTATGTTGTTTAAAAGTATTGAGATTTAGAGTAAAGGTTTGGTTTAGGGTAAATAGTAGGGACGGTTAACAACTAATTAACTAACGAATGAAATTTTAAAAGGTAATCCATAAAGGGATGTGTATATAAATGAAGAGCATAGTTATAGCCTCAAATTCAAGCGGTGGTGGAAAAACCACGGTAACACTTGGAATTATGAAAGCACTTCAAAATAGGGGATATGATGTACAAGGGTATAAGGTAGGCCCTGATTACATAGATCCAGCATTTCATACAAAGATAACAGGTAAGGATTCAAGAAATTTGGATTTATATCTTATGGGAGAAGACGGTGTTAAGGCAAGTTATACTAGAGGAACTGGTGACTTAGCAGTTGTGGAAGGCGTGATGGGGTTATATGATGGAAAAGGTATAGATACCGCATACTCAACTTATCACGTGTCAAAAACACTAAATATTCCGATCATACTTGTATTATCTCCAAAGGCACAAGTAGCAACCTTCTGCGCAGAGATTAATGGGATTGTAAATTTTAAGGATGCCAATATAAAGGGTATTATACTAAATAATATAACAGAGAGTTATTATAATTTACTTAAAGCGGCTATTGAAGAAAATTGTAGCATGGAGGTTTTGGGGTATCTTCCAAAAGATGATAGATTAGCTTTGAAAAGTAGACATTTAGGTCTAATTCAAAGCAGTGAAATAGTAGATTTAGAGGTTAAAATTAATACTTGTGCAGAGTTATTAGAAAAGCATTTGGATATGAACTTATTATTAGAACAATTTAAGGAAAGAGAAAAGTATGTAGATGATTTTCATGTTGAGTATAAAGGGAAAAGAACAGCCGTGGCTTATGACAAAGCATTTAGTTTTTACTATAAAGAGAATTTAGAGCTTTTAGAGGAAATGGGAGAGGTCATATACTTTAGTCCTATTAATGATGAAAAACTTCCAAGCAATATTGACTTTCTTTATATAGGCGGAGGTTATCCAGAGGTATTTATAAATGAATTATCACAAAATACATCTATGAGGGGTAGCATAAAAAATGCTTTAGATAATGGGTTGCGATGTTATGCGGAGTGTGGAGGGTTGATGTATCTTACATTAGGTGTAAAACCGTTAGCGGAGGAATCACAAGGGGAAGTTCTAATACCACATAATATGGTAGGTTATTTCGAGGGATATTATACATTAACTAAAAGTCTACAAAATTTTGGGTATGCAAAAATCGAGGTAGATGTAGAAAATGATGTTCTACCTAAAAATATTGATTCTATAAATTGTCATGAATTTCATAAATCATTTGTAGATTTAAAGGATGGGAAAGTGCTAAAACTAACGAAAGATGTTTATGACAAGAGCCAGAAGAACTGGAAATGTGGTTATGTTAAGAATAATACGTTAGCTGCATATGGACATGTGCATTTTTTTAATAATCTAGTGTGGTTCAAGGAGATTTTTAAATAGGGAAAATAACAATAAACAAGGGGTTATCATAAAAGTAAAGTACAAGCCTAAAGATGATTTTGTTGTTAACCGTCCCCAACCACCGATACCTGATTAATTCAAATTCACTTAAAGGAGATTAAAATATGGATTATATAAAAATTCCTATGGACATAGAAAAGAAAAGTTTTGAAATTATTGGAGAAGAAATGGGAGAACATGCTTTTTCAGATAGAGAGCTTTCAATAGTTAAAAGAGTGATACATACTACGGCAGATTTCGACTATAAAAACATAGTTTATATCAGAGAAGGTTCAATAGACGAGGCTGTAGAACTGCTTAAAAAAGGAACAACGATATATACTGACACAAAAATGGCACTTGCTGGCATAAATAAAAAAGCTCTTAAAGATTTAAATTGTGAAGCAGTATGTTATGTAAGTGATGACAAAGTGGCAGAGATAGCAAAAACAAGGCATATAACTCGTTCTATGGCGGCAGTTGAGAAGGCGGTGGAAGATGGAGTTGAATTCTTTATATTTGGTAATGCACCTACAGCACTTTTTAGATTGAAGGAGCTGATTCAAGAAGAAAAGTGTAATGCAAAATTTATTATAGCAGCACCTATTGGTTTTGTTGGAGCAGCAGATTCTAAGAAAGAAATAGAAAAACTAGACATCTCTATGATTACTGTTAGGGGAAGAAAAGGTGGAAGCACAGTGGCTGCATCTATTCTAAATGCACTAATGTATATGATAGTAGATAGAGGTTAGGTTCTACACGAAATTAATTTAGTTTAAAAAATAGTAACCTTAGCTGGGGGTGATTAATAATGCTGGATTTATATGTTAATTTTAATGGTAAAAAACTTAGATGTGGTTATACAACTGGATCTTGCGCTGCAGGGGCAGCAAAGGCTGCAACACAAATTTTATTTTATAATACTGAAGTAGACGAGATAAGGATTGATACCCCAAAAGGCATAGAATTATTATTACCAATATATAAGGTAACACGTGGAGAAAATTTTGTGGAGTGCTGCGTCATAAAAGATGCCGGAGATGACCCTGATGCAACTGATGGCATGGAAATATGGGCAAGAGCTGAAAAATCAGAATCGGGATATACTTTAAAAGGTGGAAAAGGTGTTGGGATAGTTAGAGGTGAAGGATTGTACGTCTCTAAAGGGGAGTGGGCAATTAACCCCGTACCCAGGAAAATGATTGAGAAAGAAGTAAAAGAAGTGTTACCCAAAGAATCAGGAATTATAATAACTGTATTTGTACCCAAGGGGGAAGAGGTAGCTAAGAAAACCTTCAATCCAAGGTTAAATATTGAAGGTGGTATATCTATACTTGGCACAACGGGTATTGTAACACCAATGTCAGAGGAGGCTCTCACAGAATCTATTCATATAGAAATATGTCAAAAGGTAGCTGCAGGACATAAAAATCTTACTTTGGTTTTTGGTAATATGGGTGAGGATGTAGCTATAAAGGTTGGAATTAAAACGGATAATATAGTAATGATATCAAATTATATAGGATTTGCATTAAATAGCTGCATGGAGAAACATATAGAAAATATTGTGTTGGTAGGACATATAGGTAAAGCATGTAAAATAGCAGCAGGATGTTTTCAAACTCACAGTAGAGTATGTGATGTGAGGCTTGAAGTATTAGCTTTAGAATTAGCTTTAATAGGGGCACCTACAGATATAATTAATAAAGTTTATAATGAAAAAACTACTGAGGGAGCAATAAAGTTATTAGATGATAATTATAATGAAATATATGGGAATATTGCAATTAAGATAAAAGAAAGATTATTCAAATACACTTATGATACAATTCCAGCAGAGGTTGTTATGTTTTCAATGAATAAAGGGATTTTGTTTGACACCAGGGAAAATAAGTAGAAATAGTTAGGGACGGTTAACAACTAATGGTTAAACAATAAAAAAGGTGGGACAGTTAACAACTAATTAACTATTTAATAATAATTCAAAGGGAGGGGTAACATAATATATGATTTATATAGTGGGCATAGGGCCTGGTAGCCCTGAATATATTATTCCTTTGGCAGTAGATACTATGAAAAAGGTTGATGTTATAATAGGTTTTGAAAGAGCTATGACGAGTATACCTAAAATAAATGTGCAGAATATAATAGTCAAAACATTAAAGGATATTATTGATTATATAACAATAAATAATCATAAAGACATAGCGATAATAGCATCAGGAGACCCGTGTTTTTATGGTATAACAAACTATATAAAAAGTAATTTTGATGGTAAGGTAGAAATAATACCAGGTATAAGTTCTTTTCAATACTTAATGTGCAAGCTACAAAAACCTTGGCAAAATGCTCATTTGGGCAGTATGCATGGAAGAAGAGAAGAGTTTATAAAAGTTGTAGGTGAATATGAGATATCTGTGTGGCTTACAGATAAGGGCAATTCACCACAAGCATTATGTAGAAAACTTTTTGATAACAATATTAAAGCTACAATATATGTTGGTGAAGAATTATCATACACAGATGAGAGAATAATAAAAGGCACGGTTGAAGAGTTTAAAGATAAAATTTTTAACAACCTAAGTGTAGTTGTTATTGAAAATATGGAATCTTCGACCGAATACATAAGTGAAATAATGCACAGAAAATAAATTAAAATACTTTTGTATAAGTTCATTAAAGATATGGAGGATAAAACATGGCAAAATTATATGGTGTAGGGGTAGGACCTGGGGATAAAGAACTCCTTACAATAAAGGCAATAAAAACTATTGGTAAATGTGATGTAATAGTAGTGCCTAGTGCAATGAAGGGCGGGAAAAGCATAGCGCACGAAATAGCAGAGGAATATATTAATAAAGATTCTGAAGTCCTAGTTAAGCATTTTCCTATGGGTGGAGCAGAGCAGGAACTAAAAATATATGAGGCATTTAAGTCTATTGAAGAAAAATTAAAGGAAGGAAAAGATGTGGCCTTTTTAACCATAGGCGATCCATTTGTATATAGTACATACATATATCTTATGAATTATATAAAGGAAAGCGGATATGAAGTAGAAACAGTTCCAGGAATAACATCATTTTGCGCTGCTGCAAGTATTGCTAATGAGTACTTAGTAATTGGTAATGAACCGCTTTTAGTACTTCCGTCAACTAGGCTTGATACTATAAAAGATGAAAAATTCTTAGTGATTATGAAAGTTTATAAAATAGAAGAAGAAGTTATAAATTGTTTAGAAGCTAAGGGGTATACTTATGTATATGTTAAAAAAGCTGGCAGAGAAGGACAAGAGGTTCTAAGGAACCGCGAGGATATATTAAAAAACAAAGAGTATATGAGCTTAATAATTGCGAAAAAAGAATAATTAATAAAGGATAGGTGAATGATATGGTTTATTTTATAGGTGCAGGCCCAGGGGATGTAGATTTAATAACAGTTAAGGGAAGAAATATATTATCTAGTGCGGATGTAGTTATATATGCAGGATCACTTGTAAGTGCTGAGCATATCAGTTTTTGCAAAGAGGGTGTTATAGTTCACAATTCTGCTTCTATGACCTTAGAAGATGTTATAGAGGTTATGAGAAAGGCACATAGTGAAAATAAGAATGTAGTAAGACTACATACTGGAGATCCAGCTATATACGGAGCTATAAAAGAGCAAATGGACGAGCTTGAAAAATTAAATATAGATTATAGTATAGTTCCAGGAGTAAGTTCTTTTTCGGCAGCTGCAGCTGCTATAAAAAAAGAGTTTACGCTTCCAAGTGTAACTCAGACATTGATACTTACAAGAGTTGAGGGAAGAACTCCAGTACCTGAAACTGAGGATTTAGAAAAACTTGCATCTGTTGGGGCATCTATGGCTATTTTCTTATCTATTGGAATGATAGACAAGGTAGTTGCAAAACTTAAAGCAGGTTACAAAAGAAATGTACCAATTGCGGTTATTGAAAGAGCTACATGGCCAGATGAAAGGGCTATTATTGGAACTTTAGATGATATTGCAGAGAAGGTAAAAGAAGCTAAAATAACAAAATGTGCTCAAATTCTTGTAGGGGATTTTATAGATTGTGAATATGATAAAAGTCTTTTGTATGATAAGACTTTTACACATATGTTTAGAGAAGGAAAAAAATAGATAGGTAAGGGGATGATGAATTGGGAAAATTATATGTAATAGGGATAGGTCCAGGTGGACTTGATCATATGACATTAAGAGCTATGAACGCTATAAAAGAGAGTGATATAGTAGTAGGTTATAACAAATATATAGATATGATAAAACCATTGCTTGGTGATAAGGAAATTTTCTCTACAGGTATGAAAGGTGAAGAAGAGCGATGTAAAAAGGCACTAGAACTTAGTCATAATAAGGTAGTTAGTGTTGTTAGTACTGGTGATTCTGGAATTTATGGAATGGCAGGGCTAATCCTTCAACTTAGGGTAGATGAAGAAGTTGAGGTTATACCAGGTGTAACAGCGTCGTCAGCAGCAGCTTCAGTACTTGGCGCACCATTAATGCATGACAATTGCAACATAAGCTTAAGCGACCTAATGACTCCATATGAATTGATTCAACAAAGAGTAAATCTAGCAGCAGAAGGTGATTTTGTTATTTCTTTGTACAATCCTAAGAGTAAAGGTAGACCTCATTATTTAGGAGAGTGTATAAATATAATAAAAACACATAGAGATGGAACTACACCAATAGCTGTAGTTAAAAATGCACTTCGAGATGGACAAGAAGTAAGCATATTTACATTAGATACCTTTGATGAGAGTATAGTTGATATGATGTCAATTGTTATAATTGGTAATAGCCAAAGTTATGTAAAAGATGGTAAGTTTATAACTCCAAGGGGTTATAAGGTTTAGAAAAAAGATGAAGATCATGGGGACGGTTAACAACTAATTAATTATTGGTAACAATTAATAAAGAGTTATTAACTGTCCCTTGAAATATTAGTTAATGTAAATAACACAAAGTTGTTAACCGTCCCCAACCAATCCCCAGGTTGTTAACCATCCCTAACCAATCGCTCAAAAAATCCCCAACTATTATTAGGATGTGAATAAATATGATAGGTTTAATTGTAGGTACCTCAGAAGGAAAAAACATTCTCTCAGGGTTGAATGAGTTTACAGAAGATATTTTCATATCAACAGCCACCGCTTATGGGGCTGAGCTTTTAAAAGATTATAAATATAAAATTTTTAATGAGGAGCCGCTAGATTTAGTGGGAATTATTAAGGTTATAAGACTTCATGATATAAAAATATTAATTGATGCATCTCACCCTTATGCGTTAGAAATCACTAAAAATGCAATGGAAGCATGCAAAATTTCTGGTGTACAATATGTTAGGTATGAGAGACCATCAGTTTTGGAGAAATTTAATAACAACGAAAATGTTATTGTGGTGGAAGATTATGATAGTCTGGGTACTCATCTGAAAAATGTTGAAGGAAATATTTTAAACACTACAGGCAGTAGAAATATAGATAAACTTATAAGTTTTAATTTGAACAATAGGGTAATACATAGAGTTTTACCTTCTGTTAAGGTCCTAGAAGAAATTTTAAATCTAGGAGTAAGAGTTGAGGATATTGTTGCAATGAAGGGGCCTGTAGGCTATGAATTAAATTGTGGTTTTATAAAAGAGTACAGTGCTAAAGCTATACTTATGAAGGATAGTGGAATTCAAGGTGGAACAGTGGACAAAATAAAAGCAGCTATAGATAATAATATACAAGCATTTGTAATAGGAAGAAAGCCTATGAAATATTCAGAGGTATTTTATGATGAGACAGAACTTGTAAAGTATATATCAGTCTTAAAAAAAGGATTATAACTGTCCCCGTACATTTACGTACATTTATGATTAAATGATGATTTGAATTTGTTATTAACTGTCCCCAACTTATTTAGTGCTTATTATTGTTTAATTTATTGTTAACCGTCCCCGCTTATCTGTTGCCCAACCGTCGATGAATATATTTATAGTAATTTGGACAAATTACTATAAATGGTTGTTTATGTATCACTATTGATACACATAAATTATAGTGATATAATGATTATATTATTTAATGTAGGAGGGGTTAATTTGAACAAGATAGCGCTTATAACAGACACTACAAGTGATCTAAGAAGTGAAGCAATTGAGAAATATAATATAAATGTATTGCCCTTTAGGATTATCTATTCTGATAGAGAATACTCAGATAATGTAGATATTACGCCACAAGAGGTTTATGATAATATGAAGATAGAGGTGCCTACATCATCTTTGCCATCAATGAAGGATATGGAGGAACTATTTTTAAAATTAGAAGAGGAAGGATATACTCATGCAATTGCAGTAACTTTATCAACTGGGTTATCCGGTATATATAATGCAATGAAACTTACAAGTGAAAATCACCCAGGTATCATTACTCATGTGTGTGATTCTCAATCTATAGCCCTTGGCGAAGGATTGATAGTGACGGAGTGCGGTAAGCTTATACAAGAAGGAAAAAGTTTTGAGGAAGTTGTCGAAGCTATTCCATCTATTAAAAATAGAATACATCTATATTTTGTAGTGGGTACGCTTGAGTACCTAAAAAAAGGTGGAAGAATAGGAAAAGTTGCAGGAACAATAGCTGAGCTTTTAAACATTAAACCTATAATATCCTTTGATGCTGACGGAAAGTATTGTACCTCTGAAAAGGTAAGAGGTAGGAAACAATCTCTTAATAAGCTTTTAGAACTTACAAATAACATTTTAGATAAGAAGAGGTGTAAGGTTTATATATTGCACGGTGATGCCTTAGACGAGAGTAAAAAAGTAATGGAAAAAATAAGTGTTCACCCAAATGCTATTTCAGTAGAATTTGGTGGATATATAAGTCCTGTATCAGGAGTTCATAGTGGACCAGGGTTAGTAGGAATGGTTTGTATAGAGGAACCTTAGGTAAAAATGGCTGATATAATAAGTAAAGAAAATGAGATAGACATTAGGATGCAGGAAAAAATATTGTACGTTGAATACAAGAAAAAGCTTTTAGAGCTTAGAAAAGTTCAGAAAGAAAAAGAAGCAGTTGGTCAAGTATTCACAAAAGGACTACTACCTTTGTATGTACTATATATTCTAAGTTTAGGTCAAACTAATGGAAATGATATATCTCATAAAATAGGTGAACGAACAAATGGTTTTTGGGTTCCTAGTACAGGTGGAATATATCCCCTTTTAAAAAAGTTAGAAAAGGAAAAACTAGTTGTTGGGGAGTGGAATGATTCTAAGAAAGCACAAAAGATATATACGATAACAGATTCAGGAAGAGGAGAATTACAAAATAAAAAACACCTAATGCGTGGTAAAATCGAAGAGGCTCTAGAGGTATTTAAGATAATTTATAGCGATTTATATAATTAAATATTATAATATAAAAGCTGCAGGTGAATTCACCTGCAGCTTTTTATAAGTAGCATGGATCTAAAGTTTCAAATTTAAATCGCCTTCTCTTATCCAACCTTTCTTCCTCATAATTTCTGAGAAAAGTAAAGTTAAGGCAGCGGGGGCTATAAAGTGTAGAAGTAAGATTTTTAAAACTATAACTGATGTTGGTGCACTTCCCTGCATAGCGGCAAGTGTTCCAAACTGACCTACAAGTCCGCTTGTGCCCATACCGGCACCTAAAGAATTATTTTTCATAGCGAAAATTGTTGTAGATAAAGGTCCAAGTATTGCACCGGCAAGCGTTGGTGGTATCCAAACTTGAGGCCGTTTTATTATGTTTGGCACTTGCAGCATAGAGGTGCCTAGTCCTTGAGATAATAGTCCACTTACCTTGTTTTCTCTATAACTAGAAACAGCAAAACCTATCATTTGAGCACTGCAACCAACTGTGGCGGCGCCAGCTGCAAGGCCTGACATGTTTAGAGAAATGGCGATGGCTGCACTACTAATTGGAGCAGTAAGTGCTAGGCCCATTAAAGTAGATACCGCAATACCCATTGGTATAGGCATAAGGGTTGTAGCAGAATTTATGATCGCACCTAAGTCAGTCATAAAAGTTGAAATATAAGGTCCAACAAATTTACCAGCTATACTTCCTGTAATAATAGTAACTATTGGAACGATAACAATATCAAGTTTTGTTTTTCCGGAAACCAAGTTTCCAAGCTCAGCACCTACGATTGCAGCAATGAAGGCTCCAACGGGGCCTCCGCCCATATACATATATCCAAAGGCTCCGGTTGCAGCTGATGAGAACATTGTAAGGGGAGTAACCTTTAAGCCCCAAGCTATAGCCACACCAATTGCTGCACCAACTACGGGAGATTTAGCTGAAATAATTGTTGTAAACTCTTTTAGAAATCCGAATCCAGAAATTTTTGAAAATTGGCTTAATATTAGTCCGATGATTAATGAAGCGAATAATCCTAAAGCCATTGCACTTAGAGCATCCAAAAAATATCGTCTTAGTGCTTTCTTTAGAACAATCTTTAATTTTTTCATTGAATTTCCCCCTGATAAAATATATTTCCATTATTATATGGATATAAATAATATTTATAGTATTATATATTAACGATTATTTAATTCAACTATACATATGTATACTCTGGTGTATATACAAATACAGCTGACAATATTATAACATCTTATTATAAACACATCAATAAGGAAAATAAAAGAAATAACTAGCAAAATATACTAGTTATTCATCAGGGAATGGGTATTATAAAGAGAAAAGTACTTAATAAAGATGAAATTTATTTCAATATTAGAAAAAATGATTATAATACTATAATAACTCGATGTCCTCGTGCTTAGAGAATTCAGTTAAAATATCTTCTACTAGGTCGTGTTTTAAATTTCTGAAATTTCTGGCTTTGCAAATAAGCCGTAAATTTAGTCTCACTCTACCTAGTTCCATAGAAGTATATACTGTATGAGAAAGGTTTTCATAATAAATAGGGAGCGTTTTTGAGGCTATACTAAGTGAGGCTTTTGCCTCGTTTTCTATATCTCCCACCTTATCATCCGCAATGGATAGTAGTATTTTTTTAGCTTCTTTCCAATTGCTTTTAAGAGTAAGATTTATCTCAATTTCATTCCAAGTAAAAGGGAATGCATTAGTTTCATTTACAAGATCCTCAGTTAGAAATTTTATGTTTGGTATGTGTGTAATTCTTCCAGTGCTTTGACCGTGAGTTTTATCCTCGTTTTCCATAACTTCAATTATGGTAGTATAAAACCAATCTACAGCTATTACATCACCAATGCTTTCACCTATTTTTATCCTATCGCCAGGTAGAAATGGTTTTTGAGTATTAATTATTAACCAACCCAAAAAGCTTGCTACAACATCACGAAATGCAAAGGCAAGTCCAGCTGAGAAAATACCTAAAAAAGTTAGGATGTCCTTAGACTCGTACATCCATATTGGTATTATTGATATAACAGATAAAACATTAATAGATAGCGAGGTTGTTTTCTTATATTTTATTATATTATTTGAGTCAAGATTAGATTTATTTACAAATGAACAGATACTTTTCTTTATTAATTGGAATAGAACTATTATAATTAAGGTTATAATGATTTTTATAAAAACGCTTACGGTTTGGAATTTCAAACCAAAATCTATCAAAAAGTCAGTCACAGGCTTATGCTCCTTTGTATTAGTTTTAACTATATGTATTTAGGTATTTTATATCAAACTAAATCATATTCATTTTAAAACGGGTATGGAAACTGTTCCTACATTATATCATTTGCAACATCACCTTTCAAATAATCCAATGACTATTTATACAATTTAATTGTAATTATCATACGAAATTTGATAACATTAATTGTTTTGGATTATTATTTCTTGGAGTGGTAGTTAAATATAAAAAAGGTAAATCAAAAGATATTTATAATTTGATAAATTAAGAAATAAAATCAGCCTATATCTTAAATTACTATGTAAAATAGGATATAGGCTAACGTTATATTATATATTTTTATTTAAAATCTAACGGCATTGTAACTACTCTTCACGTAAATCTAAATAAGAACTACCGTCTAGAGGAATTAAAGCTTGAAGTCCCGGCTTATCTCCAGCTAGGCCTATAGCATAAACAGTGTAAAAACGCTGAGGTTTTAATCTTATATTAGGGACATATAGAGCAACTGTTGTGGTTCCGGTAGGCCTAACTTCTAAAGTATAGGTTCCAGCAGGAACTTCTATATAATCAGTAAGCTGTTTGTAACTAATATTTTTAAATAGAATTGTGCCGTTTGGTAATGCTATATCTACGGGACCAGCATTAGGGGATAAATGAGCAAATTTAATATAGACCATGTCGCTAGGATCATTAATTTTAGGCTCTAAAACGGGTAGTAGATCGATATGCGGCAATAGTCCAATAGCGGCTATTGTATAAATCTTTTCAGGTGGAACAAAAATGTTTTTATTAAGTACAGGCGAAACCTTAGTGCCAGCAGCATATAATTTCACATTGTAATTACCAGTCATAACCTTTATATAATCTGTAAAAGCACCATAAGTAAGGTTTCTGAATTTTAACATGTCATTAATATATACATCAACAGCTGGGGATTTAGGTGAAGAATGAAGAACTCTTAAATATGAAGTCATAGGACTAGCCCTATATAAAGGGTCAACTCCATATATTGGGTCAACCCCATACATAGGGTTAAATCTATATAAAGAATAAGGATCATTATAATCTTTTGGACAATAGAACATAAAAGGCTCCCTTCAAATATTTCTACTATATTAATATATGAAGAGCATCCTAAAATGTTACTGAAATTATTTTTTAATAAAACACATAAATTTTAATAAATATATTAAGTGTTAAAACATATCCTTTTTATTTAGAAAGTAAATAACAAATATTACTATAAGGCCAATGAATGCAAAAACATACCAAAATCCTAATGCATTTTCTGACAAGGGTATTCCTTTGACGTTCATACCAAATAGCCCAGAAATCATATTTGGTATAGCCATGACTATGGTAATTGCAGCTAAAAATTTCATTACTATATTAAGTTTATTGGATATAACAGAAGCGTAGGCATCCATTGTGCCATTTAAGATATTACTATAAATAGTACACATTTCTATAGCTTGCCTGTTTTCGATAATAACATCTTCTAATACATCTTTATCTTCCTCATATTTTTGAAGAATATCTAGTTTAAGCATTTTTTCTAATGTAATTTCATTCCCCTTTAAGGATGTAGAAAAATATACAAGGGATTTTTCAAGTGCTAATAATTGAATAAGTTCTTTGTTTCTTAAAGTCTTATGTAGTTGTTTTTCTACTATGTAGCTTTTTTTATCAATCTGTCTTAAGTATATTAAATAGTAGTTTGCAATTCTATATAAAATCTGTAACATGAATCTTGAACGTTTAAATGTAAAAAAGGAGCTAATTTTACCTTCAGCAAAATCGGATAATACTTTACTGTTTTTCAAACAAACTGTAATTATTACTTTATCAGTATGGATCATTGCTATGGGGTATGTGTCATAGGTTAATGAATTATCGTCCATATCTGTAAAGGGAATATCTAAAATAATTAATGTACAATCTTCTATGTCAATACGAGAAGTTTCTTCTTCGTCTAGAGCAGCCCTTAAAAAATCCATAGGAGCATTGGTGTTTTTTGAAACGAATACTAATTCTTCATCAGATGGGTCAATCAGGTTAATCCAACAACCTGGTTCTATTTTTTCAAGCCTTATAAGTTGTTTGTTTTCTGTACTGCTATATATTGAAAGCATTACAACACCTCCTAGTATAATATCCTTTATATTATAGTCTACAAAAGGTAATGTATACAAGTAATGATTGATTAAATATTATTATATATCTAGAAATAGTGAGTTAAAACGGAGTTGACAAGTAAAGATGAATAATCGATAATAGTATGTGGAAAGTCACACACATAAATAAAAAAATATTGAATAATAATAAAGGAATTAGAGTAAATATATTGTATAGTATTATTAAAGGGAGGTCAAAGCAATTCATGGATATATATCCATTATTTATTATAGCATTAGCATTGTCTTTAGATGCTTTTGGAGTAGCTTTGTGCATAGGATTAAACAATCAAACTAGAGTTATAAACAAGGTAGGATTTACAATTTCCTTTGGATTTTTTCAATTTTTATTTTCATATATAGGAGCATATGCTGGACTTCTTTTTAATACATATGTAGCGTCAATGCCAACAATAATTGGAGGTATAATTATATGTTTAGTTGGAGTTATTATGATTAAAGAAGGTTTGCAAAACCAGGGCACGTGTCCACTACTTAAACCTAAGATGTATATAATTTTAGGGATATCTGTAAGTATAGATGCAATGGTTGTAGGATTTACGGTATTAAATAATATAACAAAGGTTATATTATTTAAAGATACATTATTTATTGGAGTAATAACTCTGTTAATGGTAACAATGGCCTTTATAATTTCTAAATATTTAAAGAAAATAGATATTGTAGGGAAGTACGCCGATTACATCGGGGGGATAATCTTAATAATTTTTGGGCTTAAAATGATGTTCTTCTAAATAAAACTAATAATATTAATAACTTTAGATTAAAATAATGCTTTTAAAAAAGAAAGGATGATAAACATGTTAGAAAAATTAAAGAATTTAAATTCGTATAATGCGTTTAAGTATTTTAAAGAGATGAACGAGATTCCAAGAGGTTCTGGGAATGAAAAAGCAATAAGTGATTGGTTAGTAAAATTTGCAAAAGAACATAATTTGAAATTCATTCAAGATGACGCTTTAAATATAATAATAAAAAAAACAGGTACAGCAGGACGTGAAGATGATTCTACGATAATACTTCAAGGTCATATGGATATGGTATGTGAAAAAGTCATAGAATCAAAACATGATTTTTTAAAGGATCCTATTGAATTTATAGTAGACGGTGATTTTTTAAGGGCGAATGGTACTACACTTGGTGGAGACGATGGAATTGCTGTAGCAATGAGTCTTGCGGTGCTTGCTTCAAATGATATTTCACATCCGCCAATAGAACTACTGGTAACTACGGGCGAAGAGGTAGGTATGATTGGTGCAGAGGCATTAGATTCTAGCAATTTAGAAGGAAGAATATTAATAAATATAGATTCAGAAGAAGAAGGAAAACTTTTAGTGAGTTGTGCTGGTGGAGTTCGCGAAAAGATGAAACTCAAAATAATTTGGGAAGAGGCAGATAAGAGCTTTATTTCCTGCAAGGTAAGGTTGAGAGGATTAAAAGGTGGCCACTCTGGGATGGAAATCAACAAAGAAAGAGGGAACGCTAACAAACTTATGGGACGCTTTTTAATGGATTTACATTCAGTTATAGATTTTAAAATGAATTCTATAAGTGGAGGAGCCAAAAATAACGCAATACCTCGTGATGCTGATGCTATTATATTATTTAGAGAAGATGATAAAGAAATAGTTGTTCAAAAACTATCTTTTTGGAATTCAATATTTAAAAATGAATTAAATACTATTGACCCTAATATTAATTTAGATATTGAAATTCTTGAAAACAAGGTTAGCAGGATTTTTTCAGATAATACAACTAAAAAAGCACTTCAAATACTTTTCCTAATTCCAAATGGAGTTAAAAGTATGAGTATGGCAATCGGTGGTTTAGTGCAAAGTTCAACAAATATTGGTGTTATTACAACTAGTGATGAGGACATCGAATTTGACTCAGCAATTAGGAGCTCCGTAAAAAGTTTAAAGAAAGCAATATGTGATGAAACTATAGTGCTTGCTGAAATGGTGGGAGCAACAATTGAATTTGAATCTGATTATCCTGAATGGGAATATAATGAAGATTCTAAAATAAGGCCAATATTTGAGAAAGTATTTAAAAATTTATACGGCAAGGTTCCTGAAATAGCAGCTATTCATGCAGGTCTTGAATGTGGGCTATTCAGCGCAAAATTTAAAGGTGATATTGATCAAATATCTTTTGGACCTAATATGTACGATGTACACACACCAAATGAACACCTAAGTATCTCATCAACAGACAGAATGTGGGATTATTTAGTAGCAGTATTAAAGGAAATAAAATAACTAATTAACAAAATAACGAGAATATAAAAATAATGATATAAAATTAGCTCTAATTTATCATAATGTGATTAAACCACTTTAGTGGACTTATAAAATGCTTCTACTTTTGTAGAAGCTTTTTTTAAAAATCATAACTTGTATTCATGATTAGTTTGAGGTATATTATAATTGTTATAATAATGTAATAAGGTGATGTAGATGGATATAATATTGTATTTAAAAGAGAATAATATTAGAATTACAAATGCAAGAAAAAGTATACTAGAAATCATACTTTCTAGTAGTGAAGCTATAAATGCAAACTCTATATATGTGCTGTTAAAAAAAGATGGTTTAAACATTGATTTGTCCACAGTATATAGAACCCTAGATTTGTTAGAGAGCAAAAAGATATTAAATAAGTTTGATTTGGGTAATAATATGTATAATTATACTATAAACAATAATGCCCACAAACATGTCATTGAATGTGATTTATGTCATAAAAAAATGATTATAGATTGCCCAATACCTCAAATAGAAGAACAGATAAAAGCAAAGACTGGAATAACACTTACTGAAAGTCATGTTTATTTAAAAGGCGTATGTAAGGAATGTAAAGAAAATAGAAAATAGAAAATAAGAAAGGATGATTTTTATGCAATTTTCTTCATTGGTACTAATGGAAGTAGATAAAGAAACAAATCAATTTGTTAAAGAACTTGGTAGTTATGAGGCTTCTGAGGGAGCGGAATTTGTTACAAAATTAAATTATTCTGGAGATCTAATTAACTTGACGTTTGATACTCATGAGGATGTTTTGGAGTGGCAGTTTTCAGCAATTTATGATTATTTTAATGATGATACATTTAGATCTAAAGGGTATCTTATTGAAGCAATCGACGATGAGTATAATCCTACATGGCTTGTTAAGTTCAAATATTCTGATGACCATATGGTTGTTCGTGAAGCTATAATTGAAATATGTGAATTAATAAAGCAAGAGCTTAAAGAAGTTTTTATTAAAATTAAAGACAAAGAAGAAGAATATAAGTAAATTATGTTAGAGGTGGCCATGAGACTTGAGTTTATTAATAAGGTAAAGGTTGGCGAAATTTTAGGTCGAAATATTTTTACAAATAGTGGGAATGTATTGCTGAGAACGGGAGTTAAACTAAATAAAAGTTACATAAAAAAATTAAAAGAGTTAGACATATTTTACATATATATAGAAGATGATAGGCTAGATGATATATCAGTAGAAGATGAAAAACTAAGTAATTTAAAAGCAATTACGCTTAAAAATATGACAAATATAATTAAAAATGTTACTGAAGGAAATGCGAGTAGTACTAAAGATTCCTTATCAGTTGTCACAGACTTAGTTAATCATATTATTGAAATGGGCGATGTTAATAAAAGTTTATATGACATTCAAAACTTTGACAACTATTCTTACCTCCACTCTATAGATACTGGGATTATGGCTGTGTTCCTTGGAATTTCGATGAATCTTTCGGAAAATGAATTAAAAGAATTAGGTATAGGAGCAATCCTCCATGATGTAGGTAAAACTCAAATTGATAAAAAAATCATAACTAAAATTGGAAAACTAACAGATGACGAATTTAAAGAAATTAAGATGCACCCTATATATGGGAAAGGAATTCTGGAAAAGAATTTTTTTATGTCAAATGCAATCTTGAAAGCAGTGGAACATCACCACGAAAGAGTTGATGGCAGTGGATACCCCTATGGACTTACTAAAAATCATATTTCTAAATTTGCAAAAATAATAGGTGTTTGTGATGTCTATAATGCAGTAAGTAATGATAGATGTTATAGAGAAAAATTTAATCCTAGTGATGCTTATGAACTTATTTTAGCGGGATGTGGGAATAATTTTGATGAAGAAGTAGTAAATTATTTTAAAAAAACATTTTCAGTTTTTCCATTGGGTATTTGCTTAAAGCTATCTAATGGGGTTGAAGGATATGTAATTAAGCAAAATAAAAATTTTCCAGACAGGCCTATAATAAGAGTGCTTTATGAAAATGAAACTAGAGAACCCATTAAATTTTATGAAATTGATTTGTTAGAGTGTAAAAATATTGTGGTGCAGTCAGTGGTATAAAAATGTTGATTTGATTAGGAGCATGATATGGGAGAAAAAAATATAAAATCTATTATAAATATGATGACAAGGAAACATGGATATTTATTAGAGAATATAACAAGTAAAAATAGCAGCTCTGATCTTTGGACAATAAGCAAAGGTATAAATGGTACTCAATATCGATTAATATTTATGACAGAGCGCAACGTGAACCAATTGCTACAATATGAAATTCCTGATGATAAAAACAATATATATATACTATTTTCGGAGGGTGAATTTAATAAAAAGGAATCTATGGAGTCTCTCTCGATAAATAACTTACTTGATAAACCATTAATTAGAGTTAATGTATTAGATAAAAAGGTAAACTATTCAGAAAATGTTAACTTGCAAGTTGTTCAGGAATTAGCATCTGTGATGACTAATACTAATTTACGTAGCAATAGTGAAAAAACAAATATTAAGGATAGACCTTTGATTACTATTGCAATTATAACTATAAATGTTGTAATGTATTTAATTACAGCTTATTTCAGTTATAGCTATGCTAGCGGTAGCCTATTTAATAGTGATACAAATGTTTTAGTTTTGCTTGGGGCTAAGGTTAATACATTAATAACACAGGGGCAGTATTTTAGACTTATTTCTTGTATGTTTTTACATGGGGGAATTGTGCATTTATGTGTCAATATGTACTCGCTTTATGCTATTGGTCCAATGGTTGAGAATGTTTATGGTAAATTAAAATATATTGGCATTTATTTTGTTTCTGGAATATGTGCATCTATATTTAGTTATGTTTTCTCAACAAGTGTTTCAATAGGGGCCTCCGGTGCTATCTTTGGACTACTCGGAGCAGTGCTAGTTTTCGCAATTAAATCTAAAGGCAAAACTGGAAATGAATTTATAAGAAGTATTTTATCTGTTATATTTATAAATATATTTATTGGTGCCACTCTACCCAATATAGATAATTTTGCGCATGTAGGTGGGCTTCTAGGTGGGATGATTATATCATATTTAGCAACTTTTAAATCTGGGGTTTAAAAAAGCACATCTAAATAAATAATAAGCTGAGATACTAGCGTAGTATTTATTTAGATGTGCTTAATAAAATTATTTTATACAGCTACATCTGTTTTATCTTCGATGATCTTAATTAAATCTTCATGATATATAGTTTCCTTATCAATTAATAAATTTGTCATAGCCTCTAGGGTTTCTTTTCCACCAAGAAGGATTATTTTAACTTCTTCGTATAAGTGTGAAATTAGATCCTTACATTCACTAAGTACAGCGTCTTGATTTATAAATCCGGATTCCTTTAATTTGTTCATAGAAAGTAGCCCTAAAGATTCGCCCATTCCATATTCTGTAACCATATTTGCAACAAGCTGGGTACTTCTTTGCAAATCATTGTAAGCACCAGTGGTTACGTTGTCTGCTCCAAAAATAATTTCTTCAGCAGCTCTACCACCTAATAGGACCATTATTTTCTTCTTTAAATGTTCCTTGTTCTGATAAAGTGAATCCTCAGGAATACTTAATGTATAACCACCTGCCCCTTTGGTAGTTGGAATTATAGTAACTTTAGAGACTTTATCATTTGGCAACATCTTAAGTGAAATTAAAGCATGTCCTGCCTCGTGGAAGGCAGTTATTTTTCGATCTACATCCTTAATATAATCTCTATCCACTTTTTCATAACCGGCAAGCATAATTGAATAAGCTCTATCTAAATGAGTATTGTCTATAAATACTGCATTATCTTTACATGCAATAATAGCAGCCTCGTTAGTTAGGTTTTCTAGCTTTGCACCGGAAAAAGAAGTTGTTTTATGTGCCCACTCAGAATAATCGATATCTTTAATAGGTTTGTTTTTTAGGTGAAGTTTTAAAATCTTCTCTCTAGCAGATACATCAGGTAATGTAACTTCAATATGTCTATCAAAACGACCTGGTCTTAAGAGTGCTTCATCTAGCATATCAAGTCTGTTAGTTGCTGCAATTATAATTATACCCTCTGTTTCATTAAAACCAGACATTTCAGTTAAAAGAGCATTAAGTGTCTGATCTTTTTCATCAGAACCACCACCACTTCCATTATCTCGTTTCTTACCAATAGCATCTATTTCATCAATAAAGATAACGGCTCTACCATGACTTCTTGCCTTCTTAAACAAGCTTCTAATTCTACCCGCACCAACTCCGACATATATCTGAACAAAGTCAGAACCGGATACAGCATAGAAAGGTACGTTTGCCTCACCTGCAACTGCTTTTGCAAGCAATGTTTTACCAGTACCTGGATCTCCATATAAAATAACTCCTTTTGGCATTCTAGCACCATAAGCTGTGTATTTTTCGGGGTTTTTAAGGAAATCTACTACATCTTGTACACTATCTTTAGCTTCCTCATTACCAGCTACATTATCAAAGTTAAAACCTATATCTTCTACTGCATCAACATCGAGATTTGAAGCTGAAAACATACTTTTAGATTTTATTTTTGTTGTTTTAAAGAGCATTATACCAATTACTACAAGTGAAATCACAAATCCAGCAATTGAGACTATTTCTAGAGGACTAGTCAAAGCTTGCTCAGAAACATTTACACCATTCTTGAGTAATCCCTCTTTGAAATTGTTGGTTCTTGGGTTATCAGTTTCGTAAACAGTACCATCTTTAAGTTTAACTTGAATTTTTGGTGAAGTTGTTACATATACAGTTGAGATTGTGTTCGACGAAACATCTTTAAGAAAGTTTGTATAAGGTTTATTTGTAGATAGCTTAAATGTATTACTAACAAAAATAAGAAATACTAATGAAAAAATCGCGGTAATAACAGGAAGTAAAATATATTTATTTTTAATTTTATTCATAAAGTCGAGGCGATAAACCGCTATAAATTTAAATTGATAGCGGAATCGTCTCATTCACCATCCTTTCATGGGGTTAGTATATTCTTTTTAATTTCTGCATATTAATATATTTAATTATATGTTTGTTAATATAGTTTACAAATTTTGCATTCGCTTCGAAGTTAATTGCCTTAATAGCAACTTATATGGGTTATTATAATGTTTTTTTGAGGCCTTGTCCACCGAACCTAATAGAATTTGGAAATGTAAATAATGTAAGAAAAGTAATTGCTAAATTAATCTTTTGTTGTATAATTTATTTATGGCAGGATTAGGGGTAACTCATAATATCTATATAATTTAGAGAACACATGAATATATTAAAAAGGGAGAATGGATATAATGGGAAAGAAAGTTTACGCAATAAAAGAAGGATTTAATTCTAGTACTAACCAAAAAATACAAAATGAAATAGTTGACACTTGGGCAGAGTGCTTAAAATATGTAAAAGGTGTAAAAGGTGCAAAGTATAAAAGTTTTGAGGATATAAAAGAAGCCAAAAAATTTTTGCAAGATGCTGGAAATGTTTTTAAAAAAGCAGATGATAATTATCCAAAGGATTGTCTTCATGTTTATGTAGATGGAAGTTATAACTCTACTACTCAGGAATACTCATATGGAATGGTTGCAGTGAAAAATGATGTAGTTTTACATATTGAAAGTGATTCGGGTAAAAGTTCTTCTTCAAAAAACATAAGGCAAATAGCAGGCGAATTAGAGGGAGCAGTAAAAGGTTGTGAGTATGCCGTAGGTTGTGGTGAAAAAGAAGTAGTAATATTTCATGATTATGTGGGTATTTGTTATCATGCTACAGGATTCTGGGAGAGAAAAGAGGAATCGTCAAAGGAATACTACAAGAAAATGCAGGAATTAATGAAGAGTGGCATAGAAGTTATGTTTGTTAAAGTGGATAGCCACACTGGTGATTTATTTAATGAACTTGTTGATGAGAAATGCAAAGAAAAATTAGGTATAAATTCAGATAAGGTTGTAGAAAAGTGGCTCAAGAAAAATATTATAAATGTAGCCAGTGATGAAGTAAAAGGAGAAATCATAAAATTAGCTCCAAGTTGCGAAAAAAATATAATTGTGGTAGATTCTAATAATGAAGTAGAAAAAAATGAAATATTGAAAGAAAAAATAAAAACACATTCTTTTAGTGATATTGTTGATTTATATACAACTGATACAGAAGAGATTAGTGGAGTAATACACAGTCTAAGTAGTTTAGATAAAACGAATTTTATAATTTATTTGTTAGAGCAAACAAGATAAATAAAAGTAATAAACAAAAATGGAGGTGAAATAATGGAAAATACTTTTGACAGGAAAAAAACAGAAGTGTATTTGTGTTCGTATGCCAACATTATAATGGAAGTTAATAAAGAATTTCTTGAATTTACTGGTTTTGCTATGAATGAAATATTAGATAAATCACTTATGGAAATAGGAGTTATGTTAAATCTTAATTCGCAAATTTTCCTTGAAAATATAGCAGGAAGTTTTTCAGGGTATATATTTACAAAGGACCTTAAAACACGCGAAGTATGTATAACAGTCCATAATGATAATAAGACAAATGAGAAAAAATATACTTTTATTGAGAAAGAAAACTCTAGATTAGATGATCAACTAACTTTTGTGGAACAAATATTCATAGAAAATATATCAGGCGCGGCTGTTTACAGTGTGCCTAATTTAATATTGCTTAAATCAAATATAAAGTATCTTGATTTGATGAATTATCAATTTAATAAAGATGAAAATATTTTAGGTAGGCATATTGGAGACATAATACATGGATTTGTAGGTAGCGTGGAAGAATCTAATTTTAAAAACGTTATTAAATACAAAAAAACAGTCTATGCAAAAGCATCAGAAATTGATAATTGTGGTCAAGGGGTAACTTACGTAGATTCTACTAAAACGCCTATATCTCAAAATGGGAAGATAAAATACATATTTGTTACGACTTCAGAGGTTACAAAAAGTGAACTTGAGATAAAAAATTTAGAGAAACAAAATCAAGAATTAGTAAAGAGTGGTGCCCAACTTGAGAAACGTAATGTTCAATTAGTTAATATAATTCAAAATTTATCTGAGGGGGTAATGTTTGCTGATAGTAAAGGCAAATTTATAATGGTAAATACGGAAGCAAAGAGATTAATTTATCAATCAGACATAGGAATTAATCTAAAGGATGCATTAAAAGACACTAAGGTATTTGACATGATAGGAGATGAGATTCCATATGAAAATTTCCCATCAGTTCGGGCATTACGAGGTGAAAGAACAAATAATATTAAAATCTTTGTTAGGCATCCTAATAAAGAGTATTTTGCAGAAATTACTTCAATTCCAGTTTATGATGCCAGTGGAAATGTGACAATGGTAGTATCATGTTTTCATGATATTACACAAACAATACATCAATCTAGAAAAATTGAGGAACAAAAAAAAGAATTAGAAGCTATTATAGAAAATATATCTGATTCTATTGCTATTTTTGATGATAAAGAGCAGTACATATTAATTAACAAAACATCAAGAGAAATGTTTTTCTCATCTTATAATAATATGGATAATATAAATGATGGGTATAAACAAACTGATTTTTATGATATTAATGGAGAACAAATCAAACCTGAAAATAGCCCTTCTAGCAGAGTTATGAGGGGTGAAGAATTTAAGAACATGAGAGTTTTAGTAAAGTCTCCTCATAAAATATTACAAGTAGATATTAGTGGAACACCCATTTATGACAGTGAAGGAAAATTCTCTTTAGGTGTGCTTTGTAGCAAAGATATGACAGAGTATTTTAAACTTGAAGAAGCTACAAAAAGCCGATATGAATTCTTAAACAGAATGGTAAATACTTTTGATTTACCAGTTGTTAGATTGTCATGTCCAGATTTATTGACTGTAGATATCAATAAAAAAGCATTTAATATCGTTAAATTGTTTAGACCTAATATTGAATTTCTTAAACAAATAAAAAACAATAAAATAGAAGAATTATTTGGAAATTCTCAAGAAAACTCTAAGACAAGTGATTACTATAAGTGTATTAATGAAGTTATAAAAGAAAAAAAGACTAAATATTTAAATAAAAAAAAGTATAACTTAAATGGAAATGAGATATATTGGAACCTTATTTTTGAACCTTTATTTTGCCCAAATGGTGAGATTGAGGAGATATTAATTTTAATAATAGATGTTACTGTTGAGATAAAGTCCAATATAGTAATGGAGAATGCATTAAAATTGCAAGGGGAATTTCTTGTTAACGTTTCTCATGAACTTAAAACACCACTAAATGTTATATTTGCTACAGCTCAATTATTTAATATGTATTGTAATAGTGGATCTCTTGACGAGAAAAAGGATTCCATTATTAAATACATAGAATCAATCAAGCAAAATACATATAGGTTATCGAAGATTATTAATAATATAGTTGATTTATCTAAAATAGAGGCGGGATTCTTTAAATTAAATTTGTCTAATAATAATATAGTTGAAATCGTAGAAGAAATAGTGATGTCTGTGACTACGCTTACAGATAGTAAAGGATTAAATATTATTTTCGACACTGATAAAGAGGAAATAAATATTGCCTGCGATATAGAAAAGATTGAGAGAATAGTATTAAACCTTATATCAAATGCTATTAAATTTTCACACATAGGTGATGAAATAGTTGTGGAAGTTAAAGATAAAAATGAATTTATTGAAATATCAGTGAGAGATAGCGGTATTGGGATTGAAGAAAAAAACTTAGATATGATATTCGATAGATTTAAGCAAGTAGATAAATCGTTATCAAGAAATACAGAAGGTACTGGAATTGGTTTAAGTTTAGTTAAGTCAATTGTAGAATTACATGGTGGTACCATTGATGTTGAAAGTAAGTTTGGGAAAGGAAGCACGTTTACAGTTAGGTTACCTTCAAAAAAGGTAATTCATGAAAACATGATTTATGATAGTAATGTAAGAAGTAAAAATGAAAATATAAATGTAGAGCTTTCAGATGTGTATACCTAAATTTAAAAATAAAAGGTTAATTAATATAAAAAATGCACATCCTAGTAAAGAATAAAAAAATAAAAAAGGATGTGTGACTTATGCATAATAAATTTATATCAACAATTACAGCAGGTGCTATAATTGGAGTAGTTGCAGGGGTAATGTTAATTCCTAATATGGATAAAAACATAAAAGAAAGAGTAAAAAAAGTTGCTGAAAATGGAAAGAATATGATCGAAGATATGAATGATAATATGAACAATTAATTTTAAGAAAATACTTAAAGTTACTTAGAACTCCAAACTATATAATAAATATATAGTTTGGAGTTTTTAATTTAATTGCTGAGAATTCAAAATTTGTTAACAAATTTTGAATTCTATAGGTAAACTATGTTATAATAAATTAAAATTGTCTAAGATTGTATAAAATATAAATTTTATAGACTACCATGTTGTAAAGGAAGAGTGATTATGGAAATATTGTCTTTAGGAGAAAAGATAAAGAGGAAAAGAAAAGAGCTTAATATGACACTAAAAGACCTAGCGGGGAATAGAATAACTCCAGGGCAAATTAGTCTTGTTGAATCTGGGAAATCAAACCCTAGCATGGATTTATTAGAATATTTAGCAAATACCCTAAATACAGCAGTTGAATATTTAATGGAGTCAGAGGAAGCTCAAGCAGAAAAAATTTGTTTGTTTTATCAAAATATTGCACAAGCGCACATATTAAATAACGAGTTATTACAGGCTGAGCAAAACATTGAAAAATCAATATTTTATTCTGAAAAATATAAATTGGAATATAGAAATGCCAGAAATTTGTCCTTAAGAGGGGATATATACATGGCTAAAAAAGAGATAGCATTAGCTCAACAGGTTTTTCTTTCATCAAATGTAATTTTTATTAAAAATAATTCTTATGAAGAAATAATAAGAACTTTTCTAAAACTTGGAATAATCACGCTTGAACTTAGAGGGTATCAGTCAGCTTCTAGTTATTTTAAACAAGCAGAAAAGGTTTTTATGGACAATCAAATTGGAAATGATTTTTTATTAGGTAAAATTTATTATTACATCGGGTACACATATTTCAAACTTGAAAATATGGAAAACGCCATAAAATATTCTTATTTAGCTCAAGAGAAGTTTAAGCAAATAGATAATAAGAAAGAATATGCGAATTCACTTTTATTATTAGCAGATCAATATAATAAAAATGGTGATATTAAGAATGCCATAAAATATTCCAAAATTACTTTGGAAGTATTTAAAGGGATTAATAATTTGGATTATGTATCAGAGATAGAAAATAATTTAGGCAGATTATTTTACGAGTTTGAAGATATGGAAGAATCATTTATACACTTAAATAAGTCTAAGGAAATAAGGGAAAAGTCTAATGACATAAAATTGATAGATACATTAGCTAATATATGTGAGAATCATATTAAGCTCAAAGCTGTAAATAAAGCTAAGGAAGTTTTAGAATATATTTTAGAATATATAGAGGCGGGTAATTATAAGGCATTAAGCGAGTATTATTTGTTGAAATATAGGGTAGATTTATTAGAAGACAATAAAAATGAAGCAGAAAAAACTTTATTGCAAGCGTTGAATTTTGTAAAGGAACAAGAGCAAATAAAAAAAGCGGCTGAGATATCTATAATGATTGGAAAATTTTACATTGAAGGTGGTAGAAGTGCCGATGCTGCTAAATATTTAAATGAGGGTGTAGAATTATTTAAAAGTATCGGAATAATTAATTAATTTAATTGAAACTATTTTATGGATAGGTGATGAGGATGAAAATATTATCAACGGGAGAAAAAATAAAAAGGAGCAGAATATATAAGGGATATACATTAAGAGAGATATGTGACGATAAAATATCAGTGTCTAAAATGAGTTGTATAGAAAATAACAAAGTAATGGCAGAACCTTGGATACTTGAGTTTATAAGTAAAAAGCTAGATATAGATCTTGAATATTTGAATGAAAATATATTTGAGCAAGTTGAGGAAAATATTAAGGCATTGAAAGAGTACACCATAAATGGTAAATATACCATAAATGGTGAGCACAACATGAATGGTGAGCACGTTATTTATGATAAGGATGAGCCTTTTGAAGCTAAGGTAGTCTATAATTTGCATTTTGCAGAAAAATACAATTACTTCAATTTAGCTATTGAACTAATACATATGTTATTTAATTTTTACTTAGATATGAAAGATTTTGAGAAGGCACAAATTATTACTTCAAAATATTATGATTTGCATTTGAAAACAACAATCGAAGATAAACAATTAAATTATTACATAGATATGGCAAGGCATTTATACATAAAGGAAGATTACCTTCAAGCATCTAGTTATTATTCTAATGTTAGAAAAGAGTTAAAAGGTAACAACATACCTAATTATAAAAAATTAATAATAGTTACTTATAATGAGGCTGCTTGTAATATTATGCTTAAAAATTATGAATGTGCCTTTGATGTAGGAATAAAATTGTTAGATTTGGTAGAGTATGTGGATTCAGAATTTAAAGCAGCTGAAATATATCATATGCTAGCATTGTTATCTATAAGAATGAAAAATGGAAATTTTGCACAATATGAAAAAAAATCATATGAACTATATAAAGACAAAATTTCTAGTAAGGCAATGGCTATATTTAACTATGGATGCACAATGTTTGACTGTAATATGAAAGAGAAAGCAGTTGCGTATATAAATAAAGGGTTAGGCGTATATCCAAGGGATGATAAGAGGGGACTAGTTGCATTTATGTTGGATTGTGTAAAAGAGCTCATTAAAAATGATGTAGTAGAGCTGGCACAATCAATTTCTGACGAAGTGTTGAATTATGCAATTAATCTAGATGATATTAAATTCATTGAAAAAAGTTATTATTATAAGGCTATTATTCTTGATAGTCAAGGAAGTTCATCTAGTGCAGAGATGTATATGAACTTATCCTTGGATTCTTTACTTAAATTTGGAGAAAAACAAGATATATATAAGCGGTACTTAGAAATGGGAAGTATGTATCACAAACTAGATAGTGTTGCTGATTCTATAAAATACTTTAGTTTAGCTATTCAACTAGAAAAGAAGATGTAGGTTTGGAATTTCACCAAGCATACATCTTCTTTTTATGTGTTTTTATTTACATATAAATATATATTTCTCTATTTCGAAGTTTCTCTATTTATTATAAATTCTTTAGCTTTAATTTCTAAACTATCATCTAAAGAAGTTAAAGCTACTTCATCGTATTTATTATTTAATGCTAGGGTTAGTATTCTGTCGGCAAGCTCAGGATTTTTAGATAAAAGAGAACCATGAAAATAAGTACAAAAAGTATTTTTATAAACGCAACCCTCGAAACCATCTTCTCCATTGTTACCATAGCCAACCTTAACAGTACCAAGTGGGGTAAGGTCGTTGATATAAGTTCTTCCAGAATGATTTTCAAAGCCTACATAGGTTTCATCAAAAGCTTCATTATGAATAACGGTGTTGCCTATGAAACGTTTATCACCACTTTCTGTATAGATATCTAAAATACCAAGACCCTCAAGTTTTTCACCCTCAGGAGTGGTATAGTATTTCCCAAGCAATTGGTATCCACCACAAATAGCTAAGAATACTTTACCGCTTTGTATATACTCTTCCATTGATAATTTTTTTAGTTTTATTAGGTCTGGGGAAACTATAGCCTGCTCATAATCTTGTCCTCCACCAAAAAACACAATATCATAGTCATCACTTATAAAATCATCACCCATAGATACATTAACGATATTTACTTCAATGCCGCGGAGCTCAGCTCTGTGTTTCAATATTAAAATATTTCCTACATCCCCATATACGTTTAATAAATCAGGATATAAATGACAAATATTAATTTCCATATTAATTACCTACCTCACCTTTTAATTTAAAATATAGTATGTTACCAAATTTTATCAATGTACCCTTTTGCATGTAAAAATTTTCTTAGGTTTATCATGGCAGTATAGGTAGCAAGTATATAAACAATTTCACCATTACAAACTTTAATTTCATTAAGCAGTTTTTCCTCATCACTGCATAATAGGAATGAATCTGATGAAAAACCTGCAACTTTAAGTCTTATGGCCATGTCATAAAGACGTATTCCGGATATCATAACTTTATTAATATTAAGGCTAGTTAAACGTTCAAAATTAACATCCCAAATCCATGAAACATCTTTTCCATCTGCGTAGTTATCGTTTAGCAAAAGAGCTAAATTTATTTTGCGAGAATCAAGGTTAATAGTGTTTACAGCTTCATCATAACCAGCAGGATTTTTAACTAATATTATTTTAACCTCAATGCCATCTATATTCAAAGTTTCTTGTCTTCCAAAGCTACTAGCCACGGTTTTAAGGGAGTGTTGCACGATATCATCTTCAATACCAAGGGACTTAGCTACTGAATAAGCACATAAAGCATTATAAATATTGTATGTACCTGGTTGGTTTATATAATATTCCTTATTGTTGATATGAACAGTGGAACCACTGGTGTTTAATTCAACAATTTTATCAACTGAGTAGGTTAGTTCTGGGCGCTTATATCCGCAACCAGTGCAATAAAAATCGCCAAGATGGTTGTAGGTAATAAAATTATATTCATAAGGAGATTTGCAAATAGTGCAAAATTTAGCATCTGCATTTATATCTACAATTTTGTTTTCATTAACTTTAGTACCGAACCCATAAAATTGCAAATCGTTTTTAAGATTCAAGTTTCCAAATAAAGATTCATCCCCATTAAGGATTAAAGTTGACTCTGGTACCTTATTTATGCCTTCAAGTATTTTTTTAAGAGTTGTGTATACCTCGCCATATCTATCCATTTGATCTCTAAATAAATTAGTTATAGTAATTATTTTTGGAGTTATATACTCCGTTACAAACTTAAGGTTAGCTTCATCTACTTCTATAACAGCAATCTTTTTCTCGGCAGACTTTTTAAAAGAATAGTTTGAGATAAAACACGCAATTATGCCTGTATACATATTGGCACCGGTATTGTTGGTAATTACTGGTATGCCACTGTCTTTTACTATTCCGTAAATCATGCTTGTTGTTGTTGTTTTTCCGTTGGTACCAGTTATAAGAATAACATCGTAGTTGTTGGCAATAGTTCTTAAAATATTTTTATCAAGTTTTAGGGCTATTTTTCCAGGGAAATTAGTTCCCCCTTGAAATAGAACCTTTGATAATTTCATAATGCATTTTGAAACCACGATACTGAGTAGCGTCTGAATTTTAATTTTGAACACATCCTTTAATTGTACTATGTAATTAAAACATTTTTCTAATAATAAGAAGTTTATATAATTTTATAACATAGTTGCATAAATGTCTAATTTATTAATGTAATTAGAATTAAAATTGTGGCTTTTTAACTATGCATTTGTTAAAATACAACTATAACACATAATAGATAACTATTTATTCCTAAGGATATTTAATTTGAAAAAGTTAAAAATTGATTAAGAGAGGTTTTTATATCGTGAAGGGCGTGTCACTATGAATAAAGGATATATTTACTCGATTATTTCTGCTATATTATTTGGAAGTGCGGGGCTTTTTGTAAAACTAGCCTTCGCAGTGGGAATAGATTCTATAAGCTTATTAACAATGCAATATATTATAGCAGTGCCATTAATGTTTCTAATTATGTACATATATAACAAAGATTCATTTAAGGTAACTAAAAAACAATTGTTAAGACTCGCGGTGCTTGGCATAGTTGGAAATACATTTATGACTGTGTTTTACTATATAGCTTTTAATTATTTACCAATTCAAATGGTAGCTATATTATTATATACATATCCAATAATGGTATTCGTATATTCAACTGTTTTTAACAAGGGTGTACTTGATTTTACAAAGATTTTTGCGGTTTTTTTGGCGTTCTTAGGATGTCTTCTAACTTTAGAAATTTTAACAGGGCAGTTTAAATATTCGCTTATTGGAATAGGGTTTGCATTAACATGTGCAATGTTTTATGCCTTTATGAATATTTATAGTGAAGAAAAATTACAAGAGATTTCTCCGCTTGCTATTAACGCATATTCTACTTTATTCTCACTTATAAGTCTTATGATATATAGGTTTCCTATGTTTATTTTTAAAGGGAATATTACTAAAGACATACTTCTGTATACTGTTATTCTTGCTATATTTTGCGAAATTATTCCATTAACATTATTATATGCAGCAATAAAGTATATAGGTTCACTTAAGGTATCTATAATTGGAAATCTTGAAATACCAACAGCTATGATTGTATCATTTTTTGTGCTAAATGAACAAATAGCTTTTATGCAGATTATAGGTACTGTGTTTGTAGTATGTGCAATATATATGATAAGGAGATCACCTATAACACGATAATGCATTAAATTACTTTTAAAGTTAATAAACCGATAATGGTTATATCTGATTGATATATGTGATTTGTTAGGTATATATGATATACTCAATAAATCACGGTTGGACAAGGAGGGATTATGAGAAAGAATAATATTTTATATAGAATTATAATTTTTGCTGTTATAACGTTGGGTATATTTATTTGGAATTTTAAAGCTAGAATTGATTCCAGTAGTAAGTCGATAGGGATAAACATTACTAAATGGGACAATTTTTACAGTGGTAGTGATATTCATTTTTACTATTTGGATTCTGCGAATGAAAATTTATTAAAACTTAAAACTAAATATAAATTGGATAAAATTATAGATAGTAAGTTAGATCAACTCCAGAATTCAATGAAAATTATGGATTATATTAATAAAAACGTAAAAGCAGAAAGTACCTCAATGACCAGTGATAAAACTACCCTTGCGATAATGGAAGGGGCATTTGAC
Source organism: Clostridium lacusfryxellense (assembly GCF_018861735.1). Lineage (GTDB taxonomy): Bacteria > Bacillota > Clostridia > Clostridiales > Clostridiaceae > Clostridium_AD > Clostridium_AD lacusfryxellense. The sequence continues at coordinate 33,195 of NZ_JAHLEB010000005.1, read as the reverse complement.
GGAGGTAAAATATCAGATAGTGATTATACAACTATATATGAAGAGTCTTTAGCTTCAGTTGGTATTAATGTGCGTCGAGGAGTACTCAGAAGCACTGATAATAAAGTTAAAGGAAAATCATATTTTAATGTATGCGAAATATGGAGTGATAAATACAACAAATGGGTAATGATAGATGGAGTAAATGGATGTTATATGAAAGAAAAAGGAATTCCACTTGGAGCTACTCAGATAGTAGATAAGGGAATAGGAAAACTTGAAATTGTCAATTTGAAAAATGCCAGCAAATACATAAAAAATATGACGGATTATTATGAAAGTTATAGTATATCAGTTGACAATAATAAATATGGTGAGCTTAAAAGTAATTCAAAGGTTGCCTATTTGAAAGACAAAGAACTTCCGAAAATAGAAACAAAGGAAGGATTTATTCAACCTACTATTTTTGTTAATGATCCTAAAGTTTTTGCTACATCTCCAAAACTTCAATATGTAAATGCTGCTAAGGAGAAAATACCTACTTTAATATTGGCAAAAAAAGATTTGAAAAATGATACTAAATCTGAACAATATTTTACTATTGGGGCATTTATGAATAGTTATATGCTTCCAGATTATTTCATAAGTGTTAATGGTTCTGATTTTATAAAAGTAGATACATTCTATGATTTAAAAATAATTAAAGGTACAAACTCTATTAAATTATCACGAGATGGTAAAACTTTAGAGCGAGAAGTGGTATTAGAAAAATAAATGTTTTATAATAAAAAATTACGGTTAGAAGGGAGCAGACATTAGATGGATTTAAACATTATATTGGTGTTAAAGGCTATAATAATAGCTATAGTAGAAGGGGTAACAGAATTTATTCCTATTTCCTCTACTGGGCATATGATTATTGTAGGAGATATTATAAATTTTAAAGGAAAATTTGCAAATAGTTTTGAGGTAGTTATTCAATTAGGTGCTATTCTTGCAATTATAGTTTTATATTGGAATAAGATATGGACTTCAGTTGTGGAGTTTTTTCAGGCGAAACCATCAGGTGTTAAATTTTGGACTAATATTATAGTTGCATTTATTCCAGCTGCATTTTTTGGTTTTCTCCTAAATGATAAAATAGATGAATACCTATTTAATTCAGGAACTGTTGCAATAGGTTTAATAGTTGGTGGTATTCTAATGATTATTATAGAAAATAAGTTTAGGGGTAAGTATAAAACAAAAAGTGTAGAAAAAATAAATGTAAAACAATCATTTAAGATAGGTTTTTTTCAATGTCTTGCACTATGGCCTGGAATGTCAAGATCGGCATCAACAATAATGGGAGGTTGGATTTGTGGAGTTTCTACAGTTGCTGCAACTGAATTCTCATTTTTCCTTGCTATACCGACTATGGTTGGAGCTACAGCATTAACTTTATTTAAAACTGGTATGGATTTTAGTAGCGGAGAAATTATAACTTTAGTTATTGGGTTTGTAACAGCATTTTTAGTTGCAATGGTTGTAGTTGAAAAGTTTATTGCTTATTTAAGCAAAAAACCAATGAAAATTTTTGCTGTTTATAGAATAATTGTTGGCGTAGCTTTACTGATATTAATCCAACTTGGAGTAATTTCGTTATAAGTTGTAAGAGAAGCTAGAGACATTGAAATATCATTTGATGATTAACAGAATTTATAATAATAAAAAAAACTAGAGTCCTAGTTTTTTTTTATTTTTAAACCATCGCTTATAAGAACAATATCTTTATCTAAATCAGTTCTATGTACAATAGAATTTGTTTTTTTGAGTTTAGCTAATGTTCCTTTATTTGGGTGACCGTAGGTATTGTAAAATCCACAACTGATTATAGATATTTCAGGAGAAACTATATTTAAAAATTCTTGAGAACTTGACGTCTTACTACCATGATGACCTACTTTAAGCACCTGTGCCTTTAAATCGTATCCATTTTTTATTAGTTCATGCTCGACTAATTCTTCAGCGTCGCCCATAAATAAATAAGTTGAACTTTTATAAGATACCTTTATAACACATGAGTAATTATTAACATTTTCGTAAGTGGTACTATTGGGGGATAACATTACGCAACTGGTACTCGGACCTAAATCTAAAGATATAGTAGGAGCAGATATGTTTATTTTTATGCTTTTACTTCTTAGAGCTAAGATCATGTCTACAAAAGATTCTGAGGTCGCAGTAGCTTTGGGTGCATAAAACATACCTATATCAAAGGCTTTAATTACACTAGCCATACCTCCTATGTGATCCTCGTGGGGATGCGTTGCAACTACATAGTCTAGTTTCTTAATATTATTTTTTTTAAGGTATTTAATTAATTTTTTTCTTGAATCAGTGGTGCCGCTATCAATTAGTAAGTTTTTATTATTTACTTGGATAAGTATACAATCACCCTGTCCTACATCTATAAAGTGAGTAACCATATTGTTTTCTAAATTTAAGTTGGTTTTTATATATGTATTGTAGCCTAAAGTTATACATATAGCTGCAAGGGCTATGGTGATACATATTAAGGTATACTTTAACCAGGGTTGCTTTCTCATACAATTAATCTCCTATATAATATTTGAAACATTTTGTACTATTTGAATTATATAAATGATTTTATCCAATTTTATAAAAAAATATCAAAGATGTAGGCGAAATTTGAAATAACCCTCATTTACTAGTATAATTATATTTATAATAATACATTAATCTTTATAAGGAAGGAAAAGAGATATGAGAACTATATACTTTTATTTATGTGCTGTTACTAATTTGATTTGGATAAACACTAAAAAAATGAATTTTATTAATATTAAGAAAAATAAAACTAAAGAAGAGGCAGATGCACATGTAGCAGAAATAGCTACAAAATGGTCTAAATTTATACTTAATATTGCAGGGTTAAATTTAACTGTAGTAGGAAAAGAAAATATACCAAATGAACCTTGCCTTTTTGTAGGAAATCACCAAAGTAATTTTGATATCCCAGTTATATTATCTAATATGAATAGAACTACTGGTGCAGTTGCTAAAAAGGAAATGGTAAAGATACCAATAATGAGCTATTGGATGAGAGAAATCCATTGTGTATTTATGGATAGAGAAAACCCGAGAGAAGCACTTAAGGCAATATCTGAAGGTGTTGAGAATTTGAAAAATGGATATTCTATGCTTATTTTTCCAGAGGGAACTAGAAGTAGGAGTAATAATATAGGCGAATTTAAGAAAGGTAGCATGAGGCTTGCAATAAAAGCTGGAGTTCCAATTGTTCCTGTAACACTTTATGATACTTATAAAGCTATGGAAGGTAATAATGGAAAAATTAAAAAGGCAAATGCTAAGATTATTTTCGATAAACCTATATATCTAGGCGAAATGACAAAGGAAGAAAAAGCAAATGTTTCAGATAGAGTACAAGATATAATTCAAAGTAACTTAAATAAAGAAAAAGGTATTAAGTAGACTTGAGAACCTTGTTTTATTAAATATAATTAAAATAAGAAGCAGTTTATTATATATAAGCTGCTTCTTTGATTTATGTTATGGGTTTATGTTTAAAACTGTAGATTTTAATCTAGTCATAGCATCAATACTATATTTTATACCCTGAGTACCCATACCTGAAGATTTTGTACCGGAGAAAGGAAAATGGTCAGGTCCTCGTTCAGGTTTGTTATTGATTTGAACTGTTCCTACATCTAGCCTACTTGCAATATTAAAGGCATTATCTATATTTTTAGTATACACACAGGATTGAAGACCATACTGTGAACTATTTGCTATATTAATGGCTTCATCAATATCTTTGACTCTAATTATTGGTAACACCGGGCCGAACGGTTCCTCCCAAGCTATCCTCATTTTGGCAGTTACATTGTCAAATAAGGTCGGGTAAATGAGGTTATTACAACGTTTATTTCCGCATAATAGAGTGGCACCAAGATTTATAGCATCGTCAATTAATTCTTGAACGTAGTCTGCGGCTTTATTGTCTATTAAGGGAGTTATTTGACAATCATCTTGTGGTAGGCCAACTTTCAAAAGTCTTATATTTTTGATTAATTTTTCAATTAGTCTATCTGCAATATCATCAATTACTAAAACCCTTTTAACGGCAGTACACCTTTGCCCTGAATAGCTAAAGGCACCAGAGACAATATCACAAGCTGCGATATCAATATCGGCGTCACTGAGGATTATAGCAGCATCTTTACCGCCAAGCTCCATAAGCATAGGTACCATACCAGCAATTACAGCTATATGTTTTCCGACTTTTGTACTTCCAGTAAAGTTTATAAAATTAATATCCTTGTGAGTTACTAAATAATCACCTATATCAGAGCCTTTGCCTGTTATTGTATTCAGAACTCCTGGGGGAACTCCTGCTTCATGAAAAATACAGGCTAGATGAAGTGCACTAATAGCTCCTTGGGTAGAAGGCTTAAAAACCACACTATTCCCACTAATAAGGGCTGGGGCAATTTTAGAAGCAGAAAGATTAATAGGATAATTAAAAGGTGAAATTGCAAGGACAACGCCTACTGGAACTTTGGTAACAAAAGAAATTTTATTTTTTTTGAAACCTGGGAAATTATCTGCGCCAAGAGTTTCACCTTCTAATTGTTTGCCCGCATCAGCAGTAAACCTTATAAAATCTGCAGTTCTTTTTATTTCTGCATTACATGAGTGTCTGTCTTTAGCGATTTCTTTTTGCATAATAGACGACAAAAAATCAATGTTTTCATCTAGTAGTGAAGCACATTTATGCAGAATTGATGCGCGGGAGCTAACAGGCATATCAGCCCACTTCTTTTGAGATATTTTAGAATTTGCAATAACAACATTAACCTCGCTTAAGCTCATAGAGGGAATTTTACCTACTAAATCGTTGTTAACAGGAGAAAAAATATCTATTGTATTTCTAGACGTTACCCACTCACCGTTGAATAAATTTTTATATATTTTGCCTTGGAAAATATTATCAAACAAAAATAATCACCCCATTTAAGATTGTTATTTATTTGTGTCTAATAAATAGTATTAACCAAAGACTATTATATTATTGCAGCGTATAAGTGATAATTCCAACTAAATGTGATAATTAGTAGTATCTTTTGTTATTAAATCTTCTATTATTGATATTTTAGTTTGGAGCAATTCATTTTCATGCCCTAATCTTATTATATTGTTTTCAAGTTCTCTGTTTTTAAGATCTGAAAGCTTTATAGTTTCTTGTAATTTCTTGTTTATAGTTACCTTTTCTTCTATAATAGGTTTATATATTTTATTTAAAGCAAAATTATTATCGATTAAAAACGTTGTTTTATTATAAAATGTAGTTATATATAATAAAGCGTTTTTACTTATGTCTTTAAAGTATGAAATAATTGTATCTATTAAATTATTCATTTATCATCACCTCAATTACATTCTACATAAAAAAGACTATGGAAGGCAAGGTAATAATAATGGATAAAAATAGTAATAGTTATTATTCAGAGAATATAAAACATAAAATTGAAAAGTTGGATCTTAAAAGAAAGGGATATGAAGATGAGTTAATTATCAAAAATAAGAGTTTAGTTCAGAATAACGCTGTTATCAAAGAATTTATAATTACAAATGATAAGTTACTTAATCAATATAATAGTCTGATACATTTAATTGAGAGGGACGGAATAATTTTTGAACTTAATTTCAATGAATATACCCCTCATCAGTGGGAGAATTTAGTAATGGTAAAAACGTCTAGGGGATATGAAATTCAAACAAAAACAGGTTACAGTTTAATGATGTTAGATAAAAAGTATACTAAGATTATTGAGGATATAAATAAAAAAGAATCTCAAAGTTTGATAGTAATAAGAGTTACAGATAAAACTTCTTTAATACAGTTGAGGTTTAATTAAAGAATATTTAAATACAAAAACAGTAAAAAAATAATTTATAAAAAAGAAGTTGAATTTAAATATTCAACTTCTTTTATGTTAATGCATATTTATTTGGAAGTTATTTAACCTCTGTTCTGCCTTTGTCGCTATCTCTGTCTCTTCCTAAGAAGGATAAAGAATATAGACCACATAATCCAACTAGAGCAAATATAATTCTTGTCAATGCTGTTCCAGTACCAAATAAGCTTGATACAAGGTCAAATCGGAAAAATCCAATTAATCCCCAATTTATAGCTCCTATAATAACTAATACTAGTGCAGTACCATCTAATGCTTTCATTGTAAACATCTCCTTTTTCATAAAGTCTTGATATTATTGTTTACAATTATTAAAAAATTATTACATTATTTTAAAAAAAATTTGTTTCATCATCTATTTCATTGATACTCTAAGATTCATATATAAAATTGTCTATTAATCTTGTTTTGCCGATATATACTGCTATGGCGACAAGAATTGGTTTCCTTACAAATTCTATAGCGGTAAGAGACGCAGCATCTACTACATCTATATAATCTATTTTAGCCAAAGTTTCAGTTTTAAGTTGTTGTATTATAATTTTTTTTAAAGTTTCAGTAGATTTTTCGCCATCTGATAGAGCCTGTCTAGCTTTAGTTAAGCTCTTGTTTAGTATTAAAGCAGCTTCTCTTTCTTTTGATGATAGATAGACATTACGTGAGCTTTTGGCAAGTCCATCTTCCTCACGTACAATAGGGCAACCAATAATTTCTATATCGAAATTTAAGTCCCTAACCATCCTTTTAATTATAGCTAATTGCTGAGCGTCTTTCTCTCCAAAATAAGCTTTGTCAGCCGGAATAATATTAAAGAGTTTTGAAACTACAGTGCAAACTCCATCGAAATGACCAGGTCTTTTGGCGCCACATAGACCAACAGCGAGTTCCTGAACACTTACATTTGTGGGAACCTCCTTTTGATACATTTCGCTAGCTTCTGGAGCAAATATTAAATTTGCCCCAGCGCTCTCACATAGGAGTTTATCTTTTGTTAGATTTCTTGGATAAGAAGCTAAATCTTCATTTGGTCCAAACTGTATAGGATTTACAAATATACTTACAACAACTTTTTCATTTTCTTTTGCAGCACGTTTTATTAGGCTTTCATGGCCATCGTGTAAACTCCCCATAGTAGGGACTAATGCAATGCTGTAACCTTCTTTTTTCCAAACTTTAACCTGGTGGCGAGCTTCTTCAATAGTTTTTACAGTATTCATTTTCTAGAGGCGTAATAACTTGTATCAAATACATGTTATTAAAACCTACTACACTTCCTTTCATATGTAAATTTATAATTCTTAATATAATTTATTTATAACTTCATTATCTATTTTAAAACAGTGCTCTTGACTAGGAAATGTTCCTTCATTAACCTCTTTAATATATGATTTAAATCCATCTCTCATTAAATCACCAACATTTGCAAAAGATTTTACAAACTTAGGTTTAAAATCGGAAAACATATTAAGCATATCTTGATATACTAAAATTTGTCCATCACAACCAACTCCAGCACCTATACCAATAGTTGGTATGGATATCTCCTTTGATATAATATCAGCAAGTTTTGAAGGTATACATTCGAGTACAATAGCAAAAGCACCTGCAGCCTCTATTTTTTTAGCATCATCAATTAGCTTTCTTGCATCAATACTATTTTTGCCTTGGACTTTAAAGCCTCCCATAATATTAACAGATTGAGGAGTTAGCCCAATATGCGCCATTACAGGGATTTGAGCATCCACTATAGCTCTAATTTGAGGGCAAACAATTGAACCACCTTCGAGTTTAATTGCCGTAGCTCCAGCCTCTTGAATAAAGCGACCCGCATTTTTTACAGCATCATATATTGATGTTTGATAAGACATAAAAGGCATATCCCCAACTACTAGTGCATTTTTTGTGCCCCGAACAACAGCTTTAGTATGATGTAACATATCATCCATAGTCACGCTTAAGGTGTCTTTGTACCCAAGGCAAACCATGCCTAATGAATCACCTACTAAAATACCATTAACTCCACATTCATCAATAATCTTAGCCATAGAATAATCGTAAGCCGTAAGCATTGTTAATTTTTCACCTGATTTTTTAGCAGATATAAAAGTTGAAATAGTATTTTTCAATTAATAATCCTCCTGAATCCCTAAAAATTTTTTAAGGTTAATATAGTGTTTATTTTTAAGCTGACACATATGACGTTATGATGATCATATAGAAAAATAAGTATATTTTAGATTATTATAAGTAGTTTATTTATCATAAAATGCGTAATAAAGGTGAAGTTACTATGCGAATGCATCCGAATTGTTTTTATTAGAAAAATGCTAGGGGTTAAAGAACCACTAGGAAACATATTATTCTATTAGCTAGATTAATTTTTTCAGTTAATTAAAATATATAACTGTCCCATTCATTAAGATATGAGCAGAAAAAAATAAACTAAATAACTTCAGTAAATTGAGCTACTATAGTAGCTTAATAACATGTTAAACAATTAGGTGCAGTTTGCAAGCAATACTACCCACAGATATTTTATCATATTTTTTTTTGTAATACAAATATAAATTAATAAAATAATGCATAAGGTATTGATATATATTAAAAAATGTTTGATAATGTATAGTATAGATTTATTATAGAAAAGGGAGGAATTAAATATGGATATATTCATACAAATACTATATATGTTTGCATTTGCAATTATTGTTCTTGTAATATATAACGTTTTAAAAATTTATGTATTAAATAAGATAAAAATAGGCAAATGGATAGTGCTTGGAGCGGCTTTGTTACTTTTCATTATCCCCATGATGTTGTGGCCGACTATGCCATTGTTTGTTTCTAGATATGTAATACCAGGAATAACTGTTGTTTTGTTTTTATGGTTTATGGACTTATCAGGTTTTTTGAAAAAAAGAAATGTTTCTAATACAAATACTTCAAGTAGTATTTCTAGAAAAGATAAAAAGGATGATATTGTTATTAGGCCTAAAGCTAAACCGAACAGAGTTAAAAATATCAAAAAATAATACGAAAAAAGGGTATAAATTTCTTTTAGAAATTTATACCCTTTTTTATTTTAAGGATTTGATCTTTCGGCAATCTTTTTTTGAATATTCTCTACGGTGAATTTATTAAGATTATATCCTGAAATGCTTACAAGTGCTGCTATAAAGCTTAACCCAGAGCCTATACTTAGCATTAGGCCAAGTATAATTACTGTGTTTTCAGCTTGAAGGGGGAGACTAGCATCGAATTTAACTAAATCTAAAACAAAACCTATAAAGAGCAAAGTTATAGATTGAGAGAGTTTATAAAACAATGTTAGACAGCCGTAATAGCTACCTTCAGCTCTTTTTCCAGTATTAAGTTCATCTAAATCAATGACATCTGCAATCATTGAAAAAGGAAGAGTAAATAATCCTCCAGTACCAAAGCCTGCAATTACTGCAAAGGGTATGAAGTAAAATTCATTCCCCATTACATGTTTCTTCATAAACACTAGTATAAGAAAAAGTAAGCTACTTATAATGCAAATTATAATTCCTAAAATCATTGAAGGTTTCTTATCTAATTTTTTAGATGCTAGGGCCCATATAGGTTGAGATAATATTGAAGTAAGAAGTTGTATTCCAACAATAAGGGCGATCTGCTGACTACTTAGGGAAAATGTATATGTGTACACATGTAAACCTGTATTTGCAACCAGGGCTGAGGCGATGTTTGTAAACATAAATGCAAAAGCCACATATCTAAAGCTTTTATTAAGAAAAATTTCTTTAAAAGATGAATGAAGAGTTTTTAGATTTACATGGCCAATTTCCTTCTCGGCCTGATTACTTAGGATAGGAATATATTTTTTTGTAGAATAAAAACAAACAAGGGCAAAAATAATAATTAGAATTGATGAAAAAATCCCCATAGAATTATAGGAACTAGGGTTTAGTTGACCTGATGGAAAGTCTGGAGTAGAACGAAAAAAAACAAACATTCCCAAAACTGATACAAATGCTAGTCCTAGAAGAAAGAAAATAGTTTTAATACTTTGAATGCTAGTTCGTTCATTATAATCATTAGATAATTCAGCACCTAGAGCAGTATAAGGAGTTACATAGATTGTGCTGAAGGTTTTGATTACTAATATTAGAAAGAATATAATAGCAAACTTTAAATAATTTGATAGTCCTAAGCTTATACTCCATAAAAGATAATTAGATATCCCTAGTCCAATGCCTCCTATAAGTATATATAGATGGCGTCTGCCGAAAAGTTTAGATTTAGTCATGTCTGAAAAATATCCCATTAGAGGGTCAGTGATGGCATCCCAAATTATACTTAGGCTTACAGCTAAACCAACTAGACTACCAGGTATATGGAGAACGGCAGTACAGTAAAAAACTAAATAAGTTCCTATAACTTGACTAGAAATACCTGCGCTGAAGTTTCCGGATCCATAACCTATTTTATCTAAAAGAGGTATTTTTCTGTGGTTGCTACTTTGAGATTTATGCAAGATAACCCTCCTTGTTTTGTATTATTATTTTAGACAGCTGAAATAATATATTTAGTTAAAATTATACCATATGTACTATATTATTCAACTTATCAAGGAAAATCATATAGATTAAATAATAAAATTTATTACATAAAAGGGAGAGATTTTATATTATACGTTTCTAACTAGGTTATCAAAATTATAAAAATTTACATTAGTGTAACATTACTGTAAGTTTTGAAGATAGTACCTTGTGCATTATTGTGATAAACTATATGAAGTAATGATTAGGTTTAAAGGGGGGATATATCATTGATATAATATTTTTATTAAAGGCAATATTAATAGCGATAGTAGAGGGGGTAACTGAATTTATTCCAATATCTTCTACAGGACATATGATATTAATTGGATGGGCGATTGATTTTCAGGGAGAATATGCAAACATGTTTGAAGTAGTAATTCAACTTGGGGCAATAATGGCAGTTGTTGTTTTGTATTGGGCTAAAATTAAAGAAAGTGTAATAGAATTTATTAAGTTTATATTTACTAAAGGGAAAGAGGGGAAAAAAGGATTCAAATTTGGTGCAAATGTTATTACAGCATCTATTCCAATGGGGATTGCAGGGTTAGTGTTATATAAAAAAATAAAATCATTATTTACACCAGAAGCTGTTATAGTGGGATTTATAGTTGGTGGACTATTACTTTTAATAATAGAAAAGAAAGCTAGTAGTGGGAAACATAAAGTAAATAATTTAGATAACATAACCACATTACAAGCATTTAAAATTGGGTTATTACAACTTCTTGCTATGTGGCCAGGAATGTCAAGAAGTGCTTCTACAATTATGGGTGGATGGATTGCTGGATTATCAACACCGATAGCTGCAGAATTTTCATTTTTTATAGCAATTCCAGCTATGATAGGTGCTTCAGGTAAAGATTTATTTGAATTTGATTATTCTACTATGACGCAAACATTATGGATTGCATTACTAGCTGGATTTATTGTGGCTTTCATAGTATCTTTAATAGTTATGAAAAAATTCATTGAATATTTAAAGAAGAAACCAATGAAAGTATTTGCAGTATATAGGATAGTAGTAGGTACATTGCTTGGAGTTTTAGTATTGACTAAAGTTATTATATTAACATAGGAGGAAATTAATGAGTAAAAAAGCTGATGCTTTAGAAATTGCTAAGAAACAATTATCGCTGGATTATAATTGTAGGGTCTCTGATTTTGAGAAAAAAGAAAATACAATATGTGAAAATAGGCTTATCACTGGAAGACGTATATATGACAGTGATGGATGTTTTTTTAAAGTAGTTTGTTTTGGTGGCAGAACAATTATAAGCACATCACAACAAATGATGCCTTGGTGTCAAGAAAAACTGTTTAAGCATGATAGTGCATGGTTTTTTCAATATCCAAATCTACGTAGAATTGATGAAAAATTAATTGAGTTTGGACACGAAATTGCGGATGTCCATCATTATTATCTTTCTAATTTTAATATTCCAGAAGGTGAGCCTATTATTGATGTGAAATGGTATGAGCAAAAAGATATATTACAGTTTGAGAATGACAATAGGTTTGGGGAAGCTCTTGCTTTTAGTGAAAACTATCCAGATATGCTCGCGGTTGCAGCTTTTGAAGGAGATAACATAATGGGTATGGCCGGTGCCAGCGCAGATAGCAAAATAATGTGGCAAATTGGTATTGATGTTTTGCCTGAATATCGCAGCAGAGGCATAGGAACAAACTTAGTTCTTCTTTTAAAAAATGAGATATTGAAAAGAGGGAAAATTCCGTTTTATGGCACTGTAGAATCGCACATTCAATCTCAGAATATTGCTGTGAGTGCTGGCTTTTTTCCAGCATGGGCTGAACTTTATTCAAAAGTGAAAGAGTAGATTAACAAGTATTAGGGGGTAATATGGATAAGATTTGTATAATAGAGGATGATTTTAAACTATGCGAATTAGTTAAGGAGTATTTAGAGGAAAAAGGATTTTGTGTGTATATAATAGAGGATTTTATTAATATAGAAGAAGAAATAAAAAAAGAAAATCCAAAGCTAATATTACTAGATATTAATTTACCTTATGTTGATGGTTATTATATTTGTAGGGAGGTTAGGGGTAAATCTAATATACCAATCATAATAATCTCAGCTAGAAATGGGGAAAAGGATCAGATTTTAGCTATTGATTTGGGAGCGGATGATTATGTTACTAAACCATTTAAATTAGAAATATTGCATTCAAAGATTAAGTCTGTTTTAAGAAGAACATATGGTGAATATGCTTCTGATAGTAAATACAATGAAGGGAAAATATTATATTTAGATGAGAAAAAATTTACAATTAATTTCAAAGATAGAGCAATAGAGCTTACCAAAAACGAATTTAAAATTATTAATAAGTTCTTGATAAATTCAGGAAAGATAATTAAGAGAACAGAATTTTTTCAAGAACTTTGGGATGAAGATACATTTATTGATGAAAACACTCTAACTGTTAATATTACGAGAATTAAGAATATATTTAAAGAACTAGAAATTAAGGATATTATAAAAACAAAAAGAGGCGTGGGATATATTTTTGATGATAGTGTGCTAAAAGAGGTGACGCAAAATAAAAAAAATAATTAAAAACTTTTTTTTGGACAGGCTAATATATATTTTATTCATGGTTATAAATTCTGTATTCTTAATAATATTTTATACTTTTACTGTAGGTGAAAATGTTGAAATTATATACCCGCTTATAATGACTATATTTTTTATTTTAGCATTGTTAACTATTGATTGGTGTAGATATTTTGGATTTAATAAAGGTATTGAGGCAATGAAGAAGGATAAACATCATAGACTAAAGTCATCAACAAGGGAGCAAAAGGAAGTAGTAAAAATAATTAAATATCTTAATTTAATGTATGCACAAAAGCAGCAAAAGCAATTATGCGATTATAAAAATAAAATTTATTTTTTAAGTGGTGCAATACATAAGTTTAAAAATTATATTTCTGTTATAGGACTTATAATAGAAAAAAACAAATATAAAAATCAAGATTTAGAGGTTGTTTTAAGGGATATAGAATATGAGAATTATAATCTATATAGTTCTCTAAATCAGGTTTTAAATTATATAAGACTCGATAGTTTCAGTAATGATTTTGAACTTGTAGTCGTTAATCTATATGATGAGTTAAAAAATATTATAAATAAAAACAGGAGTGCTTTTATAAATAATGATGTTTTTCCAATCTTGGGTAAAGAGGAAAAAGACAATATTATACTAACGGATACAAAGTGGAATATGGTAATAATAGAGCAGATGATTACAAATGCAATAAAATATAAGACGTTAAAAACAGAAAATAATAAAATATATTTTAATATAAAAAAGAAAGACAACAATGTTTTATTAACTATAACAGATGAAGGAATTGGAATTCCAAGCTATGATTTGAAAAAGATATTTGAGCCTTTCTTTACAGGAGAAAATGGAAGGAAATCAAGAAATTCAACTGGAATAGGATTATATATAGCCAGGGAAATATCGCTTATGCTGGGTCATGAAATTAGTATAGAATCAAAAGTTGCGATAGGAACTGAGGTTACAATTAGATACCTTTCAAAAATGTAAGGTTATTTTCACATTAATAAATTTTTATATGTGGTTACTAGCTTTAATATTATATGTGAAAGGGGTCGATTAAATGGAAATCTTAAAGGCCAGGGATTTAACAAAGATATATGGTGGCGAAAATGAAGAAGAGTCAACAAGAGCATTAAACGGAATATCTTTTAACGTAGATAGCGGAGAGCTTGTAGGCATAATGGGACCATCAGGTAGTGGAAAAACAACCTTACTTAATATGCTTTGCGGTATTGATAAATTAACATCAGGGCAAGTCAGTATAAATGATAAAGATATATGTGAAATGAGTAAAAATGAACTGGCCTTATTTAGAAGAAAAGAAATAGGGTATGTATTTCAAGACTTTAACCTTTTAGATAGCTTATCTCTTAAGGAAAATATAATGCTTCCAATGATTTTGGATAAAAAATCACCTGGCGAAATGGAAAAGAAAGTTAAGGAGCTTATGAATCTTTTTGAAATATATAATATAGCTAATAAATATCCGTATAACATTTCTGGTGGTCAGCAGCAGAGAGTAGCTGTAAGTCGCGCACTTGCTAATAGTCCATCAATAATTTTTGCAGATGAACCAACAGGAAATTTAGATTCCAAATCTTCAAAAGGTATTATGGAATGTTTTAAAAAGATGAATCTAGAGCTTAAGGCGACCATATTAGTAGTAACCCATGATGTTTTTGCAGCAAGTTATTGTAATAGAGTTTTATTTATTAAAGATGGAAAAATGCACTCGGAAATAATTAAAAAAGGAACAAGAAAAGAATTTTCAGATAGTATTTTTAACTCATTAGCTGTACTTGGCGGTGAAAGTTATGACCTTTAAAGATATAGCAATCAAAAATTTTAAAGGAAATATAAAAAAATACTTAATTTATTATTTATGCAATAGCTTTATTGTAGCAATGTTTTTTATGTACTCAGTTTTAATTTTTAACGAAAAACTATGGACAACATCTCAAATAGAGAAAGGTGTATTGCAGGGACTTATGATTCCAAGTGTAGCTCTAGGAGTATTTTCACTATTTTTTATAAGTTATGCTCATTCAACCTTTATAAAGTGCAGAAAAAAAGAATTTGGTGTATTTATGCATCTAGGTATGACAAATGGAGATATAAGGAAAATAATTATTTATGAAAGTATGATAGTTGGTTTAGGGTCAATATTATTAGGGCTTCTAGTAGGAGTCGTTTTTTCAAGGCTGTTTTTTATTATTATACTAAAACTATTAGAAGTTAAAGGAATAAGTTATATTATAGGTTTCAATAACTTTATATTTTCGATAATTATATTTAGCGGTATTTACTTAGCAAATATAGTAACTACGATAATAGCTACAAGTAGGTTTGAAGTGATTAAACTTTTAAAAGCTGATAGAGTGATTCAAAGTAGTAGATTTAGTAATCCTATATTCGCATTATTAGGGCTAGCAATAGTTATAGGGTCATTTATAGATTTATATAAAGAATTTAATAACTTGGGTATCGGGAGGGTACTGTTAGAGACAACTATAATAATTTTAATAGGTCTATATCTTTTTATATCACAGTTAGGAGGATTTTTAATAAAGTGTTTTAAAAGACATAGAGGTATTTATTTTAAAAAATTATTACTTATAACCAGTCTAAACAGCAAATTTAAACAGACTAAAAAAATAATATTTATTATCTCAATTTTAGTTACAGTAATAATATTTTATACTGGATTTATGCTTAATCTCTGCATCACAGCTGAAAAGGAGGCATTATATACAAATCCTTATGATATTTTTTATGCTGAAATTAAAGATAAAAATGTAATATCTAATGAGGTAATAGAGGAAATAGTGAATAGAAACAAAGAAGAAATAACGAAACATAAAACATTAGAATTTGTATATTACTATGGAACTAGTCAGCAACAACCGGCTGGCGAAATCATAATTACTGATAAAGAAATAAATAAATTAAAGAAGACTAATCTGAAGGTTAGTAAAGGCAATTACGTATTTCTTAAGCAGTCAGATGGAATTAGTGAAGATGAAAAGAAAGATTTTAAAAGCTTTGATATGAAGCTTGTTTTTAATAGTGGAACATATGAATTAGATAATCAAGAGAATGTTTTTAAAAGAATATTCAATAGCATTAATTATTCTTATTCAGAAGTTAAAGTGGTAAATGAGAGTGACTATAATTTTATTAAGCAGCAAAAGGGAGGTTATGAACTTGGGAAAATTCAGTTATATAACCTTGGCAAGTGGAAGGATACAAAAGCTATAGTTGATGAGTTGAAAGTCAAGCTAGACACAATAAATAAAACCACAGGAGCGTCCAATTTACCATTTAATATATATGAAGATATGTTAAAGGTAACATCTAAAATTGGTTATTATAATGCTAATATGCAAGGAGCTAAACTACTATTATTTACTTCGGGATTTTTAGGCATATTCTTTTTTATAGCCACAGCTATAGTACTATTTTTAAAGCTATTATCGGATATTGATAAGGATAAAAAGAGATTTAACAGTATGTATAAAATAGGAATAACAGAGCAAGAGATTAGAAAACAAATAGCAAGTGAACTCAAACCACTCTTTTTTATTGGTCCTATCATAGGTATTATATTAGCTTTTGCTTATACCATAATCTTTAACCAGGACAGTGTATATAACGCACGCAAGTATTTTATATATTCTAATATAACAGTTTCATTAGTGTTTTTGCTTATACAATTAGTCTATTATTTTATGTGCAAAAAAATATATTGTGATGAAATTTTAGATGGTCTTTAATATTTCAAAAAATTATTTAGTAAAGAACATTTATAATTATTTTTTCCATTGAGAAAATTAGATTTTATACTTATAATTTACTTATCAGTTAAAATGGATTAGATGTAAAAAGGAGATTATAAAATGTAAAAAAAAGTATTAAATCATTATATTCGTTTAGAACAATATATTACAGAAAAGGAGTATAAAGAAATAGGTCAACTTATGGACAGTTGCATCCTAGAGGACAAAACTAATCTTAAGATTGTTTCTGGTATACTAAAATCAATGCAGACCGGCCTTTAAAAAACCAAGCATAAAATGGAAAAATTCCATTGCCAGCACCCTTAAAATATATTATCCTTTTTAGTGACGAAACCGAAAAGGAGAACAAGGAGATGCTAACAATGGAACATATATATCGTATCAGACATTTGCGAAAATTTGAAGGAAAAAGTTTAAGAAAAATCGCAGAAATTACTGGGCATGATTTTTCTACCGTGAAAAGGTATGTTGATAAAGAAGATTTTAATATCCCAATGCCCATAAAACAAAAGCGGGAGGGCAAATTATCACCCTACAGAGATATTGTCTTGAAATGGCTCACTGAAGATAAGAAGGCTCCGCACAAACAACAACATACAGCAAAAAGAGTACATGATCGATTGGAAGAACTCTATCCAAATGAGTTTGATGCTCATGAAAGATCCGTAAGAAAATTCGTTGCAAAGCTACGAAAAGAATTAGCTATGGTGACCGATGGATTTCTACCACTAGAGCATCCACCAGGTGAAGCTCAGGTTGATTTTGGAGAAGCTCGGTTTATTGAAAATGGTATTACATATGACGGTAATTATCTTAATATATCTTATCCACATAGCAATGGTGGCTATATGCAACTCTTTAAAAGTGAAAATCAAGAATGTCTATTAGAAGGTATGAAGGCAATATTCGAACATGTCGGTGGAGTTCCAATAGCTATATGGTTTGACAATATGTCTACAGCCGTTAAGAAAGTTAAAGAATATGGGAAGCGTGATTTAACTAACGGATTTATAAGATTTATGATGCACTATGGTTTTCAAAGTAATTTTTGCAATCCAAATAGTGGTAACGAAAAAGGATCCGTCGAAGCAAAAGTGGGATACCACCGCCGAAATCTCTTAGTTCCAGTTCCAGAATTTAAAAGTCTAAAAGAATTTAATAAGGAACTTCTTAAAAAATGTGATAAGGACATGAATAGAATGCATTATAAGGGCTATGGGCTTATCAAAGATTTGTTTGAAGAAGATATTATAGAGTTCTTTAAACTTCCGGACGCTCCATTTGAGGTGTATTTGCATCAATTTGCAAAGGCAGACAATTACGGTAAAGCGAAGTTTGATGGAAGGATTTATTCAACATCTCCCAACATGGCAGGACAGCAAGTTATGTTTAAAGTTGGAGCCTATGACATTGATGTATTAGATTATAATAATAATTTTATAGTTACTCATAGCAGGCTATATGGGGAAGAAAAAGAATCGATGATTTGGATCCCTTATTTAGAACTTATGTCTAAGCGGCCTACGGCCCTAAAATACACAGGGATCTTTAACCAACTACCTACAACCCTTAAAGAATATATGAATCAATGTGATTATGTAAGCAAAAAGCAAGTACTTAAATTATTTACAAAAATGACAGCAGATACAAATATAGATTCTGCAATAGCGGCATTTGAAGAAAGTATTAAGTGTGGAACAAGTGATGTTGATAGTATTTGGGCTACATATTGTCGATTAACGGCCGGCCCTTTACCGGAACTAGAAATTTGTTTATTAGAAACAATCCCAAAACTTAAGAAGTACACTCCTGACATAACGGTTTATGATAAATTAATGACTGCAGGAGGACTAAATCAATGAACTCGGATGTGTTAATAAAACATTACTGCAAAGAACTTAGACTAGGAACTAGTTTTTACGAAAACTATGCAGAAATTCAAGCAACTGATTTTGGGGATTTCTTAGCACAGATATTAAAACGTGAAGCTGAAAATAGAGAAGTAGTTAGAAGAAATAGAAACCTTAAATCAGCTGGATTTGATGTTATTAAAACCTTTGAGGACTATGTTTTTAAAGATATACAAGTTCCTCAAGCAATTGATATTGATGATCTAAAAACCGGAGGTTTTATTGATAAGCTAGAAAACCTAGTATTATATGGCCCTGTTGGGACTGGTAAAAGCCACATGGCCACTGCCATTGGAGTTGCTGCTTGTTCTAGAGGTAAAAAAGTAAAGTTCTTTCGAACAGCAGCATTAGTTAACCAATTGAGTGAAGCGAAAGCTAAAGGTGAATTGAAACGTTTTATGCGTCAGATTGAGAAAATTGACATGTTGATTTGTGATGAATGGGGGTACGTACCCTTCGAAAGAGAGGGTGCTCAGTTACTATTTCAGGTAATCTCTGAATGTTATGAAAAAAGAAGTGTAATTATCACTACAAACTTAGAGTTTAGTAAATGGAATGGAATTTTTTACGATGAAAAGCTTACTAGTGCTATTATTGACAGACTTGTTCATCACAGTCATTTATTAGTCTTTACCGGCCCAAGTTACCGATTAACACACTCAACCATGAATCCCCAGTAATGGGAATAGGGTGCTGGAAAAATTAAGTTCCGCAGTGCATGGTTTTTAGCTTGCCAAAAACACTTAAGATAGAATTAGACTATAAGTTAAATAGGAGTAGAAATTTTAAAATAGGCTTAGAGAACATAAATGAGTTTCTATATTATGTTGGGGATGTTTTGGTAGCTTACCTTGGTATCTCTAGTTTCGGAGGTAGTAATATTGGCGAAATCAATGGTATGACCCACCCGGACTTCCGAAGAAATGGGTTGTTTAAGAAGCTACTTGAGCTTGCAATAGATGAGTGCAAGGGGAGGAGCTTTGATAAACTATTACTACTATCAGATGGTAACTCTAACTCAGGCGTTGAATTTATAAAGGCTACCTATGGTAAATATGATTTTTCAGAGTATAGAATGAAGCTGGTTAACAAAACTACGTTAGAAAATAATAATACTATTAGTTTAAGAAAAGCTGGGAAATCCGACGGAAAGGAAATTGGAAGACAAAATGCAGTATTTTTTAACTGTTTAGTAGAAGATGAATCTTTTCCTGAGGAAGAAGAAGAATTAAATAAAATCACATACATGGTTGAAGTAAAGGATACTAGTATTGGAAAAGTTAGGGTAAACTACAGTGATAACTCAGCTTTCATAAGTGGGTTTGGTATTATGCCTAATTTCAGGGGTAAGGGATATGGTAAAGCAGCATTAAAGGAAGCTATAGGTTTAATAAATGAGAGGGAGATCTATGAGATAGAATTGGATGTGGAATGTAAAAACAATACTGCACTTAATTTATACGAAGTTTGTGGTTTTCAAGAGATGTCTGTAATGAACTATTATAGTTATGATATCAATGAATAATATTCTTAAAATGCTCATCAACTACTAAAAATAATAATCTAAATAAAAAAGCCACGTATTGGAATTAATATCCCGTATGTGGCTAAATTTACACGTGTGTATGTTGTACCTAATTATGGTTGAAATTCTGTAATAAACAAATCTCTTTCCACTTGTAAATCTATAAAATTTGAATCAATAGATATAAGAGGTTTAGATATATTATTTATGTCTATTTTAATTATCTTTCCAATAAGACCATTATTAAGTTTTACCATCTCACCAGTGTAATAGTTTGACATATGTCTAACAAAGGTAGTTATATAATTATAATCTAATAAATCAATACAATCATGTTGCAAAACCTCTAATACTTTTAAAGGGTTTTGTTTTTTACGATAAACTCTATCAGAGGTCATTGCATCAAACATATCTGTAATTGCTATTATTTTTGCAAAAGTACTAATCTTATCTTCTTTTAAACCAAGAGGATAGCCTGAACCATTTAAACGTTCATGATGCATAAGAACACCTGAAATTATGGAACTATCTAATAAAGGAATATTTTTTATTAGGTCGTAAGCGTAAAATGAATGCTTTTTAACTTCATCAAATTCTGAGTATGTAAGTTTAGATGGTTTATTTAATATAGTGGGGTTAACCTTAGTTTTACCTATATCACTAAGAAAAGCAGTATGTGTAAGCATTGTTAATTCATTCTTAGGTAAATTAAGCCACTTTCCTAGCAGTGAGCTTAAAAGTGCAACGTTTACACAGTGACGAGTAAGATATTCGTCTATATTTTTTGAGTTTGTTATATTCTTTATAATTGAACCATAATCATTAAGATTATCTAAAATTTCTTTAGACATAATTTTTATTTCTGTTAAATCTGGTTCGGAATCCTTTTGTAGGCTATTTAGAAATATATCTATCTTATTTGAAAAACGATTTAATGTGTTTTCAGTTTGAATTAAACTCTGCTCTCTTGAATTTTGTGAACTAGGAGCTACGAGTTCTTCTCCACTGGCATAAACATGTATAGTGTTTGATGGGTAAAATTCTATTATCTTTTTTATAATTGAACTATTCAATGTAATTTCTTTAGCAACTAAAGTTGTGCCGTCTACTATTAAATTTTCAGCCAAAATCATATTTGGTTTTAGTTCGTAAATGCTTATACTTTCAAGATTTGATGTCATATATTCATCCCCTTTAAAAATAATTTATAAATTCTGTGAATTTTGTCCGTCATGTTATACAAATACAATTAACTGATTGGAAATATTATACCACATATAAAGGTTCTCTGTGTTTAAACACAATCTATTGAAGCCCACTTAATTTGTCCATCAATATAAGCAATTAATTATTTTATAAACAAATTAAATGTTTTTCTTAAACTATAAATTTATTTACCATTTCGTTAAGTTTTAGTGAAAGCTCAGCTTGGCTTACTTGACCAACCGTTGCTGTTATTTCCTCAGCCATAGCAGCAATTTCATCAGACATATTACTTACGAAATTCGAATCATTATAATACTGATTTCCTGTTTCCCCATAAGCATTTAACTGTTCATTTATCTGTGTATTTATAAATTCTAATATTTCGCTGCCTGTATCAATACTGCTTTTAAATACAGCCTGAACTTTAACAATAGTTTCTTTAATATTTAATACTGCTTGAGATGATTGCTCTGCAAGTTTTCTTACCTCGTCTGCTACCACTGCGAATCCTTTACCGTTCTCGCCAGCTCTTGCTGCCTCTATGGCAGCATTTAATGCATTTGTCTAGTTTTATCGATAGCATATTGACTATTACGTTTAACTTCTGTGGCCTTTTCTTTAAACTGATTTGCATTATTACTTCCTTCCATTGCTTTAGAAGAAAGCTCATTGATAGTTGAATCAACTTCTTGAACAGAAGCAGATATCTCCGCAGAGGTGCTACTTGACTCTTGCATCCCAGTGGCGATAGCATCTGATGCTTCCTCTATAATTATAACTTTTGAAGATAATTCTTGAACTGTGGCTGAAAGTTCTTCTGACGATGCACTTAAATCCTGTGAGTTCTCTATAATTATTTTTACTAGATTTTTAATGTTTTCTTGTGCTGAATTTAACGCATTCCCGGTTTGTCCAAATTTATAAATGCAATAGCTGTGAAAAGTATAATTGTATTTCTAGTCTTATTAAATAGCTCGATATTATTTAAATTTGCCTGTTGAGCTGATGTATCATTTATTTGAATACATTCTTCTAATTGAAGAAACATTAAGGTTTGTTTTGGACCCATACCTGAATTATAAAGTTTAACCACGTCAGTATAGTTATTAGCGGTAACAAGTTCAATTAGATTAGTTTCGAGTTCTTTATATTTTATTAAGTCATTTTTAAAACCATCATAAATTTTTCGCTCTTTAGGTGTTGTGTATAATCCCTCATATTGCTTTTGTAAGATAGCGTTTTCATTGTTTAAATCACTAATATTCTTTAGTTGAAGAGATAATTTTGATCTGTTTCTTTCCAAAATAAGTCTAAGCGTATTAACACTAATGTCGTTTAAATTCCCTTTAATGGCGGTTAAATCCTTGATAGCTATTAGATTAGTACTATATATAGCATTAGAACCTTCGTTTAACTTATCTGAATTTAATATTCCCACTACTCCAATTAAAACTATAAAAATATTGTTAAGATCTTTCTGCTAAAATTATGACTGCATTTATTTTGTTATGATTTAAATCAACATGCAATTACATAATATGACATTATATTCTCTAAATAAACTAAAAACATATATATAATCTCACCAGTGTTAATATTCGACATTTTACCTGAAAAACCTTTTTTTGTGGTTAATTATTTTAGTAAGAATAGATTGTTAAAAATAAACCCCTCTGGAGTTCTATCCAGAGGGGTAAAATACACTATTACTAGTAAAGATACAACTATAAGGTGTACTGAAAAGCAATATAAACGTTGAAATATGGTAGACTAAAAAATGTAATAAATACAACTATACCTGTACTGAGAGTATGGGTGCTTTTTTATTAAATACAACTTGAAGTGTACTGGGATATGAATTAATGAATAAATATGCAGAAATATCTTATGATATAGAATTTTTTAAGTGTTTAATAATGTCAATATGTTTAAAGTCATTTGGTTGGAACTAGGTTTAATGTTTGTATTAGTTTTCGTGGTAATTTGACTTGGGGCATCATAATAATACAGTACAACAATCAATACATAAGTATATAAGAAGTAGAAATTATTATTAAAAGTAATCAAATAAATATTTAATTTTACGGTAAATAAATACTCAATAAAATAAAGTATATATAATATAAGTGTAATATATCGGGGGTTTTTACTTTTTTCTACAAATTTTGAAGGAGAATTATGGGGGCTTATAGAATTATGTAAATAGAATGGGTAGCGGTATTGACGGATTTACATTTATGTGGGGAATATAAACTTTTTAAACCATAAATCTCTATTTTAAGCTTAGGAGGATGAAAATGAGTATAAATGTTAATTGTGATACTAAATTTCATAATGTAGGACAAGGTATTTTCTATTCAGGACATATTTTTAATGAGGATTTTAATTTTTATTTTATATATGATTGTGGAACTGAAAGTACTCAAAAATACATTAGAAGGTCAATTGAGGAATTGTGTTATGAAATAAAAAGAAATAAAAGTAAATTAAATTTATTAGTAATATCACATTTTGATAATGACCACGTTAATCAACTAGGGAAATTATTAGATAGCATAGAGGTTGATACAGTCATTATGCCATATTTAACACCAATATGTATATTAGCATTAGCAGCTAAGTTTTCTAGAGAATCTGAAGAATATTATGATTTTATTGCTGACCCAATTAAATATCTAATAGGTAAAAAAGTAAATAACATAATTTTATTGGGCGAAGGTGATGCTTCAGAGGATGAAGTAATTTTTAGTAATTTAGATAATCTTGATAATCTTGATGATAACTTAATAATAAAATTAGAAAATGATAATGAATTAAAAGAATTTGTGATGGAGAACGAAGATATAAATGATATTAGTAAAGTTATGTTTAGAAAGCATGATGGATACATTTTCTTAAAGAATTTGTGGATGTTTAGGTTTTTTAATTGCAGTAGTGGTGAGGAAGACCTTTATAGATTTATAACTATGTTAGATAGTTATAAAATTGACATTAGTACAACTAGCAAGATTGTTGAAATTATTATAGATAAAGATAAAAGGAATATTTTAAAACATTGTTATAAAACGGTATGGAAGAGCATTAATAATACATCTGTAGTTATGTATCATTCCCCAATTGGGAAAAATCTAATTGTAGATAATTACATTACAGTGAATCATAAAAGAATATGCACTATAGATAAAAAGTATCAAAAGCAATCTAAAAGACATTGTAGGGAGTTACATTATGCTTTTAACAGATTTTCTACTATATATCAAAAGAATATATCGGGTACTTTATTATTTGGAGATATAGATTTAAATTACCGTTATAAGGAGATAACAACACACTTTAAAAATGGTTTGGATAACATTTTAATTATTCAGGTACCACATCATGGTTCAGTATATAATATGTGTTATTCAATTTTAGAAGATGTAAATAATGGCTCCACGTGGGTTGTACCATTTGGTATATATAATAGGCATAATCATCCAAATGAAGTGGTAATTGAGATAATAAGAGAATTAAGTCCAGCGAAGATGGTTGTTCCGAATAATGAATGTTATGAAATAGTAATTGATTCTAATGTTACATATGAATAGATCGGGTATTCCAATTTTTACTTACTAAATGTCTGAAGGAAAGCCTCAAAGTGCTAGTAACCATCATAGGGGTAGTCAGTGGATTAATTAAAAGAAAATTTGTTTTGATGCCTGAATGCGATGGATATTAAATAATACTACAAGAACAGTTATATTAATAGTAAAATTAATAAAAAGAAAATTAATATTGATATTATTTAAATTAAATGAAGAAAAGTTGTTGCATAGAATAAATGATTTATAATCACTTATAATACTTGCATATTACGCTAATTAGTAGTAAAGAAGGTTTGTTTAATAACATAGAAACATGGAGGATTAAAGATGGGAGAATATTATTCTAATCAGAAAACAGGCGGTAGTGTTAATTCAAAGATAGATCATCAAGACTCTGTAGCTATAATATATAGTTTGGAATTACTTGGCGATGACTCAAAACTATTTGACTTTAAGAGAAATATTAAAGATTATTGTATAGAATTTGAGTGCAATGATGATTTAGAAATTATTAATGAATCAGTGCGTATCTTTATCCAGGTAAAAAGCACTTCTGTTAATAAAGAAACATTATTAAAAATTTTAGAGAATTTTAGAATGAATGCAGAAATTGAAAAGGAAAAAGAGAGTTATTTTATTATATCTGCATTTGAGAACATAAAAATAACAGGTGGAAATTTTACGGAGAAGCTTGAACAATACCAAAATATGCTCATGAATATATATGAGAGTGAACTACGTAAAAAACAAATAAAGCAAGAGTTAATGAATAGATTTGAGATCCCAATAAAATATGATAAATTGCTAGATAGATTAAAAATAGATACAAGATCACTTATGATAGATAACGAAGATACAAGAGCTATTTTTGCTAGATATCTGCGAAAGGCATATGGGATTAAAGATTTTGGTGAGAGAAGAATAGATGTAGTTTATGAAAACCTTGGTAATAAATTCGCAAGATTACGTAGAAATAGAGGAAATATTTACAAAAAAAACATTGAAGAGATAATTGGAAAGGAATTTTGTAAATCAAGTTGGTACTACGGAATATCTGTCACTCT
This sequence comes from Clostridium lacusfryxellense, assembly GCF_018861735.1. Taxonomy (GTDB): domain Bacteria; phylum Bacillota; class Clostridia; order Clostridiales; family Clostridiaceae; genus Clostridium_AD; species Clostridium_AD lacusfryxellense. The sequence continues at coordinate 6,960 of NZ_JAHLEB010000005.1, read as the reverse complement.
TGGTTATAAAAAAGAACAAAATGGATATGTAAGATCTAATGAATTGATTAAAAAACAACAAGAAATTGCATATGGTGCAAGGAAAGCAATTAGAATTATAATGCGTGGTTGGAAAAAAAGTTATATAAAAGAATTCCTAATTAGTCTACTAAGAGGTGCAAAACAATGTCCGAAATGTAGTCATCCAATGATTGCAAATCATGGGGGGTTAAATGGGATTGCGTGCCCAGAGTGTGGATTTAGTCCTTATGTAACATTTATTATTTATTGTGAATGTGGAAGTTATGAGGTGATAAAAGTACAACCAGAGATAACCGAAGATGCAATATTTGGATATATAAATGAATTTTTTAAGAAGCGAAATGATACTAAATGTAGTGAATGTGGAAAAGAGTTATTAGATGATTATTTAGAGCTAAGAACGGCATTGATTCCAGTACCTATTCCTTTTCAAAGTTATAAGAATATAGATGAGATATATAATTGCAATAAGTAACTGTTATTTTTTATGAACTTGTTATTGATTATATATTAATTAAGCTAATTATGAAAAATGTAAAGAAAATTTAAACAATTCAACTATAGATATAGATTAATTTATAAGGATAACAAAGAGATAAAAAAGAATATTGCTGCATGATTTAACAGGGTGTTTCATGATGAACATAAAGAACTGAGAGAGCAAATGACACAAGAAGAACCTAAATATATTGAAATTTATGAAAAGTAGGTATTTTCATTAGGTACACTGATTAATAAAGAAAAATAGTATTTTATTTGAAAATTAGCTTTTTATTATTTGATTTTGAAGGAGGGAATTGATTTAATGATTGATAAAATGTACTATACATTAGAACAGCATTTAGAAATTTTCAAAGAAATATCACAAGATTACGCTGACATATATGCATCCTGGTTATTAGATAAGAAAGCGATAGGAAAGGTCCTTAATGCAGTTTCACATTTTTATCCACATTATAGTGATCATGATGAAAGTCATAGTAGAAAACTTATTAAAAATATTGAGATGTTATTAGGCATAGAGCGAATTAAAGAGCTAAGTCCTACAGATACTTGGTTAATCTTAATGTCTGCATATTTACATGATGCTGGAATGGTTTTAGTTAATGAGGTATTAGATAAAAAATGGGATACTCCAGATTTTCAAGATTTCTTGAAGCAAACAGCAGAAGGCTGTTATAACAGTTATGATGAGGAATATATTGAAGCTTCAAAATATTTATTATCAAAAGGGAAAAATGATAACCAGTTAGACTGGCCACTAAAAGTGAGATATTATGTTATTTTAATAGCAGCCGAGTATTTTAGGAGAAGTCATGGGGAATATAGTAAAAAGGCATTGAACACTCTTGAAGAATATGGACTTAGTATAGCGGCTTTTCAAACGGTACCAAATAGAATAAAAAATTTAATTGGTCAGGTAGCCTTTCTTCATGGTAGAAATTTTAAAGAAGTAATGGAATTAGATTATAAAGCTAACGGGATAGGTACAGATCTAATACATCCAAGATTTGTAGCAATGATGATTCGTCTGGGAGATTTACTTGATTTGGATGATGGACGATTTACAAGTGTATTTCAAAAGATGATTTATAAAATTCCTAATATATCTCAAGTACATATGGGAAAACACTCATCCATAAGACACTTTTTAATTGATCCTGATGGAATTGAAATTGTAGCAGATTGTGATACCACAGAAATATATAGAGAAACAAAGTCTTGGATTGATTGGTTAGAGGATGAAATAAAAAATTTAGCAACTAATTGGTCACAAATTGTTCAAAAAAATTTTTATGGTGGACCACCTAGATTAAACAAACAAAGTCTATTTCTAAAAGGTAAAAAGGATAGAAGTGAGCAAACAGATCTTAGGTTTGGGATATCTATTGAAAAAACTTTTGATATATTACAAGGAGCATCAATATATGACACTAAATTAGTCTTTATAAGGGAATTAGTTCAAAATGCTTTAGATGCATCTAAAATGCAGATGTGGATGGACATTTGTAATGGAATATATGATAGTATATTTGAGAAAGAGAATGAGATTAAAAATTACATCGACATTAAGACGTTAGATGACATACCATCAATTATATGGAATAATTATTCTATTAAGATATGTACCAATCTTGATAAAAAAACTTCAGAAATTACATTTTCGATTGAAGATAGAGGTTGTGGATTTACGATGCAGGATTTAATTAGATTTACAGAGGTAGGAGAAAGCTGGGGTAAAGATGGAGAGAAGGCTAAAATCATTGGTACGATGCCATTTTGGCTAAGACCAACTGGAGCATTTGGCTTGGGGGTGCAATCTTTATTTCTGGTTACAGATGAAATAGTAATTTATACTAAGTCAGATGGTGAAAACCCTAAAAGAGTTACAGCGGTTTCTAGAAAAAAGAATGGATATATCACTTTAGAAGAACCTGATGAGAACATAAAAAGGGGAAGTAAAATTGTATTTAAAATAGGTGAAGAAGTTTGTAAAGCAATTGTTGAAAATGATACAGAAGTCGATCCATTTATACCTAAAATTGACTATTGTAGTATATTTATTGGTAATATGGAACGATATTTTACAGATAAAATATCGGATAGTTTATTTTTAATACTATATAATGGAGAAAACAAAGTAGAGCAGCAGTTTTATTGGATTAAAAATTATAAACTTGATGAGTTTAAGAAGGTTAAATATTTAATTGAATATAAATTAGATGTTGAGAAACCATTTATAGCTATTACATTGCTAGATATGATTACCGGTTCATATTTTCAAATACATACTTTTCAAGGAGATAAATTAGAAAGATACAACTATAAAAGGATATTATTTAAGGGGATTGGTGTACAAAGTCCAGGTTTATTAGGGGATTACATAAGTACATTTCTTGATTGCTTTGAATTTAAATGGGATATTCTAAGTTTAGAAACAGAAAAATATTTAAACATAGCAAGAACAAAGTTTAAAAATGAAGCTATATTTAAATTAAAAAAAGGAATGCACAGAAATGTTATAAATGCATTAATGCTATTTTGGGAGAAATGTCTTTCAATTGACGATAACAGAAATATAATAATGAATTTTATAGAAAATAATGATAAATACCCTGCTAAGATTAAACCAATTGCATATTTTATGTCAGCATATACATTAATTAAAGATATTGGTATTGATAAGGACTTAATTGGGAGAGTTGTTGCTAAAGCATTTAGTGCAACAGTTTATGGAAATACAACACTTGAGAAAATAGATGAAAGTATTATTTTTAGTGTGGAGAGCATTCTTTTAGTAAAATATTGTGATGGCAATAGTAGTAATGAAGGTATAGGTTTTTATGATGATCATATTTACATGAATATTTATAAGCGGTGTATAAAATTGAGTGAAATTATAAAAGAATTGAATAAAACAGCTAAAGTTATTAATTTTGCTAGTGATGCTGCATATATAAAATATTTTAATAAATACTTCAATGTTGAAACCATAGTGCACTTTAAATTTACCCCAGATATGGATATTTGTATAGATTATATTGATGATGAGGATGAAAAATCAGATTTTAATGATATAGAATATATGGAAGTAATAAAAATTAGGCGAAAAAACAATGATATTGTCCAGATGAATAATAATCTGGATGAAAAGTTATATAATAAAATTATTTATTCATTAATGGGTAATTCAATTGCTTATTCTATGTGTAGAAATATAATATATTGTATATATCCATATGGTCAAGTATTATCAGTGGACAAAGTACCTAATGATTCTAGAGTAAAAGATAGTGATGGTAATAATGAACTTATTATTGGAAATAGTTATATTATATCTCCTTTCTTAATGAACGAAACTATCCCTTTTGAACTTGAAACACCAAAGCTTATACAATGGTTAAAAGATAATATGGGATTAAATGAATTATCAAAGTGGGTAGTAGAAAATTCATCACAATTAGAACAATATAAACCCAATATTGAACAAGTAACGAAAGCGTATGAGAATTTGATTGAGGAATATCATAAGTTATACAAGATCAAAACGAAAGAATAATAATATTGACATGCTTATAAAAGAACATGCCAAGTAATGTATTCAACTAATAAGAATATAATTTAAATATTATTTTATAAAAGATATTATAACTTTTAATAAGGTTATGCTATCTTTTTTATTTTACAGGGTTTTGTTTATTGAAAATAAGTGTAATATATAGACGATTTTTACTTTTTTCTACATATTTTAAAGGAAAATTGTGGACACTTGTTGAATTATGTAAACATAGTAGTTTAGAGATGGTGTTGTATATAATTATAGTGTGTTATATCTGGTGTTGTTTTAGATGTTTATATAAAAAATAATATTGAAGTACCGTAATAAGAAAAGGTGAGTGGGTGATATATGTGCAAGATAATAGAAGAAAATTTACTGAGAATGAAAAGATGTTGCTATATAGTGAAGTTAGAGGGCGCTGTCCAATTTGCGGGGATAATTTAACTCATAAGAAGAATGGAATTATATATAAAATTTTTGAAGTTGCACATATTTACCCTGCAAATCCTCGGATAGAAGAAGTAATATTATTAAAAAATGAGCTTCTATTAAGTACGGATGTAAATGATTTAAAAAATGTAATTGCAACTTGTCGAAAATGTCATAAAAAATTCGATACTCCTCGGACTGTAGAAGAATACCAGAAATGGTATAGAGTAAAACGAAAGTTAATTCAGGATGCACAAACCAAAAGCATATATGAGCTTTTTAATGTAGAGGATGATATCAGAACAGTGTTAGAAAAAATAAACAATCCAATTACTGAGAAGGAATTAGTTAAACTTAGTTATGATTCTCTCAGAATAGATGAAAAAACGAATGGAACTTTGCCATATATAATAAAAAGAACTATAAAAAATGATGTGGTGGATTACTATGATTATATTAAAGCACTTTTTATAGAAATTGATAATAATATCCCTTACAAATTCGATACAGTGGCTTCGCAAATAAAAGTGTTTTACTGTAAGTGTATGCAAACAAATCAAAGTCAAGAATATATTTATAATGTTATGGTTGATTGGTTAGATGAAAAAACGGGTTCATACTCAAAAAAAGCATGTGAAATAGTGGTGGCTTATTTTATACAAGATTGTGAGGTGTTTTCATGATATTACCTAATAAGCTAATTCCCTACAATAAAAGTATTTTAGCTAAAATGATTTATATTCTTGATATGTTGATTTTAGGTGATGAACATTTAGAAATTTTATATAATAAAATTAAGGATAATTTCGAGGATATAAATCAATATATATTAACATTAGATGTGTTGTTTTCTCTTGAAAAAATCCAAATAGATGAGGAATTGAAGGTGCTTAAATATGTTAAAACGGATAATCTGTGATAAATTTGTGCAAGAGGAAATTATTTTTCATAATGGTCTAAATACTATTATTGGCGATGAGATTGCTTCTAATTCAATTGGCAAATCTACCATGTTAATGATTATAGATTTTGCATTTGGTGGAGAGGATTACATAAAAAAGAATCATGATGTAATAGATAACTTAGGCCAACATATGTTTAAGTTTTCATTTGTGTTTGATGATGGTGAGATGTTTTTTAGCAGATCTACAAAAGAGTATAAATTCGTATCTTTATGCAATGAGAGATTCGAAGTTCAAGATACAATAATGCTTGGTGAGTTTACAAAGCGTCTTCAAGAAAAATATAGTACAGAACTTGAAGGTTTATCTTTTCGTAGTATGATTGGTAGATATTTTAGGGTATATGGAAAAGAAAATCTTAATGAACGAAAACCTATTCAATATTTTGAGAAGGAAACAGCAAAGAAATCTATTACGGCTCTACTAAAAACATTTAATAAATATAAGGTCTTAAGAGAGTTTGAGGAACAAATCCAAAAGCTAACAGATGAGAAAAAATTATTGGATGATGCCGTAAAAAACGAACTGCTACCAAAAATTAATAAGACATTATTCAAAAAAAATAGAAAAAGAATTGAAGCATTGGAGGGTGAGCTGAGTAAACTAAAAGAAAATATTATTAGTGTTTCAGTGGATATTGAGGCTCTCGTTTCAAAGGAAATCTTGGCTTTTCGTAGAAAAAAAAGTAGATTAATTACACAGGCTAATATTTGTGAAAGTCGTTTAAATCGAACATTAACGAATATTGCAAATAAAAATATAAGTATTAAGAACGAATTGGGGCAGTTAATTACATATTTTCCTAATTTCAATATAGAACAGATTAAAAAAGTTGATGCTTTTCACACATCAATAACTAAGATATTGAAAGAGGAACTTAAACTTACAGAAAAAGAGATTAAAGCTCAAATTGTCGAACTTAGAAATGAAATTGAAGATTTAGATAAAGAGATTAATGGAAAATTGACAATAAAAAATGCTCCTCAATTTGCTGTTGATAAGGTTATAGATTTAGCTACCCAAATTAAGCAACTAACTGATGAAAATGGTTACTTCACGAAAAAACAGGGGATTGATGAATCTATAAAAACAGCTGCAGAAAACTTGTCAACATTAAAAGAATCCATTCTTGATGGAGTGTGTGGCCAAATTAATATTGAAATGAATGCGTTAAATAAATTAATATATACTGACAATAGACATGCACCTACTTTAAATATACACGGCGATAAATATACTTTTAATACATATGGGGATACTGGAACAGGAACTGCATTTGCTAATCTCATTACGTTCGATTTAGTAATGCTGGATTTAACTTGCTTGCCTGCTATCGCTCACGACTTACCTCTATTAAAGAACATTGAAAATCCTGCATGTTAAACGTCAAATTATAACTAAGTGAAACGTCATTTTATTTCTATTATTAGTAGGTAATCTACGTCAGATTATCTCTGCAAAATCACTTTATAAATAAGGAAAAAGCAT
>NZ_JAHLEB010000004.1 GCF_018861735.1 Clostridium lacusfryxellense | reverse complement strand
TCCTTCAGATTCCACGTCACCATGGACACCCTTGTCTTAAGCTATGCACTTGGCACTATTAACCCGTGCTAGGGACTTTCACCCATTAGATTGCGCCCATGCTGGGCGCACCAAAAAAAATAAGACCTATTAAAATAAGTCTTTATTTTATATTTAAAACAACATTCTACAAACAGTATTTAATGTTCATCTATAAAATCATTAAGTTGCTTATGCCAATCATCAGGTTCAAAAGTCCCCTGGTCTGTGTCCTCTCCAAATAAAAGGTCTACTAAATATCGTGGCGTTTTACCACCTATATACATTGATTTAGAGCAAGAAACACAATAAACAACAACATCTTCAACATGCATGTCCTCAGCACGTTTTTTCATATGTTCCTTAACTTGTTCTACAGGAAGAGAACCATAAAAACTATCTCCGCAACAAATTCCCTTTGTTTTAGTTTTTTCTGGTTCTACCAAAGTGATGTTCATTTTTTTTAGTAGCACTCTTACTGCATTATGTATCCTTTCCTGATCTCGCGTAGGACATGCATCAAGTATAGTCATTTCCTTTCCTTTATAATCAGGAAACGGGAACTCTTTTACCTCAGCCAATACCTCCCAAAGTGAAATTGTTGTTATTCCTTCATAGAGCTCTCTATAACGCCTATCACAACCAGCACAGATATTTATTATTTGCGTCCCTTTTTCTAAATTAGGTTTATGTCTACAGCAAATTAAATATTCTTCTATATCTCCTAATTTATTATTTAAAAATTCTAACACCTTTTCCTCTAACTTTGGTTTGTAGATCATTAAAGCACACCCAGGTGCAAATACTTTTTTCATAACACTCCCCTCCCAAACTTATGATTTTTCCAAATAGAGATAGGAGCAAAGACGACGCCCTTGCTCCTTAAAATTATTCTTATACAGGTCCTAAATCGACAATTTTGCTATTTTTAAAACACTCTCCAAACTTTTAGCTGAAGCTATAAATCCTGCTTTGTGGCAAAATATAGCATCGTCTATTTTAATTATAGAATTTATTTCTTCACTTGATTTACCTCTAATTGATTCTAATATATCTTGTCTTGCTTCAAACGTACCTGGTGTTTTCTTTACAGTCTGAATCTTATAATCAACACTAGCATCACCTGGAGAAATAACAAACAATACTTCACTATCTGTATCTATTTTAAGTAATTGTTGAAGCCAAGGGCACCCTTTTTCCAAAACCATTATTTCATTAATAGTTCTATTTTTGAATGCTTCATCTACTATAATCCTTGCGTTTATAACGGAAACCTGTCTACTTATCATTCTTTTTATTACCTCTAAACAATATCCTACAGCTTCTTCAAATGCCTCATCTTTAGAATCATTTGAATCCCATGAAGGATTAAAACATTGAACAATATCACTTATTGAGGTTACTTTAATTTCAGTTTTTATATCTACACCATTATCTGTAGCATCAATTCCCTGCACTAAATTTTTATCAATATAATCAAAAATTGAACTTATATCATTTTCATCAAACTCTGGGTTAAACTTTTGTATTATCCTTGAACCAAACTCTCTCCAAACTAAACCAGAAGCCGCATAAGGGATACTATTTTCTCTTACTTCCTTATCTAGTTGGTGATGGTCAAACTCTCCTAGACATATATCAAAAACAAAGTCTAATTTATTAAGGATTTCCTCATCCCTAGTTCGTACTATCTTTATATCTCCAAATAGTAGATTAAGCATAGCTGCAGCCATAACATCATCTGCATGAAATTTCCCGTTATGTGTTCCTATAGTTTTAATACTCTTTTCATCAATCATCATTTACCTCTTTCGTATTTATATTTAAGCATATAGTATCCTATACACTATCTTTAGTACATTTCATAATAAAAGCCCCTACTTTTATAAGCAGGGGTTAAATGTTAATACTTTATTCTTCTCCACTACTTAAAGATATTAGTTTTATTGGGGTTATGGTAGAAATAGCATGTTTATATACCATCATTTGTTTACCATCACTGTCAAGTACCACTGTAAAACTATCAAAACCTGTTACATAACCTTTTAATTGGAAACCATTTATTAAATATAAAATCACAGGTATTTTATTTTTTCTTGCTCCATTTAAAAATATATCTTGTAGATTATTTGTAGATTTAGTCATTACTGCACATCCCCCACTCATTTTTATTTATAAAATAATATTAATTTATAGTTTTATAGAAAAGATAATTTATTAGCGATATATTCTACAATCTCATCATCACTGCTGAACTCATCTTTGTTTATCCAATTTACCCTTGAATCTTTCCTAAACCAAGTAAGCTGCCTTTTTGCGTAATTTCTACTTCCCTGTTTAATCATCTCTACTGCCTCTTCTAAGGATATTTCATCATTTAAATAATATAATATTTCTTTGTAACCTATCCCCTTCATTGACTGCATATCAGAATTATAGCCCATTTCTTTTAATTTTATAACTTCATCAACTAAATTGTTTTTCATCATTATATCTACTCGTTTATTTATTCTATCATATAATTCCTGTCTGTCCATGTTTAGTACAAAATAATGTACGTTATACGGTATATCTAAAATATTTTGATCTGCTGAAAATGCACTTATAGCTTTCCCGCTGACTTTGTAGACCTCTAAAGCTCTAATAACTCTTTTTAAGTCATTAGGATATAATTTATTATAAGATACCTCATCAATATCTTTAAGCATATCATGTACATGTTCGTTTCCTTTTTCATCTGCTAGCAATGCAAGATACGCTCTATATTCCTCATCTTTATTAGTTGATGCAAAGCTATAATTATATATTAATGAATTTATATAAAAACCAGTTCCACCAACTAACATTGGGAGCTTATTTTTATTTGTTATTTCATCAATTGCACTTTGTGCTCTTTCTTTAAAATCAGCAACGCTAAACTCTTCACTAGGTGATATTATATCTACTATATGATGAGGAATTCCATTCATCTCGGGAGCTGAAATTTTAGCAGAGCCAACATCCATATACTTATATATCTGCATTGAATCAGCTGATATTATTTCTCCATTTAGTTTTTGCGCAAGTTTTATTGAAATTTCTGTTTTCCCTACAGCTGTAGGGCCTGCTAAAATAAATAAATCTTTCATGTTTCCACCTTTTCTATTGTATTCTTTTAAATTTCTTTTCTAATTCATTAAGTGTCATTTTCACTATTGTAGGTCTTCCATGTGGACAAGTGAATGGTTCGTCAAGATATCTTAAGTCGCTAATTAATCTACTCATTTCCATCTCTGATAGTTGATTATTGGCTTTTACTGCTGCTTTACATGCAAGTGATGCTATACGATTATACTTGACTTCCACAGTTTCACCTGAACCCATATTTTTCAAATTATCCAATATCTCATTAAAGAGATTCTTAACATCAGGTTTCCCAAGTAAAATAGGTACTTCTTTTATACTTATTGTATTTTCCCCAAATTCTATAATCTCAAACCCAGTATTAGTAAACACGGCTTCATTTTCAACATAATAAGAATAATCATCTTGACTTAATTCAATTACAATTGGCACTACTAAAAATTGAGAGACAACTTCACGATTTTTAATTTCTTTTTTAAATTTCTCAAATAGTACTTTTTCATGTGCTGCATGTTGATCAATTAAATACAGCTCATTATAAACTTCACCAATTATATAGGTTTTATTAAATTGTCCAATAATTCTAAGCTCAGGGAATTTAGAAATTTTAGTGATTTCATTAGAGCTTTCATTAGGGCTTTCGTTAAAAATCTCTTTAGAAACCCCATTGTCAGATGTTACTCTACTGTTTTCGTAACTAGTATCATCGTTTTCTTTAATGTTTATTACTTCGCTATCGATTACCATATCATTATTAGTCTCTCTACCTACATTGCCTATTGTTCTGGTAACACTCTCATGCCTGTAAGGTGATTCATCAAAATGATGTCTTTCCTTATTTATAGAACTATACTTGAAATCTATTGGAATTTGAACATTCTTTTCTAGTTCTTCTTTAGTTTTTTCATCTATCACTATCTTATTAAAATCATAAATTTCTTTTCTTAAAGTATTTTTAACATCTTCTTTTTCACTATCATTTCCTGTATTTTTACTACTTTCAGTATGACCGTTATTTCCTTCTGGTATATCAAAATCACCTCTTAAACTAGCAGCAATTGCTGAATGAACTGCATCAAAAACAATTTTAAATACAGCCTTATCTTCCTCAAACTTAATTTCAGTTTTTTGTGGGTGAACATTGATATCAATAAACTCAGGAAAAATATCCAAAAATATAACAAAGAAAGGGAATTTGTTAATTGTCAAAAATGATTTAAATGCATTTTCAACTGCTGCAGTAATTAACCCACTTTTAATATATCTTTTATTAACGAAAATACTTTGCCTGTTACGGCTTCCACGACTTATGTCTGCTTTCCCAATATACCCATGGACAGACATTGTATCGCCAAAATTTTCAAAACTTATAATGTTATCTACTACTTCTTTACCATAAATATACCTGATAGTATCAGAGAGATTTGGCGAGCTGTAAGTTGCGAAAACTTTTTTATCATTATTAAGTAATTTAAAAGATATATCATTGTTTGCAAGTGCAAGCCTTCCTAAAATATCCGATATTAAAGCTGATTCTCTTTGGGGCGTTTTTAAGAACTTTTGCCTTGCAGGGACATTAAAAAATAGATCTTTAACTTCAATTGTTGTACCTACATTACATCCAGTTTCTTTAATGTAGAGTATATCCCCTGATGACTGAGATATCTCCTTGCCAACTGTTGATTCGTTAGTTCTACTACTAAGTGTTGTTCGAGATACAGAAGCAATACTTGCTAATGCCTCACCCCTAAAACCTAAAGTATGTATTTTATAAATATCCTCAACATATTTTATTTTACTAGTAGCATGTGGCAAAAATGCCTTTTCGATATCGTCTATGTGTATTCCAGACCCATCATCTGTTATCTTTATATTTTTTTGGCCACCCTCAAAAATCTCTATGCTAATATTTTTAGCACCCGCATCTATGCTATTTTCAACTAACTCCTTCACTACTGAGGAAGGTCTTTCTACAACCTCCCCAGCAGCAATTTTATTGGAAGTTTCAACTTCTAACATATTAATTCTCATTACACGTCACCTCCTCTACTACCTTATAACAATTTAGCTATCTTTATAATAACTTAGTATATTAATAGTACCTGACTATTCTTATAGTACCTGACTATTCTTATAGTAACTTAGCTCTATTTATAATCTCATATAGCTTATTAAACCCATCCATAGGTGTTAGGTTAAGAATATTTATATTTTTAATTTCCTTTAATATATTATCTTTTTCTATGTCTGTAAAACTAATTTGAGTTACTTCATCATTTGCTATATTAGATACATAATCCACAGCCGCTTCTTTTTGCACAATGCTTTCAATACTCTCGATGTTTTTAACTTTATTATTTTTTTTACTCTTAGATATTTTTTGATCTATTAAATCAATTTCAGCTGTATTTTTATTATTCTCTAGAGATGCTAAAATTTCATTTGCTCTGTTTATTACATCCTTTGGTATCCCTGCAAGTTTTGCAACTTCTATCCCATAGGATTCATCAGCTCCACCAGGTACAATTTTTCGAAGAAATACAATTTCATTATCTATTTTCTTTACAGCTACAGAATAATTTTTAACCCCATTAATCATACCCTCAAGTTTTGTTAATTCATGATAATGGGTAGCAAATAAGGTTTTACATCTTAACTTAGTTTTTTTACAAATATATTCAATTACTGACCAAGCAATACTTAATCCATCATAAGTACTAGTGCCACGGCCAACCTCATCTAGTAAAACTAGACTTTTATTTGTTGCATTTTCTAATATATTGGATACTTCCCACATCTCTACCATAAAAGTACTTTTACCTGCAGCAAGATCGTCTGAAGCTCCGATTCTAGTAAATATCTTATCACAAATAGATATATCTGCATCTTCACATGGAACAAAACTTCCCATTTGTGCCATAATCGTTATTAGTGCTACTTGCCTCATATAAGTTGATTTACCTGCCATATTAGGTCCAGTTATCAATAGTAGTTGATTATCCATCGTATCCATATAAGTATCATTATCAATAAACGTATTTGTAGGCATCATTTTCTCAACTACAGGGTGCCTGCCGCCTTTTATATTCATAGTACCAGTTGTATTTATTTTAGGTTTTGTATAGTTGTTTTCTAAAGCAACTGTGCTTAAAGAACTTAAACAATCAATTTCTGATATAAGTTTTGCAGTATTTTTCATTCTTTCTATATGAGTTTCTATCTCTTCCCTTATACCCGTAAACACCTCATATTCGATACTCACTAATTTGTCTTGTGCACCTAAAATCTTTTCTTCCATTTCTTTAAGTTCTGGAGTAATGTATCTCTCGGCGTTTGACAAAGTTTGTTTTCTTATATACCTGCCCTCAGGAATTGAAGGAATATTTAATTTGGTTACTTCTATATAATAACCAAAGACTCTGTTATACCCAACTTTTAATGATTTTATACCAGTTATGCTCTTTTCATCACTTTCTAAACGAGCAATCCATTCCTTGCCATGAGCTTTAGCAAGTCTTAACTCATCTATTTCACTATTAAAACCTTCTTTAATAATATTTCCTTCTTTAATTGAAATTGCTGGATTTTCAATTAAAGAATTATCTAAAGTAATATATATATCTTGTAAATTGTCAAGTTCCTGATATATTTCCTTCATTAATTTGCTATCTAAACTAGCTAAAATAGCTTTAACCTTTGGTATTTTTTCAATAGAGTTTTTAAGCGACATAAGTTCTTTTGCATTAACATTTTTAGATGAAATTTTCCCTACTAGTCTTTCTATGTCATAAATATCAACCAGAACATCTTTTAAATCTTCATGAGAGCTTGTATTATTTTTGAGTTCGCAAACAGCTTCTAATCGCTGGTCTATTAGACTTTTATTTATTAACGGTTGATCTAACCATTTGCGTAGTCTTCTAGCTCCCATTGCAGTATTAGTTCTATCTAATACCCATAGCAGTGAACCTTTCTTTGTTTTATCTCTCAATGTTTCAGTAAGTTCTAGATTCCTTCTAGAATTTGTATCTAAACTTACATGGTCTAAAATATCATAGTATTCAATAGTGTCTATATGAGATAGTGAGCTTTTTTGTGTATCTATAATATAACTAAGTAGTCCTGAAATACTACTAATTAAAGTTTTTGAAAATGAATTTACTTTATAATTGTTAAATTGTTTTTTAATCAAGTCATCATTATTTTTAATAAAATATTCATTAGGGTAAGCTGAATACAATACATTAAATCTTTCCTTTATAGCCTTTAAAATTTCTTCTGGTATATCCTCAGATATAATAATTTCTTTTGGTGTAAACTTAGAAATTTCATCTAATATTGTAACTAGATTAAGTTTAGCCTCTGTGCAACTAAACTCCCCTGTTGAGACATCGCAAAAACATAATCCGCAGAAATCAGTTTTTACGTCAATGTAGATGCTCATAACATAATTATTTTTGGATTCTTCTAAAAATGAAGAATCTGTATATGTTCCTGGTGTTATTATCTTAATAATACCTCTTTTAACAATGCCTTTTGCCGTTGCTGGATCTTCTACCTGTTCACATATTGCAACCTTAAATCCTTTTTCAATTAGCCTTCGAACATAATTATTTGCAGCATGATAAGGGATTCCACACATAGGTGCTCTTTTTTCAAGTCCACAATCACGCCCTGTAAGAACAAGTTCTAGCTCTTTTGCCGCAACTTCTGCATCGGTAAAAAACATTTCATAAAAATCGCCTAACCTAAAAAACAATATACAATCCTTACATGTGTCTTTTATTTCAAAATATTGTATCATCATTGGTGTTAATGCCATTGTTATTCCACCTTGCTTTTCTTCATGAGTACATAATATATAATTATTATATACCCATAAAAGTTAATATTTATTTTTCATATAAATTATATTTCTTCACCAATAAGTGAGAATGAGTGAGCATCCGTTATAAGAACTGATACAAGATCACCAATAGCTTTATGGTTACCCTCAAAGTTTACTAATTTTCCATTTCTAGTTCTTCCTGCTAATCTATTCTTGTCATTTTTACTATAACCTTCTATAAGCACTTCTACAATTTTACCAACACATTCCTTGTTTCTCTCTGCGCAGTTTCTATTAACAACTTCAACTAATCTGTTAAATCTTTCATGTTTAACATCCTCAGGAACTTGCTCTAGCATTTCATCTGCTGGCGTGCCCTTCCTTTTAGAGTAAAGGTACGTAAATGCTAAATTAAATCTTACCTCTTCCATAAGACTTAGAGTCTCTGCAAAATCCTCTTCAGTTTCTCCTGGGAATCCAACTATAATATCTGTGCTTAATCCTACATTAGGTATAGTTTTTCTTATTTTTTTAACTAAGTCCAAATACTGCTGCCTATCATAATGTCTATTCATTCTACCAAGGAGATTTGATGAACCTGATTGCACCGGTAAATGAATTTGCTCACAAAGTTTATCACTCGCAGCAATTACCTCTATTACCTCATCGGATAAATCTTTTGGATGAGATGTCATAAATCTAATTCTTTCTAAATCTTGAATCTCATTAATTCTCCTAAGCAGCTCTGCAAAATTTATATTAGGAATTAATCCCTTTCCATAAGAGTTAACATTTTGGCCAAGTAAAGTTATTTCTTTATACCCTTGTCCTACCATAGTGATTATCTCATTTATAATATCTTCTGGATTACGGCTTCTCTCTCTTCCTCTTACATAAGGCACTATACAATAAGTACAGAAATTGTTGCAACCATACATAATAGTTACAAAACCTTTTATATTACTTTGCCTATCTATTGGAATTCCTTCGATTATCTTCTCTTCTTTATCCCAAATTTCAACTATTGATGAATCACCGTTTTGTATTCTTTTTAAGTACTCTGGGAATTTATGCGCATTATGTGTCCCAATTATGATGTCTACAAATGGAAATTTAGTGATAATATGTTTTGCCATTCCATCTTGTTGCATCATACAGCCAATAACAGCAATTACAAGCTTTGGATTCTCTTTTTTCATTGTTTTTAAAGCACCTATATTCCCGTCAACCTTTTGCTCTGCATTTTCTCTAACACAACAGGTATTAAATATAATTATGTCAGCAGCGGCCTTTTCTGTAGTTCTTTTATACCCTACTGGTATTAACATACCGGATAATTTTTCGGAGTCCTCCTCATTCATTTGACAACCCCATGTTTCTATATAGTATTTAAGCATTTCATTCATTAGTGTATTCTCCTTTTTAAAAAAAGTATTACTATCTATCATTATATATAATTTCAATGCATTTTTAAAGTCATTTTTACTAATTGAGAATATTTAATTAATTTACTTGGACTATATGTAAAAACTAGTTTATAATATTAATAATTGTTTTTCTAATGTAATTTAGAAAATAATATACAATTGAATCAGTTTTTTTAAATTAGCTCTAACATTTATTTTTGCTTTTTAAATTAAATCCGAATTTTAGGAAATACTACCTAAAAGGGGTGATTTAATATGTATGATGCAAAAAAAGAAGAAAGCGTTAGAGATAAAAAAATACGATTTGATTGTATAGTTGACAGATGTTATTACTCTAAGTGTAACTATAGCAATATGGTAGACATGAAAGTATCAAGTGCGCCTGTCGAAAACATAATAAAAGAATTTAGTTAGTTTTAAATTTGGATGGGAGGGTAACAATATGAAATTATCTAACAGAATTAGCGCAATGCAATTTTCAACGATTCGTAAACTAGCTCCATTTGCCGATGAAGCTAAAAAAAGAGGTGTTAGTGTATATCATCTTAACATAGGGCAACCAGATATAAATACTCCTGAAACATTCATGGAGGGTATGAAACACTATACTGATAAGGTACTTAAATATGTTAATTCTAGAGGTACCGACCCATTAATTGAAAGTTTTATAAAGTATTATAAAGAATGGGGAATAGATTTTACCAAAGATGAAATTATGATAACTAATGGTGGCTCTGAAGCAATAATGTTTACTCTTATGGCCATCTGTGACCCTGGTGATGAAATTGTAGTTCCTGAACCATTTTATACAAATTACAATGGATTAGCTGATGTTGCATCAGTTAAAATCGTTCCATTTATTACAAAAGCAGAAGAGGGATTTCATCTACCTTGTAAAGAAAATATTACTAGTAAAATTACAAATAAAACTAAAGCAATAATGGTGTCAAACCCAGGAAATCCTACTGGCGTTGTATACACTAAAGATGAAATAAGAATGCTAGCTAATATTGCAAAAGAAAACAATATATTTCTTATTGCTGATGAAGTTTATAGAGAGTTTGTTTATGATGATTTAAAATATACATCTGCTTTATATATGACCGATGTCTTAGACAACATAATTTTAATTGATAGTATCTCTAAACGTTACAGTGCATGTGGTGCTAGAATTGGTTTAGTTGCATCAAAAAACAAAGAACTTATGAGTGAGATTCTTAAATTAGGACAAACTAGGCTCTGTGTACCTGCAATTGAGCAAGCGGCCGCTGCTAATTTAATAAACACTCCTAAATCTTATTTTGAAGATGTAAAAAACGAATATGAGCAAAGAAGAAATATATTACATAAATACTTAACTAAAATACCAGGAGTAATTTGCCAAAAACCAACAGGTGCTTTTTATGTTGTAGCAAAACTTCCAATAGACAATTGCGAAGACTTTGCTAAATGGTTATTGACAGATTTTGAGCATAATAATAAAACAATAATGGTTGCCCCTGCAGAAGGTTTTTATGGTACTAAAGGATTAGGAGTAGATGAAATCAGGTTATCCTACTGCTTAAATACAACTGCATTACAAGATGCTATGGAAATTTTAGCAATAGCTATTAAAAAATATATCGAAATTAAAAAGTAGTTTCAAGTAAAAAATAAACAACATAAAAAGAGATAGATGAGGGTTCATTTTATGAACCATTATCTATCTCTTTTTATATTATTTAACTTCAGTTTTTGCCAAGTATAAAATTCTTTTTTAATATTAAATCCTAAATCAATATATAAATTCAAAGCTATAACATTATTGGAATCAACCTTTAAAGATACCCTAGAAAATTCATTATCCACAGCTATATTAAGTAAATGTCTTAAAAACACTTTTCCATATCCTTTTTTTCTGTATTTTTCTATTATTCCAAAATTCACTATACTTGCAACTTTATCTTCAATAATTATTTGTCCATATCCAATGGGTATGTTATCAAATTTAATAAATATTGCGCCTTTATCAAAATAATATTCCTGTGCTTCATCATAATAAATATCTTCTATATTTATCGGAATTCTATCATCATTTTTAAATATTTCATTTTGTAGTAAACATCGTGCCTTTTCATCTTTATCCTTTTTCACTACAGAAAAACTAATTCTATCATCAGAAAATGTATTAAGGTATTCTTTGAACTCTTTTTCTAGTTCAATAAATCCTTTGCTTTTCTCAAACCCTAACTTATTTAAAATATTCATATTCGTTATATTATCTTCACATTCATAAGTTATCAAATTATTATTCACAAGTGAACTAATTAAGGTTTTATAAAGAAATATTGTATTGTTATCCTCTATTACATTCATTGAATTTATATCACTATGATATTTATTTTGCTTTTCAAACCATATATAACCTATATAATTATTTTCTTCTAATAGTAAGTTAACATTTTTTCTTAGAAACAATCTTTGAAAAATATTACTATTATCATATAACTCAAAGAAATTTTTGTTTGATAGACTAAAATTAGTATTAAATTGATTAAGCTTTCTGAAATTATCAATATTTTTCAAACTTAGACTTATTAACTTATGCATTTATCCTTACTCCATTAATTTTTATTTTAACCGAATTTGATTATCTATAAAAGTATAATACTTTTCTAATTATA
This sequence comes from Clostridium lacusfryxellense, assembly GCF_018861735.1. GTDB lineage: Bacteria > Bacillota > Clostridia > Clostridiales > Clostridiaceae > Clostridium_AD > Clostridium_AD lacusfryxellense. The sequence continues at coordinate 150,850 of NZ_JAHLEB010000004.1, read as the reverse complement.
AATCTATTACTAATACTATATTATTAATTTTATTTATTATTCAATAATCCTAAAATACAGATATGTATTTTTCATATACTTATATATTACTTATATCATGCAAATATATCAACTCATATATGAAAAATATAAAAACGTGTAAACATAAATTTATGTTACACGCTTTTATTTTTAATCTAATTCGAAAACAATATTTAACTCATTTTTAAAATTGCCTCATCTATAATCCAATTTGGGGTTGAAGCTCCTGCTGTAACTCCAATAATCCTTAGGTTTTTATCTTTTATAAATTCATCTGGTATACCTAATACATTCTCAACATATATTGTATTTTTACAATATTTCTTGCATATTTCATAAAGTTTTGTAGTATTAGAGCTATTAAATCCACCAATAACAATCATAGCATCAACCTTTTTTGAAAGTTCCTCTGCAGATTTTTGGCGCACTTCTGTTGCACTGCAAATAGTATTAAAAGCAACTATTTCTTTGCTAGTTTTTATAACTTTAGTCAATACATTCTCCCAAGTAGCTTGTGTTTCTGTCGTCTGTGCTACTACACATACCCTATTTGCTATTAAATCTAACTCATCACCACTCTTAAGTATTATTGCGTTGTTTTTACACCATCCATTAATCCCAATTACTTCAGGATGACTTTTATCTCCTACAATAATTATATGATACCCTAGATCGTAATATTTTTTCACCTTTTTATGAATATTTGAAACATACGGGCATGTTGCATCTATTACATTAAGGTTAGTATTTTTTAAAATATTTATAGTGTCCTCAGATACTCCATGTGATCTTATAATTAAAGTATCGTTTTCTTTTAAACTATCAATATTATTAAGTTCTATTGGATATATTAAATTTTCTTTCAAAAAATCCACAACATCATTGTTATGTATAAGTGGACCTAATGTATATATTTTATTATTATACTTTTTCCTCATGTTAATAGCTGTATCTACCGCTCGTTTCACTCCAAAACAAAAACCAGCTGAATCTGCAAGTATTATTTGTCTCATTGGGACATCTCCTTAAAGCGTGTCTTAGATGCTTGACTTATTATTTATAATCTCTGAATTCATCCGTAATGTTATTACTTGAACTACTCCATCAATGTCTAAATTCGAAGAATCTATTTCAATTGCATCTTTGGCTTTTGTAAGTGGATTAACCGCTCTGTGTGTATCGCTATAATCTCTTTTTATAATATCATTTAGAATCGTATTATAATCAACTTGTAATCCTTTAGCGATTAATTCTTCATACCTTCTTTGGGCTCTTTTTTCACCAGATGCTGTTAAGTAAAATTTAAATAGTGCATCCTTAAGTACTACAGTACCAATATCTCGTCCATCCATAATAACATTGTATTTCTTAGCTATATCTTGTTGCAAGTCAACAAGAATTTCTCTGATTTCAGGAACAGCTGCGTACTTTGAAACATTATTGCTTATAACAGGCATATTTATCATGTCCGTCAAATCTTCATTATTAACAATTATATGATCCTCTTCAAAATGCATTTCTAAAGACTTAACTAGTTTTATTAACCCATCTACATTATTTTCTGAGATATTTGCATTCATAGCCTTAAGTGTAACTGCTCTATACATTGCACCTGTGTTAATATACATAAGATTGAATTTTTCACCTACTATTTTTGCTATAGTACTTTTGCCTGCACCTGCAGGTCCATCTATGGCAACAGAAAATATCATTATACTCTCCTCCCGACCTTTATTAAACTACTACTACTTAAATTAAGTAGTTAATCTATCCCTACATTATTTCCAGCTAAACTTCCAGTTGATAATGCTATTTGAAGATTGTAACCGCCTGTGTATGCATCTACATCTATCATTTCACCTGCAAAAGATAAATTGTCAATTTTCTTTGATTTCATGGTAGAGGCATCTATTTCTAAAGTATCTACACCACCACTAGTTATAATTGCTTCTTCTATTGGGCGAAGACCCTTTATGTGAAGTGGTAAATTTTGAAGTAAATTAACTAGTGTTCTTCTTTCTTCTTTAGTAACCGAATTAACTTGTTTATCTTCGTCAATATTCGATAATTGAATTATTGTATTAATCAATTTGCTAGGAAGTAAATCATTTAATGAATTTTTAAAAGCTTTATTTGCATATTTTAAGAAATCACTTTGAACTCTTTTATCAAGTTGGATTTCACTTAAAGCAGGTTTTAAATTTATCAAAGCCATTAATTTTTCTCCATCTTTCACAAAACTACTGGCACTTAAGACAATAGGTCCTGAAATACCATAATGAGTAAAAATCATTTCTCCAAATTCTTTATATATATTCTTATTTTTACTATTCATAATCTTTAATTCTACATTTTTTAGAGAAAGACCCTGTAAATCTGTAATCCATAGTTCTTCTACTTCAATTGGCACAAGGGATGGTCTAGGTGTAATAATGTTGTGCCCTAAACCACGAGTGTAAGTTAGTCCTTCACCAGATGAACCAGTTTTCGGATATGATAAGCCACCAGTACATAATATGAAATAATCTCCATATATGATATTTCCGTTAGCAAGTTCAACACCAACTATCCTCTGATTATCGCGAATTAGCTTTTTCACTTTTGAATTTAATAATACTTCAACATTTTTATTTGCTAATTCGTTATTAAAAGCTTTTATTATATCAGAAGATTTATCTGATTCAGGGAATACTCTATCTCCTCTTTCAACTTTAAGATTAACCCCTAACGCCTTAAAGAAATTCATTGTATCTTCATTTGTAAATGAATATAAAGAACTATATAAAAAATTAGGATTGCATGGTATATTTTCGAAGAAATCCCCAATATCCTTTGCATTTGTAATGTTACATCTACCCTTACCAGTTATATAAAGTTTTCTTCCTAATTTATCATTCTTTTCTATGAGTACCACATGATGTTTTGATGAAGCTGTAACAGCTGCCATCATTCCTGCTGGTCCTCCTCCAATAATAATTACCTTTGACACAAAATCACTCCCTTATTATGTTTACTATTATAACTTAATATATTATTTTATTTAACCTAATTCAAAATTACAAAAAATCAAAAGAAAATCCCAATAAAAGGATTCTCATAGAACGTGTTACTAAGAATTATTTTATTAGATTTATTCTCTATCTTCTTTATCTTTAAAAGAATAAACTTGATATTCTTCCCAAATCTCTTCTAAAGTAGAAAATGTACTTGAAATTTTTTCTTTTTCTCTTAAACCCACAGCAATAATTAAAGCATTTATTACACTAAGTGGTGCTACTAAAGAATCAACAAATGAGGCCATATTACTTTGTGCTATCAATGTATAATCTGCTTTAGCTGCTATCGGAGATAATAAACTATCTGTTATTGCTACAACATTAGCATTTCTACTTTTAGCGAAAGCTAATGCTTCTATTGTTCTTGTTGTATATCTAGGAAATCCTATTCCAATTACAACATCTTCCTCAGAAACATTTAGCATTTGCTCAAATATATCACTTACACCATAAGCAACAACCTTAACATTATCTAAAATTAAATTCAAATAAAAAGCTAGAAATTCTGCGAGTGCTGATGAGCTTCTAAGCCCAATTATATATATCTTTTTAGCTTTAAATAATGAATTTACTATATCCTCAAAAGTTTTGTGATTTATTTTATCAAGTGTAGCTCTAATATTTTCCATATCAGCTTTAAGTACACCTTTCAGCGCATTTTCTTGCGTAATAAAGTCATTAGATAATTCAATTCTTTGAACGGTTGTCAATTTGTTTTTAATTAATTCTTGTAGTGATTTCTGTAGTTTTGGATAACCACTAAATCCTAACTCATTAGCAAATCTTACAACAGTGGATTCACTAACTCCTACGCTAATACCTAATTTAGCTGCTGTCATAAATGCAGCCTTGTCATAGTGTTTTAATATGTATTCTGCTATTAACTTCTGACCTTTACTTAAGCGAGGAAACTTGACTTGAATAGCGCGCATCAAATCTTGTTTGTTATTTTCCATTATAAACTCAATCCTTTCTATCTTAAAACTCAATTTAATGAAATAAAAATTTCAATAGACAATAAAATGAATTTTTTTATTTCATTTTATCATCTATTGAAGATACTTTCAATGGATTATTCATTTATATAACGTTTTTATCTATAATTTTGTTATATACAGCTAAATAATTCAATTTTATTCCATATATATTGCATGATTTAATTATAAATTCTTCAAATAATCTATTTCATCTTCAGTTAAATTTCTCCATGACCCCTTTTCCATATCTCCGAGTTTAATGTCACCAACAGAAATTCTCTTGAGTGCAATAACCGGATGATCTATCGCATCGCACATTTTTCTAATTTGGCGATTTTTACCTTCATGTATTGTAATTGTAGCCCTGCAGTTAAACCCAACTCTTTTAGTCATTTCAAAATTTGCTTTCGCTGTAGTATATCCATCAATATCAATACCATTACAAAATTTATCTATTTCTTCTTGATTTGGGCATCCTTCTAAGATTGCTATGTATACTTTGTTAATTGCTTGCCTTGGATGAATAACTCTGTTATAGATATCACCATCATTAGTTAATATAATTAAACCACATGTATCATAATCCAAACGCCCTATAGGATATATTCTTTCTTTTACCTTAACTAAATCTAAAATGGTTTTTCTATCTTTCTCATCCTTTACAGTAGAGACAATTCCTTCAGGTTTATTTAATGCAATATATACTTTATTTTCTTCTATATTGATAATTTTATTATCTACCTGTACAACATCTTCCTCAGGATCTATTTTATGTCCAAGTTCTGTAACTTCTAAATCATTTACTTTTACTCTCCCAGCTGTAATTATATCCTCACATTTTCTACGTGAGGCAACACCACACCTTGCCATAAATTTTTGCAAACGTTCTTCCACTATACCACTTCCTAATATTATTTTATTTACTATATAAAATTCAAATTAAATATATATGTATATAAGTCTTCATGTAGAATTATATATATATATTAACACAAAATCAATTGCTCATAATTATTTTTTGTTTATTTTCTATAATTAGACTAATTATTATAGATTTATTTTTGCTTATTATTTATATTAATACTAATAACGTTATAATGTTATAATGTTATAATATATTATATTATAAAAGGAGGATACATAATGAAGTTTATTAATTATCACATGCCAACTAAAATATTATTAGATGAAGACGTAGTTTTAAAAAACTGTGCTTTATTTTCCACTTATGGGGACAAAGCTTTAATTGTAACCGGTAAAACCTCTTCAATTAAAAATGGTTCATTAGAAGATGTTACTAACGCACTTAAAAAAGAAGGAATTTCTTACGATATTTTTAATGATGTAGAAGAAAATCCTTCTTTAGAAACCGTAGAAGCCATTGCGAAACTTGGTAGAAACCAAAAATCAAATTTTATTATTGGTATTGGAGGAGGCTCTCCTATAGATGCCGCAAAAGCAGCCGGTATACTAATAAAAACTCAAACCGCTACAAGATATGATTTGTTTAATAGTCCAAATTTAAAATCTGTACCTATTATTGCAGTTCCAACCACAGCCGGTACTGGAACTGAAACAACTCCTTATGCAATACTTACAGATAATGAACTTCAAACAAAACATGGTATATGTCAAAAGGTGTTTCCTGAAGTTGCACTACTTGATGTAAAATATCTAATGTTTTTGCCTGAGAGAATAACTGTTAATACTTCAATAGATGCTTTATCCCATTTAATAGAAGGTTATTTATCTGCAAAATCAAATATAGTGAGTGATGCCTTAGCAGAAAAGGGTTTGAAATTATTTGGTGAATGTTTAAACATGATAAAAGAAAAAGATTTTACTTATGTTGTGAGAGAAAAATTAATGTTAGCTTCTACTATTGCTGGCATGGTAATAGCACAGGCAGGTACTTCCCTTCCTCACGGAATGGGATATGCACTTACTTATTTTCATAATGTGCCACATGGTAAAGCTAATGGTATACTCTTAAAGTCTTATTTAGAATTTTGCGTAGATGGACATAAAGTAAGGAAAATTTTATATTTATTAACTCTAGAAAATTTAGATGAACTCGGGAATTTTTTAAATGATATGCTCGGATGTGTGGATAGTGTTACTTCTACAGACATATCTTCGTATTCTGACGAAATGATGTCAAATACATATAAATTAAAAAATCATCCTGACCTAGTAATAAGAGAAGATATAATAAAAATGTATAAAGACTCATTAAAAATATAGCTTATATTATATTTTTTATCTATTAGTATTAAAATAATTATGTATTTAACTTTTAAAAACAAGGAAGTGAAGGTCACTTCCTTGTTTTTATGATTTTAATGTAAATGTTTTTATTATTTTAATTTAGTTATCGTCTAAATTAATATGGCAATAACCTCCTGGGTTTTTTTGTAGATACTTTTGATGATAATCTTCAGCATCATAAAAACAGATAAGAGGTTCTATCTCTGTAACTATTTGTTTACTATTTCTTTTTTGAACTTCGTCCTTTGTTCTTAATATAACATCTAAATCTATCTTATCAGTATAATAAATACCACTTCTGTATTGAGTCCCTACATCTGCTCCTTGTCTGTTTGAAGCAGTAGGATCTATTATTCCCCAAAACTTATTTAGCACTTCATTTAGAGATACAATGGATTCATCATAACTTATCAAACATGCTTCTGCGTGCCCAGTAGTTCCACTACAAACCTCATCATATGTAGGGTTCTTTTTTGTGCCATTGGCATATCCAACCTTCGTTTCAATAATACCATTTATTCTTGACATATAAGCATCTACACCCCAAAAACACCCTCCTGCTATAACAATACTTTTCATTAGACTACCTCACCTTTTATATTATTACTGTTTTCTAAATTATACCACAGCAATAATCTTATGAACACTATACTATCTGTTGTTTATTGTCTAAGAATTTAAAATCTTCAGCTACAACTTCAGTGCTATATTTTTTATTTCCATCTTTATCTGTGTAACTACTACTAGAGAGTCTTCCTGTTATACCAATTTGACTTCCCTTTTTTAAATGTTTACACATGGTTTCTGCAGCTCCATTCCACGCTACTACATTTATAAAATCAGCTTCTGGCTGTAAATCCTTATGTGATACTCTATTAATTGCCAGTGTAAATCTAGTATAAAACCCTTTTCCCTCATTAAAACTCTTGAGCTCTAATTCTCTTGTTATTCTTCCTATTATTGATACTGTATTCATATATTATCTCTCCTTTTATTTAATATTTTTTAAAATTATTGATAACTTTTTAAATTATTGACAATAAAAATATATTCTATACAAACAAACGTTTGGTTTTTCAAATTATTTCAAAAGCATTAGTTATTAATTTTTGTTTACATTTTAAATATAGGTTTACATAATCTTAGTTATGTAAATACAATTATTTAATTCATCGTTATTATATAATAAATATGCTTAATTTTATAATTAACGTTAATAAAAACCACATGATTTCATGTGGTTTTTATTAACGCTCATAGTTTTTTATTTTACTAATAATTAAAATAGTATGAGTTAATTATATATTCAGCATTGTACTTTTCACATAATTTTTTCAAGTAAAGTTTAACCTTATCTTTACGTGTCATATCCAAAATAAGTTTCTCAAAGTGATTTTTTTCTTTTTCATTAACATGGTTTTTAACATATCCCCATACATGTTCTGCAGTATTTATAAAACCTCCACTCTCCACATCATAACCTATTATTTCATCCGTGTACGCATAAAATTCTTCTATACTACAATGTTCTTTTACTAATTTACTACAAGCTTTATAGTATTTATAATTTCTCTCCATAAGTACATATTTATATTTTGCCCACTGTTTTTCAATTATTGTGTTCTTTAATTTTTTTCCCATATTATCAACTAATATATTACATTTTATAGCTGAAATATCTTTATCTTTTACCTCAAGCATTATATCAAGATTAAATTCTTTAACCTCATCGTAGTATTTTAAAAACTCTTTAACTACTATACTATTCGAGTGAGCTCCTACTTGTTTATCGTCGTTTTGCTGACTATAATGGACTTTTATATTTCCATCTTTATCTTTCCAAGTTTTGGCTACATTCTTCATTATTTCATTTATGGGTTTTTCTACTACATGATTACACTCATGGTGAAGGTTATCAAAGATTACCGGTATATTAATTTCACTACTTACAAAAAGTACATCATCTATGTTAAATGTTTTATCATCATTTTCAATTACAAGTCTATTTTTTACTGAATTCGATAATCTCTCGAAATTTTTAATAAACCTATTCATAGCTGCAATTTTATCTCCATAACCTCCACCAATATGAAGTATAATCTTATTACTTGAGTCCACACCTAGTGAATCGAGTAATAAAGCATGATATTCTAAATCTTTAATAGCATTTATTACAATCTCTTCTTTTTCAGCATTAAGCACTGTATACTGACCTGGATGCATAGAAACCCGCATATCACATTTTTTTATATATTCTCCTATTTCACTTAATTCCTTTTGAAAATGTTTATGCCATGGGACTTGATTAATACTATGACTAGCTAATGGTACTATATCCGAGCTTATCCTAAATAATTTAATATTGTACAACTCATTATTCTCAAGTATTCTTCTTAAATCTATTAAATTTTCCGCAAGCAATTCTAGAAATACCTTTTCAGAAAACTTTTTAATAGTTAATCTTCTATTTGTTTTTGCATTTGTAGTAAGTGGTAAACATGCATAACCTATTTTCATAATTTACTCCTATTCATGTTTCAATAATTTTATATTTAAATACATTAAAATTAGATTTAAAAATTATATATATACTTTCTACTATTTTTTTACCCCATGAGTATATCCAATTACCTCAAAATTCTTTGAAAGTTCTTTGATAAATTCATTGTAATAAGGACATGATGCCCTAATGCATGTTGATAAATGTACACTGCAAACACCCTGTTTTTTTAAATACAAAAATAAAAGCTGTGATTTTTGTAACATACTTAGATATTAATTTATAATAAAATACTAATTTATTTATAATAGTATGTCTAGTATCACTTTTAACCGCATTCACGCCTCTATAATGGTGTTAAACACTGTCGAAAGGTGTATCTTTATGCCATTGTCTTTAGACGCCTCTGTATCCGTATTTTCATTATATTAAAGGCAAACTTCTTAATTAAAGAACATCTATTAAATCTCCTGCATTATTTTTTAGTTTATCTACTGAGTGAATATATCTATTAGTAGTTGCTAAATTTTTGTGTGCAGCAAAATCTCTAACTTTTTCTACAGTGGCTCCTGCTAAAATTGCTAGTGTAATTGCTGTATGCCTAGTTGAATGAACTCTTATGTTTTTTTCTATACCAGCATTTTTGCATGCTTTTTTAATCATGTAATTTAATGTACTTGAATCTAACTTTTCTTTATTATTCCCATTAGTTGAGTGACCTATAAATAAATATTCCTCACCACTAGCTATTCTACTTCTATTAGTTAACATGATATATTCATTTAGCATTGTGAGAATGCTTAATTGAATTTTGACTATGTCGTCCTTACCACCTTTTCGCCTCACCTTTATTACATCATAGCCTGTATGCGTAGTAATATGTTTTATTTTAATATTTATAATCTCAGATTTTCTAAGTGCAGTAGTTAATGCAAGTGCCAATATAGTTTTATTTCTATACCCTAGTATAGTAGATGTATCTATGCTCTCTAATAATATTTTACACTCTTCTTTTGTTAAGAACTCTGTTTCCTTATTATTAATTACAGGTTTTTCTTCTTTTAAATTTCCAAAAGGATTATATTTAATTATTTGTATACCTGTTGAATTATCTTGGAATTTAAGTAACCATTTATAAAGAGCACTCAAAGATGATATTTTTCTGTTTATAGTTGCCGAAGACATGTTTTTATCCATTAATTTCATTATGTAGTTTTGTGTATGTAAAATAGACACCTTTTTAATCTCTTCAATATAAATTTCAGAAATAGAGTCAACGTTAAAGAAATCTTTTATATCACGTTCATAGCTTTTGGATGTATAAATACTTTTCCTAGCTTTAATCTCAAGGAAATATGATATAAAGTGTTTATTACCAACTGTTACATCTGCATTCCAATTAAACTCTATAAGATTATTTACCATATATAATCTCCTTTAATATTTTCTTAAATTCTAAACATTTTAAAAAGCTGCAAACAGTAAGTTAGCAGCTTTTTAAAATGTATAGGCTATAATTAGTCTTCTAAAGATTTAATTAATGTTATTATTTCTTCTAAGGCTAATTTTTCATCAAGACCATTTGATATAACGTTTACAATAGTATTTGGACCAACACCTAAAGATAAAATACCTATTAAACTCTTGATATTTGCTTTTTTGCCCATATATTCTATACCTATATCTGATTTAAAAGAAGCTGCTTTTCTTACTAATAATGTAGCTGGTCTAGCATGCAATCCTCTAGAATTATTAACTAAAACCTCTCTTGTTACCAATCCACTTCACCCCAATACTTTAATAGTAGCATGAGTTAGTACTAACCCATGCTACTATAATATCATTAAAAACTATGTAAATCAATTTTAAATATTTTCAACAAAATTAGCTATTCTATTAAGTCCATTTTTTATATTCTCCATTGAAGTTGCATAGGATAACCTAATATAATTATCTGCTCCAAATGCTATACCTGGTACAACAGCAACTTTTTCTTTTTCAAGTAGAATATCTGAAAAATCAATTGAATTTTTTATAACTTTCCCCATAACTGATTTGTTTATTACTCGACTTATATTTACCATAACGTAAAAAGCACCTTCAGGTTTTATACATGATAAATTATTTATAGTATTAATTCTTTCTACCATATAATCTCGCCTTAGCTTAAATTGTACAATCATCTTGTCCATGTCACCTTGATCTCCAGTCAATGCTTCAACTGATGCGTATTGAGCAATTGAATTTGGATTAGATGTGGTATGACTTTGGATATTAGACATTAATGCTACTATTTCCGCACTACCTGCAGCATATCCAATTCTCCACCCTGTCATAGCATAAGCTTTAGACACACCATTAATTACTATAGTCCTTGCGTAAGCATCCTCTGAAAGACTTGCTATACTAATATGAGGATTATTTGCATATATTAATTTTTCATAAATTTCATCTGAGATTATAATTAAGTTATTTATTTTTGCAAAATCAGCAATTTCAATAAGTTCTTCTTTTGAATAAACTGTTCCTGTAGGATTATTCGGGCTATTTAATACAATTGCTTTAGATTTTGAAGTTACCGATTTATTAAGATTCTCAATTGTTAATTTAAACTTGGTTATTTCCTTTGTTTCTACATACACAGGTTTCCCATCTGCTAATTTAACTAATTCAGGGTAACTAACCCAGTATGGTGATCCAATCAAAACTTCGTCTCCAGGATTTAAAATTGCTTGAAATACATTAGCTAGACATTGTTTTGCTCCAGATGAAACAATAATCTGAGATGGTATATAGGTCAAATCGTTATCCTGCTTTAATTTATTAATTATTGACTGTTTGAGTTCAATAATGCCTGAAGCAGCTGTATACTTAGTCATCCCATCATTAATTGCTCTTATTGCTGCGTCTCTAATATTTTTGGGTGTATTAAAATCAGGTTCACCAGCACCAAATCCTATTACATCTATCCCATCGGCCTTCATTTTCTTAGCCTTTGCAGTTATCTCTAATGTTAAAGATGTTGATATTTGTTTTGCTTTAGTAGATAATACCATTTTTCTAACCCCCAATACCTATATTATAGGTATATTTTTATATTAATTTTAATGTAATCTTATATTTATTTCATCATTTGAGCTTAAATAAAAATTTACGACATAATTCGTACTTAATTAATATATCATCTTTTTTTTGTGATGTAAATAAAACTGACCGATTTTTAGTTATTAAATTGAATTTAAATAGTATTTATATTACAATCCCAGGCAAAAAACACCCCTTGAGATTTAATATACCTTTAATCTCAAGGGGTATTTTAGTATTATATTTAATTATTTTGCATAATCAATAGCTCGAGTTTCACGAATAACATTTACTTTTATTTGACCTGGATATTCTAGTTCATTTTCAATTCTCTTAACTAGATTTCTTGCCATTTCAACAGCACCTGCATCATCGATTACATCAGGCTTAATCATAATTCGCACTTCTCTTCCAGCTTGAATAGCATATGACTTTTCAACGCCTTCATAGGAGTTTGCAATTTCTTCTAATTTTTCTAATCTCTTAATATAGGCTTCTAAAGTTTCTCTTCTTGCACCTGGTCTTGCAGCTGATATAGCATCTGCTGCTTGAACTAGTATTGCTTCAAGAGATTGTAACTCAACGTCACCATGATGCGCTGCGATAGCGTTTACTACAATAGCTGATTCATGGTGTTTTTTAGCTATTTCTGAACCTATAAGTGCATGTGGTCCTTCAACCTCATGATCTACAGCTTTACCTATATCATGAAGTAACCCACATCTTTTAGCAAGTGTTGGATCAATTCCAAGCTCAGATGCCATAAGTCCAGCTAAATACGATACTTCTATAGAATGTTTCAATACATTTTGACCATAACTAGTTCTGTATTTAAGTCTTCCTAGTAACCTAATAATCTCAGAGTGAAGTCCATGAACCCCTGTTTCAAAAGTTGCTTGTTCCCCTTCTTCTCTTATATCACTATCTACTTCCTTTTTAGCTTTTTCTACCATTTCTTCAATTCTTGCAGGATGAATTCTTCCATCCACTATTAACTTTTCAAGTGCTATTCTAGCAACTTCGCGTCTTATAGGGTCAAATGCTGAAAGAATTACTGCTTCAGGTGTATCATCTATTATTAAATCTACGCCTGTAAGTGTTTCTAGCGTTCGAATATTTCTACCCTCTCTACCAATTATTCTTCCCTTCATCTCATCATTAGGAAGCGAAACCACATGAACTGTTGTTTCCGCAACATGATCAGCTGCACATCTTTGAATAGCATAAGTAATAATCTCTCTTGCTTTTTTGTCAGCTTCTTCTTTTGCTTTAGTTTCAATTTCTTTAATCATAATTGCTGCATCGTGCTTAATTTCTTTTTTAATTTCATCAAGCAGAACTTGTTTTGCCTCATCTGCTGTGAGTCCTGATAATCTTTCTAGTTCGCCTCTTTGTTTCGTGTATAAATCCTGTACGCTTGCTTCTAACATTTCAATTTGCTGTTGTTTTTTATTTAGATTTTCTTCTTTTCTCTCTAGCACATCACTTTTTTTATCTAAAGATTCTTCTCTTTGGATATTTCTTCTTTCTAACCTTTGAACTTCATTACGTCTTTCTCTTGATTCTTTTTCTAAATCAGTTCTAAGTCTGTGAACTTCTTCTTTAGCCTCTAAAATAGCTTCTTTTTTTCTTGATTCAGCTTCTTTTACACTATCATCAAGAATTTTTTTAGCTTCTTTTTCTGCCATAGAAATATTGGCTTGAGATTTATTTTTTCTTGTATAAATTCCAACAAAAATACCTAAAAAAACAACAATCAAAATAGTAGAAACTACTATGAACATTGTTAAACCACTAATAATACCCATTGATTATCAACACCTCCTTGCCTATTTTCAAATCTATTTAAGAGTAAATATGAAATATAGAAAAGGTGCTATATTTATTCAATTCGTAACAATTAAAATATGTTAAACCAGTATTTGTATTTATCTTATATTATTTTTGAGTTAATGTCAAGATTATAACATCCAAATTGGTTATTTTACTTGTGCTATTTTCAAATAATTATTAATTAAAGAAAAAAGCAAGTAAAAACTTGCTTTTATGCTTCCTTTTTATTAACTTCTTTTTTTGATGATTCTTTTTTTTCACTAGCAGATTCTTTTTTAACTTCAAAATTTTTATATAATGGTAGATCATGTTTTTCTCTAATTTTATTTTCTATCTCTAACATAACAAGAGGATTTTCTTTAAAATATTGTTTTGAATTTTCTCTTCCCTGTCCAAGTCTTATATCACCATATGAGAACCATGCTCCACTCTTTTGTACAATTTCTTCTGTAACTCCCATATCTAGAACATCACCCTCACGAGATATTCCGTGACCATACATAATATCAAATTCAGTTTTCTTAAATGGAGGTGATACTTTGTTTTTAACTATTTTTATTCTTGTTCTATTACCCATAAATTCGTCGCCTTGTTTAATTGTATCTATTTTTCTAATATCCATTCTAACAGAAGCATAAAATTTAAGTGCACGACCACCAGGGGTTACTTCTGGGCTACCAAACATTACTCCTACTTTTTCTCTTAATTGATTTATAAACACAAGAACACATTGAGATTTATTTATAGAACCAGCAAGTTTTCTTAAAGCTTGGGACATAAGTCTTGCTTGAAGACCTATATGAGAGTCTCCCATTTCGCCTTCTATTTCAGCCTTAGGAACTAGTGCTGCTACTGAATCTACTACAATGACATCTATAGCTCCAGATCTAACTAGGGCTTCTGTAATCTCTAGTGCTTGTTCACCGGTGTCTGGTTGAGATACTATTAGGTTTTCTATATCTATTCCTAGTGCTTTCGCATACTCAGGATCTAGTGCATTCTCTACGTCTATAAACGCAGCTGAGCCACCATTCTTTTGAGCTTCTGCAACTATATGAAGAGCAAGTGTAGTTTTACCTGAAGATTCCGGTCCAAAAATTTCAATTATCCTTCCTCTAGGTACACCACCTATGCCTAGGCCTATGTCAAGACTTAAACAACCAGTAGATATAGCCTCTACGTTTAATTTACTATTTTCTCCAAGTTTCATTACTGCACCTTTACCGAATTGTTTCTCTATTTGACCCATAGCTGCTTCTAATGCTTTTATTTTTTCATTATTCATAAAATTCCCTTTCGGGTTCACCATCCTTTATTTAACGAACGTTTGTTCTAAAATAAGTATACACTATTTATTTTATATGGTCAACATATAAAATAAATTTTTCCATTATGTTTTTATAAGACCTTAAAATATAGGCCTTTCATTTGTATTATTAACAAACTTTAAGAATTTAATCACTTATCAACTCTAATAGTTCCTTTGTTTTTAACAAAATAGTCAACACCTGATATTATTGTAACAATTACAGCCGCCCCCATAGAAACATCAGCAAATGTAGTTAACATTGTATTTACATACGATAAATTAATCAATGCTGCAATTATAGCTACTATTTGAATAACTGTTTTAAGTTTTCCCCACTTACTAGCAGCAATTACTTTTCCGTCAGATGCAGCTATTGTTCGAAGTCCTGTGACTGCAAATTCTCTAGCAATTATAATCATAGCTACCCAAGCATGCACAAGCTGAAGTTCCACTAATGATACAAGTGCTGCAGTTACTAATAATTTATCAGCTAAAGGGTCCATAAATTTACCGAAATTAGTTATTTGATTCCTACTTCTAGCTATGTAACCATCCAATTTATCAGTAAGAGAAGCTACTATGAAAATGATTGTAGCAAGTTCTCTTCCATATGGAATATCCTTAGCTGCAATAAACAGTAAAAACATTGGCACCAAAAAAATTCTTAACATTGTAAGTTTATTCGCAAGATTCATTGCACACAACTCCTATTAAATCATATTCTAAGGCTTTGGTTACCCGTACCTTAACAAATTGCCCTTTATTATAGACTTTATCAGATTCAAAGAAAAAAGTTCCATCGACTTCTGGCGCCATTTCACAATTTCTACCAGAGTAATTTTTACCATCAACATCTTCCACTAAAACATTATAAATCTTACCTATTTTAATATTATTTAATTCTTTTGATATACTTTGTTGCATAATCATTAATTCCTCTTCCCGTTCTACTTTTACTTCTTCAGGAATCTGGTCTTCCATAAGTGCAGCTAAAGTTCCATCTTCTTTCGAATACTTAAACACTCCCAATTTATCAAATTTAATTTCTTTAATAAATTGTTTTAATTCTTCAAAATCTTCATTTGTCTCACCTGGAAACCCAACAATTAAAGTAGTTCTGAGGATTAAGCCATTTATATTTTCCCTCATCTTACGTATATTTTCTGTTATAATTTTCTTTCTACCTTTTCTTTTCATCGATTTAAGAATATCGTCGCTTATATGTTGAATTGGTATATCTACGTATTTGCAAACTTTATCATTTAAAGATATTTCATTAATAATTTCGTCTGTAATTTCCTCTGCATAGCAGTAAAGTATTCTAATCCATTCAATTCCACTTATTTTAGATATTTTGTTAATCAACGTATGTAATGTTTTTCTACCATATAAATCAATTCCATACCTAGTAGTGTCTTGAGCAACTAAAATAATTTCCTTGCAGCCATGATCACTTAGATCTTTAGCTTCTTGTACTATATTCTCCATCTTTCTACTTCTATATTTCCCTCTAATATTAGGTATAGCACAATATGTACATGCATTATCACAACCTTCTGAAATTCTAATATAAGCAGAGTATGTTCCTGTAGTTAATACTCTTTGTCCTTCATTAATATTATCATCACTATAATTAAAATGTTGCACTTTAATATTTTTCAAAAGAACATCCTCTATACTACTTAATAACTTGTTATAATCATTAACACCGAGCATTATATCAAGTTCCGGCATTAGTTCAATCAGTTCCGCGCCATACCGCTGAGTAAGACAACCTGTTGCAATAAGTACTGTACACTTATATTTCTTTTTGTATTCTGACATCTCTAAAATAGTATCTATGGATTCTTGTTTTGACGATTCTATGAATCCACAAGTATTAACTAAAATTATATCTGCCAGTTTAGGATCATTTGTCATATTATATCTTTCACTTAAACTGCTTATTACAATTTCACTATCAATTCTATTTTTATCACAACCTAAATTTATAACTCCAACTTTTAATTTTTCCACCAGTCATCCTCCTTGTTTGTAATCCTAAGTAAATCTCATTTATTGTCTATTATCCTCATTACTTGAATTTGAATGCAAGATATAGTAAATAATTGTTTTCTTCCTACATTTGCACACATAAATTATTGTAAATGTGATTGACAAATTAAACAAGGGTATTTACAATTTTTCTTTAAAATTAATTTAATTACCCCTTTAAATCACTATCACTTACTAATATTTCTCTAGGTTTGCTTCCATTTCTACCTGAAATTATTCTACGTTCCTCCATTTGTTCTATAATTCTTGCTGCTCTATTATACCCTATTTTTAGCTTGCGTTGCAATAAGGAAGTGGAGGCTTGACCATTTTCAATTACTATTTTTATTGCTTCATTTAATAATTCATCAATATCATTTTCATCATTTTTATTACCTGAGCTACTTTCTATTTCATCTATAATTTCTTTTTCATAGTTTACTTCTTGCATCTGATCCTTTATAAAATTAACAACTCGCTCAACTTCTTCTTCTGATACAAATGCTCCTTGTATTCTAATAGGTTTAGGTTCCCCTACTGGATAAAAGAGCATGTCCCCTTTACCAAGTAACTTTTCTGCACCAGCGGAATCTAAAATTGTCCGTGAATCTATTTGACTAGAAACTGCAAAAGATATTCTTGAAGGTATATTAGCTTTTATAACACCTGTTATAACATCAACCGATGGTCTTTGCGTCGCTATTACTAAATGCATTCCCGCCGCTCTTGCCATTTGTGCGAGTCTTCCAATATGCTCTTCTACATCATTCGCACAAACCGTCATTAGGTCCGCAAGCTCGTCAATAATAATTACAATCCAAGGTAATTTATTTTCAACGATTCCTTTATTGACTAATTCATTATATCCTTCAATACTTCTTACATTATTTTCAGCAAAACTTTTATATCTTCTTACCATTTCATTTACAGCCCAATTTAAGGCTCCTGCTGATTTTTTCGGGTCAGTAACTACCGGTATCAACAAATGCGGAATTCCATTATAAATATTTAATTCAACAACTTTAGGATCAATTAGTAATAGTTTGACATCCTCTGGAGAATATTTATATAGTAAACTTATTATAAGTGAGTTTATACAAACACTCTTACCAGACCCTGTTGCTCCAGCAACCAATAAATGTGGCATCTTCGTTAAATCTGAAACAACGCAATTACCTCCTATGTCTTTTCCGAGACTAAAGGATAAATTTTTGTTTGTTGCTGTAAATTCATTAGACTCTATTACTTCTCTTAGGTATACGGCACTTAGTTCTTTGTTAGGCACTTCTATACCTACCGCTGCCTTACCAGGTATTGGCGCCTCAATTCTCACCCCTGAAGAAGCTAAATTCAGCGCAATATCATCTGCTAGGTTAACAATTTTACTCACCTTAACACCAGCATTTGGTTGAAGCTCAAATCTTGTAACTGAAGGTCCTTTTGTAACTTGAATAACTTTTGCTTCAACTCCGAAACTACTTAATGTTTCTTGTAGCTTATTTGCATTGTTAAGCAATTCCTTTTTATCGTTTTTGTTCATTTGCGAGGTAGTATTTTCATTTAATAAGTCTAGCGTCGGATATTCATATTTATAGTTTTGATTTGAACTTGCACTATTTAATTGAATTTCTTTCTCTAACTCCTGATTGATCGAATTATCTATATGACCATTCTTCGATCCTCGAGTGGTTCCTGTTTTAATATTTTCTTCTTTACCAGGTTCATCCTCATCGGATGCTAGTTCATTTGATTTTATAAAATCTATTATCTTAATTTTATTACTAATATTTTTAATGAATTTATTTTTATCTTCATTATTAACTATTAATTCTTCTTGCTTATCATTATTTTCAATATATAATTCCTTACTATCGTTTTCCTTAGAAATTTTTCTAACCATAAATCTATCCTTTAAATAAAAGAAAGTATCATGTATTGATATGTCCAATATTATAATCATACATATAACATAAATAGCAATAAAAATTATACAACTTCCCACTATACCAAACAGTGTATACATCGGCACATCAATAAAATAGCTAATAATTCCACCATGCAGCATACTTTTTGAATTATATATTTTATTTATTCCAAGAGAAAAACTTCCTTTATAATAATACTTATCTAAAACTAGCATTTGTATGAATAGTAATGTATTAATTATAAAAAGTACTATTCCATAGAATTTTTTACTAAAATTTATTTTACCTTTTTTAGTAATGTTGCAGACACCAATAAATATTATCAGAAATGGCGAAAGATATGCGCCCACCCCTAATATTGCAAAAAGTATATTATTAATAAACTTCCCAATCATGCCTGATATAGACTCAGATCCCGAAAAGACAGTTGAGAATATACTTAATAAAATTAATATTCCTATTGTAATTAATATAATACCTAAAATCTCACTATCAGCATTTACATTCTTTATAACTTTTGATTTAGTTTTTTTCCTAGCCAAAGTATCACCTCTATCCTTCTTAGTTCTATAATTTATTAGTTCTACCTTTATTATTTCTACAAATTTTATAAATCTCCTCTAACTGTGCTGAGATTTATACATGAATTTTGAATTAATTTCATAAAAAGTGATTTTTACATAATTCTATTTTATGAAAAACAAATCATTAAAAATAGATATAAATAGGCCATATCGACCTATTTATATCTACTTTTATACTTTATCTATCATTTCGTTTAACTTTGTTAATGCTTCACTAATGCCACCGACCTCATCTATTAAACCATTTTCAACTGCTTGTTTTCCTATAAGTATAGTCCCCATATCATTTAGAAGCTCATCAGTTTGAATCATTAATCTATTTACCGTTTCCTTATCAATTTTAGAAGTTCTAATAATAAATTCAGTTATTCTTTCTTGCATTTTGTTAAAGTAATCAAAAGTTTGAGGCACCCCAATTATTAAACCATTCATCCTTATAGGATGAATTATCATAGTTGCAGATGGAGAAATGAATGAGTACTTAGCAGCCGTTGCCAGTGGTATCCCTATTGAATGGCCTCCTCCGACCACTAGTGATACAGTAGGTTTACTTACGCTTCTAATCATCTCTGCTATAGCAAGGCCCGCTTCTACGTCCCCTCCTACTGTATTTAGAACTATAAGAATGCCTTTTACTTTTTCATCTCTCTCCATAGCAATAAGTTCTGGGATAACATGTTCATATTTAGTGGCTTTAGTTTGTGGCGATAAAGTCATATGTCCTTCTATTTGGCCTATAATAGGTAAAACCTGGATTTTATCATCTTGAGTCGGAATATTAGTTGTTCCTAATTCTTTGATATTTTCTACTTGTTCATTCGAACCACTTTTGTTACTTTCAGTTTTCAACATTTGCATTCCTCCTAATCCATTTTATTTTGTGCATTAAGAGAAACTCTATACATTTTTTATCCTAATTTAAATTCCCTATGAAGAGCATTAATAGCTTTTTCAACATATCCCGTTTCTACAAGACACCATATAGTCATATGTGAATCAGCCGTTTGAAGAACTTCAATATTTTCTCTAGTTAAGGCTTTAAGTATTTTAGCCATAACACCAGGTATCCCTTGCATTTTTGAACCTATGATTGAAAGTTTACTGCAATCCTTCATAAAGCAATAAGTCATATTAAGCTCTTTCAATAAATCAGCAAACTTATTAAAGTCTTTTTTATCAATAGTGAATATTTTTTCCTTTGGGAAAATATTTATTAAATCTATACTTATAAGATTTTGCGCTAAAATATCAAAAATGTCATCATAACTAGAACCTGAATTTTTATTAATTTTTATTTGAACTCTATTATTCATATGCGTAATTCCAGTAATTATATTTTCGGTGGTTTCACTCCCCATATTACTAATTACTGTTCCGACGCATTCACTCATAGTATTTTTTATTACCAGTGGTATATTATATTTTCTAGATATTTCAACAGCCCTTGGGTGTATAACCTTTGCCCCTTGATCTGCAAATTGAAAGATTTCATCGTAACTTATTTTTTCTATTAAGGTTGCTTCAGAAACTATTCTAGGATCCGCTGTCATGATTCCATCTACATCAGTGTATATTTGGGTCTCACAAGCGTTAAGTTTGGCTCCCAGAACTGCAGCAGTGACATCACTTCCACCTCTCCCAATAGTCGTAACATAGCCTTTATCATCCATCCCCTGAAATCCTGCTATTACAGGAGTTTTTCCAGCTTTTAGAATATCTAATATCTTCTTCGTGTCTACATCTAGTATTGCAGCATTTGAATAATTAGAATCTGTAATTATACCTGCTTGTCCGCCAGTTAATGGAACTGCATTAATTTTAAATCTATTTAATTCATTGCACATTACCACAGTGCTTATTGTTTCACCACAACTCATTAGCAAATCTACCGCTAATGGACTTGCAACTTTTAAACTCTCATCAATCAATGACAAAAGCGTATCCGTAGCATAAGGTTCGCCCTTTCTTCCCATTGCAGATACTACAATCACTGGGGAATACCCTAGGGCTTTTGCACTTAATACCTTACTTGCTACAAGTTTCCTTTTATCCTCGGTGGAAACAGATGTACCTCCGAATTTTTGAACTAATATCTTCATTACTATCCTCCAAAATTAGATATGAGATTTTTTTAGAAATTCATTATCAACATCAATTATTATAGTTCTAGATCCTATTTTTTTAACGTAATCCCATGGAACCTCAATAATCTCATTATTACGAAAGAAACTAAATTTTGAACTACCTTCGTTTATAATAAGAAATTTTAATAGTCCATTCTCATCAATAACTACATCATTACTACCTAAATTACTATATTTATCACCATCATTAATATTAATAATTTCATATCTTTCCATTTCACTATATAACTTTATGTTATCTTCCATATAAACAACATCTCCTTAATATTTCTCATAAGATAATATGAAATTTACTAAGGAGTTATGCATGATTTTTATATTTTCATAAATAAATTTATTTATCTACAGAGATAATATTACCTTCAAAAACATCTTTAAGCATTTCCTTATCTTTGCCAACGTAAGCAGAATTTATTATACCTTTTTTAAATGTCTTCTCCATTACAGAGTTTACCCTTGCCATATCTATTTTATTAATTTTTTCTAATACATCTTCAGGCGTATTAATTTTATTTAAAAACATTACAGATCTTCCGTTACTAAACATTCTACTACTTGTGCTTTCAAGGCCTAAAATATAACTCCCCTTTAACTGTTCTTTAGCTTTATTTAATCTTTCATTATCAATCCCTACCTTAGCAAAATTACTGACTTCTTCCTTGATAGCTTCAATAGCAACTCTCACATTGGTCGGGTTAATTCCTGCATAAATACTTACAATTCCAGTGTTTTTAAACGCAGATATATAACAATAAATTGAATAACACAAACCTAAATCTTCACGTATCTTTTGAAATAATCGTGATGATGCTCCTCCGCCTAATATATTGCTTAATAAAATCAATGTATAGGTATCCTCATTATCAAGTTCTATGCCCGGAATCCCAAGACTTACATGTAGTTGTTCAATATCTTTTTTTCTAAAATAATGTTTATTTAATATTAATGGGCTACTATATTCAGTTATCTTTTTGTTTTTACAACGCCATTTACCGAAGAATTTTTCAACAAGGGTTTCTATATTTTTCATATCAAATTTACCAGAAATAGATATAACTGAATTCTCTGGTATATAATATGAATCTATATAATCTAATATCACTTTTCTGCTAAAAGATTTTACAGTATCCATTGTTCCCAAAATAGGTAACGATATAGAGTCCAAATCCCAAATTGCTTTGGTGTGTAAATCTGATAAAACATCTTCCGGTGAATCTTCACTCATATTTATTTCTTCATATATTACACTTTTTTCTTTTTCTATATCCTCTTCTGCTAAATTACTATTAAAAAGCATATCTGAGAGAATATCTAATGACAAATCTAAATGAGTATCTAATGCCTTTACATAAAAGCAGGTAGCTTCTCTTCCTGTAAATGCATTTAATTGACCACCCACGTCCTCAATTTCTTCTGCAATTTGTTTTGCAGATCTTGTAACCGTTCCTTTAAAAAGCATATGTTCGATAAAATGTGATATTCCACTGTTATTTATGTCTTCATTTCTTGACCCATTTTCTACCCATAAACCTACACTTACAGAGTTTACGTATTCAATGTTTTCAACTACAACTCTTAACCCATTGTCCAACTTAAATAAATTATACATATGCGCCTCTCCTTAATGAGAATTTGTATTTACTATGTGCATATTAGAGTAATATTATTAAAAAAAAATAAAAAGGCATCTAAGCCCTTTCATCATTATGCATTCTCTTTTTTATCAGTCTCTTTTTTCTCTGTTTCACTATCTTTAATAGCATCTCTTCTTGAAAGATTAACTCTTCCTTGGTTATCTATTTCCATTACTTTTACTAATATTTCATCACCAACAGCAACAATATCTTCTACTTTATTTACTCTAGCAAAATCAAGTTTAGATATATGCACTAGGCCTTCTTTATTAGGTAGTATTTCAACAAATGCACCAAATGCAGCTATTTTAGTTACTTTTCCTAAATATATTTCTCCAACTTTAACCGATTTAGTTAGCTCTTCAATAATTTTTACTGCTTTATTTGCGCTAACGCTATCGCTTGACATAATTACAATTTTTCCATCATCGCTAGTATCTATTTTAACGCCGGTTTCTGCTATAATTTTCTTTATAGTTGCTCCGCCTTTACCTATTACATCACGAATCTTGTCAGGTGCTACGTTTAGAACATACATTCTAGGAGCATATGCTGACATTTCACTTCTTGGTGCTGGTATACATTCGTTCATTTTTTCTATTATATGAAGTCTAGCTTTTTTAGCATCTATAATTGCTGTTTTAATGCAGTAATTAGATAATCCATGAAGCTTTGTATCAACTTGAATAGCAGTAATACCTTTAACTGTTCCTGCTACTTTAAAATCCATATCACCAAAGAAATCTTCAATGCCCTGAATATCAGTTAATACCTTTTCTTTAGATAAATCTGCATTTGTAATTAATCCCATTGCAATTCCCGCTGCAGGTCTCTTAATTGGAACACCAGCATCTAGTAATGCTAAAATACTTGCACTAACACTCGCTTGAGATGTTGAACCATTAGAACTTAATACTTCTGATACAACTCTAATAGCATATGGGAAATCTTCTACAGATGGTAAAAGTGGTTCTACTGCTTTTTCAGATAATGCACCATGACCTATTTCACGTCTACCAGGTCCACGCATTGGTTTAGTTTCTCCAACACTATAAGCTGGAAAATTATAATGATGCATATACCTTTTAGTATCTTCATCACCTATTCCATCTAGTATCTGAGCTTCTTTTAAAGCTCCAAGAGTTGCAACTCCAAGTACCTGAGTTAGTCCCCTAGTGAATAAACCAGTTCCATGAGTTCTTGGAAGTATTCCTACTTCACAGCTTATTTTTCTAACTTCGTCAAAAGCTCTTCCATCAGGTCTTCTATCTTCATTTAACATCATGTTTCTAACTATTTCTTTTTGAATATTATAGAAAACTTCACCAATATCTGATTTTTTATCAGCATACTTTTCATTAAATTCAACTTTTATTTTCTCTTTTATTTCATCAACCATTACATTTCTCTCATCTTTATCCATTATGTACATTGCTGTCTTTACCATATCAAAACAGAAATTTCTAACATCAGCTTCGAGAGTTTCATCTATTTTCGCAAATTCAGGAATATTTTTCTTCTTTCCAAATTTAGCAACAGCTTCTTCTTGGAAAGCTACTATTTTTTTACATGCTTCAAAAGCAAAGTCGATTGCAGCTATCATTATATCTTCAGCTATTTCATCACCACTTGCTTCTATCATTGTTACGTTGTCTTTTGTTGCGCAAACTGTAAGTTTTAGAGAAGTTAAATTTCTTTCTTCTTGTGTAGGACTTAATATGAATTTACCATCAATAAGACCTACTGAAACTGTTGCAACAGCATCCGTAAATGGTATACTAGATACACATAGAGCTAGTGATGCTGCATTCATAGCAAGTATTTCAGGTGAATTATCTTGTTCAACTGATAATACAGTACAAACGATTTGAACATCATTTTTATAACCTTTAGGAAATAATGGTCTTAGAGGCCTATCAATTCCTCTTGCAGTTAAAATAGCTTTTTCAGATGGTCTTGCTTCCCTTTTTATGAATCCACCAGGAATTTTACCAACAGCATAAAGTTTTTCTTCATATTCTACACTTAATGGAAAGAAATCAATACCATCCCTTGGTTTTTCTGATGCATTTGCATTAACTAAAACTACTGTTTCTCCATAACTCATGAATAATGCACAGTCAGATAACATTCCAACCTTACCATATTCAACTTTAAGAGTTCTACCTGCAACAGTAGTTTCCATAATATGAATCATATATTTGCCTCCCCTAAATTTATATTAATATTATTATTATTATTAATTAATTGTATATATTATTTTCCTAACCTAAAATAACAGAGCGGCAAAGCCGCTCTGAATTACTTTCTTAGTCCAAGTTCCGCAAGAATTGCACGATATCTTTCAATATCCTGGTTCTTTAAGTAACCTAACATTCCTTTTCTTTGTCCAACCATCATTAATAGACCTCTTCTAGAATGGTGATCTTTTTTATGAACTTTCAAATGTTCATTTAACTCTTGGATTCTAGCAGTAAGTAGTGCTATTTGCACTTCTGGAGAACCTGTATCTCCTTCATGTCTTGCATGTTTTACCATTATTGCTTGTTTTGTAGCTTTTTCCATTTTACAACACCTCCGAATATAATCCCCATATTCCAAGTATACCGTTGGTGATTCGGTGAACTTAGCATAAGGTTCATATCAATTATAACAAACTAACATTAAATTGTAAATTAGTTTTTACATCTAAATCTGTATTTTTATTATATTTTTTCATTTATAACATAATTCTTATCCTTTAACAGCTGCTGCTTTAACTTATCAACAGTCTCAAATTTAACTTCATCTCTTATTCTGTCTATAAAGTTTATTTTAACTACTTCACCATAGATTTGTTTATTAAAGTTTAGAATATGTGTTTCAACCGATAACTTTCCACCTTCTACAGTAGGATTATATCCTATATTAGTTATAGCTTTATAAAAAACATTCTCGTATTCAACTACAGTGTAGTATACTCCTCCCTTAGGAAGAATATATTCCTTATTGTAATTTAAATTCACAGTAGGGAATCCAATAGTTCTGCCGAGTTGTTTTCCCTCTATAACTTTTCCAATAATAGAATGCGGCCTCCCTAAAAGTTCATTTGCTTTTATGATATTGCCTTCAGCAATGAGATGACGTATCTTCGAACTACTAACAACCTCATCATTAATAGTAATGGCATCACAAACATAAAGCTTATATCCTAATAGCTCACTATATGTTTTAATCATTTCTACATCGCCTAAATTTTTATATCCAAATCTATAATTGAACCCAACAACTATACCTTTTGCATTATATAATTTCACCATATTATTTATAAATTCTTCTGGGGTTATCTTCATAAATTTTTTATCAAAATTAACTAAATTAACTATATCAATACCAGTTTTTTCTAATAAATTTAATTTGGTGTCATTGTCCATTATTAACTTCGGACAAATCTCTTTGTTTATAACAGATAAAGGGTGATTTTTAAATGTACAAATCATGCTTTTAGCGTTATTTGTTTTTGCAAGTTCCACAGTTTTGTTTATAAGAGACATATGGCCTAAATGTATGCCATCAAAACTTCCTAAAGCAATGTATGTTGAATATTCAAGTTTTCTTTTAAAATTATCTTTTATAACTATCATTTAATATACTCCTATATAAATGATTTTATTAGCCTAACACCATCATTGCCTTTATCCGCAATCCCAATAAAATCATTTTCATTATTATATATACTATACATAGTACCCATCTCAAACTTACAAGTTAATGCTTTATCCTTTACCACAACGCCATTGAGCAAAAACTTAACAAACTTATCCTCTATGATAATTTTAGAATTATTTTGAAAAATCTTTTCAATAGGCATAACATGTTTACTTATATTTTCTTCATTTAAATCCTCTATATTTATAGCATCATCAATATGAAATTGACCAGTAGCAGTCCTACGCAAATTCCACATCATTCCGCCACATTTTAGTAATTCTCCGATGTCATAACATAAACTTCTAATATAAGTACCCTTAGAGCATTTAACCCTAAACTTTACGTATGGCGACTCTAAATTTGTAATATCTATTTCATAGATCGTTATAGGTCTTGCCGCTCTTTCTATTTCTATTCCTGCTCTTGCTAATTCATAAAGCTTTTTCCCATTTACCTTTAGAGCTGAGTACATTGGTGGAATTTGTTTTATTTCACCAATAAAAGAATTAATAGCCCCAGTAATTTCCTCATCACTCAGAGCTACTTCACTCTCACTTAAAATCTTACCTTCTCTATCATAAGTATCTGTAGTTACTCCTAATTTAAGCTCAACTTCATAGATTTTAAAATCGCCCATTATATAGTCAATTGCCTTTGTTGCTCTTCCAATACAAACAGGTAAAACCCCGCTAGCCTCAGGATCTAGAGTACCAGCGTGGCCTACTTTTTTTATATTACTAATTTTTCTTATTGTACGGACTACATCAAAAGAAGTAATCCCTGTAGGTTTAAATACATTTATTATACCATTCATTTCATCAACTCTTTTTCTATGATTTCTATTAATTTAACTTTAGTATTATCAAAACTTGCCTGTGCATAAAAACCTGCTGCTCTAATATGTCCCCCACCGTTAAAATCTTCAGCAATTTTGCTTACATTTACTAAATATTTAGATCTTAAACTCACTTTAACACCGTTTCCCAATTCTTTTATAAGAATAGCGACTTCAACAGTATCTATTGAAACCCCAGAATTAATAACATCCGATGTATCAACTGCTTCTAGGTTATATTTTTCAAGTACAGTTTTAGAGATATACATAACAGATACTTTACCATTAAGTTCTAATGTCATATTACTAATAATTTCTCCAAAAAATTTTATTTCCTCAAATTTCTTATTTTCAAAAATCATTCTGTAAATATCACTAAAATCTATCCCTGTATTAATAAGCCTTCCAGCAATGTTATGAGTTAACTCCGTGGTACTCGAGTGTCTAAAACATCCTGTATCTGTAAGTAATGAAGTATACAAACATGTGCCTATTTCCTTATCTAATTCCACATTAAGAAGTCTTAACACTTCATATATAATTTCTCCAACAGCCGAGGCTAATACATCAATAAAATTTATGTCACCATACAAATCATTAGATAGGTGGTGATCTATATTAATTAATTCATACTTCTTATCATGTAACTTTAAATCGGCATTAACTCTTTTAAAATTACCACAGTCTAGTACTATAACGCAATCAGTTCCTTCAGGTGGTTGACTTATTTCAGCATTAATTTCATTTGAATATGGCAAAAAAGAAAAAGTTTGTGGGATAATTTCTTTTGAAATTATACACACATCCTTCTTCAACTTTCTAAGTCCAATAAGCAGTGCAAGTGCACTACCTAATGAATCACCATCTGGAGAAGTATGAAAAGTAATAGCAATTTTTTTAAACGTAATTATTTTTTCAACAATACCGTTAATCTTCATCGCTATTTTCTTCTGCTATACCTTCTTCATTTACATCATCTTTTATTATATCATCATTGTCCTTTACTTGTTCATTCTTATCTTTTTCCTTAATTTGATGAAAAAGAGTTTCTAAATGAATAGCACGTTCTATAGTTTCATCCACTTCTATGATAATTTGAGGAACATGTCTTAATTTAACATGAGCCCCAAGTTCCTTTCTAATAAGTCCAGTTGAACTTTTTAGTGCTTGAATTGATTCTTTTTTAGCAAGCTCATTACCAAATATGCTAACATAGATTTTTGTATAACTTAAGTCTTTTGTTGTGTCTACTTTTGTTACACTTACCATAGCACTTAACCTAGGATCTTTAATCTTGTTCTGAATTGTATTGCTTACATCTTTTTTTATTTCTTCATTTATTCTACCGTTTCTATAACTAACCATACAACCCACTACTCCTTACACTTATGTTAATTTTGGTTTTATTTCTTCCATAATGAATGCTTCAATAATGTCGCCTTCTTTAATGTCATTGAATTTTTCTACGCTTAATCCACATTCATATCCAGCAGCAACTTCTTTTGCATCATCTTTAAATCTTTTTAATGAAGCTAAAGTTGATTCAGTTATAACTATTCCATTTCTAAGTACACGTACAGAACTACTTCTAGTAATTTTACCTGTTAATACATAAGACCCAGCTATTGTTCCAACATTAGAAACTTTATATATTTGTCTTATTTCAACTCTACCCAAAACAACTTCTTTATATACAGGATCAAGCATTCCAAGCATTGCAGCTTTTATGTCGTCAAGAGCATCATAAATTATTCTGTAAGTTTTAATTTCTACTTTCTCTTTTTCTCCTATTGCTGCTGCATTATTATCTGGTCTTACATTAAACCCAATAATTATTGCGTTTGATGCAGCTGCTAGAACAACGTCTGTTTCTGTAATAGCTCCCACTCCAGAATGTAAAACTCTTACTTTAACATTATCAGTAGATAGTTTTTCAAGAGATTGTCTTACTGCCTCTACAGACCCTTGAACATCAGCTTTAACTATTACTCCAAGTTCTTTAACAGATCCTTCTTGTATTTGGCTATATAAGTTCTCCATAGAAACTCTATTACTAGTTTCAAAATGTTCTTCTCTTAAGTTTGCTTTTCTAGTTTCAGCCATATTTCTTGCAGTTTTCTCATCTTTAACTACATTAAATCTATCTCCAGCTGCTGGAACATCTGATAATCCAAGTATTTCTACTGGTATAGAAGGTCCTGCTGATTTGATTTTTTTACCCTTATCATCAAACATTGCTCTTATTCTTCCGTAAGTAGATCCAACTATTATAGAATCTCCAGTTTTGAGTGTACCATTTTGTATAAGTAATGTAGCAAGTGGTCCACGACCTTTGTCTAATTTACCTTCTATAACTGTTCCTTTTGCTTTTCTCTTATGATTTGCTTTAAGCTCTAACATTTCAGCTGTAATCACTACCATTTCAAGTAAAGTATCTATACCCTCTTTAGTATGAGCTGATACTGGAACACATATAGTATCTCCGCCCCAATCTTCTGCTACAAGACCAAACTCTGTTAATTCTTGTTTAACTTTATCTGGATTAGCTCCTGGTCTATCTATCTTGTTTATAGCTACTATAATTGGTACATTAGCAGCCTTACAATGATTTATAGCTTCTTCAGTTTGTGGCATAATACCATCATCTGCAGCTACTACAAGTATAACTATATCTGTTATTTGGGCTCCTCTTGCTCTCATTGCTGTGAACGCTTCATGACCTGGTGTATCTAAGAATGTGATCTTTTCACCCTTAATATCAACAGTATATGCACCTATGTGTTGTGTTATTCCGCCTGCTTCTGATTCTGTAACTTTAGACTTTCTAATACAGTCAAGAAGTGATGTCTTGCCGTGATCAACGTGACCCATAACAGTAACAACAGCTGGTTTTTTATCTGTGTCTATTTCAGTTTCAGAGTCATCAATATCTTCATCATCAGCAATTTTGCCTTCTTCTACTTCTCTGAGTACTGCAAGAGCACCATATTTTTCTATTACTTTTTCAGCTGTAGCAAAATCAATTTCTTGGTTCATTCCAGCCATAACTCCTATAAAAATAAGTTGTTTAATTACTTCAACATATGGTCTCTTCAAAGTTTCAGCTAAATCTTTAACTGTAATAGTACTATCGATTACGACAACTTCATCATCTATCGCCTCAACACCATTATTACCATTACCTAGTTCGTCTCTTCCTTTTCTACCTCTTTTTCTAATAACAACTTTGTTAGCATCTTCATTAGCAAGATTCTCATAGTGTTCTACAGTTTCGTTTTTATTATCCTTAAGTCCTGAATTTTCATCACTATAAAGTTCCTTTATTAATTCAGCATCCTCTTCCTCAATCACACTCATATGATTTTTGGCCTTTATACTAAATTCTTCAAATAGTACATTAATTAATTCTTTACTTGACACTTCTAATTCTTTTGCTAATTCATATATTCTGACTTTTGCCAAATCATTCACCCCCGAAATTTAATTTATTCATTGTTTTCCTTACTTTCGATCTCTTCGATACTTTCAGTACTTTCAATGATTTCGACACTTTCATTCAATTCATTCCATAAGCTTAGTAACTTATTACTCATTTTTTTATCATATACACACAAAACATTAATTTCATCCCTACCTAGGGCCTTACCTAGTGTCTCATTAGACACTCCCTCTATAAGAGGTATACAGTTTTTACTTGCTAATCTTTTAAATTTATCTTTTGTATTTGTAGCACTTTCCTGCGATAAAATTATAAGACTTCCTCTACCATGTGACAGCGCATCTTCACATTGATTATAACCTTCTATAAGTTTCCCAGCTTTTTTAGTTAAACCTAAAAATTGAAAAAATTTATTATTCATGATTTATCTCATCCTTTAATTTACCATAAATTTCTTCGCTTACTTTTCCGCCTAAATTCCGCTCTAATCTTTTCGTCTTAAAAGATTTTTCAAAACATTCAATACTCTTACAAATATATGCACCTCTACCTGGCTTTTTACCAGTTAAATCTACAGATATTTCGCCTTCTTTACTATTAACTATACGTAATAGTTCTTTCTTGCTTTTCATTTCCATACAACCCGTACACATGCGCTGAGGTATTTTTTTAACTTTCATAAAGCGTCACCTACTTTTCAGTTATGGTTTCAATTACTTCATTTTCAACATCTTCACTTTCAATGTGTTCCATGTTATATTGTGCTTGAGTTCTACTTTTAATATCAATTTTCCATCCTGTTAATCTTGCAGCAAGTCTAACATTTTGACCTTCTTTTCCAATAGCCAGAGATAATTGATTGTCTTCTACAATAACCTTTGCAGATTTAGAATTCTCTTCAACTACAACATTTAATACCTTTGCAGGGCTTAAGGCATTGGAAATATATTCTTCAGACTTTTTGCTCCATTTTATAATATCAATTTTCTCGTTTCTTAATTCATTAACTATGTTTTGAACTCTAATACCTTTCGGTCCAACACAGGCTCCCATAGCATCAACATTTTCATCATTAGAATATACTGCAATTTTAGTTCTTGAACCAGCTTCCCTTGAAATACTTTTTATTTCAACTATTCCACCAAAAACTTCTGGAACCTCAAGTTCAAATAAACGCTTCACAAGACCTGGATGAGTTCTTGATACTCCTACTTGAGCACCTTTTGTAGTATTTTTAACCTCAACAATATATAGTTTCAATTTTTCATTGAAATTATATTCCTCGCCTGGCATTTGTTCAGTAGCTCCAAGTACAGCTTCTATTTTACCTAAATCTATAAATACATTACCTCTATCTTTTCTTATAACACTTCCGGTAATAATATCAAATTCTTTTGTTATAAACTCATTGTATATTATATTTCTTTCAGCTTCTTTAATTCTTTGAATAACAACTTGTTTTGCAGATTGCGCAGCTATTCTACCAAATTTTCTCGGAGTAACTTCGATATCAACAATGTCACCCATTTGATATTTAGGGCTATATTCTTTAGCATCCTCAAGTGATATCTCATTAACCTCTTCAACTACTTCTTCTACAACTGTCTTTTGACCATAAACGTGTATTTCTCCTGTTTCTCTATTCATTGTTACCTTTACATTTTGGCTAGCATTAGACAGCGTAGCAAAGTTTTTCTTATAAGCTGCAACTAATGCATCTTCAAGAGTTTCAAAAAGTAAATCTTCACTTACTCCCTTTTGGTCTACAATTTCTCTTAGTGCTTCAATAAATTCCTGATTCATTTTAACTTCCTCCTTACAGTTCCGGTTTCAAACTCACAACGGAAATCTTATCTTTTGGAATAGATATATTATTCCCATCATATTGAATTTCTATTTGCACATCAGAAAATCCTAATAAATTGCCCTCAAGCTTTTTAACGCCTTCATACAGACTATTTAAATTAACTAGTACATTTTGGCCTATGTATTTATTTAGATGATTATCATCGTATAAAACTCTTTCAATTCCTGGAGAAGAAACCTCTAAACAATAACTATCAGTTATCGGATCCTCTACATCTAATATTTCACTGATTCCTCTACTTGTTTTCTCACAATCTTCTAAAGATATTCCATTAGAACTATCTATATAAATCCTCAGGTAATTTTCTCCTGCTTCTTTAACATATTCCAAATGATATAATTCGCAATTATTTTTTTCAACTATTGGCTGAGCTATTTTTTGGAGTTTTTGCAACAAGGTATCATTTCTCATTTTAACACCCTCCTTTTATTAGTATTTTCTACAATTATTAGCATAATTATACATAATATTATAATTAAAACGCAACCATGAGTTGCGTTTCAATAAATAGAGAGTAGGCGGGCCTACTCTCATACAATAAAATTACCAACGGTAACTAATATATATTATTCTATCATATAAAATTTGCTAATTCAAGGGTTAATTGCATTTAGCTAAAAAAACGACAACTGATTTGTATCTGGAAGATCTTTTAAACATCCATGTTTATCAAATGATTCAATTACTGTTTTTGATATCTTACAACGGATTCTCAAATCTTCTTTAGATATAAACTCCCCCTCCTGTCTTACCAAGACTATGCTTTTGGCAGCATTTTCACCTACACCTTCAAGTCCACTGAGTGGTGGTCTTATCGAATCATCTTCAATTGTAAATTTAACAGCCTCTGACTTATATAAATCTACATTTAATAACTTTATCCCTCTTTTAAACATTTCGTAAGACAACTCAAGTGCTGTAAGAAGTCCTTTTTCTTTGTTTCCTATATCCTTACCTAATGCTGTTAGTTCATCCATTTTCATCTTTATTGCACTCTCGCCTTTTGAAATTAAATTAGCATCGAAGTCATCTGCTCTTATTGTAAAGAACGTGCAATAATATTCCTTTGGGAAATAAACCTTATAGTATGCTATTCTTACAGCCATCATTACATATGCTACTGCATGTCCTTTTGGGAACATATACTTTATCTTTTTACATGAACCAATGTACCAATCCGGTACATCATGTTCTCTCATTACTGCCTCATCATCTTCAGTAAGCCCTTTACCTTTTCGCACCTTCTCCATTATAGTAAATGCAGTCTTAGGTTCAAGATTTTTTTGTATTAGATAAACCATAATATCATCTCTAGTAGATATACAATCTTTAAGTGTCGTAAATCCTTCTTTAATATAATATTGTGCATTATTAATCCATACATCTGTACCATGAGACAGCCCTGAAATTCTAACTAAATCTGAAAATGATTTTGGTTGAGTATCTAAAAGCATTTGTTTAACAAATTTTGTACCAAACTCTGGAACACCATAACTTCCAACTTCGCAACCCAGTTCCTTGATAGTTAACCCAAGCGCTGCAGGAGAAGTAAATAAACTTATAACCTTAGCGTCAGATAGTGGAATAGTTAGCGGGTCAAGTCCCGTTAAATCTTCAAGCATTTTAAGCATTGTAGGATCATCATGTCCAAGGATATCTAGTTTAAGCAGCCTTCCACTTATAGAATGATAATCAAAATGCGTTGTAATAATATCTGAATTAGGGTCATCAGCAGGGTGTTGTACTGGACAAAAATTATATATTTCATTGTCACTTGGCACAACCATTATTCCACCTGGATGTTGCCCCGATGTTCTTTTAACCCCAGTACAGCCCTGGACGAGTCTTTCTATCTCAGCTTGTGGGACCATAATATCCTTTTGTCCTAAATATTTCTTTACATATCCATAAGCAGTTTTATCAGCAATTGTTCCAATTGTTCCTGCCTTGAAAGTATGCCCTTTACCAAACAAAACCTCTGTATACCTATGAATATCTGCTTGATTATCTCCTGAGAAATTCAAATCTATATCTGGCTCTTTATCCCCTTCAAACCCTAAAAAAGTTTCAAACGGAATATCATGACCGTCTTTCACATATAACGTGCCACAACTTGGACACTCTTTATCAGGTAAATCAGCTCCTGAACCAACAGATCCATCCAAAATAAATTCACTCTTTTTACAATTAGGACATACATAATGAGGTGGAAGCCCATTTACCTCTGTTATGTTAGACATATTAGCCGCAAAAGAAGATCCAACCGAACCTCTTGATCCTACTAAATAACCATCTGCAAGAGATTTTGCTACCAATTTTTCAGCTATTAGATAAAGTACGGCATATCCATTTCCTATAATAGAGTTTAATTCCTTATCCAACCTTTTTTCTACTATCTCCGGTAATATTTCCCCGTATATAGAATGAACTTTATCTGAAGTCATCTTTCGAATATCATCTTCTGCGCCTGGTATTGTAGGAGTAAACGTACCATCAGGTATAGGTTTTATAACTTCTATCATATCTGCAATTTTATTTGGGTTATAAATAACAACCTCTCTACATTTTTTATCACCTAAATATGAAAATTCCTTTAACATTTCATTAGTAGTTTTAAAATATAGTGGTGGTTGGTCATCGGCATCTGAAAAACCTTTACCAGCCATTAAAATTTTTCTAAACACCTCATCTGACGGATCTAAAAAATGTACATCTCCTGTAGCAACTACAGGCAAATTATTTTTTTCTCCTAAATCACAAATTTTTCTATTAATATCCATTAGTTCATTTTCATCTTTTACGGTACCATTTTTAATCATGAATTTGTTATTTAAAAGAGGCTGTATTTCTAAATAATCATAGAATTTTATAATTTTCTTAAGTTCATCTTCAGATTTTCCTTGAAGAACTTCCTTGTAGACTTGTCCAGCTTCACAAGCGGACCCAACTATAAGACCTTCCCTATATTCTTCCACTAAAGTTTTAGGAAGCCTTGGTCTTCTGTGAAAATAATCTAAATTTGAAAATGAAATTAACTTATATAAATTTTTAAGCCCCACAAGATTTTTAACTAAAATAATAACATGATAAGTGTTTGCCTTTTTTACATTAAAATCCCCTAAGAATTCTTTATTTAAAGTATCCAAATCTAAAATGTTTTTTTCTCTAAGTAGTCCAAAACAATGTAATAGTATATCCGCAGTTGCTTTAGCATCATCTACCGCTCTGTGATGATTTTCAAGCGAGATGCCTAGATATTTAGCTACTACATTTAACTTAAATGTTTTAAGCTCAGGAAGTAAATATTTAGCTAGTGGTATTGTATCCATAATTGCATTTTCAAACTTTAAATTAAGTCTCTGGGAGTTTTTCTTTATAAAAGAAGCATCAAAATCAGCATTATGTGCCACTACTACACTACCACTAGCAAACTCTAGGAATTTCGGGAGTATTTCTTCAATAGATTCTGCACCAGCAACCATATCATTTGTAATTCCAGTTAGTTCTGTAATCTTATAGGGTATGTCTCTTCCTGGATTTACAAACTCATTAAATCTATCAATTATTTTTCCATTTTCAATCTTAACCGCACCAATTTCTGTAATTCTATCATTTTCACTAGAAAGTCCCGTGGTCTCTAAATCAAAAACCACAAAAATATCATCTAAATTTTCATTATGATTATTAATAACAATTGGCACACCATCATCTACTAAATAACCCTCAACGCCGTATAAAACCTTTATCTTATTTTTTTTAGCTGCATCCATAGCTTCTGGAAAAGCCTGAACCACGCCATGGTCAGTTATTGCCACTGCATTATGTCCCCATTTAGCTGCTCTTTCAACAAGTTTAGATGCAGGGCATATTCCATCCATAGCACTCATTTGTGTGTGCAAATGAAGCTCCACTCTTTTTTCAACTGCCGTATCCATTCTCTCTATTTTCTTAAGTTTTACTATATCTTTTGCCATTATAACAATTTCTCTTGCATATGTGTCATAACTTGCTTCTCCACGCACCTTGCAAAAAAGTCCAACTTTAATTTCATCCATTATTTTTTCCACATCTTTAGGTTTTGGAAAACATTTCACTGTAATTGAACTTGTATAATCTGTTATATAAAATGTAATAATTATTCTACCAGTTTTTGTTTCAATAATTTTGATTTTGAAAATATCTCCGCATATGCTGACAATTCCTGAAGCTTCATCTATCTCATTTATTTCTATAGTATCGCTTTTTATATTTCTACCCATTATAGTGTTTGCATCAGCAGCTTCATCTTTCCTAAATCCTGGTCTGCTAAATTTATTATCTTTTTCATTGTTTTGACCACTATTCGCAGGCTTATCTTTCTTTTCTGTACTAATATTTTTAATTATTTCTTTTATTATAACCTCATTTTCTTTTTCTTTTTTACCAAAATAATCTTCTTTAGAAAGTTCACCATTATGTTCTAATTTAATCACGGAATTAATTCCAAACATATCATTTATAGTATTCTTTATAAGGATTTCTATATTTTTATCCCTTAAAATTTTGCACATAAAATCATTACCGCACTGTATTTTAAGCATTCCATTTTCAATTATCCTAGAAGATTTAAGCAAACTATCTTTGCTTGATGGTTGCGAGGTTGCTATTACGTTAACTACATCCAACCAAAACTTATCTTTTACATCTTCTATAGTAGCATCTGATACATCCCTGTAACAAACCAACTGTATATCTTCAAAACTACATAATCGCTTTGAAATAATATTTTTTATATGTAGTTTTTTATTATCATCTATATCATCAAAAGATTTTATTAAAACTCTTAACTTATTGCTTTTTTTAAGGTATTGAACTCTTAATACCTTAATATCATCTTTTAATGTTTCTTCATTTAAATTAAAATCATTTTTAAGCATCTCAGCTAAGCTGACATCCATTTATATTCCTCCTGAAAAGACATTTTATAGTTTATCTATCTCGCGAATAAGTTCTTCGACTAGCTCTTCTTCCTTAACGGTTTTAATTATTTCACCTTTTTTAAATATGAGGCCAACACCGTTCCCCCCTGCTATTCCAATATCAGCTTCTCTTGCCTCACCTGGGCCATTAACAACGCACCCCATTATTGCAATCTTTATATTCTTATTACATTCTTTTAGTCTTTCCTCTACTTCATTTGCAATTGCAATAAGATTAATTTGAGTTCTACCGCAAGTTGGACATGATACAAATTTAACTCCATCATTAATATACCCTAATGATTTTAAGATTTCTTTGCCAACTTTAACTTCATCTAATACGTCTCCAGTTAGTGATACCCTTATAGTATCTCCAATACCCTCTGCAAGTAGTGCTCCGATACCTATACTTGATTTTATTGTCCCTCTCCATGTAGTACCAGCTTCAGTAACACCTAGATGCAGCGGATAATTCACTTTATCTGCTAATAATTTATAACTTTTAATCATCATAACAACATCTGATGACTTTATTGAAATAACTATGTCATAAAAATTTAAACTTTCTAGTATTTTAACATGTCTTAGTGCACTTTCAACCAATGCTTCTGCACATACATGTCCGTGCTTTTCAAGAATATCTTTTTCTAGCGACCCAGAGTTTACACCAATTCTAATAGGTATGCCTTTAGCTTTTGCCGCATCTGCAACCAATTTTATTTTATCAATGCTTCCGATATTCCCTGGATTAATCCTCAATTTGGCTATTCCATTCTCAATAGACTTCAAAGCAAGTCTATAGTCGAAATGGATATCTGCCACTAGCGGTATATGAATTCCTTTAATGATGTCTTTAAGAGCCTCCGCAGCTTCCATATCAGGCACAGCACAGCGCACAATGTCACATCCAACCTTTTCTAGATCAAGAATTTGATTTATCGTAGCATCAACATCTCTAGTGTCTGTATTGGTCATTGACTGCGTTGTGACTTTTGAATCTCCACCAATATATATATTTCCTATTTTTATCTTCTTTGTTTTACTAACCCTTAAATTATCCATAGTCTTCATCTCCTAGAATTTTAGTGGACTAACTATATCCTTAATTATTATTACCACCATGAATGCCATTAAAATCATAAATCCAATATAATTTATAACACCAACTTTATTATCATCTAATTTTTTACCTGTTATTATCTCAAATAACAACATGAAAATCCATCCGCCATCCAAAGCTGGAAAAGGTATTACATTAAATATTCCAAGTTGTACACTCATTAATGCAGTAAAGTACAATAATGTTGTGACTCCAGATTGTGCTGCTTTTGTAGAGATTTTTATTATGCTTATTGGCCCTCCAACATCGTCAGCAGAAGCTTTACCTTTAAATAATGTTCCAAAAAATCCAAAAGTTTGTTTTGCTGTATCAATTGTTTGGTCAAATCCATAAACAACAGACTCTCCTAAGTTTAATTTCTTTTCTACGCCAGAAACACGTACTCCTATCATGAATGTTTTTTCTTTCTCATTTTTAACTGGTTTCAATGTTATTTTTTGCACTTTTGAATTCCTAAGTACCTCAATATTCATACTTTCACCTTTTGAAGCGTATATCACATTAATTAATTCATCCCATCTATCTATATTAACCTTATTAACCTTAGTAATTTCATCCCCTGCCTGCATTCCAGCTTTTTGGGCTGGCCCATTTGCACTTACCTCACCTATTATTGGCAATATATATCCTTTTGCACCACCTACAATAGCAAATAAAACTACTGCTAAAACTAAGTTCATAATGGCACCAGCAGATACTATACTTAGTTTTTGAAGTGGAGTTTTATTACTGAAAGCTCTTGGATCATCACTTCCACCTTCCTCTCCCTCCATTTTAACATACCCACCAATAGGAAAAGCTTTAATTAAATACTCTGTTTCCTTCCCTTTTATTCCAAAAAGTTTTGGACCCATTCCGAGTGAAAATTCGCTTACTTTTACTCCATTTAGCTTGCATAGAGCGAAATGTCCTAATTCATGTATTATAATTAAAAGACTAAATGCTAACATAGCCATAATATAATATGGTATGTTTGTTAAAACGCCTGTTATTGAGCTAGCCATACTGTTTCTCCTTCCTATCTTTTATCATAATTATTTCTTACATATCCCCTTACCTTTAAATCAACTTCTAAAATACCTTCAAGACTCGGATTAATCTTGTGATCAAATTCGTTCATACATTTTTCTATGATTTCTTCTATTTGAAGATATTTAATTTTATATTCTAAAAACAGTTCAACAGCAATTTCATTAGCTGCATTCATTATAGCAGGCATGTTGCCACCCATTCTTCCTGCTTTATATGCTAATTTGAGACAATTGAAAGTATCCATATCCGGTTTTTCAAAAGTTAAGTTAGCCATATTATAAAAATCCAATTTATCTATAACGGGATTTTTTCGTGTAGGGTAGTTAAGAGCATATTGAATAGGAAGTTTCATATCCGCTGCGCCCATTTGAGCTATTACACTCCCATCTATGTACTCAACCATAGAATGTATAATACTTTGAGGATGAACTACCACTTGGATATCGTCATAATCAACTCCAAATAACCAATGTGCCTCTATAACTTCTAGTCCTTTATTCATAAGTGTTGAAGAATCTATCGATATTTTTTTACCCATATTCCATTTAGGATGTTTAAGTGCTTCTTCTGGTTTTATCTCAATCAATTCTTGTCTATTTTTACCTCTAAATGGTCCACCTGATGCAGTTAATATTATTTTATTAACTGTTTCTAACCTATTACCT
Organism: Clostridium lacusfryxellense; assembly: GCF_018861735.1. Classification (GTDB taxonomy): domain Bacteria; phylum Bacillota; class Clostridia; order Clostridiales; family Clostridiaceae; genus Clostridium_AD; species Clostridium_AD lacusfryxellense. The sequence goes on along the minus strand of NZ_JAHLEB010000004.1, from coordinate 109,875 downwards.
TGCAAGCATTGAAAAATAGCACCATGTTCTGAATCAACAGGCAAAATTTTTACATTGTTTTTTTTAGCTGCATCAATTACAATCCCACCTGCTGCAACTAGTGTTTCCTTATTAGCTAAAGCAATATCCTTTCCTGCATTAATAGCTTTCATAGTTGGAACAAGTCCAATCATCCCTACAACAGAAGTTACTACAATATCAACTTCCGGTAAAGTGCTTATATAATTTAATCCTTCTAACCCATGCAAGATTTCAGTAGTGTCTTTTTTCTGAGCGCAATATTTTTTAAGCATTAACGATGCTAACTCATCCATCATGGCAACATATTTCGGTTTAAATTCCTCTATAATAGGTATAATTTTTTCCCAACTAGTATTAGCTGAAATACCCACAACACTAAAATTTTTAATATCATTTCTAATAACATCTAAAGTTTGAGTTCCTATCGACCCAGTAACTCCTAAAATAGTAAGTCTCTTCACGTAAATCTCCTCATTCCTGTAAAACTATGATTTATTATATATATGTATTTAAGTTTATAAATACTACAAAAGCATCTGTACTATTAATTTATATCCAAAACACCACATAAAATAAGCAATTAATTCTTCTACAGCATTTAATATAACATAATTATCTACTAAAATAAAGCAAATGTAAGTATTTGTAACATTATATTTGCTCCCGATACAAATTTAAATATTATGTACGAAACAATAGTTTTTAAAAGTATTTTATTTATAAATAAAACCATATACTATCATAATACTAAATCACAACTACTTGCTTTTAGCATCATATAAATATATGATTTATTAATTTAAAATTATTAAATGAAGCTTTTTTTAACTTTCAAACTTGATTGTATTTGATTCTATATTCCTATTATAAATGTAATATAATAAAATGCAACCACCGATACAAACAAAATACTATCAAATCTGTCCAAAATCCCACCATGTCCTGGTATTAGACTAGAATAATCTTTTGCTCCAACAAATCTTTTTATTGATGATGCAATTAAATCTCCAAATTGTCCAAAAACTCCGCAAAGAATACCGATTAAAGCGTAATGATATAACTCAATATGAACACCATATTGAGAAATTATATATCCATAAATTGTGCACCCTATTGTACTTCCAAGTAGGCCTCCTATTGAGCCCTCAATTGTTTTATTAGGACTAACTTTTGGACATAACTTATGTTTTCCGCCCTTGCCTAAAATTCTTCCAGAATAGTAAGCAGATGTATCGCAAACCCATGAACAAATAAATATAATCCATACTAAATATTGACCATAAGTTTTATTGTTTATAAACACTATAAAGCTAAAAAATACCGCTACATATAAAAAACCAAATATAGTTAGTGCTACATCTAAAATATTATAACTTGTATTTATAACAGGAATACATAGCAGTAAAAAAATAGTAGCTATTAAAATGTATAAATTAAAACTGTTTAAAAAACTATTTCCCATATTCAAGTAATATATTATACATAAAATGTAACCTACAATGCCGATTGGCTTATAGTGTTTTTTTCTAGAAACCTTATAGAACTCATACATACCCAAAAGTGAGAGCACCATTACGATATATTTTAAATACTCACCACCTAAAAATAAAAATATTACCAATGGAGCTAGAACAAGTGCACCTAAATATCTATTATTCATGATTTTCTCACCTATTTAACCTTTCCAAATCTTCTATCTCTTTTTTGATAATCTGATATTGCAAGTTTTAACTGTTCTTCATGAAAATCCGGCCAATTGATATCCGAAAACCAAAGTTCTGAATATGCACTCTGCCACAATAAGAAATTACTTAATCTTAACTCACCACTAGGCCTTATTATAAGATCTGGATCTGGCATATCGCTAGTATACATATATTTTGAAAGTAATTCTTCAGTTATTTTATCTTTAGATATCTTTCCACATGCTAAATCTGAAGAAATTTCTTTTACAGCATCAACTATTTCATTTCTTCCACCATAATTTAAGGCAAGATTTAAAATTAAACCTTTATTATTTTTTGTTTTTTCATAAGCATGGTTAAGTTCTTCTCGACATATCAAAGGTAATTTTGATATGTTTCCAATAGAATTTATAACGACATCATTTTTATTTAACTCTTCAAACTCGTTTTTTAAATATTCTACTAATAATTTCATTAGAGCATCTATCTCTTTTAAAGGTCTATTCCAATTTTCAGTTGAAAATGCATACAATGTTAAATATTTAACTCCTAATTTGTTACATTCTTTTACAATTCTTCTTATTGCTTCTACACCGGCTTTGTGTCCAAGCGCTCTAGGTAAATTACGTTCTTTCGCCCATCTACCATTACCATCCATTATAATTGCGATATGTTTTGGTATTTTCGACATATCTATGTCTAAATTACTTACATCTTTATCCTTTTTAAAAAAAGCGAATAAATTTTTCAACAAAATTCTCTCCTTTTTTATAGTTATAGTATAATTTTAAATAGAACCTGCATAATTGCAGGTTCTATTTAAAATTATATACTAAACTGACATTATTTCTTTTTCTTTGGTGTCAATTAATTGATCTACTTCTTTAATAAATTTATCTGTTTCTTTTTGAATGATATCTTCTGATTTTTTAACTTCATCTTCTGTAATTTCACTATTCTTCTTCAAAGCCTTAATTTTATCATTTGCATCGCGCCTTATTGATCTAATCGCAACTTTAGCTTCTTCACCAGTTTTTTTAACAGTTTTAAGTAAATTTTTCCTTGTTTCTTCAGTAAGTTCAGGAATAATCAATCTAATTGCAGATCCATCATTAGATGGATTTAATCCTAAATCAGATTTCAATATTGCTTTTTCTATTTCTTTCATAGTTGTTTTATCCCATGGCTGAATTAGAAGCACCCTAGCTTCTGGTGATGATACGTTTGCTACTTGACTTATTGGAACAAGACTTCCATAAGACTCAATACGAAGTCTATCTAGCATTGAAACATTCGCTCTACCAGCTTTTAAAGTTCCAAGTTCGTGTTTTAAAACTGAAATAGATTTTTTCATTTTTTCATCAGCAAGACTAATAATTTGCTTAATCATAGAATTCCCTCCATTTTATACTGATTCCTTAGTACAATCAGATACTAAAGTACCAATTTTTTCTCCTAAAATTGCTTTCTTTATGTTTTCAGGATTATCTAGTCCAAAAACTAATATCGGAATATTATTGTCCATACATAATGATGTAGCTGTAGAATCCATTACTTGTAACCCTTTTTCAAGAACATTAAGATAAGTAAGACTATCAAACTTTTTGGCATCATCATATATATGTGGATCTTTATCGTAAACTCCATCCACTTTTTTAGCAAGTAGAATTACTTCAGCTTCTATTTCTGCCGCTCTAAGTGCTGCTGCTGTATCTGTTGAAAAATACGGATTTCCTGTTCCAGCTGCAAATATAACAACTCTTCCTTTTTCTAAATGCCTCATTGCCCTTCTTCTTATAAATGGTTCTGCTACTGCCTTCATTTCAATTGCAGTTTGTACTCTAGTATTTACGCCTATATTCTCCAAAGAATCTTGAAGCGCTAATGCATTAATACATGTTGCCATCATTCCCATATAATCCGCAGTAGTTCTGTCCATACCATCACCACTTCTACCACGCCATATATTTCCAGCTCCAACAACTATTCCTATTTCAACACCTAATCTAACTAATTCTTTTATCTGAAGTGCTATAACATTAGTGATTTCAAAATCTATTCCAAACCCTTTATCACCAGCTAAAGCTTCACCAGATATTTTGAGCATTATTCTTTTATATTTAGCAACGTCCATAAACATTATACCTCCTAATTTAAAGTAATACTAATTTAATGTATTACTATTTTAAAGTATTACTATTTTAAAGCATTACTTATTTTAAAAAAGAGAACACTTAGTGTTCCCTTTAATTATTATTTACCTTCTACTTGTCTTCTAACTTCCTCAGCAAAGTCTTCTACTTTCTTTTCTATGCCTTCTCCTCTTTCAAATCTTACGAACCTAGTTATTTTTATTTCAGCACCAAGTTTTTTAGATTCTTCTTGAAGATATTTTGTAATAGTATAATCAGCATTCTTAACCCATACCTGTTCAAGTAAACAAACTTCTTTATAATATTTGTTTACTCTTCCCATTACCATTTTCTCAACAATTTTTTCTGGTTTTCCTTCATTTAATGCTTGAACTCTGTATATTTCTTTTTCTTTTTCTAAAGTTTCAGTATCAACACATGTGTTGTCCAAGAATAAAGGACTAGCAGCTGCAATTTGCATTGCTACATCTTTAGCAATTTGAGTTAGAACGTCATCCTGCTTATCACATGAAAGTTCAACTAAAACACCTATTCTTCCGCCACCATGAACGTAGCTTTGAACTATACCATTGTCAATTGAAAACTTTTGAAATCTTCTTACAGACATATTCTCGCCAAGTTTTGCAATCAAAGCTGAAACAGCATCATTTACAGTAACTGATTTATCACCTATGTATTTTTCAGAAATTAATTCATCGATAGTAGTTGATGTAGTTTCTGCTGCTTGCATTGCTACATTCTTTGTTAAAGTAATAAACTCTTCATTATCAGCAACAAAATCAGTTTCACAATTAACCTCTACAACAGATCCAACTTTCATATCTTCTGTAATATATGTGAATACTAATCCTTCTGCAGCTATTCTTCCAGCTTTTTTCGCTGCTGCTGCCAAACCTTTTTCTCTTAAAAGTTCAACCGCTTTGTCCAAATCACCATCTGTTTCAGTTAAGGCTCTTTTACAATCCATCATTCCAGCCCCAGTTCTTTCTCTTAACTCTTTAACCATGCTTGCACTAATCATTTATTATTCCTCCTATTCATATCTAATTTAAAGGGCACATGAAAGAATTAACCTCCACCTACCCCTAAACTGTTCTATCTATATATAGTTACTATTATTCAGCTAATTGTTCGCCTTGTCTTCCTTCTATAATAGCATCAGCTAATCTTTCTGTTATTAGTTTAACTGCTCTTATAGCATCATCATTACCTGGGATTACATAATCAACTTCATCTGGATCACAGTTTGTGTCAACTATTGCAACTACAGGAATTCCAAGAATTTTAGCTTCAGAAATTGCATTCTTTTCTTTTCTTGGATCTACAACAAATATAGCTCCAATTTTGTTTGCATCCATACTTCTGATTCCGCCTAAGTTCTTTTCTAGTTTTTCTCTTTCATGTAGAAGTTTACTAACTTCTTTTTTAGGAAGGACTTCAAAAACTCCATCTTCTTCCATTTTATATAATGTTTCTAATCTTGCTATTCTTGTTTTGATAGTTTTGAAGTTTGTAAGCATTCCACCTAACCATCTATTGTTTACAAAATGCATTCCAGCTCTTACAGATTCAACTTTAATAGCTTCTTGAGCTTGTTTTTTTGTTCCTACGAATAGAACATCCTTACCCTCTTCAGATACAGATTTAATAAAGTCATATGCCTCATCGATTTTTCTAACTGTTTTCTGTAAATCAATAATGTATATTCCGTTTCTTTCTGTAAATATGTACGGAGCCATTTTAGGATTCCATCTTCTAGTTTGATGTCCAAAATGAACACCTGCCTCTAATAATTGCTTCATTGAAATAACTGCCATTAATAATAACCTCCTTGGTTTTTACCTCCACTACCATCATCTTATTGAAGCCCAAAAATTGGAACCCTCCAACAATTAAGTAATGTGTGTATTTTCTCACTTGTGTAGTATAGCACAAAGTAATAATTATTTCAATATAAATATCAAAATAATCCATAAAAATTTAAAGCAGAACAAAATGTTCTGCTTTAAATTATTTTATCTTTTTTAATTCATCCATTAGTTTCTCATTTAAAATCTTAATATGTGTACCTTTCATTCCAAGAGATCTAGACTCTATTACACCTGCACTTTCAAATTTTCTAAGTGCATTTACTATAACAGATCTAGTTATTCCAACTTTATCCGCTATTCTTGATGCTACAAGTAATCCCTCTGTTCCATCTAGTTCATTAAAAATGTGTTGAACGGCTTCAAGTTCTGAATAAGATAATGTTCCAATAGCAAGTTGTACAACTGCTTTCTTTCTTGCTTCTTCCTCTATCAAGTCATTTTTAGCTCTCAAAATTTCAAGACCAACTATAGTAGCACTATATTCAACTAAAACTAAATCATCTTCTGTAAACTCTTTATCAAATCTTGCAAGGAGAAGAGTACCTAATCTTTCTCTATTTCCATTAATAGGCACTATAGTAGACATTTTATTTTCTATTCCACATTCCTTATTATCCTGGAATACACAATTATTTTTATTAGTAAGGTTAGACTTAGTTTCATTTACACTAAGCAAACTATTGTTGTAGTCTTCTGGAAATCTCATTGTTTTCAAAATTTCCTCTTTTACAACACCACATTCAAATCCACTGGATAAATTATAACCCAATATTTTGCCTTTTCTGCTAACTATGTATACATTACATAGCAATACGTCGCTGAGTAAATTACAAATATCATCAAAAACTACTGGTTCTGTTCCTGATTTCTGTAAAATTTTATTTAGCATTCTTGTTTTCTCTAATAGTGACACAATATTTCCTCCTCATTTATATTATAAATAGCTCATATTATCCAAGCCAATTAATATATTATCATACTTTTAAATAGTAATAATTCAAAATATTTGAAATTTTTAGAATCATTCTTCCATATTTAATAGTATCACACTGTTAATGCTATATCAACAGTGTTGTAGTAAATTTCGACATTATATTTAGTCAATTCTAAAAAACAGTTAAAATTTTCATATATTTTTTACTTATCAGCAGTATTTTCTTCAGCATTTTCTTCTTCTTTGTATTCCTTATGTTTACATTCTGTATTTGAACATTCCATATAATCGTTTTTAGTTTTACTATATCTTTTTACCATATAAGTATTACACATAGGACATTTTATTTCAGTGGGTTCATGCCAACTTACAAAATCACATTTAGGATAATTACTACAACCGAAAAATTTAGTACCCTTTTTACTTCTTCTTTCCAAAATGGTTCCACCACATTTAGGACAAGGGAGGTCCAATTCTTTAGTAATTGCTTTTGTATTTTTGCACTCTGGATATCCGGGGCATGCCATGAAATCCCCGAACCTTCCGTGCTTAATTACCATAAACTTACCACATTTATCACATTCTACATCTGTAACTTCATCTTCAATAGTAATTTTGGCTATCTCTTTCTCTGCAATTTCTATATCAATTTTAAGCGGAGTAAAGAATTCATTGACAATATTTCGCCATTTTTCTTGACCTTCTTCTATATAATCTAAATTATTCTCCATTTGCGCTGTGAATTCAATATCAACAATCTGCTTGAAATATTCACTCATAATATTATTTACTATATGACCAAGTTCTGTTACTTCCAATATTTTTTTATCTTTTTCTACATATCTCCTATTAAGAAGAGTTGTAATAATTGGAGCATAAGTACTAGGTCTGCCTATTCCATTTTCTTCTAATGTTTTTACAAGAGATGCTTCTGAAAATTTTGCAGGCGGTTGAGTAAAATGCTGCTTACCTTCAATTTTTTCACTCTGCAAAATAACACCATCATTTAATTCTGGAATTTTCATAGTACTTTCTTCTTCCTCTAAATCTTCATTATATACTTTTCGAAAACCATCAAAAGATATTTTAGAACCAGAAGCTTTAAGTATAAATTCACCGTTGTTTACGGTTATAGATATAGTATCAAGCATACATGCTTCCATTTGACTCGCCACATATCTATTCCATATCAAGGAGTACAATTTGTATTGTGGAGCTTTAAGTGTTTTCTTTGCTATCTCAGGTGTTATTTCAATATACGACGGCCTTATAGCTTCATGACCATCTTGTATGTTCTTTTTACTTTTAAACACTCTAGGGGTACTCGGATAATATTGCTTACCATACTTAGTTTCAATAAAATCTTTTGCACTTAATTGAGCTTCCGCGGCTATTCTAGTAGAATCCGTTCTCATATATGTAATTAACCCTACCGTTCCATGACCTTCTACTTCCATTCCTTCATACAACTGTTGTGCAATAGACATTGTTCTTTTAGTTGCAAAATTAAGTTTTCTATATGCATCTTGCTGAAGTGTGCTTGTTATAAATGGTGGTAATGGATTTTTACTCTTTGAAGATTTTTTAGTTTTACTTACAACAAACTCATTTTTATTAAGTTCAGAGATAATATTGTCACTTTCTTCTTTAGAATTTATTTCTACTTTATCTTTTCCTTTTGAGGTCAATTTTACAATTAACTTCTGAGGTTCTCCTTTTTTGCCTAATTCACATTCTATAGTCCAATACTCTTTAGTTATAAATTTTTCTATTTCCTTTTGCCTATCACAGATTATTTTAAGAGTAACAGATTGAACCCTTCCTGCACTAAGTCCCCATTTAACTTTTCTCCAAAGTATAGGACTAATTTCATATCCAACCAATCTATCGAGTATACGTCTTGCCTGTTGTGCATCTACAAGAGTTTCATTTATTGCTCTTGGAGATTTTATTGCATTTTTAACAGCTGTTTTAGTTATCTCATTAAATTCTATCCTGCACTTATCTTTCTCATCAATTTTAAGGGCTTTTGCTAAATGCCAGGCTATTGCCTCGCCTTCCCTATCAGGATCTGTCGCCAGATAAATTTTTTCGCTTTTCTTAGCTGCTTTTCTTAGTTTATCTAAGAGTTCCCCTTTACCACGAATAGTTATATATTTGGGTTCGTAATTATTTTCTATGTCAACACCCAATTGGCTTTTTGGTAAATCTCTAACATGTCCCATGGAAGCTTCTACTATATAATTACTTCCTAAATATTTTTTTATAGTTTTGGCTTTTGCAGGTGACTCAACTATAACAAGTTTTTGTCCCATCTTATCCCCTCCATCAATGTATTCTAATATAAGTAAATATACATCTACTTATATCATGTCATTTATAGTTATAATCTATTTACTTATATTTTGTCATTTACTTTTACATAATAGTTTCCTGATAGACATAATATTTCATTTTTAATCTGCATTTCAAATAATACCTCATATAATTGTTTTATGTCAACTTTAGTTATTCTAATAATGTCATTAATATGTAGTGGACTATCATTTATAATATTATAAATTTCTTTGCTAAGCTTGCTAGTAAAGGAGCTTACAGTGGTTTCTTTTCCATCTTTCATTTCTATTCCAATTAAATTAAATATATCATTTGTACAAGTCAGAGGGTATGCTCCATCTTTTATTAATTTATTTGTTCCTTTACTTTCAAATGAAAATATGGATCCTGGAACTGCCATAACATCCTTGCCTTGATCAAGCGCTAGATTTGCAGTAATTAATGATCCACTTTTTTCTCCAGCCTCTATTACAATAATAATATCACTCAGAGCACTTATTATTCTGTTCCTTTGAGGAAAGTTGTATGCATATGGTTGTGTTCCCGGTAAAAATTCTGATATAACGCATCCCTTTTCAATTATTTTATTGAAAATTTTAATATTTTCTTTAGGATATACTATATCTAGCCCTGAACCTAATACTGCACACGTATACCCCCCATTGTCCAAACAACTCACATGTGCAAACGTATCAATACCCTTAGCCATTCCACTAATAATATTAAAATTATTAGCACATAAATCTGAGCAAATAATTTTAGTAACGTCTTTACCATAATTTGAATATTTCCTTGATCCTACTATCGAAATATTATACCCCTCATTTAATGGCAATATGTTACCTTTATAAAATAAAACATATGGCGCATCATCGTAATTTTTTAATTTTTTAGGATAATTATCTTCATAATAACATATTGATTTTATGTTATTATCATCTAAATGTTTTTGTACATTAGCAATTTCATTTTCATTCCAGGCACTAGTTAAGACGTTTATTAAATTATTATTAAAATATTCAGTTTTTTTATTATGTACACCATAATACCATATTTGCTCAGTATAATGGAAATCTTTTATTAATTTTAATTTATTTTTAGGTGATAATTTAACTAAAGAGAACCATATATCGTAGTCATTCATTCTTTTTACTAACCTCATTCCTTTGTATTCTTTTATTTATATATTTAAACTATCCTTTCATCTATAAATCTTCTATATTGCATTGCTTCAATAATATGTTTATCTAAAATATTTTCGCTGGAGTCTAAATCTGCAATAGTTCTTGCTACCTTAAGAATTCTAGAATAAGCTCTTGTACTTAATGTAAATTTATTATACATAAGCTCCATGATTTTACTAGCCTTTTTATCTAAATGGCAGTACTTTTTGATTTGCTTTTGACTCATCTCAGCATTGCAATGAATCTCATCCATTCTAAATCTTTTTCCTTGGATAGCTCTAGCTTGCTCTACTCTTTTTTTAATAACATCAGATTTTTCACTACTATTTTCACTAACTATTTTGTCATAAGGAATAAAGTTAACTGCCGTAAAAACGTCGATTCTGTCAAGTAATGGCCCACTGAGTTTACTCAAATATCTCCGTCTCTCATACTCACTACAAGTACATTGCTTCTCATAAGATCCGTAATAACCACAAGGACAAGGATTTAAGGCACTTACGAACATAAAATTTGACGGGTATTCTATTGTTCCATTAATTCTTGAAATACTAATTTTCCTCTCCTCTAGAGGTTGCCTTAGTATCTCTAACACATTTTTTTTAAATTCTAATATTTCATCTAAAAACAATACCCCTCTATGAGCCAACGAGATTTCACCAGGTATTATTTTATTCCCACCTCCAACCAAAGCAATTCTTGAAATAGTATGGTGTGGACTTCTGAAAGGCCTTTGCAAAACAATTCCTTCACTATCACCAAGTTTTCCAGAAACACTATAAATTTTAGTAACCTCGAGTGACTCCGCAGGGCTTAGTGAAGGTAGTATAGTTGGTATTCTCTTAGCCATCATTGATTTTCCAGAACCTGGCGGTCCATACATTAGAACATTATGGCCGCCGGCTGCTGCTACTTCAATAGCTCGTTTTGAACTCTCCTGTCCCAATACATCTTCATAATCTAACTTCTCATTAACTAATATCTCCTCATCATTTATATTCTCATAAGGCATTAAATCCTTATAGTTTAAAAACTCTACTACTTGCTTTAAATTATCTAGTGGAAATATTTTTGCAGCTTTAACAAGGCTACATTCTCTAGCATTATTAGTAGGAACAATAAACTTTTCAATACTGTTTTCCATGCCTTCCATAACAACGGGTAACGAACCCCTCACTTTTTTTAGCCTTCCCGATAAAGAAAGTTCTCCTATAAAAAGATAATCATCAATATCATTTACATTTATTTGTTTAGTTACTAGTAAAATACCTATTGCTATGGGTAAATCAAATAAAGATCCTTCTTTTTTTAAATCTGCCGGTGCTAGATTTATAGTTACCCTATTTACTGGAAAATCAAAGCCCGAGTTTAGTATTGCAGATCTCACTCTTTCTTTTGACTCTTTAACTGAAATATCTGCAAGGCCAACAATGTTCAAAGCAGGTAATCCACGTGTTATATCAACTTCAACAGTAACTATAACTCCTTTAATTCCTGTAAATGCAGCAGACATGATTTGTATTGCCATATTATCACCTTTACCTTTATTATTTCTTATTTCATAATTATTGACATAATTATCAACAAAATAACTACAAGTAAATTTATTTTTTTATTTAATTATATTAGAGTCCTTAAAAATAAAAAAACAATAGCACAGGCATAATATCATGTCCTGTGCTACACCTTACTAGCTTAATTTTAATTATGCCTATAATCTAGGGCATTAGAAATCTTGACTATAGGCACCTCCCTCTTCAATATCTCTTCAATGTGTTTTATATCTTGTAGCTGTTGTTTATAAATGGATACATCCTCTAACTTAACTGTATGTTTATTGAATTCGACGTGTTCTTCATTAAGTATTATACGAATAATTTCTGGGGGCATATCGTCATGTTCTGTGGTAGCTGAGGCAAGATTTTTTTTCGTTATTACGAGTTCTTCTCGTTTAACTGGCACAATAAAACTCCTATCCTCCGTGATAGTTTGCCTACAAATGTTTACTTCCGATGTTTGCATCCATTCTTTTGCTATATCAAGCTCCTCTTTTTTTATTTGAAATGTTGCCTTGCATTCGTCCTTCATTTATTAAAAACACCTCCATTAACCAATATTTTTAATCTAATTATATTTTACCCTTCAAAGAAATAATTATCCTTTTGATTAAATAAATCTAGAAAGATTTCTCATACATAAAGTTTTAATAACTAAAGTGAATTAAATATTTTCTTCATAAATTGGATATACTATCCTTAAATAGCATAATAAAATAGCATGTTTTACTCAAAAGTTCCAATTTCAAAATTAGGAGTCGGTTAAAGGAGGATGTTTTAGATGAAGGCATTCAATAAAAGTATTGGTGCACTCGGTGAGAATATATCTGAGAATTATTTGAAAGATTTAGGATATACAATTCTAGAAAAAAATTTTAGTTGCAAGTGTGGTGAGATTGATCTTATAGCAATGCATAAAGGTTATGTTTGCTTTATAGAAGTGAAAACTAGATATGGAATAAATTTTGGATTGCCCGCTGAGGCAGTTACTTATTCAAAACAGAGAAAAATTTATAAAACAGCTCAAGTATACATTTCATGGAAATATATTTTCGACTCTAATTTTAGGTTTGATGTTATGGAAATTATACTTAATAACGAAAATGATAATTTTTTAGTTAATCATATCGTAGACGCTTTTCAATTATAGTTTTGAAGAACTGTGGATGACTCGCATGAGTCACCCTTTAATTTAGTCGTTGTAATAATCGTAATTTCTACCATTATATATATCAGGTATTCCATTTATTACAACACCTAAAATCTTTCCTCCAACTTTTTCAATTTTCTCTTTTGCGTTTGCTAATGCATTTTTATCTGATTTGCCATAAGATGTAACAATTATTATACCCTGTGATAACACTGATAAAATTTGAGCATCTGATACATATAAAACAGGAGGAGAATCTATTAACACTATGTCAAAACCATTAGTAAGTTCATCTAAAATTTCTTTCATGTTTTTACTACCTAAAAGCTCTGATGGATTTGGTGGAATGGGTCCGCTTGGTAAAACAAATAGATTAGGAACATTAGAGGCAATAAGAATATCTTCAATTTTTCCATCTTTAATTAATATATTTGTTAACCCTTTAGAATTACTTAATAAAAACTTTTTATGAATAGTTGGCTTCCTAAGATCACAATCAACTATAACCACTCGTTTTCCACTGCTAGCTAATGTAACTGCTAGATTAGAAACAATAGTACTTTTCCCCTCACCAGAAAGACTTGAAGTAACAACAATGCTCTTAATCTCATCACCTAAAAAAGAAAAAACTATATTTGTCCTAAGACTTCTAAATTGCTCTGCTACTTGATTTTTTAATTTCTTTAATGTTTTACTTTTGTTCAATACAATACCTCCTCCTTATGCTTTATTTTAACTAAAGAAATCATTCCTATAACAGGAAGTCCAACTATTATTTCGACATCTTCTTTTGTTTTAATTGTATTATCCAAATACTCTAATAAAAATGCTATCCCAACAGATAATAAAACACCTAAAAAAATTGTTATACCTATATTGACAAGTGGTTTTGGACTATATTGAACTGTAGGTAAATCAGCCATATCTATAACCATAACAATATCAACCTTATTAATCTTTATACTAATCTCCTTTAGTGATAGAGCAAATTGATTTGCAATATTCATTGCTAGTTTTGGCTGATTTGATAAAACAGTAATTGTTAAAAACTGAGTGTCTTGATCCGGTGTAACAGTTACCATATCTAGCAAATCAGATAGCTTCATCGATTCCAACTTTAATGATTGTACATTCATTGACTGTAGATCTAATTTTTTTATTACATCCTGTGCAACCGCCCTAGAAATGGTTAATTTACTATAAGTTTTAACCATTGTTTGATATAGCATGACATCATAGTAATTTGATGTCGAATTACTTACCTCTGATTGTGTTTTACCAATTATCACAGAAATATCAGCCTTATACTTCGGCTTAATTACAAAATAGCTTAAAAGACCAACGGTTGAAGTTGCAACTAAAGTTATTAGAATTATTAAAATCAGCCTTTTTTTTAGTATATCAAATAGCTCTTTTAACTCCATATTACTCTCCCATAAGTATTATTTACATTTTCACTTTGCCTTGCATTTATTTTCACTAATAAGTACACAAAAATTATCATTAAAAATATATTAATTATAATTTTTTTTTACTATTCCAACATTTTTTAATGATATTAAATAGTATATTCCTTATAAACCTTAATGTTACTATCTGTACTTTATGGTAGTAATAAGGGTACGCTTTGTATTCCACTTCGGAATACATATCGCACCCTTATTTAAGAACTATATTTTAAACTCAAGGATCATACTTCATAGGATTAGTCATCGTAAATAAATTTATGAAGTTGGACTACAGTGGCCTTCATATTAGCAACCAAATACCACACACCACCTAGCATTTTCGCCGTCCAATAACCATCCACTGGAAATCTCTTTTGATCCAACGTTTTTATATTTGACGTAAACACATTTGTACCAAGCTTTATTATATCCATATTATTCATGCTTGTTTCGGTAAAAGGTAAAAGCTTAGAAACAACAGATGGAAATTTCATTACCCCTAATGACTGAATCTTTGTGAGCATAACTGATAGTACCGTTCTTTGTCTTTCTGTTCTGCGAAAATCATCTCCAACAGTATGACGTATTCGTGAATATGCAACAGCCTGAAGCCCATTTAAAATCTGTGGTCCAGGTTTCGTAATTTGAGGTATTAAACTAATTTCATCTTGTTTAACATCTATAGTTACTCCACCAATAGCATTGATTAGCTTTTCAAAATTAGAAAAATCAACCGTCACATAATCTCTTATATCCAAATTAAAATTTTCATTTAGAGTTCTTATGGCAAGCTGTGGTCCACCATAAGAATATGCATGGTTAATCTTTGTTTTACCATAATTTTTTATTTCTACATAGGTGTCTCTCATAATAGAAACGATTTTTATTTTCTTGTGCTTTTCATCTATCGAAAGTATCATTATAGAATCTGAACGACTTTGTTGATTTACCTCTCTTCTATCTAAGCCGAAGAAAGCAATATTTATTATTTTGTTACTATCTTCTTTATTTAAGGGTTCTTCTCTTATTAGAGGAATTTCCTTTTTAAGTGACAATTCTTTTTTTAGAGTTACTTCAGGTTTAATTCCTAAATCCTCATACGTTTTTGATATTTTTGTAGTCTTTATTTTGCTAAGTTGATAAAAAGTATAACCAAAGGTTGCTCCAAAAACTAGTAAAATAATAATAATCACACTCAAAACGAGCTTTATCCATAGTCTCATTTTCTTCATGTTTTCACCTACTTTAATATTATATAAAACTTAAAAAAAGAAGTGTATCATAATAAAATATTTTTTCTATATTACTCCGCTTATTATGTTATATGTCCACTTTATTTAGTTTGTGCGCTATTTACCTAAACACTATTATGTTCATTATATAAATATAGAATAAACTATATTTTAACAACAAAAATACTACCTAATATATAATCTCAGTAGCTTTTAATTTATTTAACCTTTTGCGTTAACCATGGAGATATTTACTATTACCATTTTAATTTAACAATCAGCAAATTGGAGTACTTTTTTACATATTTAAAAGTATATTTATAAGATTTAATATCAAAAATAGATGCAACTATAAAAAATAAAGGAACTATAATAATTAATAAAATAACCGCAGTTTTTACAAAGTTAATATATGAATTAGTTTGTATATTAACTTTATTAGCTGTAATGACTATACTTAGAAATAAAATTGTATCCACAGCCCATCTTTTATATGTAACTAATGAACCTCTATTAAGAATATATTTATTTGCATAAATGATTATATCATTTGTTCTGTATAGTAGCGCAGCGATAGTTCCTATCAAAACACCATAAATTCCAAATTTATTTACGCATATGAGTGATATCACAATATTAATTATTGCCTCAATAATTGCCCTATATTGTGTCTTTTTAAAATGACCTGCAATATTTATTGCATTAACACCAGATGTTCTTGCAAAAGACATCAAATTTAATGCGACAAAGAGAACAGGGAGTAAAGGATCAATATAATTTACATCTGTCATTCCGACTGTATAAAGCCTCATAAATGGTATTATTAGTATATACGTTATAGAATATAAAGCAAATACTATTGCCATATAATATAATTCATATGAATCATACAAATTTAAAAATTTTGTTTTATCTTCATAGTAAGTTGAGCCAAGTATAAATACAACACCCGAGTTTATATTTGAAACCAAACTATTTATCATCTGAAATATTAAATTATACATTACATAAATACTAACTATTTTCAATCCACAAAAAATAGTTAGTATAAATACATCAGTATTATTAAATATCATATATGATATCTGATGTATTAGTACTGAGTTTTTTTGTGATAAAGCAGAATAGTTTGGTTTTACGTTTAAATCAATCCACTTATACCCTTTCTTTATATAAATCCAAATCATAAACATTTGTAAAAGATTTATTATAAAATATGATAGTTGAATTAATATTAGGTTATAACCTAGTATTAATAACGATATTTTAATTATATTAGTGAATATGGTTACAATAATACCAATGTTTGATATAATATATCCTTTTCCTTCCGCTGTTAAAAGTAGTTTAAATTTAGATTGAAAAAAGTAATTTACAACACCGACCATACCAGTCAATAATATTACTAGAAATACAGTTAAGTTACCAATTTTTGATTTTATACATAAAGGATATAATATTGACAGAGCTATAACAGCTAATAAATAAACTTTTCCTGTTTTCTTATAATATTTTGAAGTTGCTGACAGTATGCTATTTATGCTATATTTGTCCTCTTCACCTATAGGTTTGTAAAGTGACTGAATAGTAGCTGTCCCCACACCCGCTTCTAAAATGCTCATATAAACAAGTATTTGTGCCATTGAAGCCATAAATCCATTTACTTCAGATCCGAATTTTACTATAAAAAGTCTGGGTATAACTATGCCAAAAGTAATTGCAACTACCTGGCTTATAAATCCGAATATTATATTATAAAAACTTCGTTTAGCTTTCATTATTTTCCCTCATTTATAATTTATATATATATATATCTTAGTTTTGCTTTTGATGGAAAATTGGATTTAGCTCCTTAATTGTTTTCTATTCTTTACAACCCTTCCAGGGTTTCCAGCGAAAACAACATAAGGTGATACATCCTTAGTTACAACCGTGCCACTACCAATTATAACGCCGTCCCCTATTGTCACACCTGGTAATATAATAACTCTCGCACCAATCCACACATCATTCCCGATTTTAACCACCTTTGCAGTTTTAAATCCCTGCTCACACATAGGTATATTTACATCGCTTGTCTCATGATTTGTCGTATATATTAAAACATCTGGACCCATCATTACATTGTTCCCTATTATTGTTGGACCCGTTATAATACATCCAATGCCTATTCCCGAATTACTACCAATATTAACTTTTGATGAATATATTGTTTTCCTTTGAATATTTATATTATTCCCATCACTTTGTGTATACATTTTGAATAAAAAGCCTCTAATTTTCTTACTGATATGACCCATGATTTTTGAATCAGAGCTAGGTAAATATGTTGCAAAATAATTATGAAATATAAATGCTATGAACTTTTTCATCTACTGACCTACTCCTTCTACAATCTAAATTTTAGTTCTATATGGATAATTTATAGCTAAAATTGCTAACAAAATGTGTATAGGAAAATAAGAAAATACAGATGCATCCAATGCAAAATTAGCAAATAAAATCATATATATTGGCAACAAACGTATATCTATAAGCTTTATTTTATTTTTCTCTCCCGTTTTGTTTCCTATAATTTTGCTGCATGTAAAAATATATATTATATATAAGCAAATCCCCAAAAATCCAATTTTATACCATGTGCTCAAATAAATATTATGTGCGCCGATTGAATTTAAGAAACTAGATATTCCTTGCCCCAAAAATAAGGTTTTAATATTAAAAAATATTTCATTAATATAATTCTTCCAAATAAAAGACCTACCTGTTGTAACAGTTGAAAAATCAATATTCCCACCAGCAAATCTCATTAAATATATATTATAAAAATAATTGTAATTTATCATCAAAGCTACACCTGTAGAAATGAATAAAATCCCAATATATTTAATTCCCTTAAAAATGCCCTCTTTAAAATATATTACCAAATAGAATATAATGATAAATATAATCGAAATCAAGTACATTTTAGATAAAGATAAAAAACCAAACATAACCAAAATAACAAGCAAAAACTTTTCCAGTGTTTTTGTTTTTCTCTTATATTTAGTTACCAATAAAACGCTTATAGCCATAAGTATCTGTACAGCATAGTAATTTGGATCAATATCAAGTCCAGAAGTTCTCATAATAAGACTTCCGTCTACAATCACAGTATTAACAAAACGCATATTCATTAAATAATTATTGATTTGCATAAAATTCTGACCGGTATATCCAACTAAAGCCGCTGAAGCTACACCAATGGCATAAAAGATGAAATAATTTCTATAATTACCTTTAGGTATGTTTTTGCTCAAACCAGCAAAAATAAGAACGATACAATTGTTACAAACGAAATTCAAATTCGCCATTAATTCAAAATCAGTTGATATAACCCCTATTATAAATACGTAAATAGAAAAAAAGATAAACGAAATTGCAAGATCTAAATCAATAGTGAATTTTTTAGAAAATAAACAAATTATAATAAAAGCAACTACTAAAAATGAATATAATGATTGCTTTGTTAAATCATATTTGAATACATATATCCATGAAACGAAAAATAACAAGTAACAAATTTTATTCTGGATTTTATCACATATAATAGCTACTACTATTATAAAAAAGCTTAAAAATACTATTAACTTGTTGCTTGTCACCATATATAGTACAATTAATGCAGTAGCAAGTAAAATTACAAAAAATGTTTTATATGGGAATATTATTTTATTATTCATTATTAACTTCTTTTAGAAGACTATTTATTTGAAACAAAGCTACCTCGTTAGAAAATTTAGAATAAGTTAAATTATTTTTTAATTTATTTATTTTGTTATAATCAGTTATTAAACTATACATTGCACTATATAATTCATCAACACTCATCTCTACAATTAATCCATTATAGTTATTTTTGATTTGCTCTTGTGCGGCAATGTAATTTGTAGTAATAACTGGTGTTTTTAATATCAATGACTCCCCTACTACCATTGGATATCCCTCATAATCTGAAGTTAATACAAACAAATCTGCATTAGCTATATATGGATATGGGTTCTTTTTATTTCCTATAAATTCTATGAATTCAATCAATCCTTTCTCTTTTGCTAAAGTAATGTTTATATTTAAATCTGGACCGTCACCAACTATATACCATTTATAGTTTGATATGTTATTCGTTTTGAATAAAGAACAAACCTCTATTATTCTATCTATTCGCTTTGTACTGTTATCAATTCTAGCAACTGTTACAATATTTATTTTACCTTTACTGTAACCTACACCGTATACTCTTGATTTTTTCAATATTTCTTTAATTGGAAATAAGTTATATACAACAGAAATCTTGTCTTTGAATTCGGGTACAATTTTATCAAGTTTCGACTTGCATGCTTTGGATACTACTACGATATGATCAAATTTAAAATATGTTTTCAAACAAACTTCTTTATTTAATTTAGCATTATCAGGATCTGTATGAATCCATGCTATCTTTTGGTTAGCATCTATAAAATTAGCTACAAATTGATTACATCCTCTATTAAAATATAAATTTGGAGAAACATCATTAAAATATGATATTGCAATATCATATCTATCAAACTTTTTTCCCATCAAAAATATTAAATCATAAAACCTTTCACTCCCAATAAACCTGACTAATATCATCATAAATATTCTAACAAAAATTTTCACTATATTTTTTGTATTAACTACGTTAGTAAATGAATTCCCTATAAGGTTCAAACAATAATTACCTTTTATGACTTTTACTTTTTGAGGTATTTGAGACATTAATTCTCCTTCATGTGAAAATAAAAACAAATCAATCGCCAAATCTTTTCTACTTTTAGTCAATTCCTTTAATGTATTTATCAAAGCAGTCTGTATACCCCCAGTATTTAAATTTATACCCGTAACTAATATTTTAATATATCTCACCTACTTATTCTTTTAAAATTTTATTTCAAATATTAAATATCGCTCAATAAATTTGAATACAATGTCAATATTTTTTTCTCCATTATATTCCACGAAAACTTTTCGTCATAAGCTTTTCTACCATTTTGTCCCATCTTCATTCTCATACTTTCATTTTCTTTCATAAATAACATTGCATGAATAAACTCCTCAGCTTTATAGTCAATAGCTAGTCCCATATTATATATATTTATTAATTCATCAACGCCAGTATTATTACATACAACTATGGGCTTATTTAAAGCCATTGCTTCATATATCTTATTTGGTGCTGAAAATTTATGATTTATAACTTTTGGGTCATATGTTGCAAATAAAACATCACATTCAGATTCCAACTGCAATACATCCCTATAATTTAACTGTCCATAATAGTATATATTATCTGATTTTACAGATAATGCTTCAAAATAGTTTTCAAAACAACCAAATCCACCTATGTGTAATTCAATGTTATTGTAATTTGTTATTAACTCAGCTATTTCGATTAACAACCTGTTACTTTGAAGTATTCCAACATATACTATTTTGAACTTTTCATTTGGACTTTTACATATTTTACAGGTATTCTCTATAAAATCTAGATTAGGTGAATTATGAATCACTTCGACTCTTTTAGGGGTAGACTTTTCTATTTGTTTATAACGCCCTTCATTACATATAATCACAGCATCTGCTGAATTTATTATTCTTACATCTATACGTTCAACAAAATTTTTCATTTTTACTGGAATATGGTGCGAATGAATATAGTAGTCAAAAATATCATAAACTAGTTTCAAATTAAATATTTTTTTTATCCAAAAACAAGGAATGACAGTATCCAAATCACATGAATGTATTATCGAATACTGATTTTTTACAACTAAAAGTTGAAACAATATCCAGAATTGAAAGAGTATTAATTTAGGTAAACTTTTTAAACCATTTCCATACCCGCATTTTACATTAAACACCTTAAGTTCAGCTATTCCGTTATTTAATTGCAAATTTGAAGTAATCCTTAGTTTTTGCTCTCTATTCCACCCTAAAATAAATACTCTAAAGCCACCCTTTAGCGCTGTATCAGCTTCCTTTATCACTCTTGAATCTGATATTATTGAAGTAGATCTAATAAAAATTATGCCTTTTTTATCTTCACATATCTTCAATTCATACACTCCTCATAATTTTTCTTCATTTCTTTCATAACATTTTCAAGCGAGTAGATTTTAATAAGTTCAAGACTTTTTTCCCCAAATTCTTTTCTTAAATCTTCTGATCTATAAAGACTTTCAAGTGAACTACTAAACATTTCTACATCTTCTATATCAACAACATATCCATTTTCACCATTATGAACTAAGTCACGGTTACCCCTAACATCTGTAACCACAATTGGTAATCCCGTTGCCATTGCTTCCATAACATTAACAGGTAAGCCTTCTTGCCTAGAGGATGATACAGCAATATCAGACATATTCATAAGACATTCAATATCTTTTCTATATCCTAAAAAATGAACATTCTCCTGTAAATTAAGTTTATTAACCTGTTTTACATATTGTTGCGACAATTTTCCTGAACCCACGATTAAAAGTTTTATATTAGGAATTTTTCTACTTAATAAGTTAACAGCATCTATAATTAAATCTTGGTGTTTTCTATAGCTAAGTTCAGCTACATATATTAAAATAAAGTCGTCCTCTCTGTATCCATACTTTTTTCTTAATTCAGTTTTCTTTACAAGAGTTTGATTTTGAAATTTGTTTAAATCAATACCAATACCATTTACAATCTTTATAGACTTAGCTTTAAATTTATTATTTGTACACCTTATATAGTCCTCTTCGTTTATTGTAATCAAACAGTCTGTATATTTAGCTAACCATTTTTCAATAAGATAATAAACTGTCCAATTTATTAATGAAGCTCCCTTATAAAAATGAAATCCATGAGCAGTATAAATAACTTTTGTACCCATTGATCTCACCTTTCTTGCTGCTAATCTGGTTAATACTCCACCAATAGGTGTATTGCAATGGATGATGTTAAAATCATTCTGCTCTATTACTTTTTTTAAAGTTATATATGCATTTATATTTTTAATACTATATGGGGACCTCTCAAATAGAATATTATGCTTCACATCCACAAAGGGAATTTTTTCCTCCCCATTGCTTGCAACATGTACTTCATATCCTTGTTCTTTAAACCATTTAAGATAGGGTATATGAAAATTCAATATATGACTATCAATAGTAGCCGTAAACAAAACTTTTTTCATGCCATATCACCCTCTCTATCCTTATTTGAGCACCTTTTTATAATACTGAACCGTCTCCCTAACTCCATCTTCTAACTTAAACCTAACCTTCCAACCTAACGTTATTCTCGCTATCCTATTATTCAAATAGCTATGCTCTATATCCCCTTTTCTTTCATCCTTATATATAGCCTCTACATTGCTTCCTGCTATATCTCTCATTACCATAAACAACTCGTTAACAGTAGTTGCTTTATTGCTACTTATATTCATAATTTCATTATCGCCTTTATATAATGCAAGTATATTAGCTTCTGCTATATCCTTAACATATATAAAGTCTCGTGTTTGCTCACCATTTCCAAAAATAAAAGGTGGTTGATTATTTAATAATCTATCAACAAATATTGAAACCACACCCCCTTCTCCTTTGGAATCTTGCCTTTCACCATAGACATTTGCATATCTAAATATAGTATACTTAAGGCCATATAACTGTGCATATATTTTTATATAATGCTCTGGTGTGTGTTTTGAAATTCCATAAAAAGATATTGGATTTACCCCATGACTCTCCTCTACTGGAAGATACTTTGGGTGTCCATATACTGCAGCTGATGAAGGATATATTATTTTTTTCACTCCAAATTCTCTACAGCATTCTAAAATATTTATAGTCCCAATTATATTAGTTTCAGCGTCAAACACTGGTTTTTTAAGAGAGGTTTGTATATCTATTTGAGCTGCGTGGTGTATCACTATTTCTGGTTTTTCAACTTTAAAAATCATCTTCAACTTTTCCATTTCTGTTATATCACATTTATAAAATATTGCTCTATCATTTATATTGTCTTCTTTACCAGTAAAAAGATTATCTACTATGCACACATGGTGATTTAAGTCGATTAGTCTATCTACTATGTGAGAAGCTATAAACCCTGCGCCTCCAGTAACTAAAATTCTCATAAAATTACCCCTTTTATTTAATTATCTTGATCCATGTCCCGTAAATACTACTATTACAGTTTTAAAAATTATTTTTAGGTCATTCTTAAAATTTCTTTCTTCAATATATCTTAAATCCAAATTAAGCTTCTCACTCGGAGTCAAATCATATCCTCCATTAACCTGTGCGAGTCCCGTAAGCCCAGGTTTAACTTCCAATCTATTTGTGAAGCCTGGAATACTCTTTTCAAATTCATAAGTGAATACAGATCTTTCTGGTCTAGGACCTACTATTGTCATATCACCTTTCAATATATTATAAAGTTGAGGTAATTCATCTATTCTTGTCTTTCGTATAAACTTACCTATATTAGTTACTCGTGCATCATTTATATCTGCCCATTGTGGTCCATTTTTTTCAGCATCAAAACCCATAGATCTTATCTTATATAGTGTGAATGGCCTTCCGTATTTCCCTAATCTTTCTTGTGAATAAATAGGGTTCCCATTTGACTCTAAAACAACAAAAACACAGGTAATGATCATTACGGGCATGGCTATTATAGTAGCAATGATACATAGGATAATATCTGAAAATCTTTTGAGAAACTCATAAATTGCTCTGTTTTCTAATTCTTTCATTTATATTTAACCCATCTCCTTTATGGAGTAGTTTCAATATTATCTCCATATATTCCGAGTGACTTAACTTCCTATTGATAGAAAAAAATAAACTCCAATTGCATAGACGATTCTATGAAAAAGGAGTGGATTCACTACTAGCTCCTCATATTCAAAGTGACCAATTTAAAATATGATTCATTGCTTTCAATTATTTTATTCTCTTTTATTGGTATTTTATGCTGCTGTTAGAATTTTGTTACAATGTATTTTTTTACACTAAAATAAGCGCATAAATAAATTTATGCGCCTACTAGACCTCAAAGAATATTAATTTATTAATTTATTTATTTTTTATTCTGACTTAAAATATTTTTCAAAAAACTTCTTCTATGTATGGGAATTGGTCCAAATTTTTTAATCGCAAGTACATGTTCCTCTGTTCCATAACCAACATTCCTATCAAACCCGTAATTTTTATACTCATTATGATAATCAAGCATCAGCTCATCTCTATATACTTTTGCAATAATAGATGCACAAGCTATACTTATACTTAAGGTGTCTCCCTTTATTACAAATTCATTTAAGCCTGAGAAATTTTTTATTTTATATCCATCAGATAAAACCAAATCTGGTTTTACCTTTAACCCAGCGCATGATTCTATAAATATTTGATTATTACACCAACCAATACCTTTTTCATCAATCTCTTTATTGTCTATTGCAAAAATTTTATAGGCTACTGCTTTTTCTTTAATAATCTCAGCGAGTTCTTTTCTACAAGCTATTGATAATTTTTTGGAATCATTTGCTCTTAATATTAAATCTTTATCCTCATTAGCTTTTAAGTCTAATACCACTGCTGCCGCAACTATAGGTCCAGCTAAAGGCCCTCTACCGACCTCATCTACCCCAGCTACGTACTTATAGCTACCAAAACTTCTATCAAAATCATACATCTTTCTTACTCTTTGTATCTCTTTCTCTTTCAACTCAATTTTTTTAGACATTCTACCACCTAGCTTTTGAACCGTTTTTCTATTGTCTTTCAGCAACATATTTATTATATTTATTTTATCTTCATTATCGTAAACGTTTTCAACATTCTCTAAACTTAACACAAATTCACATATTTCTTTATAATTCATATTAGAAAAATCAATATTTAATTTCATAGTTTTTTCTCCTTAGTCTTAGTAATTTTCGCATGCATCGCATAATATATCTTAATTGGGCATCTTACAACTAACAAGATAACTTACCAGCTATCATTTAAGATGCCCTATATACCTAAAATAACATTCACACATAAATAAATCTTATATTAAATTTAAACTTCCTCTACTCTTTCTAAAGATATAGGCCCTAATTTCCCACCTCTAAATTCATCTAAAAGCATAACTGCGACTCTATTATAGTCAATATTACCCCTAGAAATTACAGATCCCCTTTTTTTAGCTATATTATCTAAATTGTCTAAAGGATTCTCCATGATTTCATCAAGTTTATATCTTTCCATTAGCCTTTGTCCATTATTAACTTGGAGTCTTTCTACTAATCTAAGTGCTAATTCCTCGATATCTATTACTTCATCTTTTACAGCACCTGTAAATGCCAAATTAAGTCCTACTGTCTCGTCTTCAAATCTAGGCCATAATACACCCGGAGTATCCATTAGTTCTATTCCTAAGTTAGTTCTTACCCATTGCTTACTTTTAGTAACACCTGGTCTATCCCCAGTTTTAGTAATGTTATTTTTCCCTAGTTTGTTTATAAAAGAAGACTTACCAACATTAGGTATACCAACTACCATAACTCTTATAACTATATTAACTAATCCTTTTTTTCTTTGTCTATCGTGCTTTTGTTTCAATAACTCATCAAGAGTTATTTTTATACTTTTTAGACCTTGACCTGTAATACAATTTACAGCGAGAGGCCTTACATTTTCAGTTGTAAGTTTTTCTATCCATTGTTTAGTCACTTTATCTTCAGCTAAATCACTCTTATTGAGCAAGATAACCCTAGGCTTATCTTTGCATATTTCATCAATTTGTGGATTTGCACTTGATTTAACTATCCTTGCATCTCTAATTTCTATTACAGCATCAACAAGTTTTAAACTTTCTTGAATTTGTCTTCTTGTTTTAGCCATGTGACCTGGAAACCAATTTATCGTCATTGCCATATTTATCTAATCCTTCCCATTTTATTGAATGGATAAAGCCTTATAACTGCTTTTCCTTCCAAAAGATTGAGTTTTACAAACCCTACATCGTGACTTCTACTATCTTTACTAAAATTTCTATTATCTCCAAGCACAAATATCGAATCTTTAGGTACCTCAATTTTATCAAAGTCCATCATAAAATTTTCATTTTTATAGTACTCATTAACAATTTTATCATTTATGTACAATGTATTATTATTAATTTTAACTGTATCTCCGGCAACCGCTATAACCCTTTTTATTAATCTTTGACTAATGTCTGCAGGATACTTTATTACTACAATATCGTTTCGCTTAGTAGCAGTAATCCTCTTTGATATTTTTTCAAGTACTAATTTATCATTATTTTGCAGTGTAGGTAGCATAGACTCACCATTTACTATTACTATTTGAAACATGAAATTTATAATGAATACAGCAATTATAAGTGAAATTGCTATAGATTTTGCTAATTCAAAAATCTTTTTTATCAATATAAACACCCACTTAAAATTTAATTATTTATAGAAAATTAATTATTTTTAAATGTAAAAAGGGACTTTTCAGCCCCCCATTTTTATCTCATTCTTTCTTTAACCTTAGCAGACTTACCTACTCTATCTCTTAAGTAGAATAGTTTAGCTCTTCTAACTTTACCGAGTCTTACAACTTCGATTTTATCTATTACTGGAGCATTAACTGGGAATGTTTTTTCAACACCAACACCAGATGCAACTCTTCTTACTGTGAAAGTTTCTCTTGAACCACCGTGTTGTCTTTTTAAAACGGTTCCTTCGAATACTTGGACTCTCTCCTTGTTACCTTCACTAATTTTGATGTGAACCTTAACAGTATCACCTACGTTAAATACTGGTAAATCAGTTCTGATTTGTTCTGCTTCTATTGCTCTTATAATGTCTAACATGTGCATTCCCTCCTAAATTTTATTGTGACGTTCTTGACCATTACATTATGACAGAGGACCGTCCGTACTAGCACAAACTCTACTATACCATAACAATGAATATTTATCAACATAAAACGTTGTTATTCTATGTTTGCTTTACTTAATAGTTTTTTATCTTCCTTGGTAAGATTAAGTTTCTCAAATAGGTCAGGCCTTTTTTGCTTAGTTATTTGAAGTGATTTAAGCCTTCTCCATTTGCGTATGTTCTCATGATGTCCAGAGATCAATACTTCAGGTACACTTTTCCCTTCAAAACACTCTGGCCTTGTATAATGAGGGTACTCTAGTACGCCATCATAAAAAGATTCTTCTGTAAAACTCTCAACGCATGATAATACACCTGGAACTAACCTACAGATGCTATCTACTATTGGAATGCATGCCATTTCTCCACCAGTCAAAACGTAATCACCTAAGGAAATTTCCATGTCTATATAGTCATACGTCCTCTCATCAATACCTTCATAATGGCCACAAACAAATATTAATTCTTTTTCCTTGCATAACTCTTTTGCCATATTTTGGTTAAACGTCTTTCCCCGTGGTCCCAAAAATATTACCTTCCCAGAATTATTCAATTTGATATCCTTAATACAATCAACTAACGGTTGAGTTTGCATAACCATACCAGCTCCACCGCCATAGGGATAATCATCAACTTTCTTATGTTTGTTTGTTGTGTAATCTCGAATATTGTGCGATGAAATATTAAGTAAACTTTTCTCCATTGCTTTTCCAATCATACTATAATTGAAAACGTCAAACATTTCAGGAAATAAAGTCAATATATCTATTTTCATTCTTGCCATTCTTTTACTGGCTTAATCACAATTTTGCGTTTAGTAATATCTACACTAACTACAATATCTTTAAGCACTGGAATAAGTACTTCTTCTTTATTATTCCCCTTAACCCAATATACATCGTTTCCTGGTGTATGAAGAACATCAAATACTTTTCCAAGCTCAACTCCAGCATCATCATAAACTGAGCAATCAATCAGATCAGCCACATAATAACTATCCTCTTCTAATTCAACCGCATCTTCTCTTTTAACCATTAAGAACTTATTCCTATATAACTCGGCCTGTTCTATGCTGTCTATACCTTCGATTTTAAGTATTCCTCTATCGTGTTGAAGTTTACAACCTTCAACTTTTCTGAGCTGTCCATCAATATACACACTTTTTAATGTTTTAAATCTTTCAAGATCATCAGTTAGTGAAAAAACTTTAACTTCACCCTTTAATCCATGTGTTTTACCTATTTTACCTACACTCATAAATTCTTCCATCTAAAATCCTCCTTCCATAATCACTCTACTAGATATACCAAATTTAAAATTTAATTAAAATAAGAGTTAGGTTGAACCTAACTCTTACTTTATTTCAACAACCACTTTTTTATTTTCTTTTACAGCAGCTGCCTTTACAACAGTTCGAATAGCTTTCGCAATTCGCCCTTGTTTTCCTATAACTTTACCCATATCACCATGTGCGACTGATAATTCAAGAAGTACCATATGCTCATGTGTTATTTCGTTTACTACTACCATCTCTGGTTTATCAACTAAATACCTTGCCAATACTTCAAGTAACTGTTTCATGGAAAACTCCTCCATTCATTACTTACAAACTGTTCTAGTTGACTGCTATTTTGCTAAGTAACCTTTTAACTGTATCAGATGGTTGTGCACCATTCTTCATCCACTTAGTTGCTTTTTCAACATCTATTTTAATAGTAGTTGGTTCTGTAGTTGGATTGTAGTATCCTATTTCTTCAATAAATCTACCATCTCTAGGAGATCTTGAATCTGCGACTACTACTCTATAAAATGGAGCATGTTTAGCACCCATTCTTTTTAATCTTATTTTAACTGCCATGTATATCACCTCCTTAAATGTAATTCTAGTTTTTATCCAAGTTGTTTTATTAGAAAGGCATTTTACCAAACATACCTTTTTTACCAGGTTTTTGGAATCCTTTTGCTTGCTTCATAAATTTCTTTGACATCTCGAAATCTTTTAACACCTTATTAACTTGTTGTACCAAAGTTCCTGACCCATTAGCAATTCTTTTTTTTCTAGATGAAGATCCACTAACTAAGCTAGGATGTTTTCTTTCTGATGCCGTCATTGACCTTACAATAGCTTCAACTTTTCCCATTTCTTTTTCACTCTGAGAAAGATCTATACCCTTTAATTCTTTTTTATTAGCACCTGGCATCATTTCGATTAATTTATTAAGTGGTCCAAGTTTTTTCATTTGTTGCATCATTGCTAAAAAATCATCTAAATTAAATTCTTGAGACATCATTCTATTTCCAAGTTCTTTGGCTTCATCTTCATTTATAGCTAGCTGTGCTTTTTCTATTAATGAAAGTACATCACCCATACCAAGTATCCTTGAGGCCATTCTATCTGGATAGAAGACTTCTAGATCATTCATCTTTTCTCCGGCTCCAACAAATTTTATAGCTTTACCGGTTATCGCCTTAATTGATAGTGCAGCACCACCTCTTGTATCTCCGTCCAATTTAGTCAAAACAACTCCAGTTATATCTAGCTGAGAATTAAAACTCTCTGCTACATTTACTGCATCCTGACCAGTCATAGAATCTACAACAAGTAATATTTCACTTGGAGTAACACTTGTTTTTATATCTTGAAGTTCATTCATTAAATTCTCATCTATATGAAGTCTTCCTGCTGTATCTATTATAACTACATTGTTACCATTATCTTTAGCAAATGCTAATGATGCTTTTGCTATATCTACAGGACTAACTTTATCTCCCATAGTAAATACAGGAACATCTATTTGTTTTCCTACTACCTGTAACTGCTTAATTGCAGCTGGTCTATATACATCACAAGCAACCAATAATGGTTTTTTGTTTTTTCTTTTCATTGAAAGAGCTAGTTTTCCACCCATTGTTGTTTTACCAGCACCTTGAAGTCCAACAAGCATTATAACTGTTAGCCCATTTATTGAAAACTCCAATTTACTTTCTGTATTTCCCATTAAATCGGTCAACTCTTCATTAACAATTTTTATAACCTGTTGACCAGGTGTAAGACTCTGCATTACTCCATTACCTAAACATTTTTCACTAACCTTTTTTACAAAATCCTTAACTACCTTATAGTTAACATCTGCTTCAAGTAGTGCAAGTTTAACTTCTCTCATTGCATCTTTAATATCTTTTTCGGAAAGCTTACCCTTACCTTTTAATTTTTTTATGGTATCCTGTAACTTAGAAGATAACCCTTCAAAAGCCATAATAAACCTCCTAAATATTTTCAATAATCTGGGTTTTTATATCACGTATAATTTGACTCATTTCTTCATCTTTTATACTATTTTGCAAATCATCTAATTTTAATATAATATTTTTTAGGTTTTCTTTAAGTACATGCTCTTTATTTAGTAATTTTAATTTTTCCTCATATACTAACAGCACGTTATCAGCTCTTTTTATGGTATCATGAATAGCTTGCCTACTAGTATTATTTATCTCTGCTATTTCTGATAAAGATAAATCATTATTAAAATACAAATCCATTATGTCTCTTTGCTTTTGTGTAAGCAGTTCTCCATAAAAATCTAGTAATAAGGATATCTCAAATCTTTTTTCCATTTCTTTTTCTTGCATATAATCACCGACTCACAAATCATATATTATCAGAGTTTATTTGCCCTGTCAAGTACTTTTACTTAACAGGGCATTTATTTTATATGAATTAGTATTTTATAGCTATTTTCAGAATAATGCTTCTACAAAATCTCTTGGATTAAATTCTTGTAAATCATCTATACCTTCACCAACGCCAATATACTTAACTGGTATATTGAGCTGATTTTTTATTGATATTACTACTCCACCTTTAGCCGTACCATCTAATTTAGTTAATATAATACCGTCGATTGTGCATATCTCCATAAATTGTTTAGCTTGTTGTATTCCATTTTGACCCGTGGTACTATCAATAACTAGTAAAGTTTCCATTTGAGCTTCACTATATTCGCGCTTAATCACCCTATCTATTTTGGCAAGCTCATCCATAAGATTCTTTTTATTATGAAGTCTACCTGCTGTATCACAAATCAACACATCAATTTTCCTTGCTTTGGCTGCTTGAACAGCATCAAAAACTACAGCAGCTGGATCAGATCCCTCTTGATGTTTCACAAGTGCAACGCCTGCCCGAGTACTCCATACCTCTAACTGATCAATTGCTGCGGCTCTAAATGTATCTGCTGCTGCTATTAAGACTTTATGTTTACTATTCTTAAAAATCGAAGCCATTTTACCAATTGATGTGGTTTTACCAACTCCATTAACTCCAATTACCAAAATCACTCTGGGCAACTTTTCATTCTCAATCAGATTTTCATCATTGCCTAATATATCCATTAAAACTTCTTTTAAACATGGTATAATTTCTGCTGGGTCTTTAATTTTATATTCCCTAACTCTTTTCCTAAGTTTTTCAATTACATAAACTGAAGTCTCTACACCTATATCTGATGTGATTAATATTTCTTCTAGTTCTTCATATAAATCGTCATCAATCACCACCGCTAACTTTAATACGTCACTGACTTTGTCTGCAATACTATTCCTAGTTTTGCTTAACCCATCTTTTAATTTATCAAAAAATCCTCCAAACATTTTTAATCCTCCTTGGTCATCTTTTAGCATAAAGTGATTATTATTATTTCTTTACTTTTTAAAGTCTACAGATACTATTTTTGAAACTCCCTTTTCTTCCATGGTAACTCCATACAAAACATCTCCAGCCTCCATAGTTCCTTTTCTGTGTGTTATTATAATAAACTGAACATTATCCGAAAATCTTTTTAAAAAATCTGCATATCTAACTACGTTTGCATCATCAAGCGCCGCCTCTATTTCATCTAAAATACAAAAAGGTGTTGGCTTCATCTTTAATATTGCAAATAGTAAGGCAATTGCTGATAAAACTTTTTCACCACCAGACATTAGATTTATGTTTTGAAGTTTTTTACCTGGCGGTTGAACATTAATATCAATTTTAGCTGTAAGTTCATCTCCATCTGTAAGTATTAGGTCTGCACTTCCACCTTGAAACAATTCCATGAATGTTTCATTGAAATTTTGCCTGAGAATTATAAAATTCTCCGCAAATATTTTTTTCATATTTTCAGTCATTTCTTGTATCACAGTTAATAATTCATTTTTAGCAAGAACTAAGTCTTCCTTCTGACCATTCATAAAAGTAAACTTCTCTTTGACTTCTTTATATTCTTCAATAGCACTTACATTAATTTTACCAAGTAAAGATATTGCAGCTTTAAGCTCAATTATCTCTTTACGTAGACTAACAATGTCCTCAATTTCACTTTTATATTGTAATGCTTCTGCATATGTTAATTCAAAGTCCTCATTCAATTTTAAATAATAATTATCCTTTTCCATTCCTACCTTAGCAAGAGAAAGTTCACATTTGTGCTCTTCTTTTTCAGTTTTTTCAAGCATTAGTGAAACATCATCTAATTGCTCTGTACTTATTTTTATATGTTCTTTAATTTTAATTCTTTCAATCTCATTATCTTCAGATTCTTTTTCCATTTTTTCAAGAACTATTTTTATTTCAGTTACTTTACTCTGTGAAATTTTAATTGCCAATTGACTTATATTTTTATTTTTAATAGCTTCTTCTATTTCTCTAGAAAATGCAATTATTTTTTGACTATATACTAACATTTCCTCTTTTAATCTTTGAATTTCATAATTCTTGTTATTCATTGCTTCATCAATTTGAGCTTTTTTTATCTTCGCAGCAATAGTTAATTCCTTAATGCTTTCGATTTCTTCTAATTTATCTTTTAATTTAAAATCAACTTTATCCAAATCTTTCTGCGTTTCATCTTTCTCTTTTTTTAATTTTTCCATAGATATATTAGTTTCTTCTATTTCATTATTTGCTTGATTTAGTTTACTTTCCTGAGTATTTTTTTCATTACTTGAATTTTTAATATTATTATTTAATCTATTTATTTCATTTTCTATTGCATTTATTTTAGCTTCAACCTTCGTAATTGCAATGTTTTCAAAATGAATTTCATCTTTAATATTTAAGTTCTCTTGACCTAACTTTAAAATTTGAGCTTTACTTTGTTTTATTTTTTCTAAGTTAATAAGTGCATCTTTCTTATATACGCTTAAATCCTTAGCTAACTCTTGAATTTCTCTTTTTCTTCCAATTATACTTGAAGTCTTTGAATAAATACTTCCACCAGTTAATGACCCACCAACATTAATAACCTCGCCTGTTAAAGTTACAATTTTATATCTAAAATTATTGCGCCTAGATATTTCAAGAGCAGAATCCATATCCTTACATATAATTGTACGACCTAAAATAAATGCTATAACTTCACTAAACTTCTCCTCATAACCTATTAATTCACTAGCAATTCCAACAAATCCATTACTATTTTTTGTTTCATGATCAACTGTAATCTTTTTACCTTTAATAATATTAAGAGGTAAAAATGTTGCACGGCCTAAATTATTAACCTTCAAATAATTAATTAATGTTTTAGCCACTATTTCATCTTTAGTTATTATGTGTGAGATAGTACCGCCCAATGCAATTTCTACAGCTACTTCTAGATTCTTTTCAACTTTTATTATTTCTCCAAGCACAAAACATTCATGAATATTTCCTACTTTTCCTTCACTAACATGTTGCATTAAATTTTTTACTGATTTATTATAACCTTCATGTTTTTTTTCTAATGCTTGAAGTACATTAAAGTTGGCTTCTGCTTTATTAATTTTAAAATTGCAGTTTTTCATAATTTGCTCATCAGTGGTTAAAATATCCTTACAGCTTAAAGTCTCTTTATTATTCTCATTAAGTTTAATCTGATAATTAATTATTTTGTCTTTAAGCTCTTTCATATCTCCCTGGAACGTTATTTCTGAATCTTTATTAATATTTATTGAATTACTAAAGTTTTCAATAGTATTTTTTAATAAATCTATTCTCGCTTTAGATATATCTATATTATTATTTAAAATTAATAAATTATTACTTGTTTTAATAGTTTTATAAAGATTGTTTTGCTCTTTTTCCTTTAAATTTTTAGCTTCATTACTTTCAATAGCTATATTTTCTTGAATACCTTTAATTTTTAATTCTTCCGACTGAATTTTTTCTATAATTTCTATTTGCATATTCTTTATATTGTTTATTGCATCATCTTCATTATTAATATTAGATTTAAATTCCGAAACTCTTTTATGAATCTCATCGCTGTCGCTTGTTGTTTTATTTATGACCTTTTCTAAATTTCCTATTCTCTCATTTAAAATATTTATTTCTGAGACATTATTTTGATAAACCAACTTATTATCATAATATAATTGCTTTTTCTGCTGACTTTTACTCTCAAACATTTCAGACTCACTACTGGCTAATTGGACATTTTCTCTTAACTGCTTTTTATCCTCAGTATTTTTTAATATTTCTATATTTAATTTAGTCGATTCGTTTTGTAACGTTTTAACCTTTTGTTCCACTTTATTAATGGAATCGATTATTATGCTAACCTCTTTGCTTTTCAATTCTTCGAAAAGTTTTAAAAAATTCTTTGCTTTTTCACTTTCATTCTTTAATGGTTCTAGTCTTTCTTCATAAGTACTTAAAATATCTTCTATTCTAACCAAATTCAGATCTGTATTGTCCAATCTTTTTTCTGCTTCTTCTTTTCTAGTTTTAAATTTAACAATTCCTGCAGCCTCTTCAAAAAGTTTTCTCCTTTCTTCAGTTTTGCCGCTTAAAATAGCATCAATTTTGCCTTGCCCTATAATTGAATATCCTTCTTTACCTATACCGGTATCCATGAATAGTTGTTGGACATCTTTCAATCTACAAGATGTGTTATTTATTAAATAATCACTCTCTCCCGACCTATATAACCTCCTAGATATGGTTACATTCGCATAATCGATATTTAGTTCATTCTCACTGTTATCAAGTGTAAGAGAAACTTGTGCAAGCCCAACTGGTCTCCTGAATTGTGTACCTGCAAAAATAACGTCCTCCATCTTATCGCCACGAAGGCTTCGTGCACTCTGTTCACCTAGTACCCATCTAACAGCATCAGATATATTGCTTTTACCACTTCCATTAGGTCCTACTACCGCTGTAATGCCCTTCTTAAATGTTAATTCTGTTTTATCTGCAAAGGATTTAAATCCTCTTATTTCAATAGATTTTAAGAACATTAAAACACACTCCTATATTTTACCTAGATAGTACTGGTAATATGAAACCTATAATGAAAATTATAACTATACCGTAGACCATTACCTTTGTAAATTTATCTCTTTTTTTCTTCTTCATAATTCACCTCTTAATTTATTTTTAGCCTTTGCATATTCATATATAGTCATTATAATACATTTATTACCTGTATCAATACCAATACTTCCTCGCTGAATGTGGTCGTCTTGGGATACATCTATTATAATTGACTTCATTTGTTTTTTCATATTATTAAAATAACTTTTACCATTAGCATAAAGTTTTGAAATATCTTTTGGATTAATTTTCACTAAAACTTTATTAATATTAATGTTCTTTTCAAAATCGTTAGTAATAACATCATATAATAAATCATTATATAAGCTACCTTCAACGAGTTCCCTAAATGCAGGATGAAATGGTCCGGCTATTAAATCATTTCCTTCAGAAATCTCTTCAGTTGGCTGAAGTCCTATTCTAATCACATTAATTTTATTTGCAACCATCATAATATACATAATCTTACTTATGTTTACTGCTTCATTTAATGAATATGGATTGAATTTCTTATCTATATACATTCTCTCCATTTGTGTATCCTTAATTATAAGAGCGGGATATATTCTACAAATATCTGGTTTAAGTGCGATAACCCCTTTAGCAGTTTCAATATCTTTATTAATATTGTCACCAGGAAGGCCTATCATCATTTGATGTCCTAGGATAAATCCATACTGCTTTATAAGCTTAGATGCCTTCTCTACATCAAGTGTAGTATGCCCTCTCCCTGATTGTAATAACACCTCATCATCTAATGATTGTACCCCTAATTCTATAATATCTACAGAGTATTTTTTTAAATTGATTAATATATTATCGTCAATATAATCTGGCCTCGTAGACAATCTAATATATTTTATTTTATTATTATCTTTAAACTTCTTTGCGACAGTTAAAAGTTCTATCTGCTTTTCCATTTTTATGGCAGTGAAGGTTCCTCCGAAAAATGATACCTCGATTACAGCATCATCTTGCTTTATTGTTTTTAAATACTCATTTACCGTTGTCTCAACAAACATTGAATCAACTTTTGACGATGTACCCGTTATGCTATTTTGATTACAAAATACACAATCATGTGGGCAACCTTCATGAGGAACGAAAATAGGAATAATGTAATGCGAATTACTCATTTACATCCCCCTGACGAGTCATAACCTCTTTTGCTGCATTTTGTTCTGCTTCCTTTTTACTAAAGCCTTGCCCAGATCCTTTTATCGAATCATTTATTAATATATTAACAAAAAACTCTCTTCTATGTGGTGGTCCTTCAAACTTTACAAGTTCATAACGAATATTAATTTCTCCATTTTGCTGAAATATTTCTTGGAGTTTAGTCTTATAATCCAGTACTATCTTATTACTGATTGCTTTCTCAATTGTTTCCTTAAAGTTATTAAGTATAAATGTCCTAGAATACTCAATCCCTTTGTCCAAATATATAGCCGCAATTATTGCTTCAACACAATCAGCCAGTATTGAAACTCTATCTCTACCACCAGTTATTTCTTCACCTTTGCTCATATTCATATACTTTCCTAGATCCCAACCCGTTGCAATATCGCATAATGAATTCTCACAAACGATCAAGGACCTGATTTTAGTTAAAAAACCCTCTGGTTCCTGTGTAAATCGTATGTACAGATATTCAGATATTACAAGTTGTAATACTGAGTCACCCAGAAACTCAAGTCTTTCATTAAACCCAACTTTTTTCTTCTGATTTGCGAAGGAACTATGGGTTATTGCTGTTTTTAATAGTTCTTTATTACTAAAATCTAATTTAAGTTCCTTCTCAAGATCCTGTAATTTTATATCATTTTTCATAATTATTACTCCTTATCGGAAGTTTATTTAAAAACTTTTATCAATATTTAAAAAAGATTCTTCAAGTTTATTATTCAATTTACTTAATTTCCTATAGTAAATTCAAAAATAAGCTTGAAAAAAAAACCAAGGCCCCGATTATTTCGGAGCCCTATGTTATTCCTCTGAGTGGGCTTTAATATATTCTACTATATCTCCAACTGTCACAATTTTTTCAACGTCTTCATCTGGAATTTCTATCTCGTATTCTTCCTCTAACGCCATAATTAATTCGACTATATCAAGGGAATCAGCACCTAAATTATTCATAAAAGAGGATTCCATTTTTATTTCTTCTTCATCTATGCTTAATTGTGATGCAATGCATGCTCTAATTTTTTCAAACATAATATTTTCACCTCCTTTGCTTTATATGTTATAACAATTATTATAAATCTTGATTTGTCTCTTTTTCCTGCTCAGATAATTTTTTTATTTCAGCTTTTAATTTCTCTATAACATTGTTATCGTAAAATATTGTGGCCTCTTTAATTGAATTCTTAAAAGCCTTTGCATCTGAGCTTCCGTGAGCTTTTATACAAATTCCATTTACACCAAGAAAGGCAGCCCCACCATATTCTTTATAATCAAAATCTTTTTTAAACTTACTAAAAACTGGTTTTAATAGAATTCCACCAATTTTAGTTTTGAAGGATTTCATTATTTCCTCTTTCAGCAGCTCAAATATTGTAGCAACTGTGCCCTCATATAATTTTAGTATTACGTTTCCTGTGAAACCATCGCAAACTAAAACATTAACATTTCCACTTGGTATTTCTCTAGCTTCAACGTTTCCTACAAAATTCACATCCGCTTCTTTTAATAATTTATGAGTTAATTTTGAAAGTTCATTACCCTTTTCTTCTTCAGTTCCTATATTTACAAGGCCGACAGTTGGATTATTAACCTTTAAAATATTTTCAAAATATATTTTTCCCATAAGTCCAAATTGAACTAAATAATGAGGTTTACATTCTGCATTTGCTCCAGCATCTATTATCATAAATGGTCCTTTTTTACCAGGTACCACTGGAGCTAAAGCAGGTCTATCTATGCCTTTTATCCTTCCTACTATTAAAGTACAACCAGCTAAAAAAGCACCCGTGCTTCCAGCTGAAATAATAGCATCCGCCTCACCACTTTTTACAAGGTTTAATGCTTTAACTAAACTAGAGTTCTTTTTACGTTTAATCGCCATTACGGGATGTTCATTTGTACCTATAACTTCTATAGCATCAATAATTTTAATTTTATTATTGTCATAACTATACTTTTTTAGTTCAGCCTTAATTAAATCCTCTGGCCCTGTTATTAATATGTTTATGTTATATTCTTTTATAGCTGCAACACAACCCTCAACCACAGAACTTGGAGAAAAATCTCCACCCATTCCATCTACAACAACTACCATTCTAAACCCCACTTTAAATGTGCCTTATAAATATATAGTATTAATATTTATTTATCTTTATTATATACCATATTGTTTAAATATTCCTAGCATTAATAATGTTAGCAGGGAATATTATTATACTTTTTTTATATTTCCCTTAAAAAAATAAAAAGAAAGTCTTT
Organism: Clostridium lacusfryxellense; assembly: GCF_018861735.1. Lineage (GTDB taxonomy): Bacteria > Bacillota > Clostridia > Clostridiales > Clostridiaceae > Clostridium_AD > Clostridium_AD lacusfryxellense. The sequence continues at coordinate 70,548 of NZ_JAHLEB010000004.1, read as the reverse complement.
CGACTTTCTTTTTATTTTGCTTCCATAACAACTACTTCTCTATTTTTGTAATATCCACAGTTTTTACATACTCTATGAGCAAGCTTCATATCGTGGCATTGAGGGCACTCAACTATTCCTGGTAAACCAAGTTTAAATGTCTGCGCTCTTCGAGAATCTCTTCTACCTTTTGAAAATTTTCTAGCAGGATTTCCCATTGTAACACCTCCTTAATCAGTTGAAAACAAATTTTTTAATTTTGCCAACCTTGGATCAACATCATCAAATTCACATTTACATGTACTATGATTTAAATTGATACCGCACTGATGGCATAAGCCTTTACAATTTTTATTACAAAGTTTTTTTATAGGCAGAATAGAAATGATATTATTTTCAACAATTTCATTTAGATCTAATCTATCATCTTCAATAAAAATAATATCCTCATCTTCACTCTTTAGAGTTTTCGATAGTCTTTCATTTAATTCAATATGTATTGAATAAGAAAAGGTCTCAAGACACCTAGAACAAGCAAGTAATAGTTCAGTCTCAATATTCCCAGTTAACTCTATTTCGTCACCATCAGGCTTCAAAAGTAAATCTAACTTAACTGGCTTAGAAAACCCTATAAATTCATTATCATAGAAAAACTTTTCTTTTTCTAAATCTAATTGAATTTTTTTTCTTGTTTTTTTATTACTAAATAATTCTGAAATATCTATTAACATACTATCCACTCTGAAAAACTAAATTCAATTTGGTTTTTCTCATATAAAGAAAATGAAAATCTTTATACCTTGTATAAATAAATATACAGCTCGAGCAAAGCTTCTGCGTCCCTCCTAACTAAATTGTTTTTTACTTACATCAAACACAGTTTATTATATAAACAATCCAGTAAAAAGTCAAGATTTATTTATCATAGTTCTTAGATGATTTTATTATATTAACTCTAATGTATCTCTTGCAATTACTAATTCTTCGTTTGTTGGTATAACAAATATTTTAGTTGTTGAATCATCAGTGCTAATTTCTGCTTCTTTCCCTCTAACATTATTCTTAGCATTATCTATAGTTGCTCCTAAAAATTCTAGTCCTTTACAAATCTGTTCCCTAGTTTCTGGAGAGTTTTCACCAAGGCCAGCAGTAAATACAATAGCATCTACTCCGCCCATTACTGCAACGTAAGAACCTATAAATTTCTTAACTTTATAGCAGAATACATCAATTGCAAGTTGTGCTCTATGATTACCATCTTTCCATGCAGCATCTTCTATATCTCTAAAATCGCTGCTAACTCCTGATATTCCGAACACTCCAGATTCTTTATTCATCATATCATTTACTTGTTCAATTGTAAGATTTTTTTCTTTCATAATATATGTTAATATAGCTGGATCTATACTTCCGCATCTAGTTCCCATAGCTATTCCCTCAAGTGGAGTGAACCCCATACTTGTTTCTACTGATTTACCATTTTCAATGGCAGCAGCACTTGCTCCATTTCCTAAGTGGCAAGTAATTAATTTTAAATCCTTTATATCCTTGCCCATCATCTCTGCCGCTTTGCTTGAAACATATCTGTGAGATGTGCCGTGGAATCCATATTTTCTAACACCGTATTCAGTATAAAGGTCATATGGGAGTGGGTATATGTATGCAACTTCTGGCATTGTTTGATGAAACGCAGTGTCAAATACAGCTACCATTGGCACACTTGGCATAAGTACTTTACAAGCATTGATTCCAATTATATTAGCTGGGTTGTGAAGAGGTGCAAGTTTTGAACATTCTTCTAAAATCTTCATTACATCATCATTAATTTTAACTGATTGCGCATATTTTTCTCCACCATGAACTACTCTATGTCCAACAGCGCCTATTTCTGATAATTCTTTAATAACTCCGTGCTGAGCGTCTATAAGTGCTCCAATTACTAATCTAATAGCATCTGTATGATCCTTCATTGCTTCTTGAATAATAAACTTTTCACCATTAACCTTTTGTGTTAATTTTGATCCTTCTATTCCAATTCTTTCTACAAGTCCAAGTGCTAAGCATTTTTCATTTTCCATGTCTATTAATTGATACTTAAGTGATGAACTTCCACAATTTATAACTAATATTTTCATAAAATTTGCCTCCCTACTTTATATTAATATATGTTTTTAATATGTAAAACTATTTTTGAGTTTGAGCTTGCACTGCAGTTACTGCAACAACATTAACTATGTCTTCTACATTACATCCTCTTGATAAATCATTTATAGGTTTTGCAAAACCTTGACATATTGGTCCAATAGCTTTTGCTTTAGCAAATCTTTGCACTAATTTGTATCCAATGTTTCCGGATTGTATATCTGGGAATATTAAAACATTTGCGTATCCGGCTACTGTACTGTCTGGCGCTTTTAGATTTGCTACAGAACATACAATAGCAGCATCTAACTGAAGTTCGCCATCAATTTGTAAATCCGGTCTAGCAGCTCTTGCAATCTCAGTAGCTTTTACTACTTTATCAACAAATTCATGTTTTGCACTTCCTCTAGTAGAAAATGATAACATTGCAACCTTAGGTTCAAAATCACATAATACTTTTGCATTATCTGCAGTACTAATAGCTATATCTGCTAGTTCTTCTGCACTAGGGTTTATATTAACAGCAGAATCACCAAATAAAAGAAGTCCGTTTTCTCCAAAATGATTGTAAGGCAATTCAATTATAAAGAAACTTGAAACTATCTTCATTCCTGGTGCTGTTTTAATTATTTGCATTCCTGGTCTAAGTAAATCTCCAGTATAATGTACTGCTCCGGAAACCATTCCATCGACTTCTCCCATTTTAAGCATCATAGTTGCAAAATAGACAGGGTCTTTTACTGTCTCTGCTGCTTTTTCTATAGTCATGCCTTTCTTTTTCCTTAACTCATAAAATTCTTTTGCATAAATTTCAGCTTTTTCAGAAGTTATTGGATCAACGATTTCTATACCTTCAATGTTAACTCCGAATTTAGCAGCTTTTGCTTTAATTACACTTATATCCCCGATTAATACTACCTCCGCCAATGATTTGTTTTTGATTACCTCACTAGCTCTTATAGTTCTTTCTTCTTCACCTTCTGGAAGTACTATTCTTTTTTTATCTGCTTGTGCTTTTAAACATATTTTCTCTATAAATGTCATTCTTATATCTCCTCTCAGTTATTATTAACTTATAATCATTAATAATATACAATATTAATAATATACACCTTTTCACCTACACATTTCAACATAAAATATTAAAATCATCACCATTCAATATATTCAATCTATTCTTAATTTTCGCTCTTTTTAGCTTTATACATTAGTATATTTACTTTTATTAATTCGTTTTATACTATATAATATACCAGTAACACTTGTTTTAGTAGCATTCCCTAAAGTGCTATTTAATTATCGCTTTAATCAAAATATGTAACATATTTTTTAATAATTTCTCTTTATATATAAAATATTAGCTTACGATTAATATAAAAATAATATATTTAATTTATTAATAAAAGCTTTCTTGAGGTGAATTAATGAATATTTCCGGTATAATTGTTGAATATAATCCATTGCATAACGGTCACGTATATCATATAAATAAAACCAAAGAACTAACAAATTGTGATGCCTTAATTTGCGTTATGAGTGGAAACTTTGCTCAACGTGGAATACCATCAAGTATAGATAAATGGACGAAAACTAAAATGGCATTAAATAATGGTGTAGATTTGGTAATAGAACTACCTGCTATTTATAGCATATCCTCAGCAGAATTTTTTTCATATGGCGCTGTCAGTCTTCTAAACAGTCTTGGAATAGTAAATAATATTTGCTTTGGTAGTGAACATGGAGATATTCATGATATATACACCATATCTAATATTTTACTTGAAGAACCCATCGAATTTAAATCTATGTTAAAATCCTATTTATCTAGTGGTATTGGTTACCCCTTAGCAAGAGCTAAAGCGCTTTACGATTACTTGAAAAACTCTGACAAAGATTTATCAAACTTATTGTTAGGTGATTTTTTAAATTCTTCTAATAATATACTTGGTATAGAGTATTGCAAAAGCCTAATCAAATTAAATAGTTCTATTATCCCCTACACCTTAAAAAGACAAGGAGCAGCTTATGACAGTAATTTATTAAATAATGAATTTTCAAGTGCTAGTGCTATAAGAAAATTTGTGAAAGAGGATGGCTCTTTATCAAATCTTGCCGGTCATGTACCAAATTCAGTATTAGATGAGATTCAAAAGATATATTCTAAGAATGGCAAATTTATATCTGAAGATTCAATGTTCCCATTCATTAAATATAAATCTGAAACATCAAAGAATACTTTGGTTAATTTGCCAGATGTGTCTGAAGGTCTCGATAATAAGATTATAAAATCCTTACAAAATAGTCTAAGCTATTCTAGTGCAATGGAAGCTATAAAAAGTAAGCGTTACACTTATAGCAGAATCAGTAGAATATTATGCCAATATTTTATAGGGTTTGATAATTTTAATACAAACGAATTAAGATCTATGCCTTGTCCCTATGCTCGGATTTTAGGATTTAATTCAAATGGAAAATCAATTCTAAAATCAATTAAATTGAACAGTAGTATTCCACTTTACACTAAAATGCCTAAAGAATTAAATGATACCATGAGGTTAGATATACAGTCTACTAAGGCTTACAGTATTATAAATAGCAGCATAAATCCTAATAGTGATTATTTGATATCCCCTATTATTATAGAATAAAATAAATGCTACTATCTTTAATAGATAGTAGCATTTATTTTATTTTAAATTAGTGTTTTCAACACATAAGTTTATTAAGATTCAAATATATTTAATACAGTAATACTTTGAAAAGGGGTTTAGCATTTGAAATTACTATTAATTATATTACTAATTTTAATAATACTATTATTAATTAAACTATTTAAAACTTTGAAGATAAATTTATCTATAACATTAATTTGTTCTCTTATTATTCTTCAAATAATATTAGACCCAAATATTTGTATCCAATACACCATATCCGGTGCAAAGCTATTTTTCAATGCAATTTTCCCTTCTCTTTTCCCGTTTTTAGTAATAATAAATATTATAATAAGCTATGATGGCATTCATATTTACTCTAAACTATTAGGTAACATTATTTGCAAACCTTTGAAATTACCAAAAGAATGTAATTTTGCGCTTTTAATTAGTCTACTATGTGGTTATCCCTTGGGTGCAAGATATACCTGCGACCTATACGAAAAAAATATAATTGATTTGAACACCTGCGAAAGATTGCTAAGTATTGCTTCTAATTCAAGTCCTCTATTCATTATAGGATCAGTAGGTGCTTCTATGATGTTAAGTAGTAAAATAGGTTATATATTATTACTATCTAATATTATATCTTGCATTTTTATGGGATTTATTATTCCCTCAAGGAATTCTTTTTTTAGAATCAAATATAGAAGTAGAAGTTCATCAATAAATATTAAAACAAATGAAAATATTGGTATGATATTAAAAAGCAGCATCGAAGACGCTATGAAAAACTCCCTAAGCATAGGTGGTTTCATCGTAGTATTCTCTGTACTTACAGGAATGATTAAAGATAATGCCTTATTTAACATTATCCTTAATAAGCTTTCCTTAATTATTGGCTCTTCTAGTAATTTCATAGAAGGTTTATTGCTCGGAATGCTTGAGATGACTAACGGATGTTTTTTAATAGCCTCTAGTAATTCAAATCTATATGTAAAACTTCCAGTTTTGAGTTTTTTAATTGCTTTTAGCGGTTTGTCTATCATTTCTCAAGTTTATAGTTACACATATAAATATGATATTTCTATAAAAAAATATATAGCTCGAAAATTTATTCAAGCTATAATATCATCAATCTTAACAATTATATTATATTTTATATTTCTACATACATCATCTGTATTAACTTTTAATAATATGGGTACCTATAAAAGTAGTAATTTATACTTTCTAATATTATTAATTTTATTTGTACCACTACTACTTATAAAAATAATTAAATTATTTCATACCTCTTAGTTCTTTTACATTCTCTCTTATTGAGGTTGTTGTATCCGTAACCTCTCCTTGCAAAGATATTAAAAAGTCTTGAACATCCCCTTTAATCTTATGGAGCATTTTCTGACCTTTTAATTCAATCTCTTTATCTAACTGTGATAATATTTCATCAGCATAGTCTTTAGCCCCTAGCCTCATAATTTTGGCATCCCTTTGAGATGATGCTATAATTTCTTCAGCTCTTGTCTGTGCTTCTTTGACTAAATCTTGCTTTTCAACTCTTCTTCTTATTTTATCAATAGTCTCTTCTTCAAAATTCTTAGCTTGTTTTTGTGCGTCAACTAGAATTCGCTCTTTTTCATCACAAATCCACTGAGCCTTCTTAAACTCATCTGGCAAGTGATTTATAATTTGATCTATTATATCCATTATTTCTTTTTTATTTATAACAGCTTTACCTGTTACAGGTATTTTAGATGAACTTTCAATAATTCCTTGAAGATATTCTAAAAGTTTAATTACATCCATATCCATATTTCCACCACCTATTTTAAATTAATTTTCTTTATAATGTCTGGAATTATTTCTTCAGGTACTAACCCATTAATTACTCCACCAAGCATTGCAACCTGCTTAACCGATGAAGAACTTATATAGCAATACTCCGCCTTTGCCATCATAAATATAGTTTCCTTGCTTGGATCCAATTTATTGTTCATTGATGCCATTTGAAACTCATATTCGAAATCTGATACACTTCTGAGCCCTTTCACAATTACTGTGACGTTCTCCTCATTCATTAAGTGTACAAGTAACCCACTAAACTTCTTAACCTTTACATTAGTTAAATTTTTCACTATATTTTTTATTTGTTCAACCCTCTCATCTACAGAGAAGAGACATTTTTTCTCTGGGTTAACAACTACACCTACTATTAATTCATCAAAAACTCTAGACGCTCTCTCAATAATGTCTAAATGTCCATTCGTTATTGGATCGAAACTTCCAGGGCAAATTGCTTTTTTCATGTTGTTCCTCCATGTCTTCCTTTGGATAGATTACAATTACAATTGTTACCATCCATGTATTTACTCCAAATGAGCTACTAATCCTTTAATATTATCTTACTTGTATTCATAAAACAATACAGTAGTGTTACCATATTTTCTTGAACTCGAAAGCTGAATAATAGAATTACCTTCATATATTTCCTCTGACGAATCTATTTTACAAACAATCAATCCATCTTTTCTTAAAAGACTATTTGCACCAATTATTTCAATAGCTGGTGGAATCATTTCTTTGGCATATGGTGGATCTATAAAAATTAAATCAAATACAATTTTATCATTTGCAAACTGTTCCATGTATTTATATGTATCACCTTTTAAACATTCACATTTATCGTTAAACTTTAGATTATCTACATTTTTTTGTAGCATTTCAAATGTAGTATCCCCCATGTCAATTAAATAACATTTGGACGCTCCTCTACTTGCTGCCTCGAGTCCTAAGCTACCTGTACCCGAAAACATATCTACAACTACAGCTCCAACTAGCCTATTTTGAATTATATTAAACATAGCTTCTTTTATTCTATCTAATGTTGGCCTTGTTCCCATTCCAACAGGCGATAATAATTTTCTTCCTCTTGCATTTCCTGCGATAATTCTCATACGTTTATTCCTCCATCTAAGCAAGTTTCGATAATATTTTAACATATATATGTAATTTATACAAAACTATTTTTTTCTTAATTAAAACAAATGTAGTTAGAACTTTTCTTTATTTTTTCTATTATATCATTTTTCACAACCACATCTTCACTATTATTGCTTTGTATTAAATTCTTTGCTTCATTATTTGCCAGCTTTAAAATATCGATGTCACAAATCACATCTGCTAGAATTAAACCTGATTCACCAGACTGCCTAATTCCAAATAATTCTCCTGCACCTCTAGTTTTTAAATCTTCTTCGGCGATATAAAAGCCATCATTACTTTTTATAAGTACCTCTAGTCTTTTTCTAACTATATTATTTGTAATTTTAGCCAGTAGTATACAATAGGACTTATACTTTCCTCTCCCTACTCTTCCTCTAAGTTGATGAAGTTGTGCAAGCCCAAATCTTTCTGAGTTTTCAATTATCATAACTGTGGCGTTAGGCACATTTACTCCCACTTCAATTACCGTAGTAGAAACTAGCACTTTAATTTCTCCATCTTTAAATTTATCCATTACTTCATTCTTAAGCTTACTGGGCATTTTACCATATATCATTGCTATATTTGTATCCTTAAATTGTTCTTTCTTTAACTTTTCATAAAGCATTTCAACTGAGCTTAACTTCATATCTTCATTTTCTTCTACTAGCGGACAAACTATGTAAACTTGTCTTCCTTTATTAATCTCATTTAGTGCAAAATCATACACATGATCACTTGAGGACATATTTTCATAACTTGTATCTATTTTTTGCCTTCCAGGTGGCAATTCATCAATGATAGAAACGTCTAAATCACCATATAAATATAATGACAATGTTCTAGGAATCGGGGTAGCTGTCATTACAAGAATATCTATGTTTTTACCCTTGTTTGAGAATCTATTCCTTTGTGATACCCCAAAGCGATGTTGCTCATCAGTAACTACCATTCCTAAGTTTTTAAATTCTACATTATCTTCAATAAGTGCGTGTGTTCCTATAATAATATCAATGGTTCCATTTTTTAATTCATCTTTAATCAATTGTTTGTTTTTAGCTGATGTACTTCCGCTTAATAATTTAATATTTAATGGAAAATCTTTTAATACATTTTGAATTTCTGCATAATGTTGTTTTGCCAAAATTTCGGTAGGCGCCATCATAGAAGTTTGGTACCCATTCTTCACCACATTAAACATAGTAATTATAGCGACTATAGTTTTGCCACTACCAACATCTCCTTGAAGAAGTCTATTCATGCCTTTATCTCTTTTTTGATCTATTAGAATCTCTCTTACAACTCTACTTTGGGCCCTAGTAAGTTCAAATGGGAGTTGATCCTTAAGCAATGTAAGTTCTGGTGCTATTTTAAACTGAATACCATCATTATGAAATTTTATAAATTCTTTTAACATTAATATCTTCAATGAATATGTAAATAACTCTTGGAATTTAAGTCTTCTTCTGGATTCATCAAGTAGTTCTGAACTTTTAGGACTATGTATATTGCGCACCGCATCCTCCAAAGAGCAAAATCCATATTTGTCCACAATCCATAAAGGCAAACTCTCTGTTATATTAATATCACTAAGCACTCCTGATATAATTTTATTGAAGAAATTATTTGTAATATTGTTTTTAAGGGGGTATTTTGCAATAATCTTATTTGAATCCATTGATGTATTTTTTACTATTTTGGGATTCATAATAGTTATTTCTTCCTTAAATTTGTTCACTTTGCCTGTAATAATATAATTATTTGAAACCTTAAAGCTATTTTTTGCATATTTCTGATTAAACCATTTACCTTTAAACTTATTTTCACCTTGAGAAAAAACTATAGTCGAGAGTGTTTTATTATTTTTTAATCTAACATCTTTTAATATATTTAAAACATTACACTCTATAATAACATTTTCGCTTTCTACGCATTCTAGAATGCTTTTATGGACAGATACATTCTCATAATCTCTTGGAAAATATAATAGTATATCTAATACATTAAAAATCCCACACATATTCAGATTCTCTGCCATTTTAGGGCCAACGCCCTTTATATATTTTATATCGCTATAAATATCCATAAATACCACTCCAAGAATAAGATTTTAATAAAGACCCTGTTTATTATATAACGTCCATGCTAGGCACATCTCCACAAGAAAAAAAGCCCTAGGGCTTTTATTCAACTGACGCAATAAAATAATATAAGGGTTGTTTTCCATTATAATGTTGAATGTCTATATCTGGATATTTGCGTTCTAATTCAGAAATAAATTCTTCTACTTGAGTAGTAACACAATCTTCACCATAGAAAATTGTAATAAGTTCGCTGTCGCTAGTAATCATACCGGCAATAATATCTGAGCAAACTTTATAAATATCCGTTCCAACTTCTTTAATTTCTTGCTCAACTAGACCTAAAATATTTCCTTCTTTTATAATAATTCCATCAGATTCAGTATCCTTTATAGCATATGTTACAGAAGCTGTTGCAACATTTCTAATTGCTTCTTTTAACGCTTTCTCATTTTCCTCTACACTTACTTCTGCATTAAACATTGTAACAGCTGTTATTCCTTGTGGTATAGTTTTCGATGGAATAACCATTACATTTTTATCTGATAATTCAACAGCTTGCATTGCAGCCATAATTATATTTTTATTATTAGGCAATATAAATATATTCTCAGCATTAATTTTATTAATACTATCTAATATGTCTTGCGTACTTGGATTCATAGTTTGGCCGCCTTCAATTACAACATCCACACCTAAATCCTCGAATATACTCCTAATACCTTCCCCAAGAGCAACAGATACAAATCCATATTTTTTATTTTCAGAATTATTTTCTTTTGGTTTATCTATTTCCTTTGTTTCCTCATTATATATTCCTAATAAATTTCTATGTTGTTCTCTCATATTTTCAATCTTCACTTTAGACAATTCTCCCAGTGTAACTGCTTTTGATAGCACAAGACCTGGATCATTTGTGTGTATATGGATTTTAAGAAACTCATCCTGGGAAACTACAACCATCGAGTCTCCAAATTTTTCTAAATATTTTTCAAGTTTATTGGTATCAACATTTGGAGCTATTACTAACAATTCAGTGCAGTAACCAAACTTTATGTTTACAGGTATATTAGATGCCGCAGATGGTGTTGTTTCTACTTTAGTATTTAGCTTGTCAACCTGATTAATTGTAGCCTGTATGTTATTGCTTAAAGCTTCATACATTCCTTTAAACAATATTAGAAGTCCCATTCCACCTGCATCAACTACCTTTGCCTCCTTTAGTGCTGGAAGCATGTCTGGAGTTTTATCTAACACTATTTCACTATGCTTGCATACCTCTTGCATAAGTTGAATGATATTTTCCGCCTCGCTATTAACTGCGCATTCCCCTGCAGCTCTAATAATAGTTAAAATAGTTCCTTCAGTGGGTCTCATTACTGCCTTGTAAGCAAAATTTGCACCTTCTAGAATACTTTTAGCTAATTCCTGAGTTGTGGCATCTGATTTCCCCTCTAATCCCTTTGCAATGCCTCTAAATATTTGTGATAGTATGACACCTGAATTACCTCTTGCACCCATGAGAGCGCCTCTAGCTATCTTCTTTGACACCTCTGCGATAGACTCATCTTCCATGTTTTCAATTTCTTGTACTGCTGATTTAAATGTCATTGACATATTAGTACCTGTGTCTCCATCTGGAACTGGAAATACATTCAGCGCATTTACGTATTCTTTTTTTTCTTCTAACCTATTCGATGCATTTATTACCATGTTACGAAAGTTTTGTCCATTTATTTTAAAGTATTCCACTGTTTATTCCTCCTTAGACCCTTACACCTTGAACGTTCACTGTTATTGCTGCAACGCCCAGTCCTGTATAATTTTCAACATTATATCTTGTTTTTTGAATTATATTGTTTGCTATTACAGATATTTTTGTTCCGTATTCAACTATTATATACAGTTCAATAAATAGTTTATTTTCCTTAGAACTAATTTTAACTCCTTTATTTAAACTATCATTCTTAATTAATTGCCAAAATCCATCCTTAGCATCTTTGAGTGCCATTCCTACAACTCCATAACACTCAGTTGTAGAAATGCCAACGATATTGGCTAATGCTTCCTCTGAATAATATATAGTACCATTCTCATTCGTAATGTTACCTTTCATTGCAATTCCTCCTTATACTTATCTCTTATAGTTCCATATAGATTATTTTATATTATATTAGCAATTTTTTCAACAAAATTAATTTAATAATTGGTTTAGTTATTAATACTTTTGAATTTCACTTGCAAGCATAGTGCTATCTATGTTACAATAATGCGTGTTTCAATTGAGAAGATTTTGTTCTTCATAGTCTTAAGGAGGTGTTTTCATTGTCAAGAAAATGCGAAATATGCGATAAAGGTGTTATTTCAGGTAGCCAATATAGTCACTCACACCGTGAGTCAAAAAGAAAATGGGCTCCAAATATTCAAAAAGTTAAAGCTATAGTAAGCGGAACGCCTAAATCTATACATGTATGTACTAGATGTCTTCGTTCAGGTAAAGTACAACGTGCTATATAATTAAAAAATAAAGATGCAGCCTAACAGCTGCATTTTTTATTTAAATTCAGCCTAACAGCTGCATTTTTTATTTAAATTCAGCTTAACAGCCGAATTTTTTTAAATTCAGTCTAACTATTTCTTTTTCTATGTTATTTTCTTAGAAAAAACCTAATTATTCGAGACATAAATCTCGGTAATTTAATTGCCATAATTTTCATCTCTCTTACCTCCGTTTAATATATATACTTCAAATATAATATATTGATTATAATTCCCTAAACACTTCAATAAATTCTTTTAATTCCTCCTAAATATAATGCAACACTAACAATGATTGTTATGATTCATTATACAAAAGCCACAATAAACAATTCCTCCTCCCACAACAATTATCCACCACCAAAATGGTACTATTACTACTGTTATTATTCCTATGCCTAAACATGTTATGATTACTCCAAGTTGCCGTTGTAAAAACCTAAACCACCTTCTCATAAGTATTCCCCTCTCAAAGTACTCCAGTATTATTATATGACTCGCTCAAGGTAATGTTTACAAAATAAAAAAACTATTTTTTTTATTGAAGTCTTCAACCTAAATTGAAGTCAGCAATAAAAAAAATAGTTTTGTTTAGCATTAATCTTTTGATAATATTATCATAAGTATTCCTGCTTTAAATTTAATATTAACCATAGGCAATATAAACTCATTTGAGATAGTTATACTTTGACCAATTTTCAAATTATAATTGTTCAATGGATATTTCGAGCCTTCAATGGTTAATCCGATTACCTCATCGCCATAAGCCTGAAGTGAGAATGTTTGCCCCACAGTGCCCTTTAATGAAGTTGAAGCATCAGTTAACCTAATATAGTTGTTTTGGTCTACAATACACGCCTCAACGCCATTTTCAAGGCAATTTTTTAGCATACCAATATTACCAAGCAAATGATCAACCCTACTTCCAGTGCATCCCATTAGTACTATTTTATTTGGCTTCATGCTCAGAGCCTTTTGAACTGCAATTTCAGTGTCAGTAAAATCTTTTTCTGTAGGGTAAGTATCTATTCTACAATTATTTTTTTTAAAATGGTACAATATCTTCTTATCAATAGAGTCAAAATCTCCAACAAGTAAATCGGGTTTTATATTATAGCGAAACAAGCAATTTGCCCCGCTATCCGCTCCGATTAAAAATGCACCATCTTCCATTTCCTTAGTAAGTAATTCTTTCGAGGGTGGATTTCCTCCTGATATTATTATTACCTTCATATTAAATTGATGACCTTAAGCCCTTTATGTTTTTCTCGATTTCATTATTCTTAAATACTCCAGAGCCTGCTACAATTACATTGGCCCCGCTCTTAACAACTTCACCAATATTTGTGTCATCAACGCCACCATCCACTTGAATCATAATGTCTTTATTATAAATATCTGCAAGATCTCTAACTTCTTTAATTTTATTTGAAGAGTACTTAATATACTTTTGTCCTCCAAATCCTGGGTTTACTGACATAATCAGCACCATATCAAGATTGCTTACTAAATCTTTAATTAATGCTACAGGCGTTCCAGGATTTAATGCTATACCTGCTTTAATACCAAAACTCTTAATATAATTAATAGTTCTATCAATATGCCTATCAGCTTCATAATGAACAGTTATAATATCTGCTCCCGCATTCACAAAATCTTCTACATATCTAGAGGGATCCTCTATCATAAGATGAACATCGAATGGCAATTTCGTTATATTTCTAACACTCTTAATTATAGGAATGCCAAAAGAAATATTTGGTACAAACATACCATCCATAACATCTATATGAATCATATCCGCGCCACACGCTTCTAACTCCCTAATATGTTCTCCAAGTCTTGAAAAATCCGCTGACAGTATTGATGGTGATATTTTTATCATTTGTTATTCCCCCTAGCAATAATTTCTTCTAATGTTTTGATATAAAATTTATATCTATCAGTGTAAATTTCTTTAGCTTCAACAGCTTCCTTGACCCTACAGTTAGGTTCTTTATTGTGAACACAATTAGAGAACCTGCACTCACCTCTATAATCTTCAAATTCAGGGAAACAATCTTGCAATTTTTCCTTCTCTATAAAGTCTAAACTTAATGATGAAAATCCTGGAGTGTCTAGTAAAAATCCTTCTTCATATTCAATAAGCTCACTGTGCCTAGTTGTATGTTTACCTTTCTGAGATTTCTTACTTATATCGCCAGTTTTCATAGCTTCCCTTCCAAGTAGACTATTAAGAATAGTTGATTTTCCAACTCCAGATGGTCCACAAAAAACGGTAATATTGTCTTTAATTTTTGTCTTAAGCTCCAAAAGACCCATTCCCTCTTTTGCTTTTAAAAATACAATATCACATCCAACGCTCCTTAATTCTTTTATAAGATCATCATCAACCTCAGAAACTAAATCTAGCTTATTTAAACAAAGCACTATTTTTAACCTATAATGTTCACAAAGCACTAGAAATTTATTAAGTAGTTCCATATTTAAATCAGGTTTCTTAAAGGCGAAAACTACAAACGCTTGAGTAACATTAGCAACTACCGGCCTTATCATTTCTGTATCTCTTGCAAAAATTTTCTCAATTACGCCTTTAGTAACATCTGTCTCAAGCATTATTTCCACCCGGTCACCAATAACAGGAGAAAGTCCAGTATACCTGAACTTCCCCCTTGCTTTACATTCTATGACTTTGTCTTCAACTTTTACAAAATATAATCCACCTATACCCTTTATGATTACTCCTTGCATATATCCTCCTTCATTCACTTTTGACTTACATTATTAAATGTTTTTCATAAGTTACAATTATCTATTTTTATTATTGAGGTGGGGTTGTTGTTCCCGTAGGTGCTACTGGCGCTACCTTGCTTGTTAAAGTTATAACATCTCCAACGTTTGCCTTAGTTCCTGCAACCTTGTCTTGCGAATCAACAATATCTTCATCATTACCAGGAACTGATATAGTTATATTCTGCTGCGTAGCTAGATCTTTTGCAGCTTTAACAGTTTTATCTTTAAAGTCTGGAACATCAAATTGTTCTTTTACAGGTTCTTTATACTTGTAAATACTAACGCCTACAGCAGTACCTTCTGGAACTTGAGTCTCTTTAGGTATAGTTTGCCCAAATACCTTACCATCCAGCGCTTGATCACTTGTTTCTACTTCTTTTTTTTCACCTAATTTTAAATTTTTAGCTTCCAACATTTGTTTTGCACCATCTAGTGAAAAGTTAAAGTCACTTAGGTTTGGAACCGTTGTATTTTTAATTTCTACGCCCTTACTTATTACTAAACTTACTGAATCACCTTTTTTAACTAAACTGTCCTTATCTGGATCTTGGCTTATAACTACTCCACTAGCAACAGTACTACTATAATCTGATGTAACATTACTAAGAAGTAATCCACTATCCTCAATAATAGCCTCTGCCGATGCTTTATCATACCCTTTAACCAAAGGCATTTTAAAACTTGCTGGACCTTTACTAACAGTAGCTCTTACTTCACTATTAGCTTCAACTTCAGTTCCCTCATCCGGATAACATATAGTAACCGTACCTTCAGGTTCGTCACTATTTTCTTGTAACTCAGTAAACTTTAATTGTTTGGCCACAACTAATTTCTCTGCCTCTGCACTATCCAAACCAATAATTTTAGGAACCAATATCTTCTGCGTAACTACTGCTTGCTTATTAGTAATATAGTTGCTAACAATTACAGCTGCAAGACTACCTAAAATAATTAATAAAATGAATGCAAAAACAACCGCTACCTTTGTTTTATTATTATTTTTCTTATTAACTTTAGATGTTGGTTTTTTAACCACTTCTTCTTCGTCTTCATCTTCTTCGTAATTTTTTTCTTTTTTTTCTTTTTTTGGTTTTTCATAATCTGCTACATTTACTGGCGCCATAACCCTAGTGTACTCATTTTCCATACTCTTTGTTGTTGCTATAGTATATGAGCTATTATTTTGTATTCTCTGCAAATCTAAAAACATTTCTTTCGCAGTCTGATACCTCTTTATTGGTTCTTTTTCTATAGCTTTTAATATTAATTTATTCAAATTCTCAGGAACATTTCTATTTATTTGATTAGGTGGAACAACTTGTTCCTGGATATGTTTTAATGCTACTGATACAGGACTATCTGCATCATAAGGCACTCTACCTGTAACCATCTCATAAAGCACTATTCCAAAAGAATAAATATCCGTTCGAAAGTCTACAAAACTTCCTTTTGCTTGTTCTGGTGAAAAATAATGAGCTGATCCCATAACTGTGCTAGTGTTAGTAATAGTTACAGAACTTGCAGCTTTTGCTATGCCAAAATCTGTAACCTTAACTGTTCCATCTTCAGTTACTAAAATATTGTGAGGTTTTATATCCCTATGAATAATGTTATTTTTGTGAGCACACTCAAGTGCTTTTGCAATCTGCATTCCATAATCTAAAACCTGGTTGTAATTCATGCTACCGTTTTGAAGTATAATTTGCTTTAACGTTTTTCCTTTAATATACTCCATTACTATATAATTAATATCTTTTTCTTGACCAACATCATATATGTTAACTATATTGTTTGATGAAAGGCTAGCTACAGATAAAGCCTCTTTTTTAAACTTTTCCATAAAATTTATGTTATTTGAAAATTCTTCTTTTAATATTTTCACAGCAACATAACGATTGAGTAATTGACACTTAGCTTTATAAACTATCGCCATACCACCCTCTCCGATTTTTTCAAGGAGTTCATATCTACTCCCTAATATGGTTCCTATCATCTCTGCACTCTCCTTCAAACACGATAACGGATATGTTATCCCGTCCACCCTTAGATTTGCTTAAATCCACTAACATTTTGCAGCTAGAAGCATTATTGTCTTCATTTTTGATAATAATATCATACATCTCTGAATAAGTCACATCATTAGTAAGACCATCTGTGCACAAAATGCATTTGATAACACTATTCAAATCAACATCAAATAAGTCAACTTCTACAATCTCATTTGTTCCAAGTGCCCTTGTTATAATATTTTTATTAGGGTGATTCCTAGCGCTTTCTTCAGTTATACTACCATTATCTAAAAGCTGTTGCACTAGAGAGTGATCTCTTGTAACTTTTATCAGTTTTTTATTATTATCAATAATATAACAACTGCTATCACCTACATTTGCAACAACCATTTTATTTTGTTTTTTAAAACAAATTGTTATTGTTGTACCCATTCCTTTAAGAGACTCATCGCCACTTGCAACATCAAATATTTGCTTATTTGCAGATTTTATTCCATCAGAAAGTACTTCTTTTAGATCTAATCCTTGGTGATTCTTTTTTATATAGTCTATTATAATTTCAATGGCGAGTCTGCTCGCAACTTCCCCTGCATTATGCCCTCCCATACCATCTGCTACAGCATATATATCAAAATCATTATCTTCAAAATAACCTACAGAGTCTTCGTTTGTTTTTCTAACATTACCAACATCAGATAAAACCCCCAGCATTGTTACACCCCTTTATTTAAGTTCTTCACATTTAATGTAGCTTCTCCGAAGCTGACCACATGCCGCATTAATATCAAGTCCCATTTCTCTTCTTATTGTTACCTGCACATTATTATTTTCAAGTACTTTCTTAAACTCAGCAACATTATCCTTTGAAGATGTTTTCAATTCATTTTCTTTTATCTCATTAATTGGAATTAAATTAACATGGCATAACATACCCGAGAGTAGATTACTTAGGTTTTCTGCATCTAACCTACTATCATTAAGATCCTTCACAAGAGCATATTCAAAAGTTAACCGCCTATTTGTTTTATTTATATAATACTTAGAGACATCAATTATTTCTGCAATAGAATACTTATTTGCAATCGGCATACTTTTCATCCTTATTTCATCTGTAGCTGCGTGAAGTGAAATAGCCAGTGTTATTTGTAGATTAATATCAGCAAACTCTTTAATTTTAGGTACAATCCCACATGTTGAAATAGTTATATGCCTTTGACCAATATTTAAGCCATTGCCAGAAGTCACAATCTCAAGAAATTTCATTACATTATCAAAATTATCAAAAGGCTCACCGCTTCCCATGAGTACTACATTAGAAATCCTTTCTCCAATTAGGTGTTGTGATTTCATTATTTGAGCTAACATCTCACCTGGTGATAGATTTCTAATCATTCCTCCAATTGTAGATGCACAGAATTTACATCCCATCCTACATCCAACTTGGGTTGATATACATATTGAATTTCCATGTTTATATTTCATAATAACACATTCTATTAAATTACCATCTTCTAACGCAAATAAATATTTCTTTGTATCATTTAGTTTTGAACTATATTCTTCTACAAGTTTTGGTATTCCAATGTGAAAATCACTTTGCAACTTCTCTTTTACACCTTTTGGAATATTATTCATATCTTCAAAGTCCCAAACATCTTTATAAATCCAGTCAAATACTTGTTTAGCCCTAAATTCACTTTCCCCATTAATTTTCATCCATTTTTTCAGCTCTAATAAATTAAGATCTAATATATTTATCATTTTATACTCCTACTATTTTATCATCTTTTATGACTTTCTGATTTTGGCTATAAAAAATCCATCCATATATTCATTTGGAAATATAGTAACATAACCTTTATCACTGTAGTTTATATTATCAAATTCCCCATAAAATACTGGTTCAATATTAAATTCCGGATGTGATTCTATAAACCAATCAACATTGCCTTCATTTTCATTTTTGTTAAGAGTGCATGTTGAATATAAAAGAACTCCACCTTTTTTTACGTATTGAGAAGCATTTTCCATTATCTTTCTTTGTATATCTATTATACCATCTATATCTCTTAAATTCTTGCTCCATTTTATCTCAGGCTTTTTTCTGATAATTCCAAGACCGGAACAAGGTACATCTATAAGAACTCTATCTGCACTTTCAAGTAGCTCCTCAGAGTACTCCGTGGCATCCATCTCATCACAAGTTGTATTTGTAATCCCAATTCTATTTAAATTATCTTTAATTAAAGATAATTTGTTTTTATGTATATCAAACGCACGAACACGGCCTGTATTTCCCATAAGTTCTGCAATATGTGTTGTCTTTCCTCCTGGTGCGCTACAAAGGTCTAACACATTTAGATTTGGAAGAAGATCCATAGAATGAGCTGCGAGCATTGCAGATTCATCCTGAACTGTTATGTTTCCATCATTAAATAAAAGATTGTTCTCTATATTTTTACCTTTAATTATTCTTATTGCCGACGGGCAAGCATAACCTTTTTCTATATTATATCCATTTTCTATGAGTTTTTCCCATATCTCTTTATATGTTAATTTTAAGGTATTAACCCTAACTGTAACATCAGGCTTATAGTTTAGTCCTTTTAGAATTCTTTCAGCGCTTTCACTGCCATATTGCTTTATAAAAAGTTTAACTAGAGCCTTTGTAAATGAATACTCAAAACAAAGTCTGTCAATGTTGTCTTCTTCATTATAATATTTAACGTCTGGATCTCTAAGATAACTTCTAAGCACCCCATTTACAAGTTTTGAAGCTCCTACATTGCTCATTTTTTTTGTTAAATTTACTGCTTCATTAACCGCTGCAAAGCTAGGTACTTTGTCTAAAAATCTAATTTGATAGATTGAGATTCTTAGTATATTTAAAACAAAACTCTCTAATTTATCTATTCCTTTTTTAACATATCGTAGCAGTATTTTATCTATACTATATTTATATTTTAAAGTACCATAAACTATTTCTGTAACTAATGCCTTATCTTTATCACTAAGTTCTGATTTATTAAGTTCAAGTCCTAATACAATATTCGAATAAGCATTTTCATTTAATACTTTTTCTATAACCACAATTGCTACAAGTCTACTATTATTCATACCTTTACCTCAATCTTCTATTTGATTTTTATCTATCGCGACTTATAATCACAAGACGTATAAGCTGAGATATTGCCATTAATGTTGCAGCTACATAAGTCATAGCCGCTGCACTTAATACTGATTTAGCACCTTTTATTTCGTCTCCATAGAGAATATTCCTAGATTCTAAAACTTTAATTGCTCTACTAGAAGCATTAAATTCAACAGGTAGTGTAACTAACTGAAATAATACAACTGCTGAAAATAATATAATTCCAACATTTATAAGAGAATGAATACTAAAAATTATTCCTATTAGAAATAGTACCCAGGATGCATTAGAACTAAAATTAACAGCAGGAACAATAGCATTTCTGAGCTTTAATGGCACGTATTTTTCTTTATCTTGAAGTGCATGACCTGTTTCATGCGCAGCAACCCCAATAGAGGCTACTGAAATTCCATTATACACATCTGATGAAAGCCTCATTACCCTTTTAGTTGGGTCATAATGATCAGTAAGTTTACCTTGCACTATCTCAACTGGTATATCAAAAAGTCCAGCTGCATCTAAAAGCATTCTGGCTACTTGTGCCCCAGTATATCCATTTACACTATTCACCTTAGGGTATTTTTTAAAAGACGATTTAATTTTCATCTGCGCAATTGCTGCTATAATTATAGCTGGCAATAATATTATTATAGTGCTATCGAAAAAAAACATATTCATTCTCCTCTCATTTGTTTTTGAATAATTATAAAATAATAATTTAAAACATAAACAAATTTTGTATTTATTATATTAAGATTATACCTATTTCTATCTTATTTCCTATTATGTAATCTTTTACCTTTAAAGGCTTTTTACCAGGGAATTGTATTTCCTCGATAAGTAAAACACCATTACCAGTGACTACCTTTAATCCCTCTTTTGAGACCTCTATAATAGTTCCAACTTTTTTATCAGATAACTCTTCGATTACTTTCGACCTATATATTTTCATTACCGCGTTCTCATAATGAGTATATGCGATTGGCCATGCATTTAACCCTCTTATAAAATTGTGAATATCACTGCTACTACATTTCCAGTCTATATTAGCCATTTCTTTTCCTAGCTTTGCCGCATATGAACTCATTTCGTTTTCCTGTTTAACAGGCTTTATAGTATTGTTAACTATACCATTTATTGTTTTAACTAAAAGCTGACCACCACCACTGCTAAGAATATCATGAAGCTCACCCGCAGTAATTTCGCTTGTAATGTCCACTTCTTCTGTTAAAAGCATATCTCCAGTATCAAGTCCTACATCCATTTTCATTGTTGTATTACCACTTTTACTATCACCATTAATTACAGACCAGTTTATAGGAGCTGCCCCCCTATATTTGGGTAATAACGATGCATGTAAATTTATACATCCACATTTCGGAATATCTAGTACTTCTTTTGGAAGAATTTGACCAAATGCTACTACTACAATAAAATCTGGTTTTATGTTTTTAATTATTTCTATCATTTCTATATTGTTTTTGAGTTTTAAAGGCTGATATACTGGTATATTAAAATTTATGGCGAGCTCCTTAACAGGTGACATGGCTAATTTCTTTCCTCTACCCTTTGGCCTGTCTGGCTGAGTAAAAACAGCTGAAACTTCAAATTCATCTATAAGTGCCGAAAGAGATGGCACCGAAAATTCTGGTGTACCCATAAAAATTATCTTCATATTATTCCTCACCCTCTATAGCTTTATCTATAAATAGTATACCATCTAAATGATCAATTTCATGACATAGTGCCCTTGCAAGAAGGTCTTCTCCCTCAATAACTAACTCTTCTCCTGCCTCACTTAGAGCTTTAACTTTAACCTTTTGTGGTCGATCCACATTTTTTTGTATACCTGGTATACTTAAGCAACCCTCACTGCCAAGTTGTGATCCTGACATTTCTACAATTTGGGGATTAATTAATGCTATAGGACCTTCCCCAATATCTATAACAACTATTCTTTTTAAAATTCCCACTTGAGGTGCAGCAAGGCCTATACCATTCGAATTATACATAGTCTCTTTCATATCTTTAATTAATAATAAAACTCTTTTATTAATTTCATCTACAACTTTGCTTTTTTTTCTTAAAATTTCATCACCATTTGTCCTAATTGTTCTTGTAGCCATGTGAAAAACCTCCTAATCATAAATTATAATCTTTAGTTCTATTAGATCATATTACTAGGGTTAACATCTATACTAACCCGTATACTTGTATAAACATTTTTAACTAATTCATAAACTGAATTCTTTATTTCTAGCGCAATTGCTTCTTCAATATTTCCTTTAATGATAATTTGCCATCTATAAAAGTTCTTTATTTTAGATATTCCACAAGGACATGGTCCTAATAATGTAATTTTATCATTATCTTTGATCTTATATTTTAAATTTTCTCCAACATTCTGTATACTTTTTATTAACAAAGGCTCATCCTCAGAGCTCAGAGTTATTACTAGAATACTTGTAAACGGTGGATAATCCATAGCTCTTCTCATCATTATTTCATCTTTGTAAAAACTATCATAATCGTTATTTGCTGCATATTGAAGTGTTAAACTGTCTGCGCTATATGTTTGTATTACAACATTTCCTTCTTTCGTTCCCCTACCTGCACGTCCTGAGACCTGGGTAAGAAGTTGGAATGTCCTCTCGAAAGCCCTGTAATCAGGTAAATTAAGAGATAAATCTGCTGCTATTACCCCTACTAAAGTAACATTCTCAAAATCTAATCCTTTAGCGACCATTTGGGTTCCAATTAAAATATCTGCCTGTTTGTTTTTAAATGTATTATAAATATATTCATAAGAATTTTTTTTCCGTGTTGTGTCAAAATCCATTCTCAGAGTTCTTGCACTTGGAAAAATTCTATTAATTTCTTGCTCAATTTTTTCTGTACCAACTCCAAAATATTTCACATAAGTGCTTCCACAACTAGGGCATACTTTACTAATTCTTTCTTTTTCACCACAATAATGACAAGTTAGGTAATCAGAAGCGCTATGATATGTTAATGAAATATCACATTTTTTACATTTAAATACATATCCGCATTTTCTGCAAGATACAAAGGTTGAAAACCCTCTTCTATTTAAAAATAAAATTATTTGCTCGTGTTTTCTTAAAGATTCAGTAATCCCCTCAAAGAGTGATTTACTAAATATTGACCTATTGTTATTCATAAGTTCCTCGCGCATATCAACTATTTCAACACTCGGCATTGATGCACCATCAGCTCTCTCGCCTATAGTAATCAGTTCTAATTCATTTATTGTTGACCTATAATAGCTTTCAATAGATGGTGTTGCTGATCCTAATATTAATATACAATTTTCTAATTCGCATTTCATATAAGCTATTTCTCGAGCATCAAATTTAGGGTCACTATCTGATTTATAACTTGCTTCATGCTCTTCATCAATAACAATTAATCCTAAATCTTCAAAAGGCAAAAATATAGCTGACCTTGCCCCAATTGCAATCTTGACATTCCCTTGCTTTACTCTCATCCATTCATCATATCTCTCGCCATCAGATAACCTACTATGAAAAACTGCTATATCTCGTCCAAATCTACCTTTAAACCTTTCAACCATTTGCGGTGTTAGCGATATTTCAGGAATTAAAATTATAGACTGCTTATTATCTTTTAACATGTAACTAACCAAATTCATGTATATCTCGGTCTTTCCACTACCTGTAACTCCATGAATTAAGAATTTTTTATTGTTTGAATTCATTATTAAATCCACTGTTTTCTTTTGATTTTCATTAAGTATTTTTTCTTCATACCTCGAGTAGTCTTTTTCATTATACCTATTAATTACAACCTCTTTAGTGCCCAAAAATTCATGTTTAATCATTGTATTTATTGATGATAATGAAACATTAAACAGTTTGCTAAATTCATTTTTGTTATATTTCATATTATCATTTTGTATCATCATGTAAATATTTTTATAAGGTTCATTTAAAAATTTACCTTCAAGTTCCTTGCAAGTAGTTAATAATTGTGCTGTTTTCTTTTTTATACCTTTTGTTATTCCCCTTGGAATAATAACTTTTATGCACTCTAAATATGTACAAAGATATTTCTTTTTCATTATCTTTATAAGTTCAATATCAGTTATTTTAAGGAGTGGAATCTCATCACAAATACTTGCTATTTCTTTAATATTATTTACATTTTCACACTGCTTATACAATTCTAAAACAAAAGCATCCAATGTTTTGTTTCCTCTACCAAATGGAACTTTAACTCTAAATCCTAAGTGAACGCTGCCTATTAAATTTATAGGTATTTTATATGTGAACACCTTATCCACTTGAACAGAATCGTTATTCACCACAACTCCAGCATACTGATACACTTAATCACCCTTTTAGTTTTATAATTTTCTTTAATAATCTATAATAAATAAAAAGCGCATTAGCGCTTTTTATTTATTAGATTAAACAATTCCCTAGCAATTTCTTTTTTCGACATTTTTTCTATTGCTATTGGATCATTATCTTTGCTTAAAATAATTACCTTATTATCATCTGTTCCAAAACCAACATCTGTTTTTGTTATATCATTTGCAACTATGTAATCTAAATTTTTCTTTAAAAGTTTTGCTTTTGCATTTTGAAGTAAATCATTACTCTCAGCTGCAAAACCTACTAATATTTGCTTCTTCTTAAGCGACCCTAATTCTTGTAAGATATCATTATCGCGTACAAATTCTAAATTTAAACCATTTTCACTTTTCTTAATTTTTTGACTTGAGTATATCTTGGATTTATAATCAGATACAGCTGCTGCTTTTATAACTATATTGCTATTTTCATAATTTTTTATTACAGCCGTCCTCATCTCATCATTAGTGTTAATTTTTATGATACTTACTCCTAAGGGTTCTTTTTCATGACATGGTCCAGATATAAGAGTAACAATTGCCCCTCTATCTCTAGCTTCCCTTGCAATTGCATAACCCATTTTACCTGATGACCTATTAGTAATAAATCTTACTGGGTCAATAGGTGCAATTGTAGGCCCAGCAGTAACTAAGACCTTAGTTCCAATCATATCCTTTATTGGATACAACTTACTCATAATAATTTCGAAGATATCTTCAGTTGGAGCAAGTTTTCCCTCGCCTATGTCACCACACGCAAGTCTTCCTGATGTAGGATCAATAAAATCATATCCGTAAGACTTGAGCTTTTGAATATTACCTTGGAGTATTTTATTATTATACATATTAACGTTCATAGCTGGCGCAAATATAACTGGAGCATTTGTTGCCATAATAGTTGTCGTTAACATATCGTCAGAAATACCATTTGCAACTTTACCAATTATATTAGCAGTTGCTGGAACTACAACAACCAAATCTGCCTTTTTAGCAAGCGATATATGTTGTAATTCCCATGCTTTAGGTTCTTCAAACATATCACCAATGACAATATTTTGACTAAGTGTTTGAAAACTTATGGGATTCACAAACTCTTTAGCTGCTTTAGTCATGATAACATATACTTCAACGTTTTCTTTTTTAAGTCTACTAATAACATCAAGCGCCTTGTATACTGCTATCCCACCCGTTACACCAATAACTACGCTCTTTGAGTTTTCCATACTATTTTATTCCTTCTTGTGTAGTAATTGCGACAATAGCTCCTTCATAAATTTCATGTATAGCTATAGTTACTGGTTTAGTAGAATCTACCTGTACAAGTGGGCTTTGACCCTCTATTATTTGTCTTGCTCTTTTTGATGTTGCTACAACCAAAGAATACCTGTTGTCTACCTTTTCTAACAAGTTTACTATTGATGGATTTATCATTGAATTATTCATTACTAATTTCCTCCTTTAGAAAATCTCCATTCATTCTATCAACTCTACACCTTTCTGCAATTACAATACTTTGAATTTTATTACAAGCATTGTCTACAGTGTCATTTACAACTGCATAATCATATTTTGATACAAAACTGATTTCTTTATGAGCAGATGTAAATCTAGTCATTAGGGACTCCGGTGTTTCACTGCCCCTATTTGTAATTCTATTTCTTAATTCCTCCATTGATGGTGGAAGAATAAAAATAAACAAACCACTTGGATAAGCCATTTTTACATTAAGAGCACCTTGAATATCTATTTCTAGTATTACATCCTGGCCGCTATCTAATACCTTTAGAACTTCAGATTTAGGTGTTCCATAATAATTTCCATAGACCTCTGCATATTCAAGAAAATCCTTTGAAGTTATTTTCTCCTTAAATTCATCTTTACTTATGAAAAAATAGTCTATACCATTTATTTCAGCATTTCTTGGACTTCTTGTAGTCGCGGATACAGAAATCCAAAAATCATTTTTTTCAAGAAGAGCACTGCACACAGTTCCTTTACCAGCTCCAGAAGGTCCTGATATAACAATCAGTTGCCCTCTACAGTTCATTATTCCTCAACCTCATCTAAATGTTCCTCATCTTTAACAGATAATCTATGTGCAACAGTTTCAGGTTGAACAGCCGATAAAATAACATGATCGCTATCAGTTATAATAACCGCTCTAGTTCTTCGTCCATAAGTTGCATCAATTAGCATACCTCTATCTCTTGCCTCTTGAATTATTCTTTTAATAGGCGCTGATTCAGGACTAACTATAGCTACCAATCTATTTGCTGAAACAATGTTTCCAAAACCTATGTTTATCAACTTTATACTCATCGTGTGCCTCCTGTTTATTCTATGTTTTGTATTTGTTCTCTAATTTTTTCTATTTCACTTTTCATACTAATTACTGTATTTAAAATTTCTAGATCATTTGCTTTAGATGCTATTGTGTTTGTTTCTCTATTTAGTTCTTGAATAATAAAATCAAGTTTCCTACCAATTGGTTCATTTAACAAAAGAGTTTCCCTCATTTGTTCTATATGACTATTGAGCCTCACAAGTTCTTCATCTATTCCAACTTTATCAGCAAATATCGCAATTTCCATAGAAACTCTATTTTCATCAAACTCAACTTCCTTATTCAGAGTATTTAGCCTTTGAGTTAACTTTAGTTTATACTCACCAACTACAAGCGGTGCTCTTTTCTTAATATTTCCAACTAGATTATTAATGAAATTACATTTAAGTATAACATCCGAAAGTAACTTCTCTCCCTCTCTTTCTCTCATAAAAAGAAGCGATTCAAGGGCCTTACTCAATGCTTGTTCAATAGGTTCAAATGTTTGTGAAACATCTTCTTCCTTTTGTTTAAGCGTTATAACCTCAGGTAGCCTTGCTATTGTATCAATTGATATATCTCCAGCCAGGCCATATTTATCTTTTAAAATTTGAAAACAATCTATATAGCTTTGTGCCAATTTCTCATTTAGAGAGGCTTCTACATCTTCCTTATCATAACTACCCTGAGTTACATAAACATCAAGTTTTCCTCTCTTTACTTTTTCCCCAATAATCTTTCGTATTTTATCCTCAAAAGCAATTAATACTCTAGACATTCTTATGTTAGTTTCGAAATATCTATGATTAACACTTTTAATTTCTATTGTAAAGCTTTTACCATCTTTTTCAGAGTTTCCTCGCCCAAACCCAGTCATACTCCTAATCATAACAACTCATCCTTTCCATGTTCATTTTAAGCCCTTAGTAAGTATACATAAACTATAACCTAAATTTCAAGCTTAAATTATAAATTTCTACTTTTATTACGAATTTAATTTTAATAATACTAATAAATCGTAATTGATACCTTTTAATTAAGCTCACACCTATAATAAAATATTTCCTATATACTTTATATTATACCAATAATAATACTATTTAACTAATAATTTAAAGAATACATTTTTTTATATGTTTTAGGGCTTCCTCAATAACAAACTTATCTTTTGTAAGCGCTATACGAAAATAATCATATCCTAGCTTTCCAAAAACATTGCCAGGTAGAACCACAATTCCATAATTAATCAGCAATTCCTCACAGAATTCATTAGTAGTATAGTTTCTAGGTGTTTTACACCACAAATAAAAAGTAGCCTCAGCATCAAAAAAATCTATGTTTTTTTGTTTAAGGACGCTTTTACACATTGATCGTCTTTCATCGTATATTTTTCGTGCATTCTGAACATAATCACGTTCTAAATTAAGAGCCGCAATCGCAGCCTTTTGCACTGGAATAAACTGCCCTGAATCACAATTGCTTTTTATTTTTGAAAGAGCACTTATAACATTAGCATTTCCTACCCCATACCCTATCCTATATCCTGTCATATTGTAAGTTTTAGATAAAGTACCAAACTCTATGCATAACCTATTTTTGTCATATTGCATAAGACTAATAGGTTCTTTATTTACTTGAATTATTTCATTATAAGCTGAATCATTGCATAAAACAATATTATTATCATAAGAAAACTTAATAATCCTCTTATAGAAGTCACTACTTGCTACTGCACCTGTTGGATTATTGGGATAATTTATAAACATAAGTTTGCATTTATTTACGACTTTTTCAGGAATAATTTCAAGGTTTGGCATATACCCATTACTTCTCGATAATGGCACAGTATATGGGATACACCCCCAAAGTTTGCTGCAAATTTTGTAAACAGGATAAGCGGGTTCGGGCACTATTACGCAGTCCCCAACATCGCAAACAGCTGGCACTATATTACTTATTCCTTCCTTTGATCCTATAAGAATTATTACCTCATCTAAATTTAAACTTACATTATAAACATCATTATAATAATTTATAACCGCTTTCCTTAGTTCAATAACACCATCATAAGGAGGATAATTGTTATATCCATCATCTTTTAGGGCGCCAATTAGTGCATCCGTAATATTTGAATGAACTTCTAAATCTGGATCTCCAATACTCAAATCAATAATTGTTTTGCCAGAGTTAATAGCTTTATTCTTAATATCATCAATTTTTTTGAAATGGTATTCCTCAACATTGGATAACCTATTATTTATTTTCATAATATCACCCTTTTTACATTTTTATATTATCTTATTCTGGTGATATTAAATTTGTTACAGTGCATTACTTCAATAAAAAAATACTATAGCAATATGAGTCGATCTCTCATGCTATAGTATTTACCTAATATTCTTATTGTTATTGTAAACCTGTAACAACTAATTTAATAATAAATAATACTGCTAAAATATACACTACAACTGAAACTTTCTTTCTTTTACTCGCATCCTTAGTAAATAGATTACTCACTAAGTTTAAAACAGCATAAGAAAGAATTCCTATTGTTAATCCATCCCCAATGCTATAAGTTAAAGGCATTAGTGCAATTGTTAAGAAAGCAGGTACGCCCTCTGTAAAATCACTGAAATCTATTTTAACTATGTTTTCCATCATAAAGAATCCCACAATTATTAGAGCAGGTGCAGTTGCACATGTTGGTATTGCAATAAACAAAGGCGAAAAGAACATTGCTACTAAAAATAATATTCCTGTAACAACTGACGCAAGTCCAGTCCTAGCTCCTTGTGCAACACCAGCTGAGCTTTCTACATATGTTGTTACTGTTGAAGTACCAAGGAAAGCTCCCAATGTAGTAGCAACGGCATCTACTAGTAGTGCACGTCCAGCATTTTTCACCTTACCATCTTTATCAACCAATCCAACCTTTGATGCAACGCCTACTAAAGTTCCTATAGTGTCAAAAAAATCAACAAATAAAAATGTTAAAACTATTACTATAAATTTCCATACAGTGTCCCAACTAGTAAGGTATGAAAAATCTAATTTACCTGCAATTGGTTTTATTGACTCAAATTTAAATATGCCTTGAGGAGTCCCTATTTTATAAGTTGCAGCTACTTCTGGTGATATAATTGCAAATAGCCATGCTAGTAATGTACTTGCAACTATTCCCCATAATATGGCTCCCTTAACGTTTTTCTTTGATAACACTACAATTATAATTACGCCTACAACAGTTATTAATACTGTAGGACTTGTGAAGTTCCCCATAGCTACCTTTGTTGCATCATTACTAACTACAATTCCAGAATCTACAAAACCAATAAATGCAATAAAAAGTCCAATACCTGCTGTAACCGCCAATTTTAGTGTTGTTGGTATAGCGTTAACAACAGCTTCACGTACATTGGTTAATGATAATATAATAAAAATAATTCCTTCTACAAAGACAGCAGCTAATGCTACTTGCCATGGTATTTTCATTCCAATTACAACAGTGTACGCAAAGTATGCATTTAAACCCATCCCTGATGCTAAAGCAAAAGGTAAATTAGCATATAAGCCCATAAATATTGTAGCGAATGCCGCAGTTAAACAAGTTACTGTTACTATAGCTGGTGCTGGCATTCCTACCCCTGGATCCCCTAATATGTTCGCATTAACTGCAATAATGTATGCCATGGTTAAAAATGTAGTTATTCCACCTATAACTTCTTTTTTCACGTCACTTCCATTTTCTTTTAGCTTAAAGTATTCCATTTAGTTTTACCTCCATTATGTTTTCAATACAAAAAAATTCTAATAGGTTAATTGAACCTATAGATAAAATTTTGTTTTTACAAATAATATTATCAATAATATACATATCCGTCAATACCATCACGAATATTTAAACACAATATTATTATAAAATTCGGCTTTTGTAACTACCACTTTCAAATATATCTTGAATTTTATCCCTATCAGATGTGCTAGCAAGTGCAAGCATAAGTTTAATTCTAGCCTTTTGACCTGGCAGGCTATCTCCAAAAATCACTCCAGCATTCCTAAGTTCTTTTCCACCACCTGGGTAGCCATAAGAATCTAATACCCTTCCTTTGTAACATCTAGATACAATTACTACCACAACGCCCTTATCTATAGCTGCCTTTACACCCTCTGCCATTTCAGGCGGTATATTACCCCTTCCCATAGCTTCTATAACAAGGCCTCTAGCGCCATTCATAACACAAAAATCAATTAATTTAGAGTCCATTCCTGCACAAGCTTTTATTAAATCTACTTTATTTTCTACTTTATCTGTTATTATATAATCTTTTTTTAAACTATCCCTGTAAAATATGGCTTCATTATTATCAATAATTCCTATTGGACCAAACTCTGGGCTCTGGAAAGTATTTAAACTCATAGAATGTGATTTAGTGACCTCCCCTGCACAATTAAGCTCATCATTTAAACATACTAATACCCCTCTGTTACGTGCCTCTTCTGATATAGCAGTGCAAATAGCAGCCGATAAATTTGCTGGGCCATCATACCCAAGTTCCGAACTATTTCTCATTGATCCTGTAACAATAACAGGTTTTGGATTATCGATTGTAAGGTGTAGCAAATATGCTGTTTCCTCAAGCGTATCGGTGCCATGAGTCACTACAACCCCACATATATCATCCCTACTTAAGAAGCTTTGTACATATTTAGATAAATCCATCATTACCTCGGGTGTTACGTGAGGGCCAGGTAAATTTGAAAAAGTGTATGATTCGATTTGTGCATAATTTTCAATCCCCGTAACCATAGACATCATTTCCTCACCACTCAACGTTGGAACTGCAGCGCTTATTCTTGGATCAACGCTCATAGAAATTGTGCCACCGTTAAATATAACCACAACTTTTTTCATTTAAATCCCTCCAAAATCATTAGTCTTAATATCCAATAATCAATTATATATCTTATGATTGCAACAACAATTTTGACCAAGTTTATTTTTTTTAAAAAACATTAGTTGTGCGCAACAAACAAATTCTATTCTACAATACATTCTTAACAATTAAAACTCTTATTTAAACTTATCCGATAATAATAGAAAAGAATAAGATATACTCATTGTTTCAAGCATACCCTATTCTTGTCCTCATCACTAAAATCTCATATTGTTCTGTATACTACATAACTAGTCCTACTCAATACTATCTATTATTTTAAATATTTGAATAAAGACTTTTCTATTTCATCAGCAGCATTATCATCAATGGTTATAAACTGCCTACGGCCATCCAATGCTTTAACTTCTATTTTCCCAATTTCTTGACCAGTAAGTTTATCTATATCACGTTCAAATTTCATTATCTTATAACTTTCATCTATAGAGTTATCTCCCTCATTTACCATAAACTCATGCTCCTTTCTATTTAAAAATGTATATCAAAAATTAATTTAATTTCTTTTTTCTTTTTCCACTTTCCTTTGTTTATCACTACGCTCTGTTCTTTTAGTCCCAATATTAACTTGCTGTTTATTAACTTCACTTTTCTTGCCCTTTTGCATGTCATAACCTCCTTAAAAAACGGATTTCCTTATGATTCGATTTGTTCTAATTTTCGCTTGTCATAAATTATTAATTTATGTTTTAACCTAATCAAGAGTTTCTCCATTAAAATTTTTATACAAAGGTGGTTTTTCTTTAGCCCCTTTACTTTTTTTAGGACTACTTATATTGTCACGTTTAATATTAATGTTACTGTTTTTGCTCCCTCCAACATGTTGATGATCAGGCATATTTAAAACTCCCTTCAATTTAAATTATGTTAACTTTACATCTCTATTTTCTCTCCATATAATATTTATTATACCTAAAATATTTATTAAACATCAAATAAGCACTTAATCTTTTTTTTGGTAATATTCATTCACATATAAATAATATATATATGTAATATAAATAAGTATTTAATGAGGTGTATAAAATGGATAAAGAATTAAAAAAAATAATACATGAAGAAATTAATGAACCACTTAATAACATTGTTGATATATTCACGCCTAAACCTAAAAAGTCGAATTATAAGTTAGTTGTATTTTGGATTGTAGTAGGTTGTCTTGCAATGATATTACTTTATTATACTTACAGAATACTTTATATTTATTTTTAAATCATAGCTTAATAATTAGTCTCGAATAAAATCCCATTTATTACATTGATTATATTGTGATAATTGGGATATTATTATACATATGTTTCATTTTTTTTAATTGTCAAATGATTGCTTGCCATTTTTATCTTAGCATGATAAAATTAGTTGTGTTCAATTTAATTTAATATCATTTAATTAGTAATCATCCAGTTAAATTAATTGAAAAAAAATTATACTTTAAAATAAAGGAAGTGTTACTCCATGAATTATGAGGCTCTCAAATTAGATAACCAATTATGTTTTGCACTATATGCTTGTTCTCGTGAAATAACAAAATTATATAAACCATTCTTAGATAAATTAGGAATAACCTACACTCAATATATTTCTCTATTAGTATTATGGGAAAAAGATAATATCACTGTAAAAAGCATGGGAAAAAAATTGCATCTTGATTCTGGTACTTTAACCCCATTACTAAAAAAACTAGAAGCCATGAATCTTGTGACAAGAGTTCGTGATACTGTTGATGAACGAAATGTATACGTTAGTTTAACTCCAAATGGAATTGAATTAAAAAAAATGGCTATTGAAATACCAAATAAACTTTTTTGTTGCACTGGACTTTCACTTGAAAGCGCCGTAGTTTTGAAAGAGAATATTAGCTCACTGTTATTAAGTTTAACTCCTAGTGATAATAGCAAATAAAAATAATGTTGTAAGTTTAATGTATATTTAACATTTCTCTTACAACATCATTTTTTTAATTTTAAATATCTAATTTAACTTAATTAGCATTACTACTAATGCTTCTTTCAATGCGCATTATAATATCATGTACTTGCTCGAGCATAATTCCATATGCAAACCAAACCGGTGCATAACTCAATGTAATTATCCCGAATATTGACAGCGTTCTATTTACATAGTTCCATGGGCACTCACCTAAAACTAATCTAAGCAGTAGTCCGCTAACTAATTCTACTGCAAATATAAGAACCATATATGTTCCTCCCCTCACAATAAGCGGAAGATGTTTTATCCTATAATGCACAGGTTCAAGAAATATAGCAAGACCATATATAGGGAACATCCAGATACAAGTTGTGCCTCTGAGAAGCACATCACCCTTAAGCATTGATCCAAGTCCGGTCCACAAAACCTCCGCTAAGAGGCCTAAACATCCATATATAACAAATTTTTTCCACATAAATATATTATGTCTATTAGTTTCTAATATATACCACTAAATTATATAAGTTTAGCAGGATTAATTATAAATTTATTAATATATTTTCTCCATTAAACAAGACACTAATATAGCTTTCCTGAATTTTTATAATAGGTATTTGATCACAGTTGAAATTTTTTCCAACATTTACAGCACCAACTATAGCAGAAATTAGAACATGTTTTCCTTTATTAATTCTAGATGTTAATGTTGGTATAATTGTACGTGAATATATGAGGTTTGTATTTGGCTCTGGTGTAATAATCTCAGCCTTTCGGTCTCCATTATAATCAACAATTCCAGTAACATTCCCACTGAACCCATAAAATATCTTATCTTTAAAGATATATTCCACTCCCTCACTTGCTGGTGCAGAAAAAGCACCCTCCGCAGTATCTAATATTCGATTGGTTTTCAAGATTCTCTTACTATAAGACTTGTTTTAATTATCTTATTTTTAGGTGTTTCTATCTTTTTAATTATATTAATTATGGTATTTACTGCTTCTTTACCAATGTCCTCATAATTTTGATATACTGTTGTAAGTTGCGGGCTAACTAACTCCGAGATATATGTTCCATCAAAACCCGTCACTGAAATATTCTTTGGAACCTCAAGGCCCACTAACTTTATAGCCCTAATTGCTCCTATTGCTACTAAATCATTTATACCAATAATCGCTGTAGGAACTTTTTTCCCTTTAAGAAGTTTCTCCATTGCTTTAACACCACTTTCAATAGAAAACCCATCATAAATCATAAAAGTTTTGTCCACTTTTATCCCATGTTTTTTTAAAGCTTTTATATATGCCTTATGCTTTATCGAGGTTGAAGTTGAGTTTGTTATGCCTCCTAAAATAGCAATATCCATATGCCCAAGTCCCACTAAATAATCTACTAACTTAATTATGCCATCTTCTTCATCAGTAACAATTTTGTAACAATCTACTCCAGTCATCTTACCATTTACAATCACAACCGGTATTTTATTAGCAAGTCTTTGTAAATCTGATTCATAGTTTATAATTGTTTTTATAGCATTCACTCTATGACCCATAAAAATTACTGCATCAACATGTTTTTCTGATAAAGTTTTTACGTGTAGTGCTTCAACTTTAGAGTTATCCATAGAATTGCATAAAATCATTGAATATCCGAATTCTAAAGCGACTTTCTCAGCTTCTAAAAAAATTGTTGAAAAAAAAGGATTCGTTATATCCGGCAAAATAAACCCTATCATCATCGACCTTTTCTTAAATAAACTTCTTGCCACTTCATTAGGTTGAAAGTTGTGTATTTTAATTATTTCTAGCACTCTTTGTTTTTTATCTTCATTTACTTTAGCACTACCTGTCAAAACTCTTGAAACTGTTGCAGGCGAAACATTGGCTTCTTTTGCTATATCATAAATTGTTATATCCTTCTTTAGACTTTCATTATTTACCATATTATTTATTTCCTTTCGATTTTGTAAAATAATTATGAAACCCGTTTCATACCTTAGTAAAATAATACATTTTATGAATTGATTTGTCAATAGTATTTCAAAACAAAATATACAAGTACCTGAAAAATTCTATTTTTTAATGAAATCATGACATACACTCTGAATTTTTTCTATTATTACGTTACGTTTATATCCAAGTCAACATAGCAAATAAAAAAAACGATATTGTAAGATTAATGCACATATTACATTAATCTTATAACGTCATTTTTTATAATTTATACTATCTATTTTTATATAAGCTTTTCACTAAATATATCCGTCAAATTTACTTTCTCAACTCTTTTCTTTATTTCATCTCCATCCAAAGAGAAAAGCCCAAGTTCCTGCATTCTTTTAAAATACTCTGCTCCTGCAAATGTATACCTATTTCTTCTTCCTTCTTTGGATTGCATTTTTTCATTTGCATAAGCTATTATATCTCCTACAGCAAGCGATCTTGGTAATATTAAAAGTGGCATTCCCAAATAATTTCTTATTGCATTGTGACCTGCTAGTGCACCTGTCACCATGGCCTCTGTATGCCCAACAAATAGTCCCGACTTCTCACCTGCACAAAATAAATTATCAAGTCCTACTACCTTCATACTGTTTGTCCTTGGCGCTACTGATAAATATCTTATAGAGTTTCCTTTGCCCCCTGCAATTGGATCTATATATTTTGCGTTTTCAAGACCTTTTATTTTCCTTAACTTATCTAAGGGGTAATAAGAAGTCATTAGTTTAGCATCCCCTGTATCTAATAAAATCATATTCTCTGCAAACTCTTTTAGTGCATATTGCTGACATACTTTTACTTTAAGTTTATCTAGATTTACATCTTCCTCGGGCACTTTTAAAATAACTACTCCTGTTTCTTCAAGTTTCTTCTTTACATCTTCTCCTAAAGAAGTCTTAGCTAATTTACAAGAGCCGCTAAACGCTCCATACACGTCTTCTTCTCTTTCCCCTTTTAAGTCTTCAACCCCTGCTCTGTAACTTATGCTTACTCTGGGTCCAAAAGCTGGGCACCTTAAAACACACATCGAACAACCATTTCCATATTTTAAGCAATTACCCATTGGACCAGTTGACCCTGTGGTCTCTATAAATAAATCTGCTTCTACATATTTACCATCTGACAAATATATTCCCTTTATTGTATTTCCATCTTTCTCAACATCTACTACTCTTGTTGTCATATTTAATTCAATATCCATGTCTTTCAAACATTTTACAACTGCTGGTTCTATTTTATTCACATCGTAAAGCCAAGCATTTTTATGCGCAGGGAATTCAATGTTTTTATGTCTACTGTTAGCATCAGTCACATGTATTAAATCACCAGCCCCTAGTGCTATTAATTCTTCTGCCGCAGTATATCTTCCATTATTTCTCATTATACCACCTGCATTTCCAAGTCCTAAAAGCATATCAGTTTTTTCATATAATGCTACCTGAGCCCCTGCTTTTTTTGCTGTAATTGCTGCACTGCAGCCAGACCACCCACCACCAATTATAATTACCTTCAAAATATTCTCCTCCCTTCCAATACATATTTAGGTTCTGTCTGCATCTTGCAGAGCCTTCTTAATTTAAGGTCGTTATTAACTCTTGTGCAACAGCCGCAAACCCCTTCTCCACAGCACATTTTAGCATTATTACAACAAGAATATCTAATGTTCTTATTCTTGCCCTCTACTACCTTCATAAGATCATAATTTAGTACATCAGCAGCATCACAATGAACTAATGCAACATCATTATTACTAAATAATTCATTTAAAACATTTTTGAATCCAGCCGTCATTATTCCATTATCTATAGTATTGCACTCCAATACTTTTGAAACATATTTCTGTAGATACTCGCCTACAAAGGTATTTTTATAAGGCGAATTATCAAGTATAACTATAACTTCATTATTATTTGTATGCAAATGCTTTATTACTGGTATCATAGGTGCTTGCCCTATACCTCTTGCTACAATTAAGCATTTACTATTTTTAGTTTCATATATGTTTTTAAGTCCCATTGCTCCATTCCAGAATGGACCTTTTACTATCAATTCTTCACCTATATTTAACACATCTAATGCTTTAGTTTTTACACCTTTAAGCTCTATAGCAATAGTTATTGTGTTATTTTTAGTATCAGTATCCATTATAGATATCGGAGTATCAAACCGTGCTTCAGTGTCTGGCCTTCGCACAAATATATAACTTCCAGGATGAACTAGTTCACTTACCAATTTATCACTAGCATCAATAGTCATTATAATAAGATTGTCCTCAAATTTGTTTTTCTCTAATATTTTGCAATTGTAATATTTCCTACTTTCTTTAGCTTTATAGTTGTTTGTAGCATATTCTTGGTAAATACATACTCCGTTAAAGTTGCAACAATCACAGAAATCTTTTCCTGCAAGCTGCGAACATAATATACAGTCTCCTGTTTCTGCCAGATGGCAAGGACATGGTCGTTACATCAAACTGCGATGTTAAAGCGTGTGATTGTAATTCTCTATATACTTGTACTAATTTTTTGTAATGATTACATAATATTTATGTATATTATTTAATATATCTATTGAAAATATTGTAATCTTCCGTTAAAATAGTCTTAGTAGAAAGGACTGATTGTTTGAAAAATATTTTTAGAAAGTTATTACCATTAATACTTATTGGTCTTGTTCCTTTTTCCAATTTATTTTATTGGACACTAAATGGAACTCAAAGAGGAGTTTATGATCTAACTACTGATTTAGATAGATCTTTGCCGCTTATAAAAATTTTTATAATACCTTATATGACCTTATGGTTTTTTTTAGCCTTTTGCTATGTTTATTTGTGCTTTAAAAACAGAAAAGTTTATTATAGGATTATGATTACTTTATTTTTATGTTATGTTGTAGCTTTTACCACTTACTATTTTTTTCAAACCACCGTGCCAAGGCCTATAGTTACAGGGGATGATATATTTTCAAAGCTAATTTTGTTCACCTATAACTCTGATGCTCCAAACAACTGTTTTCCTAGCATACATGTAATTACTGCATACCTAGCTGTAAAAGGTATTAATGCTACTAATGCTAGAAAACTAATTAAATTTCCAGTTAACATTATAGGTTTTTTAATAATTATATCTACTGAATTTGTGAAACAACACGTGATAATGGATATATTTTTCGCAATATTTATATGTCAAACCTTTTTCATTTTGATTGTTTATCTTGAGCAGCAGTATATACTTTATAATTCGGTAAAAATTCAAAATTCACTCAATGAAAATATTAACCAATAATTTAAAAAAGCAAAAGTTACTGAATAGTCTTCAGCAACTTTTGCTTTATTTATTTATACTATAACAATTTTATCATCTTTTAGCTCTACAGATATTTTAGAACCCTCACCAAATTTATTTTGGAGATAGTGCTCAGCAATCTCATCTTCAATATATTTTTGAATAGTTCTCCTAAGTGGTCTTGCACCGTATTTTTCATCATACCCTTTTTCTAATATAAAGTCTTTTACCTCTTCTGAAATATGCATTGTAATTTTCTTTTCTCCTACCTCTTCAACAACTTCCATAACCATTAAATCTACTATTTTGCGAAGCTCGGCCTTTTCAAGTGGAGTAAATACAATAATCTCGTCTACTCTATTTAAAAACTCCGGTTTAAAAGCTTCTTTTAAAGCGTCCTTTACCTGTGCCTCTAAAACATCATAATTACCTTGAACAAAACCTATGCTACTTGCTTTAAACTTAGTACCAGCATTGGATGTCATTATTATCACGGTATTTTCAAAGAAAACAGTTCTACCTTGACTATCTGTTAGTATACCGTCTTCAAGAATCTGCAATAACATATTAAATACATCTGGATGAGCCTTCTCTATTTCATCTAAAAGAATTACCGAATATGGCTTCCTTTTGACTTTTTCAGTTAATTGACCACCTTGATCATAACCTATATAACCTGGTGGTGCACCAATTAGCTTCGATACTGTATGCTTTTCCATGTATTCAGACATATCTATGCGTATTAATGCCTCTTCACTTCCAAAAAGTTCACACGATAGTGCCTTAACTAGCTCAGTTTTTCCTACACCCGTTGGTCCTACAAAAATAAAGGAAGATGGTTTTTTCTTTTTTCTAAAACCTGAACGATTTCTCCTTATTGCTCTAGCTAAACTTTTAATCGCCTCATTTTGTCCTATAACTCGTTTGTGAAGTTTACTTTCTAGGTTTAGTAACTTATGCGCTTCCTTCTCAGTAATCTTTTGTATTGGAATTTTAGTCCATGATTCAATTACGTAAGCAATATCCTCTAAAGTGATCTGAACCTGGCTACATTTCTCCTGGGTTTCATTAATATCTTCTTTTATTTTGCATAATTCCATTCTATATTCTGCTGCTTTTTCAAAATTTCCAGTAGCCTCAGCTTCCTTTTTATCATGTTGAATTTTTTCTGATTGTTCTTTTAATCCCGCAAGCTCAATGAGCCCTTTATTTTTCAAATTAGCTCTAGAACCAGCTTCATCAATAACGTCTATTGCTTTATCCGGCAAAAATCTATCCGTTATATATCTCTCAGATAAATTTACAACCTCTTCAATAACCTCATCAGATATTTTGACTTTATGATATTCTTCATAATATCCTCTTATTCCTTTTAAAATCTCAATTGTTTCAGCAATAGTGGGTTCTTCAACAAGGACAGGTTGAAACCTTCTCTCAAGTGCAGCGTCTTTCTCAATATACTTTCTATATTCCTCAAGAGTTGTTACGCCTATAACTTGAATTTCACCCTTTGCCAGTGCAGGTTTTAAAATATTGGCTGCATTCATTGCGCCACCTTGAACTTCACCTGCGCCCATAATATTGTGTACCTCATCAATAACTAATATTATATTTCCATTTTCTTTAGCTTCTTCAATTATTGATTTCATGCGGCTTTCAAATTGGCCTCTAAATTGTGTCCCTGCAACTACTGCAGTGAGATCAAGTAAGTAAACTTCTGAATTATATAGTTTTTCTGGAACTTGTTTTTCTACAATCCTTACAGCAAGACCTTCTGCAATAGCAGTTTTCCCTACGCCTGCTTCCCCAATTAAAATAGGATTATTTTTACTTCTTCTATTTAATATCTGTACAACACGATCAATTTCTTTATATCTTCCAACAACCTTATCTACACCTCTATGCATAGCTTTATCTGTTAGATTTATGCCATATGTATCTAAGTGCTTTCTTTTCTTTTTAAACCAGTTCTTTTTTGATTTATCTTCTGGTGCTTCTTTAATTTTCGAAAAAGCTTCACCCTCACCCTCACCCTCTAAAAAATCATTGTTTTTATCGGTTTGTGAGAATAACCCATTAAAAATATTACCAATAATATTCTTTTTATCCTTATTTTCAATATTCATATCTGTTGAATCCATATCCTCAAGGTTTATATCTTCTAAATTCATATCCTTAAACATATTTCCCATTTGTTCATTTAAACTTTCAATATCCTCTGTAGACAATCCAGCTTGCTGCATCAATTGATCCATTACTGGGATCCCCTGCTTTTTAGCACACTCAACACATAACCCTATAGTTTCAGTTTTTCCATTTTCAATTTTTGATGTTAAAATCATTGCTATATTTTTTTTGCATATTTCACATAACTTCATATAAATCATCTCCATATTTTATGTTGTATTGATTATTATATCATTCTTCTATGAAATTTGTTCAATATATTCTACTTAATTATTAACTTTTCTAATAATTCGGTTATTTCCTGTAATGAAAACTCAGAAGTTACTATTTTTGCAACAGCACGCGAGTAATATTCATCCAAAAGTTCTACTTGTTTTATATTTAATTCTGAAAGAATTATAGAGTTAACCTTCATTTATAGTCCCCCAAATAAGCTATTATCTTATATTATGCAGTTTCGACTTTAATGTTACAAAAATTATTGGATCTAAATACAGCTATTTATATATAAACCGTAATATTTTTTTTTTATATACATATCTTAATTTTGGGAAGATATTATCGTTTCTAAGATATAGCATTAATTTTTATATAGCATATATAATCAATTATTAAGGAGTAGATAAATTGAAAACTGCTGCAATATACTCCCGAAAATCAAAATTTACAGGAAAAGGCGAATCAATAATAAATCAAATCGAATTGTGTAAGCGAGAAGGAAATCATTTAGGTATTGAACAATTCATTATATATGAAGATGAAGGTTTTTCAGGTAAAAACATTAAAAGACCCCAATTTCAAAAAATGCTTAATGATGCTAAAGAAAAAAAATTTCATGTTCTCATCTGTTATAGATTAGATAGAATAAGTAGAAATATATCTGATTTTACTTCTCTTATAAACGAATTAGATTGTTTGCATATAAGTTTTATAAGTGTTAATGAACAATTTGACACATCAACTCCAATGGGAAGAGCTATGATGTATATTGCTTCTGTTTTCGCGCAACTCGAACGTGAAACTATCGGAGAAAGAGTTCGCGACAATATGCTCGAGCTTGCTAAAAGCGGAAGATGGCTAGGTGGTCAAACCCCTATGGGATATAACAGTAAAAAAATATCATACTTGGATACACAGTTCAAAGAAAAGACAATGTATACATTGTCACCGATAAAAAAGGAATTAGATGTAGTAAAAATAATTTACGATAGATATTTACAATATAAATCAATTAGCCAAGTTTTTATATATATTTTTAAAAATAACATTAAAACAAAAAACGGAGTTGACTTTAATAAGAAAAGGATTCAACTTATATTAAGAAATCCACTTTATGTAAGAGCAAATGAAGCAGTTATGAATCATCTTCAAGTTATTGGAATGAATGTGACGGGCAAAACGAATTCCAAAAATGGAATTTTAACTTATAATAAGAGTCAAGGCGCTAGAGTTAAGCGCGATATAACACAGTGGATTGCAGCAGTCTCAACTCATGAGGGTATTATTGATGCTACTTCCTGGCTTAAGGTTCAGAAAATATTAGACATAAATAAAACAAAG
Organism: Clostridium lacusfryxellense; assembly: GCF_018861735.1. GTDB lineage: Bacteria > Bacillota > Clostridia > Clostridiales > Clostridiaceae > Clostridium_AD > Clostridium_AD lacusfryxellense. Next base: position 27,588 of record NZ_JAHLEB010000004.1, on the reverse strand, counting down.
GCACCAAGGCTTGGAACTTCATCAGCAGCATTACTTACCGGAACTTTAAAATGTTCTAAATGTGGTAAAAGTATGATTGTGAAACATGGTCATATTAGTACTATTACCAACAAAAAAATTCAATACTATGTTTGCAGTACTAAGGATTTTTCAAAAGGCTCTCGATGTAACAATCCTAATATACGCGTAGATGAGCTCGAAAATGTAGTTATTGGTAGTTTAAGTAATATTCATCTTATGAAAGATATATTAATTGATGAATTAAATAAAATAAAATCAGAAAAATCTAAATATAATTTGGTTTTATCCGAGATTGAGAGTTTACCAGAGGAAATAGATATTAAACAATCTCAAATAAATATTTTAGTAAACCAACTATCTTTAGACAATGACATATCTAAGTATCTAAAATCGCAAATATTAAAATTAGGTAATGAACTGGAAACTCTAAATATTAAATATAAGAAAATAAAATCTACTTCTAATAAAAACAATAATTTAAATATAATAAACTTTGTAAACTCTTTAAATGATTTTTCATCAATAATAAATACATTGAATTTTAATAATAAACGTTTATTAATTAATACTCTAGTAAAATCTATATTTTGGGATGGTACTACTGGCATAGCACATATTAATTTAATATCTTTAAAATAAAACACTAAACCACATATCGCAGTTTAGTGTTTCTATGACAATATTCACTTCCTACATCAATGCAATCGTAGGGTTCATAACTCATCAACATAACCTCCTAAAGTACTATACTATTAAAATATTTAAAAACACAAGTTTTGTTACAAATAAGTTATAAAACTTATGTTTTCTAAATATTAAAATCTATACTAATAAGCACTTGTTAAATTAGTTATTAATAAATAAGTTTTTTATCTCATTTATTTTTATAATGAAATTGCTTTTTTTATTAGCATAATCCTTAGCTACTAGCGCCTGTGTTAATAACAGTTTATTATCAGCATATATTTCCATCCTGCCAACATTTTCTCCCTTTTTTACTGGCGCATAAACCTTATATAAGGGCTTTTTAATTTTATAGGTAATGTTTTGATTGTTTTTTACAGGGATTATAATATCCTTTCCACTTACTAATTCAACATTATTAATCCCATTCTTTATTGTAAGGTGTTCCAAAACATCACCTTTACTTACTATTTTCTGAAATTTATAATTGTCTTCAATATATTTATTAATTTTTTCAGTTTCTTTCCATCTAGGTGTACAATTTAAAGTAATAATAATAACATCTCTATTTTCTATTTTTACTGAAGTTACAAGGCATTTACCTGCCTTCCCAGTAAAACCTGTTTTAACTCCTGTTGAGTTTGGCAAAAGATATAGAATCTTGTTTATATTATGATAACTTCGTGTAAAATTATGCTCACTTGCATCAACATCTTTAGATCCAACTATCTCATTAAAAAATTGAATTTGTTTAGCCTTTGCTGTAATTAAGGCTAAATCATATGCTGTCGAATAGTGATTAGCACTATCTAATCCGTGAGGTGATTCAAAATTACTGTTTAACAATCCTACCTCTAATGCGTATTCATTCATAAGTTTTAAAAATTCATCAACACTCCCACTTACTCCTTCAGCAATCGCTATTGCTGCATCATTTCCAGACCTTAGCAAAAGCCCATATAATAACTCTCTTAAGGTTATTACTTCTCCTTCTTTAAGTCCAATCTCAGAACCACGTATAGTTGCAGATTTTTTTGATATCGTAATTCTCTTATTCAAATCTCCACATTTAATTGCAACTAAAGCAGTTATTATTTTTGTAGTGCTTGCTATCTCAATTGGTGTATATGCATTCTTTTGGTATAAGACAAGTTTTGAATCACAATCTAATGCTATAGCACTAATAGCATTAATATATAAATCATCAGCATAAACATTTTGAACACATAATGTAAATAATAAAAAAAGACTTAAGCCTAAAGATAGATGCACTTTGAAATTTTTTATCATGGTTTCACCTCTTCTAAATTTTTTAAAATCTGAATTTATATTATATTTTTTAATAAATAAGGAGTATAAATACATATAAAATCAAATATTATATGTATTTATTGATTTTTTTTAATATTGTTGGGTATAATACCAGTTATTAGATAGATTGGGAGGTCAACATGTTTAAATGTTTTTTAATATTATTTTTATTGTTATTAATTATATTATTTCCAATCCCAATAAAAATAACTCTTAAATACTCAAACAAACTTTTGGAAATTTTCATATATAAAAAGAAGTTAAATATTAATAAACCTTTAAAAAAAAGTAAAAAAGCAAATTCAAATGAACCGAATACCAAATCATTACAAATTTATTTAAAATCTCTAATAACATACAATTCAGATGACATGAAATTAATTTCTTATAAAATTAAGAATTTAAAATTAATGCCTACACTAATTTTAAATACTAAAGTAGAGTATGGACTAGATGATGCTGCAGTGGTAGCTATTTTATTTGGCTCTCTATATACTGCTTATAGTTTTTTACATAAAATATTATTAAACTTTTTTAAAGTTAAAAACATGGATTTTAATGTTATCCCTCATTTTGAAGAAAATGATTTGCATATTGAAATATCAAGTATAATTTATATCAGTTTATCAAAAATTATTTATACGGCATTTAAGATACTCCCCTGCCTTATGAAAATAAAACACAACAAATCAAATATGAAAGAATATAAAGGAGGAAATGTACATGGATAACCATCCTATTGAAAATTTAATGAAGAGTACAATGGAAAGTATAAAAGATATGATAGATGTGAACACTATTATAGGTGATCCTATAAAGTCAATAGACGGAACTACAATTATTCCCATTTCAAAAGTATGTTTTGGTTTCGCATCTGGCGGAACTGAATTCGATAATGTTAAATCTACCGATTCAGATAATAAATATCCCTTTGGAGGTGGTTCCGGAGCTGGAGTCACTGTAAAACCTGTTGCATTCTTAGTAGTTAAAAGCGATTCAGTAAGGCTTCTATCAGTTGACCAGCAGAATTCTTATGATAAAATCGTGGATACAGTCCCACAGGTCATGGATGTTATCAAGGGCCTATTCAAAGATAAAAATGATAAAGATAAAAATGATAAAGAAAAAGATAAAGATAAAAGTGATAAAGTCGCTGAATATGAAGAAAATGAAGAGTGTGATGAATAATTAATTTTTTTGTAGTTTTAGTTGAATAATAATAGTAATAATAATATATAAACCCCATCATAATATTCTTATTAAGATGGGGTTTATATTAGTTTTTATAAGGTATCTAATTAACTTCTTTGCTGCTTTGTCTAAGTTGAATATCTTCTTTATTAAATTCTTCTTTATCAGACTTTTCACTTTCAAAATTTTCATTATTCAAATTTTCATTATTCAAATTTTCATTATTCAAATTTTCATTATTCAAATTTTCAATTGAAGGCATTTCATTAAGGCTATGGAAATCAAAATGTTTAAGAAATTCATCTGTTGTAATATAAATAATAGGTCTTCCTGGAACATTTTTTCGTCCACTTTGCTGAATTAACTTTTTTTCTGACAAAGTGTATATCGCCCTATCACTTTTAACACCTCTTATTTCCTCAATTTCCACTCTAGTTATAGGTTGCTTATAGGCGATTATTGCTAAAGTTTCAAGTGAAGCCTGGGACAAAGATTGTCTGATATTTGTCTTTAGTAATTTTTGAACATATTCACTATTACATGGTTTTGTAACAAGTTGATATTCATCATTAGCTTCTATAATTTTAATTCCTCGGTGTTCTTCTTCATATTTTATTATTAACTCATTAATTAATTCGCGTGTAAACTCTATGCTACATTCTAATATGTTTGCCAATTCGGTTAGCTTTAGTGAGTCTCCCGTAACAAATAATAACGATTCAATGATAGAAAAATATATGTTTTTAGTTGAAATCTCTTCGATTTCCAATTTCTTAATGTTAAACTCATTCATTTAATTAATCCTCTCTAAATATATATCTTTAAAATTACTTTCTTGAATCACTCGTACACCTCTAATTTTAATCAGCTCTAGTAATGCTAAAAACGTAACAATAACTTCAATTTTTGATGAATAACCACATATTAAATTTGTAAAATGGACTTTCCCAAAAGAATCAATCTTTTGTTTTAACTCATCCATTTTATCTTCTATTTTATATTCATCAACTAAGATTTTCTTATTTATAATGTTATTAGTATTCATTTTATTTATGTATTCTAACATTAAATTATTGAATGAGTTATACAAATCAAAAATCGAAATATTATTAAGAAAATCTATCTCTACAGCATTGTTGTTATCTTCTTCAATTATCTCAGGTTTTTTACTAATCATTATACCAGCACCCTGTTCCATCATTTTTAAATTTTCAGCTATAACTTTATATTTTCTATATTCTATTAATTTATTTAATAATTCCTGTTCAACATCAATTTCATCATCTGGATTGTTCTCCTCTTTAACTTTAGGCAACAAATATTTTGATTTAATTTCAATTAAAGTTGCAGCTATAACAATAAACTCTGATGTCACATTTAGGTCCATTTCCTTCATACTTTTAAGATACTCTAAATATTGATTTGTGATTTCAACTATATTAATATCATAGATATTCATCTCATTTTTCTTGATGAGGTGTAATAACAGGTCAAATGGTCCTTCAAAATTAGTTACTTTTATACTTAATGGCATGTCCACCCGCTCCTATATACTTAATTATAAAAAAATATACTAATAACTCCTATTATTTTATATTTGCGTTACTTTAAGTATAAAGCATCTTATAAAAAATAACTAGTCTGTATGTTCGTGTTTTTATTATAAATAGCTCATACAAATTTATAATATAAAAAAGCTATAACCTCCAAGCAAATTTCCTTGCCTAAAAGCTATAGTTTTACATTACTCATAAAAATTAAACGATAATAAGATTAGATCTAAATTGCTTTATCAAACAACTCTATAAAGTTATTTTTTAAATTATCCCATACTCTAGATTTTTTAATATCCCTATCACTATATATGTTAATCTTTCCACACATTTTTTTATCAACATATATCTCACAGATCCCCATTACAATGCCCTTTTTATATTCTTGTAACCCTTCTTTTAAAACTACCTTTTTAGTAATTTCATTTTTCTGCCCTCGCTCAAGAGTTATAATAAAATCATTTTGTGCTTTAGCCATTAAAAATTTGTCACCTTGCTTATTTAAAATAATTTTTTCTACGTCATTATCTTTAACTATCACTTTTTTAGTTTCAAATTTTGAAAAACCATAGTTCATTAACATACTAGCATCACTATTTCGTTTTGTATATGTTGGTGCTCCCATAATTATTGCAAGCATCCTTACATTACTTCTTTGTGCAGTGGCAGACATGCAATACATTGCCTCATTTGTAAATCCAGTTTTGAGTCCATCACATCCATCAAAGAATCTAACGAGCTTATTATGATTTACAAGTCCAATAGGTGCCTTTCTCCCCTCAGAAATTGTTTCCATATAAGTTCCTGAATATTTTAGTATTTTAGGATGTTTTAATAACTCTCTAGACATAACTGATATATCATACGCAGTTGTATAGTGACCTTCTGCACTTAATCCTGTACAATTTTTAAAAGAAGTATCTTTCATACCTAAACTTATTGCTTTTGTATTCATCATATTTACAAAAGCACTTTCGCTGCCACCAACATATTCTGCCATTGCCACAGCTGCATCGTTTCCTGAAGCAATTGCAATTCCTTTTAAAATTTCTTCAACAGTTCTAACCTCTCCTGTATCAAGAATCATACTACTTCCACCCATTTTTTTCGAGTTTTCACTTACGGTTATTTTGTCTTGCAACTTAATTTTTCCTGAATCAACAGCCTCCATAGCTAATAGCATAGTCATTATCTTTGTTACTGAAGCTGGTGCAAATTTTTCATGTGAATTCTTTTCATATATTATTTTTCCACTAGTTGGTTCCATAAGTAGTGCTGATTTCGCATCTACTACAATTCCTTTGTCATTTTTATTTTCTACTTCAGCTTTAGCAGAGATCCCAAAAAGCTGTGTGCTTAAAATTAATGATAAAATTAAACATAATACATTTTTAAAGTTTCTTTTCATATTAATCCTCCTCATATTCCTTTACGCTAGACAATAATTGCCAACTATCATCTGCTTTACTTAGATTTCATAACGTTATTTTTACCAAATTTCATTAATATTATCACGATTATTTATAATAAATTAAAATATTTTTTATAATTAAACAAAGAAAACACGCCCACTTTCATAATTAGAGAAAGTGGACGTGTAAATATAACTTTATAAAACAACTAATAATTGTAGTTATTTTTTCTATGCTCTTGGATGAGTATTTTTATATATTTCTGCAAGTTTACTTTTTTTAATTATAGTTGAATAAACTTGAGTTGTTGACATACTATTATGACCTAATAGTTCTTGAACTGAAGTTATGCCAGCACCATTTTGCAATAAATGTACAGCAAATGAATGTCTTAGTGTATAACAATTTATTATTTTTTTTATATTTGTCATTTTAGCATACTCTTTAATAATTTTCCAAAATCCCTGCCTTGTCATTTTATCACTTTTCGTATTTAAAAAAAGTAAATTTAAATTATTTAAATTCAGTGTTGATCTAGTCTCTAAATACTTTGATAGACATCTAACTGCATGGGACCCTATAGGAATTATCCTCTCATTATTCTTTCCACTATTACACGTTATGTATAACTGTTCTATATTTATATCATATATAGTCAGGTTTAAAAGTTCTGAAACCTTTATACCTGTGGCATACATTAACTCTAACATTGCTTTATCTCTACACCCTTTACCATTATTATCATCTGGTTGACTTAGTAAATCATCAATCTCTTCAATTGTTAATATTTGAGGTATAATTCGTTTGATTTTTGGGATAGAAACGTAAGTCGTTGGGTCATGCTGTGCAAAACCACTTTTTATAAGATACTTATAGTAATTTCTAATAGAAACTATACTTCTTGCTACAGAACTATTTGCCTTGCCATCTTTTTTTAGATACTCAGAATAAGCCATTATTGTTACATAATCAATAATTTCTAGACTTTCATTTCTACTTTCAGTAAATTCAACGAATCTTTTAACGTCACGAGTATATGCGTCGATGGTATTTTTAGTCAGACTATTATTTTTTAAACTTTCAATATAGATTGTCAATAAATTATTCATAATTTTTCTCCCATATTATAGAGAATATCAATATTTATACGTTATACTCTAAAGAATAGATAAAATGTAAGAATATAATTATAAACCAATTTATAGTTATTATCAACTAGGTTATAAACTACAACACTATTTTTGTAAATTTTAGTATTAGTAATTAGATTCTGCAGTAAGTAGTCTATCATTTTAGGCATAAATATGCCAATTACTATTAAAATAAGGAAACATTTTAATAGTAACAAAACAAATTGTCGTATATCTTTATATTTCATTTACTTATACTTCCCATATTATTAATAAGATTTTTAACAAAATATGGTGCGATATAAGATTCTATAACTATACCTATAAATAAGAAAACTATTAATACAATAAATATTACACTATAATAAATTATTCTGCTTGAAATACTACTTGTCCATTGTTTGTTAAATTTGCTCTTAAGCAACATTATAGAAAATTCCATTGATACTACAGATGCAAAAATAATACATGGAATATAAATAAGATTTTGAGGTAGCACTCCAAGCATTGCAATACCGATACCGTTTTTCCCTAGCCCACTAATCATGAAACTAAATGTGAATCCAATTGTAAATCCTTTTAACAAATCAATAATTATAATTATCGGTATGCCTACTATAGTTAAACCTAAAAACCAAAGGAAAATAATAATAGGCAGATTATTTTTAATTGATTGCCAAAATATTAATTTGTAACTTATTCCACTTGTATTAGAAGGATCAACGAAATTCATCATGTAATCAACTAAATCATTTCGTTCTATTGTGCCCATGTATTTCACACTATAAATCCCTAAAATAATACCTGTAAATACACACAGAATACTTATAATATATAACCAAAAATTTTCTTGTATGTGTTTATTTATGTTGCTCATTAATGTATTAGGCACCATAATTCTCTCCCCCTTAGTAAATCATTCTTTTTTATAAAGTTCATAACTTAATTAATATTTATGATAACAAAGAGGTTAATATGCATGCTTAGATTAATATTTTCATGTTGTCAAAAGGCCATTTCAAGATTTACAAATCTTAAAAATGTTAGTCAGAAGCCATCAAATTTAAGAAAACATTGTACTCCAAAAGAATAGGTTTACTATTACGGGATATACTATTTAATGCAGAAGTTATTATATTATCTTAAATTGATTATCTAATGATCAAATATATACTGCAGAGGAGACTATTATGAAATTATATACAAATGCTATAGAAATAAAAAAAGAAATAGACAATATTAAAAGAGCTAACCCAGAAGGAACTGACATTTTTTTAGAATGCCAATGTGCTGAAAATGATTATACTAACATCGTAACCGGATTAAACGGAGAGTTTGATGTTAAAGGAGAAAAAGTTAGAGAAGGTATTATTGCTTTAAAAGTTGAATGGGATTTATATATCTAAGAAAAAGCACAAATAAAAAGGACTATAAAAGTCTAATTTATCTGTGCTTTTTCTTGTTTTTATGCAATTGTAAAGTAGAATATTATGCGTTTTTTGATATTAATGTTGACATTACTTGAGCTAAATCATTATTTTTTTCATTATCCCTTACAAGACTCATTGTTTTATCCTCATTTGTAGTTATCTCAATAATTTCTTCATCGCCTTTACTTTCTACCTTGAAAGATTTTATATCTTCTCTTAAAAATTTATCTGTATACAACGTTTCACGTAATCCGCCCCAAGCACTAAGAGTTGAGACTTCTAAATATAATTTTTCATTAGTAAGAATTATCTTAAAATCGTCTGTTACTCTACCAGAAACGCCCAATGAAATTAAATTTGCAAAAACATTTGTTGCCATAGTAGATTTACTAATGTTTTTATGAGTAATAATGCTGCATAAAACCTTTTCCCCATCTATGATACTTGACATAATACACCCCTCCAATGTTATAGTAGATACATTTTGTAATCGTTTTCTTTTATAGATCATACATACAAAATTATACTTTTATTATATCATATTTTACCAATGAAATAAAACAAGAGCTGCATTATCCACAGCTCTTGTTTCATTGTTTCTTAAGAAACTCTATTTTGCAATCTTAATTTGTCGGCAACCATTGCTATAAATTCTGAATTAGTTGGTTTACCTTTAGCATTATGTATGGTATAACCAAATATTTTATTTATAGTTTCAACTTGACCACGTCCCCATGCTACTTCAATAGCATGTCTTATTGCTCTTTCAACTCTACTTGCAGTTGTATTGAATTTTTTAGCAATTGAAGGGTATAATTCCTTTGTCACTGCAGATAATAGTTCTATATCGTTTACTACCATAGTAATTGCTTCTCTTAAGTACATATAACCTTTAATATGAGCCGGAACACCAATTTCATGAATTATATTTGTTATTTCAGCCTCTAGGTCCATTGGTTCGTTATTACGACTAGTTTTTCTAGGTTCAGTTGTATCAATAAACGAAATTGATTTTTTACTGTTATCACTAGAAATTGTATTGTTAAACATCTGTCGTATTCTTTTCGTAAAGACCTCCATGTCAAAAGGTTTTACAACATAGTAATCTGCTCCCAATGCAATAGCTCTTTGAGTTATTTTATCTTGTCCAACTGCAGATAAAACTATTATTTTAGGTATTGGATCTAGATCCATGCTGCCCAATCTTTCTAGTACCCCAAGACCATCTAGATGTGGCATTATTATATCTAAAACTACTAAATCAGGTTTTCTCTCTTTTATTAATTTAAGAGCTTCAATTCCATCTTTTGCGATGCCTGTAACAATAATGTCCCTTTGGCTCAACAAGTAATCATTTAAAATATTGCAAAACTCTTTATTATCATCTGCAATAAGTACACTAATTCTAGGTTCTTCCATAATATATAACTCCCCTTTATAAATAAATTCCCATATCTTAACAAATATTAATTCGACAAAAGAATTACAAATCCTTTTTATTTTAATAATATTTACAAAAAAACTTTTTTTTATCATAATTTAACATTTTTCATAGATAAAGGATAGCTTTGCTATCCTTTATCACTTAATACCTATTTTACCTCTTTTTTTTAAATAATGCTAGTTATTTAGATAAAATCCCTGCATCCTTTAACATCCATTCTATATATATTCCATAACCTACATCAGGTTTATTAATTAGAACATGTGTTACAGCACCTATAATTTTGTTATTTTGAATTATTGGGCTACCACTCATACCTTGCACTATACCACCTGTTTTAGTCAGAAGCTTAGGATCAGTAATTTTTATTACCATGCTTTTTGATCCAGACGTGTTTTGTGATAAGAGTTTTTGTATTTCTATATCAAACAGTTCTGGTTCGCTACCATTTATAGTTGTCAAAATTTGAGCTTTACCTTCTTTAATTTCATTTCTCAAACCAATTTGCATAGGTTTATTAAATTTACTGTTAATAAGACTCTTAGTTCCATCTCCAAATATACCACATTCTGTATTATTAACAATTTGACCCTTTATTTTATTTTCATCCACAAAAAGCCCTCTTAATTCTCCCGCACTTCCTCTTGTTCCTTTTTTTATAGATATTATATTAGATGAAATAATTACACCACTATTAACGCTAAGTATTGTTCCAGTATCAGCATCTGTTATAGGATGCCCTAGCGCAGCAAATTTTTTAGTTTTATCATCATATAAAGTTAATGTACCAACTCCAGCTGTTGAATCACGTACCCACAATCCAATTTTTTGTTTCCCGTCGGTAGAATCAATAGTTGGAAGTACTTTCACTTCAAAAAATTCAGGTTTATTTTTACGTTGTAATTTAAGAATAAGCTCTGAATTTTTAGCTTTATTTATAAATAATGCAACATCCTCAGCATTATTTATTTCATTATCATTTATACTTATTATGCTATCTCCTATTTGTACACCTGCATTTGCTGCAGGACTTGGTGTTTTACCATTCTTGCCCTCTATATCAGATAAAGCTACTACTAAAACTCCTTTAGTATTTAGTTTTACACCAATCGGTTGCCCTCCTGGATAAACCATTATGTCTGACTTGCTTTTTATAAAAGTTGCTTGAACATCTAATAACCCTTGCAAATTAACTTTTGAACCTTTCATATTTTTAACTATAAACGACTTGTTAATACTGTTACTTTTATTTTCTTTTACTTGTATAGTATTTCCAATAGAATAGGAACTCTCAATTGGGTTATTAAACATTGCGACAACTTTATTTTGCACCTTAAAGCAGACACTTAAAGCAATTATTATTAGAGGTGTCATGATCCAACATAATATATTTAATTTTTTCTTCATAAGCTTTACCTCCTTTTCTCAATAGTTATAACTCTAAGTTACCCTGCATTTCTACATATTATGCTATAACATTAATTCAAAAATAGTCAAAGAAATAGATTCAAAACCAATTTATGATAATTTAAAATAATTTTGCAATATTTTATTTTTTTTCATATTTTCCATAAATATTACATCATTAGATTATTTTCTTTATTTTCATTTGTAATTTATTTTATAAATAATTTTCTTTGATAATCTGTAGTAATATCTATATCTTTAAACAAAAAAAAATAAAGCCATAGTCTATGACTTTATCTTTCCCTAAATGTCTTTTTATATTACTATATTTTTCTAAAAAAATTAAAAAACTAATATTTCTTTTTTTTCTTTGCCATATTTATCATTTCTTTAGAATTTTCCAAGGTTATTTTAGTAACTTCAGTACCACCAATCATTCTAGCAATTTCATTTTGTTTTTCTTCATCATTCATTTTTATAATATTAGTATATGTTTTATTATCTATAACATTTTTAGATATTAAATAATTTGTGTCAGCCATACTAGCTATTTGCGGCAAATGAGTTACACAAAAAATTTGATGATTTAATGATATTAAATACATTTTCTCTCCAACACATTGCGCAATTCTACCGCTGATACCCGTGTCAATCTCATCAAATATAACAGTAGGTATTTCATCCTTATCAACGAATACAGTCTTGAGTGCAAGCATTATACGTGATAATTCACCCCCTGAAACAATATCTTCTAATGGATTTAGTGGTTCTCCAGGATTAGTAGATATACAAAACTGAACTTTATCGCATCCATTGTCATAAAACACACTTTCGAGTTTCACTTCTATGTAGAATTTACTTTTTTCAAGCCCAATATAATTTAATTCATCTTTAATTTTATCTTGAAGCTTTTTAGCTGTTGTACATCTAATTTCATGAATTTGTTCCCCAATAGTTTTCATTTCTCCCTCAAGGGCAACTTTTTCTTTTTTTAGTGTTAGAATAATTTCACTACTGTTAATCAATTCTTCATATTCAAGTTGAATTTTATCTTTATATTTATAAATTTCTTCAATAGTCAGTCCATATTTTTTCTTACAATTATTGATTTGACTTATTCTATTATTCGTAAAGTTTAGTTCCTTTTCATCATAATAAATTGTCTCTTTTAAATCTCTGATATCTGCTATATTACCCTCTATATTAAAGTAACTTTCTTCAATAGCATCTGTAATTAGCTTTATTTTTTCCATATGTTTTTCTATACCTCGAAGTTCTTTAATTGCCATTGCTAAATTATAAAAAACTGAGGTGTTTTCTTCATCTGTACTATATAATAATTGATAACTTTTAGATAAATGTTGTTCTAGATTTTCTGCATTGCTGATTATAGCATATTTCTCTAAAAGTTCCTGATCTTCACCAATTTTTAAATGAGTGTTTTTGATTTCTTCTAACTGGTAATTTAAGAAATCAATTCTTTTCTCTCTTTCACTCTCATTTCCTTCTAGTTTTATAATTCTATTTTTAATAGATATCATTCTTACATATTTCTCTTTGTATCTTTCAAGAATCTTATTAATTTTATCAGTACCAAATGAATCCACATAAAATATATGATTAGCTTTATCTAATAAATTGTGATTATCATGTTGGCCATGTATATCCAATAAATTTTTACTAACAAGTTTAACCTTTGAGAGTAACATAGTTTTACCATTAACTTTAGCAATTGTTTTTCCAGATTGAAATGTTTCACGGCTTATGAATACAGTATCCTCATAATCAATATCCATGTCATCTAAAACCTTTTTGCTATTTAAATTATTAATGGTGAATATAGCCTCGACATAAGTTTTATCTTCGCCTGTTCTAATTAAGTTCTTATTGAATTTCCCGCCTAATACAAAATTAATAGCATCTATTAAGATTGATTTTCCTGCTCCTGTTTCACCAGAAAACACATTAAATCCTCGTTCAAAATTAATACTTAATTTTTCAATAAGGGCAAAATTCATAATATTTAATTGTAGGAGCATACTAATTCCTCCTATTCATTAATCATTTTTTTAATTTTTTGAATTATCTCTTTTGTATCTTCTTCTTTTCTAACTAATATAAATACAGTATTGTCTCCTGCAATAGTTCCAACAATCCCATTGAATTTCAATGAATCTAATGCTTCAGCAGCTGCGCCACCTGCTCCAGATATAGTTTTAAGAACTATAAAATTATCCACATGATCAACATAAAGCACTGTTTGAGAAAAAATATTGACTAATTTGTTTGATAGAAAACTATCACCTGGTGAACTAGTAGCATATTTATGGGTTCCATACGCATTCATAACCTTAATTAATTTTAGTTCTTTTATATCTCTAGATACAGTTGCTTGAGTAATTTCAAACCCCTTATTTTTTAGTTCTTCTGCTAACTGCTCCTGTGTTTCAACCTCTTTGCCCTGAATAATTTCAATTATTTTTGCATGCCGTGCTATCTTCATCTTTTTCTCCCTCACAGTCCATTGTTCTAGAAATTATTTTTTTTCTAAGTATACTAAAATAATTATAATCATTAAATTTAACTAATCTACATTTTCTATTTGAGACACTTACTAATATTTTCTCATAGTTATTGAGTTTTATTGCACGCTGCCCATCTGGCGTTAAGAATATGCTTTCATGCTCACTTTTTATACTAATAGATATTTCGCTTTTAGAATCAAGTACTATAGTCCTCATAGACAATGATAGTGGACAAATAGGTGTTAAGGCTATAACATCTAGGTTTGGATAAATTATAGGTCCTCCTGCTGATAATGAGTATGCTGTAGATCCTGTTGGAGTAGCTATTATAAGTCCATCTCCTGTAAAATCCAGGTAAAATTTATTATCTATATGAAGTTCATATTTAACAACCCTTGCTAGCGTTCCTTTAGATACAACAATGTCATTTAATGCAATATATTCTTCTTGTCTCTCTCTATATGGCAAAGTGCACTTAAGCATCATTCTATCCTCTACAAAATAATCATCTTCGATATATTTTTTCATTGCATTTTCAAATTCTAATAGTTCTACACTTGAAAGAAATCCTAAATTACCTATATTAACGCCTAAAATTGGAATATTAGAGTTATTTAAGTTTCGTGATGTTCTTAAAATAGTTCCATCGCCACCCAAAGCGATAATAATATCCAAATTGTTATATTTGATATTATCAAGTCCAATGGCATCCTGAAATGTATATATATTAGTATCATCTACATATTTTCTGACAATGTCTTTTACATACTTAATTATTTTCCCATCTTTATCCTTAGTTGTATTTATATTAATGCCTATATTCTTCATATTCCCTCCTTAGCGCTTACTAGCAGACATTAACTAATGATTACTCTTTTGCCCTAATTTAAATCTTTGTGTGCATCACCAACTAATTGCTTTATATTGTCTTCATTATAATTTTCAAATTGATATTTATCTTTTGTAAAATAAATTAAATATTCGATATTACCATTAGGTCCTTTTATGGATGAGTAATTAATATTAATAACCTTTACATCTAGACTTTTCAAAAAACTTAAAACTCCAACTATTACTTTCACATGTTCATTAGGGTTTTTTACTACTCCTTTTTTATTTACTATGCCTACCCCTACTTCAAATTGTGGTTTTAATAGTGCTACAACACTACCATCATCTTTTAATAGATTAAGTAAACTAGGAATAACTTTCCCAAGGGATATGAATGACACATCAACACTTGCAAAACATGCAAGTTCACCAATACTATCCACACTTAAATATCTTATGTTTGTCTTCTCCATTGAGATCACTCGTGAATCGCATCTAAGCTTGTCATCTAACTGGTTTGTCCCTACGTCTATAGAGTATACCCTAGATGCACCATGCTTAAGCATGCAATCTGTAAATCCTCCTGTAGATGCACCAATGTCAAGGCAAATTTTACCTTTAAGATTGATGTCAAAAGATTCTATAGCCTTTTTGAGCTTTAATCCCCCACGACTTACATAGGGGATATCTTCTCCAATAAATTCAATACTAGATAATATATCTACTTTTTTTCCACATTTAGTAGTTTTAATACCATCAACAAATATTTTTCCTGCAATAATATTTTCCTTTGCTCTTTCTCTAGAGGTAATAATTCCTCTATCAACCACAATAACATCTAATCTCTCTTTATCTTCTAACATAAAAAACTCCTCATGAACCCTCTAAAGTCTTTATTTAAAGCACTTTTAGATTAACTTCAAACTAATTTTAAAATACTTTCAAAAATTCCATCCACATCAAGTTTATGTAATCTGTACAATATATCCACTTTTCCATGTGGTATAAACTCATCTTTAAATCCTAAATTAATAACCTTTGTTTTAACATCTAATGAGTTTACATACTCTAGTACTAAAGAACCTAATCCTCCATGTACAATATTATCCTCTATAGTTACTAGTGAATAATTTTTATAAATTAATTCTGATATTAGCGATGTATCAATAGGCTTAATAAAACAAGCATTAATCACAGTAGCTTCTACACCCATATTCATTAATTTCTCCCTAACAAGTATAGCATTTTGAACCATTTTACCTGTAGCTATAAATGCTATTTTACCTCCATCAAACAGTGTTTCCCATTTTCCCCTTTTGAAATTTTCCATAGGTAACATTTCAACATTGCTACTATCCCCTCCCCTAGGGTATCGTATAGCAATTGGGTAATCTTGCTCTACAGCAAAAGTTAGCATTGTCTTAAGTTCGCCTATGCATTTAGGGGCCATAATTGTCATGTTAGGAATATGAGATAAATATGATAAATCAAATACTCCTTGATGAGTTTCCCCATCCGGTCCAACTATGCCAGCTCTATCTATTGCAAAAATAACAGGTAATCTCTGAATGCACACATCATGTAAAATTTGATCATATGCTCTTTGAAGAAAAGTAGAATAAACAGCAAAAATGGGCTTTAAACCTGATGCTGCCATCCCTGCCGCCATAGTAACAGCATGTTGCTCTGCAATCCCTACATCAAAGAACCTATTCTTAAACTCTTTTGAAAACATTTCAAGCCCTGTACCTTCAGGCATTGCCGCTGTTATTGCTACTATATTCTTATTCTCCTTTGCAAGATGAACAATCTGTTGTCCAAATGCATCTGAGTAACTTTCTTTAGAACTACTACATAACTCTCCATTTGATGGATTAAATGGGCCCATACTATGAAATTTACGTGGCTGCTCTTCAGCAAATTTATAACCCTTACCTTTTTTAGTTATAACATGAATAATAACTGGTCCATCTATATTTTTAGCTAACTTCAAAACCTTACTTACCTCTTTAATATCATGCCCATCTATAGGTCCTAAATATTTTATACCCATATGCTCAAAAAGCATTCCTGGTACAATAACCTGCTTAATTCCATTTTTAATCTTTTCAATTGATTTAACCATACCATTGCCTACATTAGGAATCTTTCTAAGAGTAGAATTTATTTCATCTCTTATTCTATTATAAGTTGGATCAATTCTAAATTGACTTAAATACTTAGACATCCCTCCAACATTTTTAGAAATAGACATTTGGTTATCATTGAGCAAAATAATCATTTTAGTTTTTCTAAATCCTACATCATTTAAAGCTTCAAAAGACATGCCTCCTGTAAGTGCACCATCTCCAATTACCGAAATAACATTAAAATCTTCTTTCTTTAGGTCTCTAGCTCTTGCCATGCCAAGGCCTGCAGAAACTGAAGTACTGCTATGCCCAGCTTCAAAAAAATCATATTTACTTTCTTCTTTTTTTGGAAAACCACTTAATCCACCAAAAGTTCTTAGAGAATCAAATTTATCTTTCCTTCCTGTAAGAATTTTATATACATAGGATTGATGACCAACATCCCATATTATTTTATCTTTTTCTAAGTCAAATACATTAAATAAACTTAAGGTTAACTCCACCACTCCCAAATTAGAAGCTAAATGGCCTCCAGTTTTAGAGACTTTTTCAATTAAAAACTTTCTTATTTCTAGAGCAAGAACATTAAGTTCTTGTATCGTCATTTCTTTTATCTTATTTATATCATTATAATCATCTAATATTTTACTCATATATATCTATCCTCTTTTATTAAATATATTATTTTACCCACATTTATGCAAATATTATATCATATAATAATATTTAATTCAAAAGCTATTATTAGTGGTTATTTAATATTCTCTTTTAAGTAAAAACTCTGTAATTTCTTCTAAGTAGTTAGTATTTGCCTTTAACCCTTTTAGTATTTGAAAACACTCTTGCGTTAGATCGTTGCATTTTGCTTTGCATTTTGCTAGTCCATACATTGTTATAAATGTAGTTTTATTATTACATTCGTCACTTTTTACATTTTTTCCTAAAATAGCAACATCCCCAACAACATCTAATATATCATCCTTTATTTGAAAAGCTAATCCCAATTTATCGCCAAACATCTTTAAGGCGCTTAAATCTTCTTCACTTGCATTTCCTAATGTAGCACCACTTAATATTGCAGCAATAATTAATTGACCTGTTTTATTTCTATGCATATATAAAAGTTCTTCCTCAGATATCACTTTGCCTTCGCTTAAAATATCACAAATTTGTCCAGCTATCATCCCCTCTGCACCAGAAGCTTTTGCTATTAGGGCACTTGCCTTAATTTTATTTAAATTTCCGTCTAGGCATTCATTTAACATTATTATCATAGCCTCATTTAATAGACCGTCTCCAGCAAGTATTGCAATAGCCTCACCATATATTTTATGATTCGTAGGTTTTCCACGACGCAAATCATCATTATCCATGCTTGGTAAATCATCGTGAATAAGAGAATATGTATGAATCATTTCAAGAGCTGATGCAAAGGGCAATATACTCTCAAAATCTTCCTTATATAGACTGTATGTAAGAAGCATTAATATAGGTCTAATTCTCTTGCCTCCAACTTTTATACTATAACTCATTGCCTCAAAATTTCTAATATTAACTTCTTGTTTATCACCAAAATAATCACTTATCCATTGTTCCACTTCATCTTTAAGCAATTTTATATTCATTCTTTACCTCTTTCATTATGATTTAGCATCATCTGCAAGTGTTATAAAATCTTTTTCACCGACCTCTGTTAATATTTTTATTTTACCTTCGGTATCATTTAAAATTTTGTATAGATTGTTACATATTTTTATGCCTTCTTCATAACTTGCCATAGTGCCTTCAAGCGTTACTTCATTTCCATCCATAATCCCAACAATTTCTTCAAGTCTTTCCATCATGTTTTCATATGTTTCTTTTTTCTTAGCCATTAAAACTCCTCCAAATTACTTAATTTAAACAAAGCACTACCATCTTTTAATGTAATTTTCACATCTTTTATATTTTTAAGTTCACTAATTTCACTAATAACTCTATTTTCATTATTTTGCAAAATCGAATACCCCTTGTTTAACACATTCAAAGGGTTGTGTGCATGCAAAAGTGCATTCAATTTCGAGAGTTTCTGTTTTTCCATTGAAATCCTTGAATCAAATTTATAATTTAAATTTTCTTTTAAATTATCTATATGTCTATACTGGTTCACTATAAAATTCAAAGGATTATTAACTTTTAAAGTTTTATTTAGTAAGTTGACTTTATTGTATTCTTTAGTAACCTTAAATTCCACGGATCTTAGTAAAAGTTCTCTAAGTGTTTTAATTTCATTATTTAAATCTTTTAAATTCCTCACAGCTATTTCTGCCGCAGCCGATGGAGTTGGTGCTCTATGGTCGCAAACAAAGTCTGCTATAGTAAAGTCTGTTTCGTGACCAATTCCGGTAATTATAGGTATCTTAGAATTATAAATTGCGTAAGCTAAATTTTCTTCATTGAATGCCCATAATTCCTCTATCGAGCCTCCTCCTCTTGCAATAATAATTAAATCAACATTTTTTAAACTATTAAAATATTTTATGCCTTGTTCAACTTCAGTACTGGCATTCACACCTTGGACAAGCGCTGGATATATTAACATATTAACATTTGAGTTACGCCTTGTTGCAACATTAATAATATCTTTAACTGCAGCACCTGTTTGCGATGTAATTATTCCAATTCTAGTAGGAAATGATGGGATAATCCTTTTATGATTGTCATCAAACAGACCTAATTTTGCTAGTTTTTCCTTTAGATTTTGAAAAGCTAAAAATAGTTGACCTTCTCCGTCTGTCTCCATGGAATCACAATAAACTTGATATGCCCCACCTTTCTCATAAACAGAAACCTTACCTCTAATTATAACATTCATACCATCTCTAGGTGTAATCGTTAGTTTTTGAGCTTGTGATTTGAACATTACACAATTCACCTTTCCAAATGAATCTTTTAACGTAAAGTATATGTGTCCGCTTGAATGTAATTTTACGTTAGATAACTCACCTTTAACATTCGCATTATTTAATATAAAATCACTATCTATTATTTTTTTAATATACCCATTAAGGGCAGTTACTGTTATTACTTTAATAAACATTATCCCTCCACGCAGCGCAAGCATTTTTTATAAGCATTGTTGTGGTCATAAGACCTGTTCCACCTGGTACTGGGGTAACAAAACTTGCGATATCTATAACATCCTCGAAACATACATCCCCGGTAACTTTGTTATCTATCATTGTTGTCCCAACATCTATAACAACGGCCCCTTCTTTTATAAATTCACTTGTTACAAACCCAGGTTTACCTATTGCTGCTACTATTATATCAGCCGTTTTACAAATCTGCTTTAGGTTAGTAGTTTTTGAGTGACATATAGTAACAGTTGCATCTTCGTTAAGTAGTAGTTGCGCTGCTGGTTTTCCTACAATATTGCTTCTACCAATAACAACCGCATGTTTTCCTTTAATAATGCATCCAGTATTTTTTATCATCTCAATGACACCTAATGCAGTACAAGGAATAAAGCTTTTATCTCCTTTATAAAATCTACCCATATTTACATCTGTTAATCCATCAATATCCTTTTTATACGAAATTTTAGATGTGATTTCCTTCTCATTTAGGTTTTTGGGTAATGGTAATTGAATAATTATTCCATCCACACTATTATCTTGATTTAATTTTTCTATAATATCTACTAAATCCTTTTGACTTATCTCTTTATCCAATTGAATACAATTATATGAAATCCCTAATTTATTACACAGGTTATTTTGACTTCTAACGTACGACAACGAGCCCCCATCATCTCCTACCAAAATGGTCTTAATTGACGGTACACGTAGCCCCTTATCAACCACATCCTTTATTATTGTCCTAATCTCATCTCTATATGTTTCAACTATTTCTTTTCCATTAACTCTAATTCCCACATTACCCTCTCCTAAACACAAATTTAAATTACTTACTTAACAATATATTTCTAACAAAGTATCAGATTTCCTCTTTTAGTAAAATAAAATAACTAGCCAAATATACTATTAATATCTGACTAGTTATTTTATTATTATTTAGTTTACTTTATATTCTAAAGCATTTTTGCTAATATACCATTTACAAAAGCTGGTGAACTGTCTTCACCATATTTCTTAGCAAGTTCTATACCTTCATTTACGGATACCTTATTTGGTATTTCTTCCTCAAATAAAATTTCATATGTACTTATCCTCAAAATAGCCAAATTCATTTTTGAAAGTCTATCTAATTTCCATTTAATTAAATGTTTTTCAATATTTTTATCAATTTCCTTCTTATTCTCTTGAACTCCAGCTAAAACCTTAGTAATATACTCAATATCTATATCCACTAAATCCATATCTGTATTCTCTTTAAAATTTTCAATTATGTCCTCATACTTTTCTTTATTTATTGACATTTCGAAAAGTAATTTCATTGCAGCTTCTCTTGACTTTCTTCTATTCATTAGTAATCCTCCTAATATTCCTGCCTAAATGTAATTTTAATATTATAATACCCTGTATATAAATAAACACCCTCTATTACAGAGAGTGAATATTTTATGCTTCTATTTCCACTAGCTTTTCTGTTTTAGGTAATACAACGTTTTGAACAAACACATTTACGGCTGATACTGTAAGGCCTGTCATAAGCTCTACAGATTTTTTTACATTTATTTGTGCTTTTTCAGTTACTTGTGGAATTCTAACACCATATTCAACTACAACGTGTAGATCAATTATTGCACTATTTTCTCCAACATTGACTTTAACGCCTTTAGATAAATTTTTCTTACCACTTAATATTTGAGTTATTCCACCAACTAAACTAGCACTCATACCAACAATTCCTTGTATTTCAGCAACAGCGAGTCCAGCTATAACACTAACAACATCCTCAGATATTTTAACAACACCCATTTCAGTTTCATTTAAAATCTTATCTTCCATATTAGTACCCCCTTATTTAACTTAGGTAAAACATGACAATGCTATATTTATTATATCAGATAAATATAGCATTTACAATTATTATTCTTTTATCTTAACTTCAATTTTTTCCAATTTAGTTTTGCTCATTACTACATCTTTTATGCTACGTAGTTCAGCTTCAGTAAGTTGTTTTTTTGTGCTTTTAACTAATATTTGTACCTTGTCATCTACTATACTGCACATTGCTTCATTATACCCTAAAGCCTTTAATGCAAGTTCAATGTCTCCTTCATTTTGCGTAGCCATTGATATGTTCATGTACTGAGTTGCAGCAGTTGCCTTTTGAGCTTTTGGAGTATTAACATCATCCATTAAAGTTTTGATATCTTGAAGAGTTCTTGCATCGTCTTGCGTTCTTGATAATTTTGCTTCTGTAAAATAGCTTGAAGTAGTTTTGCTTTCATTTAAAGATATTGCACTCTTCTCCGTACTAAAATCACCATCATTTACATATAATGGTCCATTCACCTTTGTTGCGAGATACCCCGCAAACACAATAAGTACTACCAGCGTAACAATTATACCTGACTGTTTTTTATTCATAATATTTCCCCCCATCTACCTTTCTTTGAAATTATATGCTACTTATTCATAGGATATACATTAACTTTACTTTCTGGTAAATTAAATAAATTAATTACTGCCTGTCTAATTCTTAGTTCTGTAATCCTTACACTTGATCCCTGCGCCACTACGCAAACACCAGTAATAACCGGCTTATATGTTTTTACTATTAATGGCTGATTTTCATCTCCATTGTTTGACATAACAACTGTACTTCCATTGTTTTCTTGATTGATATTCCTTTTGCCACCCGTTGTATCATTCTCTACTGTAAGACTTTTAGAATCAGTGACATTTACTGCTGGAACACTTTCCTCTCCACTCTCAAAATAAATCATAAGTTGTACCTTACCAACCCCTTCAATGCCTTGAAGCGTTAATTTAAGCTTATCCTCTAATTGTGCTTCATAATCGTCTATCTTCGTAGCGCTACTTTCCTTAGAAACCTTGTCTGCCTCTGTCTCAGTAGCTCCTGCTGAAGTGGTTACCTTTGGAGACTTGAAAAAGCTACTTGCTAGTACTATTACAACCGCCACTAAAATTATTAATACTAAGTTTCCTAGCATTTTATCAGATTTTTTGTTATTATCGTTTTTATTTTCTCCCTTTCCACCATTTAGTTTTGTCTTAATATACTCAGTAAATTTACTAAGCAAATTATCATTGTTCATCGAAATCCCCCTCATTTCTTCTTCTAATACAGTTTTAAGAATAGATTGTTTTATGAATTAGATTTATAAACAGTAATAATATTATTAGATATTTTGAATTTACTGCTTATTAAATTCTTAATTTTGTTTCCCTTAGCACCCTCTATAACATCTTTTTTAGATGTACTAACGCTTTTTGAATCTATTTCTATATTATTTATTCTTTTAACTCCCGGGTCAATTACTCCAATTCCAATTGTATTAATATTAAATACTCCATTTTTGCTATCATAAACAACATCTATATCAGCATTATATTTATTTTCTGGATAAGTCTCTTCCAAATTTGTTATGCATTGATTTTCTAAATTCTTTTTAAAGTTTTCTGCCGTATTTAATATATTGCTGTCTTTATATTTTTTAATGTTAGCCTTGGATGTTCCAGTTTCCATATAACTAGTTACTTTTCCAGAATATGCACTAATATTAAAGTCCTTATCAAAAATTTTTATTATAGGCTTTATGATTACTACAATTAATAGCAGCCCCAAAACAAATTTAGCATATTTTTTCATGCTATTATCAGGCAAAATCATTTCCACTGCAGTGATAAAAAAGACAGCTATGGTAATGCTTGTTACCCAAAGTTTTAATAGCTCTATCAAATTAACACCACCTCCTTTTTTATTGAATTTCTTCTTAATAGGTTATTATAACAATCCATGATACTTATCCACCTATAATGCCTCTCCCCGTGGATGCCACTATAGCTACCATTATGAAAAACATTATACTTACCGATATTACACACGACATTAAAAGAAGAATAGAATCGCCTACTGAATTTATGCAATCTACTGTACGTCTATCACTTATTGGTTCGATTAATGCAGCTGCCGCTTTATATAGAAAAGCCATAATTAGCAGTTTTAGAATTGGAAATATTACTATTACTATAAGAACAAGTAACCCAAGTCCACTTATGGCACTTTTTAAAAGAAGCGAATATCCAGCCACAGTAGAAATTGCATCTGATAAACATTTCCCCACTACCGGTACAAAAGTATCTACTGCAAACTTTGCTGTTTTTATAGTAACTTGATCTAAAGTTTTCGCTGCTATACTTCTTAACGTAATAACTGCAATAAACGCTGTCATCACCATTCCCTGTACCCAAATAGCAATTTGTTTTAAAAGCTTTGTTATATTATTAATTTTATAATCATCCGATATATTTTTAACAAATTGTAGTACGAAGCTCATAAATATTATTGGGATTATGATGTCCACATAAATTCTAGAACTAATAGTTGCAAAACCCATTATTACAGGATCCAGTAATGTTGCTTCTGCAAATCCTCCAACGCTGGCTAGAAGCATCATCAGTACTGGGATAAGTGCCGCCATAAAATCGGTCATATTAAGAATAGTAGTTTTAGCAAGCTCCACCACTATATAAAAACTTTTAGTAATCATTACAATCATTACGCCATAACACGCAAAATATGCTATATTTGATAAACTCTCTTTATTAAAGGCACTTTGAAGATTATGCAAAAGTGCACAAATAATAGCAATAATCATTAGACTTCCAATTAGCTGCATAGATGCAATAACTTCTTTGAATGTGTATTTAATAAGATAACCTGTAATATTTTTAAAACTAATACCATTCTCTCCGGTTTTTATAAATTGTTCTACAAAAGCTTTCGGCTCCATATCGTTAAATATTTCATACTTTGTTTTAACATTAGAGATATAATCGTACAAATTGCTTATCTCCGTTTGTTCTTTTTCTCCTATTTGGCCTATCTCTGCAGCTTGTACACTAATTGGCAAACATATTAAAAATAGTAAAATCAATAGTATTTTTTTCATATTCTACCTCTACGTTAAAATTAGGACCATTTTTTTTCGCATATCATAATTTTTATCTACATTATTTTTAGAATGGATTGCATAACCGCCATTAGGATAGGTATTGCCAAAACTAGTATTAATATTTTCCCAGCAAAATCTACCTTAGCTGCAATACTACTTTCTCCAGCATCTCTGCAAATTTCGCTGCAAAATGAAGCTAAGTATGCAATACCAAGTATTTTGAAAACCGTGTTTAAATAAACAACATCAATGTTAGCTTTATTTGCAAGGGTTTGTAAAAATCCCATTATTATTGTAAGTTTGTTTACCATAAATAAAAAAATTAATATCCCAGCTGCAATACTCACTTGAATAGCTAAATCATCCCTTCTACCTTTAAATATAAGTACAATAAATAGTGCCATGAAAGCAAATGCAACAATCTTGATTATTTCCATAATATCCTCCTCGATTGCCTGCGCAAGTGTCCTAGCAAGTATATAAAATTTTAAGACTTTATATACTTGTCCTAAAACTGAAACAACGTTTTAACAGAGGTAAAGAGTTTGTTCACTAAATTTATAACCATTATAAGAAGCAATATTACTCCGGCTAAATTTGCAACTACAGCAATGTCATCCTTGCCACCACTTTTTAAAACTTTGTCTATAATAATAATTAAAATACCCGTTGCCCCTATTTTAAACAGCAAACTAACATCTAACACGTAAAAACCCCCTCCCTATATTAATGCAATTACGAGCATTGCCCCAAAGGAAAACCCTAAATATCTATACATTTTTATATTTTTGTTCATAAATTCTTCTGAAATCTTAATTTGTTTTTTTAAATTCGATATAGTAAGCGAAAATATACTACTTTGACCCTGAATATCAGATTCTCCTAGAGTTTTAGTTAAATCCAAAATAACATTTATATCATCAGAATTCAGATATAATTTACTTTTCAATAAGTTTACGGAGGCTTTCATTGCCTCATATACATTCTCATATTCATTACTAGATAATAATTTACCCGTTTTATCAAAAAGCTCCTTTATAGGCTCTTTGCTTTTACTTGCTATGCTTTTAAACGCATCCGGCAAAAGCACGTGTACATAAGTTATTTCATTCTGAAGTTGATATACTGCGCGTTCTATTTCATTAAGCTGGGAAACTCTATATTTGAGCCGCTCACTGTATATAAACCCAGCCATAGTTGATGCCCCTAAAATTGCTAAACAAGCTATTATTTTAATCATTTTATGACCTCCACACATCTATGCCTTTAGTAAAATCATAAATAGATTCTATCGTTCCTATTCCTTTCTTGTTACTAAGTACTATTGCCCGCGAGAAAACGTAGTTTTCCACAATATCTTTAAAAACTAACCTTTTATACAAATCTTCAATTCCAAAACCATGAATAGTTGTAACTAAACTTATTCCAGAATTTAATGCCATTAATATACTTTCCATATCATTTTGGGTACCAATCTCATCACAAACTATGACATCAGGAGACATGCTTCGAATCGCCATCATAATACCTTGACTCTTGGGGCAATTATCTAAAACATCTGTTCGAACTCCTACATCCATTTGCGGTATCCCTTTGTAAGAACCAGCTATTTCAGATCTCTCATCAATTATTGAAACATTTTTACCTTTATCACCGCCCGATACCTGCCTTGTAATATCTCTAAGTAGTGTAGTTTTTCCACATTTAGGTGGTGATATAATAATCGTATTATGCATTGAACCATTTTGCATAATGTAAGGCATTACTTTATCGGCACAACCAATAATTTCTTTACATGCTCTTATGTTGATAGATGATATATCTTTAATAGTTTTTATGTTGTTATTTTCTACAACACATATACCACACAGGCCAACCCTATGACCACCTTTTATTGTTATATACCCTTGCCGAATCTCTTCTTCAAAAGCATATATAGAGTAATTGCTTATCCTCTGCATTATGTATTTCAAATCCTCGGTCGTTGCGATATAATCCCATTTTTCCTCTTTACTTCCGATGTGAATGAACAGAGGCTTGTTTACTTTTATCCTAATCTCTTCAAGCTTTTGCACATTATTTACTTGTTCTAATTTGCTCCTGATGCTTTTAGGCAATATTTCAAATAAATCTTTAGTAGCTAACATTTTTTTCACACTCCCATATATAATTTCTATTATGAAGTCTAGTAAAATATTCCATATATATTTAAAAACTATTAACTTGGATAGGATTCATTTTACATATTATATGAATTAATCCACAAAAAAGAACAAAAAAAAAGAACCCTAATAAACTGGTACCTATAGGAAGGACACTTAAAAAAAAGTGTTTGGATTATAGGTGCTTTTTTTGTATAATTTATATATAGATAGGATGGTGGCAAATGAGTAAAATATTATTTACCAAAAAGGATATTATAAAGCTTGAA
>NZ_JAHLEB010000003.1 GCF_018861735.1 Clostridium lacusfryxellense | reverse complement strand
ATTCGCAAGCTCATTACATACTTTTAGTCTTACGACTAAATTTTACTTTATACTAAAGTAATTGACTGGTTTAACAAAATAAATTTTGCTAAGTTTACCTATTTCTCTGTTCAATTTTCAAAGACCAAATTAATCTGTCATCAAGTGATGACTTTTACAATTATAATTCTTTTCATATCCATTGTCAACTGTTTTTTAGAAATCTTAGATAATGAAATTTAATCCATCACAAGACACTTAATGATAACTTATAACTTCATGCCTTAGCGACAATTAATATAATATCATATGCATAAAGCAGTATTTGTTTATAATCATTCATTTCGGCAATTTATTTTCATATTACCAAGTATTTCTCTCATATATTCTGTTTTACTCATAATGATACGCTTGGAACATTTATCACATCTTTCCTCAACTTCCTTATAAATAAAAACCCCAGTAAGATATTACCTTACTGAAGTTTTCATATATTATTATTAAAATAGTTCTTATTATAATGACATTACTATTTCCTTATATTTGTTACCACGCACTTCAAAGTTTTCAAACATATCAAAACTCGCACATGCCGGTGATAATGTCACAATATCCCCGGGACTAGCAGCCATCTTAGCTGCTAAAATTGCCTCACTAAAATTCTCGGCAATCACAATTTTCATACAAATTTTCTTTTCTTTTATTACCGAATCAAAGACTTCTTTTATTTTATATTTAGTAGCACCTACTAATATTAATGTTTTAATATTACTATAAGCCTCCTGAGCTAGTGGTTCAAAAGGTAATTTCTTATCATACCCCCCTGCAATTAGTATAACTGGTTTTCCATAAGCCTTAAGGCTTGCAATTGCTCTAGTTGGAGTAGATGCTATTGAATTATTATAGTACTTAACCCCATCCACTTCCCTTACAAATTCATCTCTATGGGATACACCATTAAAATTAGTAGCCACATATCTCATACTTGCAACTGATACATCACCTTGAGTCGCACAAAACGCGGTTAATAGATTTTGTACATTATGCATTCCTTTTAGTTTTATTTCCTCAAGATTACATACTTGCTCATTCATAATGAACAAAGTATCATTTTTAAAATATGCACCCTCTTCCAACTTCTCATTTGTGCTAAAATACATAACTTCCCCTTTAGCTTCGTTTCTTAATGCATAAGTCAAAGCGTTATCTTTATTAAGTATAAGGAGATCTCCCGCACGTTGATACTTATATATATTCTTTTTTGAATCTATATACTCTTCAATATCTTTATGAATATCCAAATGGTTCGGGCTCAAGTTTGTTACTATTGCTATATCCGTTGAAACGGTCATAGTCATAAGCTGAAAGCTTGACAATTCTAATACTACTTTATCTTCCTTTGTTATTTCCTCAATATTAGAAAATAGCGGAGTTCCTATATTTCCTCCAACCCAAGTTTTATATCCTTCTTTTTTTAATATGTTATATATTATTGTAGTTGTAGTTGTTTTTCCATCGCTACCAGTTACTCCATAAGTTTTTGCCGGACAATATTTTATGAACTCTTCCATTTCCGACGTTATATACGTTCCCTCTTGTTTTGCCTTTAAAAGAGCAGGATTATCTATTCTCATAGACGGTGTTTTAAAAATGACATGGAACCCTGTTAAATCATTTAAATATTCTTCTCCTAATATTAACTTTACTCCACTTTTTTCAAAGTCCGTCGCAACTCGCCCAAGCATACTATAAGTTTTTTTATCGAAAGCCGTAACATTGGCCCCCAGCTTCACTAAAAAATGTATTAAAGGAATGTTGCTAATTCCTATACCTAATACTCCAACTTTTTTCCCTTTTATAAAATCTTTGAATTCACTAAAATTCTTCTTCATAAAACCCTCCATTTTCACGGAACGATCCATCTTCATAAAACGTTCCATGCATTCTTTATATTATATATTTTTTTCTTTATATATTTCATATTACATTAGTACCATACGAATTTCTTTATACTAATTATAACACTTAAATGAACTCCTTAGACACTAAAATAAGCTTTAAAGATTACATAACATATACCCATTTAACTTATTATATAAAAAATAGCACATAGTATAAATATAGACTATCTAAGTCCATCATATACTTTGCGCTACTTCGTAACCCAAACTAGTTATTTCAATCTAAAATTGTACTTTTTCCTCTATAAACTTTTCAAGTTCATCTATACTTACTCTTATTTGACTCATTGTATCTCTATCTCTTATTGTTACAGCGTTGTCTTCTAAAGTATCAAAATCTACAGTTATACAATATGGTGTTCCGATTTCATCTTCTCTTCTATATCTTTTGCCTATACTTCCAGCTTCATCATAGTCTATGTTAAATTTTTTACTTAACATAGCAAAAACTTCAGTAGACTTTTCTGATAATTTCTTGCTGAGTGGCAAAACCGCTGCCTTAAACGGAGCGAGCGCTGGATGTAAATGAAGCACTGTTCTAGTGTCTCCACCTTCAAGTTCTTCTTCATCATATGCATTAACTAAGAATGCAAGTACAACCCTGTCTGCACCTAGAGAAGGCTCAATGCAATATGGCACATACTTTTCATTAGTAGTAGGATCTAAATAGCTCAAATCATTCCCTGAATGCTCCATATGTTTTTTTAAATCATAATCCGTTCTATCAGCAATACCCCATAGTTCTCCCCATCCAAAAGGGAACAAGAATTCTATGTCACAAGTAGCATTACTATAAAACGATAATTCTTCAACTCCGTGATCTCTAAACCTTATATTTTCTTTCTCCATTCCCAAATCAAATAAGAAATTAGAGCATTGTTCTTTCCAATATGCAAACCATTCTAAATCTGTACCTGGCTTACAAAAAAACTCCAATTCCATTTGCTCAAATTCTCTTGTTCTAAAAATAAAATTCCCTGGTGTTATTTCATTTCTGAAAGCTTTTCCTATTTGACCTATGCCAAATGGAACTTTTTTTCTTGAAGCCCTTTGAACATTTTTAAAGTTTACAAAAATACCTTGGGCAGTTTCTGGTCTTAAATATATATCAGACTTTCCATCTTCAGTTATTCCCATTGAAGTCTTAAACATCAAATTAAACTTTCTAATATCAGTAAAATTATTCTTTCCACATTTAGGACATACTATTTTTTCTTTTGCCATATAATCTTTTAGTTCTTCATTTGTCCATCCATCAGCAGTAGCTACTTCTGCTCCAAGCTCAGTCATATGGTCTTCTACTAATTTATCAGCTCTAAATCTAGATTTGCACTCTTTGCAATCCATCAATGGATCTGAGAATCCTCCAACGTGGCCTGTTGCTACCCATACTTCTGGGTTCATTAGTATAGCACAATCTACGCCAACATTATACGGACTTTCTTGAACAAATTTTTTCCACCATGCCTTTTTAACATTATTTTTAAATTCTACTCCTAGAGGACCATAATCCCATGAGTTAGCGAGTCCACCGTATATATCTGATCCTGGAAATACAAATCCTCTTGTTTTGCATAATGTAACAATCTTATCCATGCTTTTTTTTAATTCCATATTAAAGCCTCCTAAATTTTTAGTATATATAATCAAACTATTATTTTACGTATAAAAAAAAGACTATACCTTAAGGGACGAAAATTACTTCCGCGGTTCCACCCTTATTGGCACAAGCCCTACTCTAAATTCTAAGCACTCAAAAGATCCATTCACAACAATACTTTGATTGTTTACACCATCCACAATCTCTCTTAAAAAGCATTACTACTACTCTTCTTTATCATAGTGAAATATTCTATTATCTAAAAACTAAATCTTACAATTAATAAAATCTTGCTTTGCTTCTATTTTTTTATAATAATAAGTTTACAACTCATTATTCCATAGTCCAAAAAATAAAAAAAAATGGCTCCGCGAAAAGGATTTGAACCTTCAACCTATCGGTTAACAGCCGAGTGCTCCACCGTTGAGCTATCGCGGAATAATATGTTTTTTAACTACAATGATATTATACCATATATAACTAAAATATCAATAGTTTTTTATTTTCTATTAAAGTTTCATATTTTACTTTTATTACACATTAATACTTTTCTGATTTACATTATTATAATGCCTTTATATTTCATCTTTATTCATATAATTATAATTTTTTTTTGTAGGATTACATTCTATAATATAAAAAGATATTTTAGATTAACTAAAATATCTTTTTATATTTGTTTTTTTATATTATATTATTTACTGATGTATTGGTTTCATTGTAGGAAATAGAATAACATCTCTTATTGAATATGCATCAGTTAAGAACATTACTAATCTATCAATTCCTATACCAAGCCCACCTGTTGGTGGCATTCCTGTTTCTAATGCACTCATAAATTCTTCATCTATTAAATAAGCCTCATCATCGCCTAGTTCTCTTTCTTTAGCTTGTTGCATAAATCTATCTCTTTGAACTACAGGGTCATTAAGTTCTGAGTATGCATTACAGATTTCTCTACCGAATATAAATCCTTCAAATCTTTCTGTAAACTCTTCGTTCCCTCTCTTCTTCTTTGTAAGTGGAGATATTTCTACCGGGTAATCACATAAGAATGTTGGTTGAATTAAATGTTCTTCTACATATACTTCAAATAATTCATTTAGTATATCTGCTTTTGTACAATCTTTTATTTCTTTTTTAAATTGTAAATGTTTTTCTATTGCTATTACTCTAGCTTCTTCATTAGTAGCTATTTTCATAAAGTCTACTCCTGAATATTCTTTTACTGCATCAACCATAGTAATTCTTCTCCATGGTGGTGTAAAATCAATTTCTGTTCCCTGATAGTTAACCTTAGTAGTTCCATGAATTTTTTCACAAACATAAGCTATCATATTTTCAGTAATTTCCATCATATCATTATAATCAGCAAATGCCTCATATAACTCTATCATTGTAAACTCCGGATTATGTCTTATATCCGTTCCTTCATTTCTAAAGTTTTTACCCATATCATATACCTTTTCAAATCCAGCAACAATAAGTCTCTTCAAATATAATTCTGTTGCAATTCTAAGATACATATCAATGTCTAATGCATTATGATGAGTCATAAACGGTCTTGCTGCAGCTCCACCAGCTATTGTAGATAATATTGGAGTTTCAACTTCTAAAAATCCTTTGTTATCTAAGAATTCTCTAATAGACTTAACTATGGATATTCTCTTCAAAAATGTATCTTTAACTTGTGCATTCATTATAATATCTACTTCTCTTTGCCTATATCTTAAATCAGGATCTTTTAATCCGTGCCATTTTTCTGGAAGTGGTTTTAAAGCCTTTGCTATAAGCTGAAAATCTACTATGTGTAGTGATATTTCACCAGTTTTTGTAACAAATGGTGTACCCGTTATGCTTAAAAGATCTCCTATGTCAAAACTTTTATATTCTTTTAATTTTTCTTCGCCTACATCATCTATCTTTATGTATAATTGGATTTTACCAAATCTATCATGAACATCAGAAAAACCGGCCTTACCATGAACCCTTTTAGACATAAGTCTACCTGCAACAATAACCTGAGTACCTTCTAATGTTTCATAATTCTCTTTAACCTCTTGTGATGTATGCGTTCTCTCAACCTTGTACACATCAAATGGGTCTTTACCCTCTTCTTTTAAGGCAGCTAATTTTCGTCGTCTTATTGTTACCTGTTCATTATATTTAGATTCAAGCTCATGTAAGTTTTTTTCTTCAATTTTTTCTTCGTTCTTATTCTCGTTTGACATTAGTATACCTCCTATTTTCCTCTTGGGCAGAAAAAAACTAATAATATAGTCTGCCATACCATTTCAATGTACATCTCTTTAGGGCACCTACCAATTATTAATTGCTAAGTACCCCTATTTATTATAACAACTTTTCTTTATAAAGAGTCACTTTATGTTATAAAACACTTAATTTATAAAAATTAATAATAATTATCCTCGTCTAACGTCTAGTACTTCATATTTACCAACACCATCTGGAACATTAACTTCTATAATTGCTCCTGCTTTTTTTCCCTCTAATGCACTTCCAACTGGTGATTCATTTGATATCTTGTTAATCATTGGATCCGCTTCTGCTGAGCCAACTATATGAAATTCAATTTCTTCATCAAACTCATAGTCCTTAACCTTAACTATAGATCCAATACTCACTATATCTTTTTCTATTTCATTTTCATCTATAACACTTGCACTTCTAAGCATATTTTCTAATTGTATTATTCTACCCTCTACAAATGCTTGCTCATTTTTAGCATCATCATATTCCGAGTTCTCACTCAAGTCCCCATAACCAAGTGCAACTTTTATCTTTTCAGTTATATCTTTCCTCTTAACAGTTTTAAGAAATTCTAGCTCTTCCTCTAATTTTGTAATTCCCTCATAGGTCATTACATGTTTTTTTAGCTCACTCATTTATTTCTCCCCTTTAAATTTTTATTAAACAAGTTTATACCTATCCCTAAATTCACTACATATTAACATCATAATGGCATATTAATGCCCCCACACAACAATGTTTTTATCAACTATAGAAAATTGAAGTAATTTATATAAAATAGGACTATTAATTTAATTTCAGTTTATCAATGGATTATCAATGAATTATTGAGTTTAAATTTTATTATTTAAATAACAATCCATGTAACTATTTAGCCATTATAAATCAGAGTGTTGCTATTGTCAATATGTTTTGTTAAAAATATCCTAATATATTGTATTGTTGTTGAATTTTATTTCTTGCAGATATATACCATTATACTTAAGTGCCTTTTCAATATCCCTTTCCTCCATTTGGCATAATACTGCCCCTAGGAGTTCAATAGAAAAACTAAAATTTAAAGTACTCCAAGGCACTTTATAGCTTACATCATTTACAGCTATGGAGTCTTTTACCGCATTTATACTATTGTTTAAAAGCCATACCGGTTTTTCATAACTAAACTCTTTATCTTTAGATGAGATAATGAAATCAGCCGCTTTTATAGCATATAGTTCATCATTAGTAACAATAGGCGTTACACCAAAATTAGCAATAACATAATCTGCAAGCTTTCTAGCTTTTACTAAATTAAGCGACAAGAATACAATATATTTGCTTTGCTTTGCTAATTCCTCAATAATATCATAGTTTATTACATCAACAGCATCATATACTACAATGCAACAATTTTTCAGACTTTTATTTCTCATCCTAAGCATAAGTTTTATACTTTTAATAACACTAAAAGCAAAAAATCTTCTTTGGAATTTATTGAAATGATTGAAATCAAGTGTTCTCAATGTTCTTGGTGCTAATAAAACTTCGCTACATTTACATAATTTTTTAGCGTATGTTAAATTTTCAAAATAAGATTTCTTGTTGAAATTAGGAGGTACGCGCACACCAGTAACTTTAATATCTAATTCCCTAATGTACTCACTACTTATTATTTTTGTCTTTAACTTATCCTTAACTTTACTCAAAAAACCACTTTCATTATACATTTTATCCATATTTGAAGTTACACATAATATCGATTTCACGTTAATTCACCTTATAAATTAATGTACTATTATCTTATTCAGTGCTAATTACATTATTCATGTTTAATTTTATATTTATACATTTATATTTTCTAAATATTCCTTATAAACTATAAGTACTTGCTTTACCTCATCATAGGTATTTTTAGTATTAATTTTATTCTTAATTTCAGAGCATCCACTAAGCCCTTTAATATACCACGCAGTATGTTTTCTCATTTCTCTAACAGCTTTAATTTCTTCATAATATTTTACAGCTAAGTCTAAATGCCTTAAACACATATCTATTTTTTCCATGGCAGTAGGATATACTACATCTTCTCCATTTATCGCCTGCATAACTTCTCTAAATATCCACGGATTTCCCCTCGCACCTCTTGCAATCATAATAGCATCACAATTAGTGATTGCCTTTATTTTTACAGCATCTTGCGCACAAAACACATCACCATTACCTATCACTGGAACTTTAACGCTTTCTTTCACCGACTTTATAATGTCCCAATCAGCCACCCCTTCATACATTTGTTCACGGGTTCTGCCATGTACCGCAATTGCATCAATTCCTGCATCCTCCATGTATTTAGCAAATTCTACAGCATTCACACTATTTGAATCAAAGCCCTTTCTAAACTTCACTGTCACAGGTTTTGTTGAGACTTTCTTCATTTCTTTTATTATTTGTGCTGCTAGTTTAGGATTTTTCATCAAAGCTGATCCTTCACCATTCTTTACTATCTTATGAACGGGGCACCCCATATTTACGTCAACTATACATATATCATCCCGC
The DNA here is from genome assembly GCF_018861735.1 of Clostridium lacusfryxellense. Lineage (GTDB taxonomy): Bacteria > Bacillota > Clostridia > Clostridiales > Clostridiaceae > Clostridium_AD > Clostridium_AD lacusfryxellense. The sequence continues at coordinate 187,759 of NZ_JAHLEB010000003.1, read as the reverse complement.
GAATTAAATATTTCACAAGCACTAGCCATAATCTTAGGGTCATTCCCAAATATCTGAATAGCTACAGGTTTCTCATTTTGTGAGATTGTCATAAGTGCCTCTGTATTATCACTCCCGTAATATAATCCTTTAGCACTTACCATTTCAGAGTATAAAAGGCCACAACCTAATTCTTTGCACAATCCTCTGAAGGCAATGTCTGTTATACCTGCCATAGGTGCTAAAAAAACATTATTTTCAAAGTTTATATTTGATATCTTCATTAGATCACCTATTCCCTATTCTTCTCATAAATCATTCTAAGTCCTTCTAATGTTAAGTTTGGATGGAACTCATCAATAGCTGCAGAGTCTTCCATTATTAGTTTTGAGAGTCCTCCTGTAGCTACTACAAAAGGCTCCTCTTCTCCCATATCAATCATTTCATTTTTCATTTTATTAACTATGTAATCTACTTGCCCAATATATCCATATATTATTCCCGACTGCATGCTTGCAACAGTATTCTTACATATAACCGTATCTGGTTTTATAAGCTCAACCCGAGGCAATTTTGCTGCTCTCTCAAATAAGGCTTCAGAAGCTATTTTAATACCAGGGCATATAGTTCCCCCTAAATAATTAGCATCACGGCTTATAGCGCAAAATGTTGTGGCCGTCCCAAAATCTATTAAAATTAATGATCTTTGATAAATTTCATGGGCTGAAACAGCATTAACGATTCTATCTGCACCCACTTCCTTAGGGTTGTCATATTTAACATTTATTCCAGTCTTTATTCCTGGACCCACGATCATTGGTATCAAATCAAAATATTTTCTTATCATATGTTCTAGTGAATACATTATATTAGGAACAACTGAGGATATTATTACTCCTTTAATATGTTCTGTTTTTATATGTGTCTCATAAAACAGCTGCATTACCTGAATACCATATTCATCAGCGGTTTTGTTAGCATCAGTAGATAACCTCCACTCTACAAGTAACTCCTTATTCTTAAAAACTCCCAAAACAATATTAGTATTTCCAACATCTAAAACTAAAATCACTTAATACACCACCTATATAATATAAAACAACTCGATTGTCGCTTTAATTTTTTAATATTATTGTTAATATCATAGAATAATATTTTTTATTATTCACAAATTATCAATTTAATTCTAACAATTTGACCATAATTGTCAAGTTAAATATTTATGAAATACTGTAAAAGACAATAAAAGCCCTCGTTTCTTCCCTATTATTTTGCACCTAAAGGTGTACTTCAAAATAAGGTTGTTATAGATATGCTCTATAACAACCTTATTTCGAAGCTTTAATTTTAACAACTTCTTAATGATTTAAAATAAACCTGATATAGTACCATCTTCAGAAATATCCATCTTACATGCTGCTGGAATCTTAGGAAGCCCTGGCATTGTCATTATGTTACCTGTTAAAGCTACAACAAATCCAGCTCCATTAGAAAGCTTAATCTCTTTTACATTTATAGTGAAGTTAGTTGGTCTTCCCAAAAGGTTCGGATTATCCGAAAGAGATTTTTGGGTTTTAGCAACACATATTGGGACTTTATCTAAGTTAAGCTTTTCTATTTCAGCTATTTGCTTGCTTGCAGCTGCGCTATATTCTACTCCCTCTGCCCCATATATTTCCGTGGCAATAATTCGTATTTTTTCTTTTATAGGAAGCTTCTCATCATATAAAACCTTAAAATTACTTTTCTCATTTTGCACGGCTTCTACCACTTTACTTGCAAGTTCAAGTCCGCCTTCTGCACCTTTTTCCCAAACCTCGGTTAAATCCACTTTAACATTCTTTTGCTTGCAGAATTCTTTTATATACTCGATTTCTTCAAACGTATCAGAAATGAATTTGTTTATTGACACTATTACTGGAACTCCAAACTTTTTAATATTTTCAATTTGTTTTTCTAGATTTTCTATTCCTTTAGAAAGAGCTTCCACATTAGGTTCATTTAGTTTATCTTTTTTTACTCCGCCATGATGTTTTAACGCTCTTATTGTAGCCACAAGAACAACACAATCTGGCTTCAAATTTCCGTATCTACATTTTATATCAAAGAACTTTTCTGCTCCTAAATCTGCTCCAAATCCGGCCTCAGTTACAACATAGTCTCCTAATTTCAATGCCATTTTAGTTGCTAGTAAACTATTGCAACCATGAGCAATATTAGCAAACGGTCCTCCATGTATTATAGCAGGTGTATTATCCAAAGTCTGAACTAAATTTGGTTTTATAGCATCTTTCATAAGCAATGCCATTGCGCCGTTAACAAGTAAATCTTTACAATAAATTGGCATTCCCTCTAGGTCATATGCAACTAAAATCTTTCCCATTCTTTCTTTTAGATCCATTAGGCTACTTGCCAAACATAAAATGGCCATTATTTCAGACGCAACAGTTATCATAAAACCATCTTCTCTTAAAAACCCATTAGGTTTGCCGCCAAGTCCAACAACAATGCTACGAAGAGATCTATCATTCATATCCATAACTCTTTTAAATGTTATTTTTCTACTATCAATTCCTAGCGCATTACCTTGATGAATATGATTATCAATGGTCGCAGATAGTAAATTATTAGCGGCAGTTATTGCATACATATCACCTGTGAAATGCAGATTTATATCCTCCATTGGTACAACTTGTGCGTAACCTCCACCAGCAGCCCCACCTTTAATTCCAAATACTGGTCCAAGGGAAGGTTCTCTTAAAGCTATCACTGCATTTTTACCTTGTTTTCGTAGTGCATCCGCAAGGCCTATTGTAACGGTAGATTTTCCTTCTCCTGCTGGAGTTGGGTTTATTGCTGTAACTAATATCAACTTTCCATCTTTTTTGCTTTCATTTCTCTTAAGTACATCTAATGAAATCTTTGATTTATATTTGCCGTAAAAATCAATATCATCCTCAGTTAATCCTAATTTCTGTGCAACCTCACGTATATGTAGCATCTTAGCATTTTGTGCAATTTCTATATCACTTTTCATCTACTTCACCCCTTATATATAAGTTAGACAGAAAATTCCAAATTATATGAATTATATTCCCGTATAACACTAATTCTTTATATTATATCACAAACAGCGTCACCTGTTTATATACAAACTCAGTAAAATTAATATTCAGATTCAATGATGAAAGATTGATATAATAAATATGTTAATTTGATTGCATAGAAAAAGACATACAGCTAATTTACTGTATGTCTACTATATAATTTAAACCTTTGTTAAATCAATTTGACCTGACTCTTCTTTAGCAATTATTGCTTCAAACTCTGCACCTTCAAGTTTTTCCTTTAACAGAAGTTCTTGAGCTACTGCATGAAGTTTGATAACATTATCAGCAAGAATTTTTTCAGCTTTTCCATAAGCTTCATCAATAAGAGACTTAACTTCTGAATCTATAATGTTTGCTATCTCTTCACTGAAGTTGCGGCTTTTACCCAAATCTCTTCCAAGGAATACTTCATTATGATCATTCCCAAAAGATATTGGTCCAAGAACATCGCTCATACCATATTCCATAACCATTTTTCTTGCAATAGCAGATGCTCTATCAATATCATTTTTAGCCCCTGTGCTAATATCTTTTAATATTAATTTTTCTGCAACCCTACCACCTAATAATCCAACCATTTCATCTTTAAGTTTTAGTTTTGAAGTATATGCAGTATCTTCCTCTGGTAGATGCATTGTATACCCACCTGCCATACCTCTTGGTATAATACTTATTTGATGAATTGGATCGGATAACGGAGAATACTTCATTACTACAGCATGACCCGCTTCATGATATGCTGTCAATTTTCTATCTTTTTCACTTATAACTTTACTCTTCTTTTCAGGGCCTGCAATAACCCTAGTTACTGCTTCGTCAAGCTCTTTCATCTCTATAACCGTTTTTTTATTTCTAACTGTAAGCAGTGCAGCTTCATTCATTAAATTCTCAAGATCTGCACCCGTAAATCCAGGTGTCCTTTTAGCGAGTACATCAAGTTTTACTTCTTCTGCTAAATGTTTGCCTTTAGAATGTACCTTTAGAATTTCTTCTCTTCCTTTAACATCAGGCGCACCAACTAATATATGTCTGTCGAATCTGCCTGGTCTTAAAAGAGCAGGATCAAGTATATCTGGTCTATTTGTAGCAGCTATCATGATTATACCTTCATTTACACCAAATCCATCCATTTCAACTAATAGCTGATTTAGAGTTTGTTCTCTTTCATCATGACCTCCACCAACACCAGCACCTCTTTGTCTACCTACTGCATCAATTTCATCAATAAATATTATACAAGGAGCACTTTTTTTAGCTTGATCAAATAAATCTCTTACTCTTGAAGCTCCAACACCTACAAACATCTCAACAAATTCCGAACCTGATATGCTATAAAATGGTACTCCTGCTTCTCCTGATACGGCTCTCGCAAGTAGTGTCTTACCAGTACCTGGTGGACCTACTAGAAGAATACCTTTAGGAATTCTTGCACCTGCCTCTAAATATCTTTTAGGTTGTTTTAAGAAATCTACAACTTCAGCAAGTTCTTCTTTTTCTTCATCTTCACCTGCTACATCATCGAATGTAACTTTTTTCTTATCTGGCGTGGCTATTTTGGCTCTACTTTTTCCAAAATTCATAACGCCCCTATTACCTCCACCACCGCCACCTTGCGATTGTTGCATATACATAAACCAAAATGCTACTAACATTAAAATTATAAGTAATGTCGGTACTACTTGTAGCCACATTGGCATACTAGCCGGTTTCACATATGTTTCTGTAACAGTTGTATTTGGATATTTATCCATAACTTGCAATAATCTTTCTAATGGGACTATGGTTTCATATTGTGTTCCGTCATTTAGTTGTCCTACTACTGTTTTATCTTCTCTCACTTGGACACTTTTAATTTCTTTTTTAACCCAATGTTCTTGGAATTTATCAACACTAAGTGAGCTAACATCTTTACCATTTTCAAATACGGCTAATGACGCAAAAATCACAAGTACAAATACTACTACCCAAATTGATGCACTAGAAATTTTTTTCATATAGAAACCCCCCTCTCTTCTTATTTACTCTGAAATTTTATCACATTAAAAACCACTTGACAATAATATATTACATTAATAAATAATTAATATAATAATAAGAATATACATTTTATACATATTTACTTATATATTTCGTCTTTAAGTATTCCTACATATGGTAAATTCCTATATTTTTCTGCATAGTCCATTCCAAATCCCACAAGGAAGTAATCCGGTACATCAAAGCCTAAATATTTGACGTCTATATCTACCTTTCTTCTATCAGGTTTATTAAGTAAACAGATAATTTCTAAACTATTTGGCTTTCTTGCACGTAAATATTTCATTAGATATTTAAGTGTAACTCCAGAATCTATAATATCTTCTACTATCAGCACATCTTTGCCTTGAATCTCAAAGTCTAGATCTTTTAAAATTCTCACAACTCCTGAACTTTGAGTCGAACTTCCATAACTAGAAACTGCCATGAAATCCATTTTACACGGAATAGTAATTTCCTTTAACAAATCTGACATAAAAATAACCGAACCTTTTAAAATCCCAATAAGTATAAGCTCTTTACCAGAATAATCATTACTTATCTTAGCACCCATTTGCCTGATTTTATCTTTTAACTCATCCTCACTGTATAATACCTCTTTAATATCGTTATTCATTCTTATTCCTCACTTCCAATTCTAATTCGTAATATATTTTTAGTATCCTTTGAAACTTTGAATTTTTCACTAACCCTATATCCAACTACCCAACTAATATCATTCCCAAAACATATTAAAGGTATTTCATTTCTTTTAGATTTGGGTATTTTTAAATCAATAAATAAGTCCTTTATCTTCTTATTACCAGTCATGCCCAGCGGCATAAACCTATCTCCATCTTTTCGGTATCTTAATATTATTGGACCTATTATCTTATCATAATCAAAGTTCTTAATATAATCGGTTCCTTTAAATTCATCGAATTCACCATTTGGTTTAACATCCATCTCTATTACTTTGTTTAAAGCATATATAATGTTTTTCTCACCAAACTTTAGAGGATATTGATTAATATCATAATTAACCTCTTTCTGCTGTATATATATATGCATGTTTCCATAACAGTTTTCAACTATTATATTTTGAGGCAACATTATACTTTTACCCGTCTCATGACTTTGAAGCTCTATAATACTAGCTATATGAATTTTTTCAAAATTATACAGATTGTGATTCACCTCTAGTAGCGCTCGCCTTACAACCCTAGTTAAAATCGATTCATGTAACCCAAAGGCATTTTTATTTATTATAACCCTTTGGTGACCTAACTCACAATGTTTTTCAAATTCTTTTTGAGAAATATCTTTTAGATATTCATCATCTTTTTTTACAGTATCTGATAATCTGTTCAATGTTCTAATTATGTCCATATTAAAGTTTTGCTCCATATATGGAATTAACTCAAGCCTTACTTTATTTCTAGCATAAACATTTTCTAAATTTGACTTATCTATTCTGGGGCTTATATTATTAATCAGGCAATAATTTTCTATTTCTTTTCTACTAAGGTGAAGTATCGGTCTTACATATATTTTATCGCGAACAGGTTTTATCCCAACCATTCCCTCAATACCAGTACCTCTCATTATCCTCATCAAAATAGTCTCTGCTTGATCATTAGCATTATGCGCAAGTGCAACTTTATTCGCATTTAAACTAATCATAAGCTCCTTGAAAAACCCATACCTTTCTTCTCTGCCTGCCATTTCACAAGATAAATTCTTTTCCTTAGCAATTCTATGTACATCCACTTTTTTGCTATAAAAATCTATATGCAAACTTTCACAAGTTTTTTTAGCATACTCTTCATCCTTATCAGCATCAACTTCTCGAAGACAATGGTTTAAATGCGCACCAATAAGCGTAATCCCAATTTGCTCCTTAAGTTCATTTAAGATATAAAGTAAACATGTGGAGTCTGGACCACCAGAAATCGCAACTATAACCTTATCTCCATTATCAAACATTGAATTTTCTTTTATAAAATCCATGACCTTTTCTGACAAACCCTTCACTTCCCAAACTTATTTTATAATATTTTATCTGTTTAAATGTTTTTTAAAATTTTTAGTCTCATATTACTATATCATATTACTATGTAATATAATAATCTATATTTTCCATTTTACCTATCATAACACTGAAAATAAAAAATGAAGATCACTAAAGAAGCTCTTGCTTCTATAAATGTTTTCTTCATTTTTAATTTATCTACTTATTTATATTCCACGAGAAGTACACCTATATAATAGTAGTCATTTTTGCTCTCATCCCATTAATACAAACTATATATTTTCGAAACAAGAATTGTCATATCATCTTTAACCCTATTACCACTTAATTTTTTTGCCTCCTCTAGAAGACCATCGGCTAAGTCCTTAGGGTTATTGCAATTATTTTTACCAAGATAGTCTATTACCCAATCTACCCTACCTACATTTTCATCATTGTAATCTAATACTCCATCACTTAGCATAACTATAACATCACCATTCCTCAATTCCTTTTGTTGTATATCTATATCTGCCTTATCTAAAACACCAATAGGAAGCGATTTTGATTTTATAATCTCTAAATTTTCTCCAGATTTTAAAAATGTAGCAACCGCACCTACTTTAAAAAAATCAATTTCTCCAGTATATAAGTCTATACTACTTAAATCTATAGTAGAAAATTTTTCTTCTTCTGAAAATCTCAATGTCATTATTGAGTTTACAGTGTTAATAGCAGTAACTTTACTAAAGCCTGCTGCTGTAAACTTCTCTATTAATTCCACCGCAGCCTCACTCTCTCTACCCGCTCTAGGTCCCGACCCCATACCATCACTAATAACAGACATGTAACTACCATCAGCAAGCTTTCCAAAACTGTAACTATCTCCATTAGATTTTTCACCATCTTTGCACTGCCTAGCCACACTGGTCACCACATGAAACTTAGGCGTTTCTTCAATTGTAACCTTACACGAATTGGTCTTAGAATCTATAGCGCATCCCTCATCACTAACGCACATACTCTTGCTAGTTACCCCGTTTATTATTGGCAACAAGTCCTTCACGCACATTTGTCTTCCACTACAAGCATCAAGTGATAACTTAATACTCAATCGTCCTAGCTTATCATTTAAACACAAAAGATCATTATGCTTAATTCTATTTTTGTCTAAGGCCCTACATATAAGTTTTTCCATAGAAGTATCTATTTGAATGTCAGAATTAAAATCCTCTACAATTTCTCCTACAGAATCAGCCATATTACTGATCTGATTTGCTAAAAGCTCGCGACCTTCACTAAGCCTTGTTCTCCACATTTCATTTATAATATGCTTATTAACAATATCTTCTGTGTTTTTGAGTATTGCAGTCCGCTTAATACATTTCCTTTCAATTTCATCAGGCACGCTATTACTCTTGTGCTCAAAATTTTGAATCAATTCTTCAAATGCTGCATATGTATAGTGTAATTCTCTTTTCCAACACATGGACTTCATATTACAATTACTACACACCCTGTCTGCAAGATTTTCAACTAATGCACTACTTTTACCTTTCATTGCCAATTTTTCATTATCTACTAGATTATTCAATATATCTGACATATTCGAAAGCACATCTGAAAAATTATTAAGCCTGCCTACAAAAGTGTCTTTAATTTTATTTATATATCCTTGCTCTATATTCAGCTTTTTTTTATCAGAATTAAACTCCATCGATAACTGCGCATAGACTCTTTGGGGTATTAGTAAAAATATAACTGCAGCTACAAACGCTTCAAATAATATAAACTCCTGCCCTGTAATGCAATATATCTTTATTATGGAAAAGGCAACCAAATAAGAAGTAACACTTAAAAGTTTCCCTGTTTCCTTGAAAATTCCTGTTATCAAACCACAAATACCATACATACCTATAAACGTAATCATGTTTTCTGATGACATTCCTACGATAATCCCCATAGCAACACCAGCTGCTGCTCCAGCTCCACTTCCGTTAATGTAGGCTATTATTATAACAAAAGAAAGACCCAATATATTTGTAATTGATATATTGAATATACTAATTCCCCATGTACCTGCTATAATCAAAGAACTTATAATAGACATACTTATTATTTCTTCATTTGAAAATATATGTTTTGTTTTAATTTCTTTGAAGCATAAAAGACTATAGTCTAGAATAAAATATAAAGGGAAGATACATAAAACTAAAAAAAATGAATTTAAAAAAGCCATTAATCCACTTACTTGAGTAATAAATAAATTATACGTAAATAATTCAAACATAATAATAGCAAACATGCTAGCCAAAACCTTATTTTTAGCCTCTATTTTGTTAAAAGTATGGCTTAACAAAGCAATTGTTGCTATTACTATCAAATATGATGGCAAATTCTTTATGTTATTATACAAAGTTATATAACCTACAAATGTACCACCGGACACAATTATTGAAATCTTATCATTTTTTATAAATATTGTAGCTATTAAAAAAGCTATTCCAAAAGGTGCAGTATTATTAATAAGCAGGACTCTACTTATTAATAAGCTTATCGTAAAATAAATAATCCCACCAATTACTGAATTAACATTCAGTGCATTTTTCTTTTGTGCTTCATTTTTTACTTTTTTGAGTCTTTCATAAGGAAATACATCTATTCCATATTGCATACTACAAATCACCCACCTTTAATAATTAGGACTTCATTATAACAAACGCCTTTGGAAATAAATGTCATAAGGTGGGATGCTTGTACATTTTTTATGAGACAATAATTTGTATATTTTTTACAATAGAATTTTACATTTCCCTATAATACAAAAGAACCTACCATATTAATATGGCGGGTTCTAAAATATTAAATGAAGCATGTCACTTCATGACATTATATATTTGAAAAATGCATAATTATATGCTTTTACTGAAGTTAATAATAATTCTCTAGTATTTTAGCAAATAAAAAAATAACTCACAAGTCTCCTTGTGAGTTATGGTAGCGGAAATAGGACTTGAACCTACGACCCTTCGGGTATGAACCGAATGCTCTAGCCAGCTGAGCTATTCCGCCTTATTTGGTTGCGGGAGTAGGACTTGAACCCACGACCTTCGGGTTATGAGCCCGACGAGCTACCAGCTGCTCCATCCCGCGATATTTGGTGCTGAAGACCGGAATCGAACCGGTACGGTGTTTAACCACCGCAGGATTTTAAGTCCTGTGCGTCTGCCAGTTCCGCCACTCCAGCTTATTTACTTTGGCATACTTTGTTCTTTATACTTACTACAAAATTTTATTTAACCTATGTATTTAGTTATTTTAAAATTTATTGGTTGCGGGAGTAGGACTTGAACCTACGACCTTCGGGTTATGAGCCCGACGAGCTACCAACTGCTCCATCCCGCGATATTGGTGCTGAAGACCGGAATCGAACCGGTACGGTGTTTAACCACCGCAGGATTTTAAGTCCTGTGCGTCTGCCAGTTCCGCCACTCCAGCTTATTTGCTAAATATTTAATATAAATTTTAATATAACCTACTTACTAAGTAATTTAAAATTTAATGGTTGCGGGAGTAGGACTTGAACCCACGACCTTCGGGTTATGAGCCCGACGAGCTACCAACTGCTCCATCCCGCGATATTAGTTTTAAACAATTAATTCTAAGCTTAAACTCTACATAACTTTATACTAGCCTTACAATAATGAGTTATTTAAAACTCATTGGTTGCGGGAGTAGGACTTGAACCCACGACCTTCGGGTTATGAGCCCGACGAGCTACCAACTGCTCCATCCCGCGATATTAATTATAAAGGCTTAGGTTTAATTTATGTAATAATAGTCTAAGTTTTTTAAAACCAATTACTACATTATACTAAACTTTACAATATGTCAATAGTTATTTTACAAATCACATATTAAATTTTCAAAGTTATTCTATATCAAATTGGTAGCGGAAATAGGACTTGAACCTACGACCCTTCGGGTATGAACCGAATGCTCTAGCCAGCTGAGCTATTCCGCCTTATTTGGTTGCGGGAGTAGGACTTGAACCTACGACCTTCGGGTTATGAGCCCGACGAGCTACCAACTGCTCCATCCCGCGATGTTTGGTGCTGAAGACCGGAATCGAACCGGTACGGTGTTTAACCACCGCAGGATTTTAAGTCCTGTGCGTCTGCCAGTTCCGCCACTCCAGCTTATTTGACTACATGTATAATGTTACCTCTTGGCAACATGTTTTATTATATATGATGTATAAACCGTTGTCAATAACTTTTTGTTTTTTTAAAATAGGAACTAAATACTTAGTCCCTACAAAACAATTCAACTCAATTTTCACTTAATAACTTGAAGTTTTTTTACTATAACCTCTACCTTTACCTTCTTGATGTTTTTTAACATCTTGAAATCTTTCTTCACTATCTTTTAAAAACTTAGTCATAATATCTTCAAAATTGCATGTGTTAGCCTTGCTCTTTTCCTTTTCCCAATCTATTTCCATTGGTTTAATAGATCTTTTAGGTACTCCAGCTTGTTTTATGGATAAACTTATTTTACCATTATCATCCACAGAAATTACTTTTACTTTAACTATATCATTTTCTTTAAGATGGTCATTAACATTTTTAACGAATGTATCTGAAACCTCAGATATATGCACTAATCCTGTCTTACCCTCTACCTCTACGAACGCACCAAAATTGGTGATATTTACTACTTTACCTTCTACAATACTTCCAGCCATTAAGGTCATATTAAAAAGACTCCTCCTTAAAAATTATGTTTTTATTTTATATATTAATTTAATAATACGAATAACAATGTTAATAATTAAAATGATTGCGTTTAGTTTTTATTATCCATTACAGGAGTTTCACCTTCTTTAACAAGCCCTAATATTTCTCTTGCCAATTTCTCTATATATTTGTCTGTCTTAGATAACTCTACTTCATCTTGTAACGCTTTTTTTTCTTCTTTTTTCTTTTGTAATTCTACATTGTACTTTTTTAGTTCTTTCTTTTGTCTAACCATTGTTGCTTGTTGGCCAATTAAAATATAACATACATATACCATAGCAAAAACTAACACGACATTTTTAATTTTAATTTTTTTTCTCATATGTCATCCGTTTTCCTTTCAATGGAATGAGTATTGTTTAAGTTTCATAAACCTATTTTAATTTGTATTTCACATTTCTTCAAGCTATTTCTTTATAATTTATCTTTTTTTTTTATTTTAAGCTTATAAACCAATAAATTAAAAGGGTATAAAATAACATTTCGTGAAACTCTAAATACTTTACCGTTAAATTTTAATGATCTATATTGTACCTTTATAAAAGCTCTACTTAAGAGTTTTAAATATAAGTATACTCCTATTATTAAAGATACATACACATAAAAGTTTATGTAACCTTTATTAGTATACATCAAAAATATGAAAACCACTATAGAAGTTAATGTCCAAAATAATAAATCTTGTATTATAGTCAAAACTTTGTTAGGATTTTGAAGTCCTCTTATCAATCTATATATATCAAAAAACACTCCAGTTATTATGCCCGCCAGCAAACTGAAGGTTATAAGTTCAACTTGACCTATCAAAGAAATCATCATATCTTTATCACCTGAACAATCTTGATATTATGCTATCTTTTTTAGCTCTGACCTTGTCACTAGTATACACAAAGGAATCTACCTTCCCAGTTATTATAACATCCCCATTTTGAACATCTAATTTATTCATCTTTAACTGTTGTCCTTTTACTACCATCGTTCCTACATCTGTATTTAATAATATTTGGTTCTCATTAAAGTTTACAACCTCTATAACTCCATTAATAGTTAATTTTTTTCTATTCTCTAGCATAAGTATACTTTTCTTATCTTCTATTTTTAACTCTTTTTTCACTTCCATAATATCCCCCTTATTAATTTTAACTTAAAAAATTGGGAATTTAGAAGCTAATCCTATTCTCAATTCTTAATTAACGGTATAACATTATATTCTTATAAAATATATATGCTTATTAAACTTAATTAAGAATTATATTTAATAACATTTATTCTTTGTCTTCTCTTCCTGAAATCATTTCATACATTTCTTTCGCACTTTCTTTTGTTACATGCTCAACAATATTTATAATTTTAGCTTTTAAGATTTGATTTGCAAATTTAATTTCTATAATATCATTCTCCGATACTACTGTACCAGCCTTTGCCACTTTATCATTAATAGAAACCCTGCCACTTCCACATGCTTCCTTTGCAATTGTTCTTCTCTTTATAATCCTTGATACTTTTAAATATTTATCTAATCTCATTTATGCTTCCCCTTTCATTTATCCTTCCCCATGTTACATTTAATTATTTAGTTATTATTAAAATGAAATCTTAAAATAAAAAACCCAGATATACATCTAGGTTTTCTACATAATAGTAAAATTATTTATTTACTATATCTTTAAATTCTTTACCAGCTTTGAATACTGGAACTGTTGAAGCTGCAATTTGAATTTCTTCCTTTGTTCTTGGGTTTCTTCCCATTCTTGCTGCTCTTGCTCTTGTTTCAAATGTTCCAAATCCAACTAGTTGAACTTTTTCACCTTTTTCTAATGTTTCTTCAATACTTTCTATAATTCCCTTTAGCGCTGCTTCAGCATCTTTTTTTGTTAGGTTAGATTTTTCTGCAATACTTGTTATTAATTCTGATTTATTCATTTTTGTTACCTCCTCGTTATGAGTACACTATTAAATAGCATATTCACCACTTTTTATTTTATAAATAAATTTATCGTCTTTTAGATTCGTTCCATAATTCGTCCATTTCTGCAAGTGACATATCTTTCAAGTCCAAATCTCTATTTCTTGCATTTTCTTCTATGTACGCAAAGCGATTAATAAATTTATCTATAGTATAATTTACTGCAATTTCAGGGTCTATGTCAAGTAGTCTAGCGATATTTACAGTAGAAAATACCAAATCACCCACTTCTTCTACTATTTTTGCCCTATTATTGCCTTTATATACATCTCTAAGCTCTCGCAATTCCTCTAATACTTTTTCCATCGCGACTTCAACGTTGTCAAAGTCAAACCCAATTTTTGCTGCTTTTTGCTGAACTTTGTTCGCTCTCATGAGCCCTGGTAAATTTTTTGGAACATGTTTTAGTGTATCCTCATAACTGCTAAATCCTTTTTCCTGCTTTTTAATATCTTCCCAACTTTCTAAAACTTGCTCCACATTTTTACTTTCAACTCTTTTAAAAATATGCGGATGCCTACTTATCATCTTATTTGTTATGCCGCAAATAACATCATTTATATTAAAATATCCGTCATCTTTACCTATTTGAGCATGAAATACTACCTGAAGTAATACATCTCCGAGCTCCTCGATAATATTATCTTCATCCTTATTGTCGATTGCTTCTAAAACTTCGTAACATTCTTCAATAAGACATTTTTTTAATGATTCATGCGTTTGCTCCTTATCCCATGCACACCCATTTTCATCTCTTAAAATTCCCATAACCTGAGTTAAATCATTAAAATCTTTTGTAGCTTCTAAATCCTTTGGAACATATATTGATGTTAAGTAATCTATATCCTTTTGCCTATCTAATTCATACAATTTAATTTTCCTAATACTTTCAAGCCCTTTTATCCCAGCGGCGCGGACAAAATCAATTTCCATATCATCTTTATAATATTCTAAAAGCTCAAGTTTTACATCTGTAGCAATGCCTTCATTGTAAACTTGAGTTATTAAAAGTCCTACCCTCTTGTCTAATACTTGATTTTTTATATCAAAGGCATCTATAATTTTTAAACCCTCAATAGGATCTAGTTTTAGGCTTTGGATTACTGCATCTATAAAACTAACCGCAGGCATAATTTCTATATTTATATTTAGTTTCTCACAAAGATTTATTAATAATTTAACGGAGGTTTCTGCAACTAGAGGATGTCCCGGAACTCCATAAACAATATCTCCAAATACTTTGTGCTTTAGAAGAAGATCTTCTGCAATAGCTCTATAAACATCATCAAAATTGTTATATTCTTCATACTTATCATCATATGTTTCAAATTCAACTCCTATAGATTTTAAGTAATCCACAGTTGGATGTTTTTGCGTTCTTAAATAAATATTTTTACTATCTTTAAGAATTTCAACTGTTCCTATAGTTAGTGATTCTATCGATCCAGGACCAAGTCCCACTATTTTAATCATTACTTTTACTCCTTTGTTTTTTATTATCGGCTCAAAATTTTCTTTTTTATATCTTCATATCTAAATATTCTAAGGGAAAACACGAATATTAAATAAACAACAATTCCTATTAGTATGGATATTAGACATGAAACTCCCCTACTCATTGTATAATTATAGACAATAGCGTTGCTAAATACAACTGCAACTATCATTATACTAGCAGCAATAGCTGGTTTAAAAAAAGCATCAACGTTATTGAACTTTATGTTTAAACTCTTCTTTAACTCGCGCATATTTAATAAACAGCTTGTAATATACCCCAAAATAGTTCCTATAACTGCCCCATATATATTTAGAAATGAAAATGAAACCAAAACATACGTTATAATAACCTTGACGGTGCACCCAATTGCTAAGTTATATACTGGCTTCATATAATTTCCTATACTTTGCAAAATTGCAGTACTTGTTTGCGTCAAAATAATAAAAGGTATGCATATTGATATATACCTCAATATTTGATATCCCGCCACATCTTTCATAAAAACCAGATGCATTATAGGATAAGCCATGAAGAACATTCCTAAGGCTGATGGCAATGAAATAACATTAGATAATTTGACGGCCATATCTACCCTTTTAATAAGTTCCCCCCTTCTACCCAAATAAAAGGCTTCTGCAATTATAGGCACCAGGGATGCACACAGAGCCACCGAAAGAGCTAAAGGTACATTCATCAATGTAAATACCTTCCCAGTCAATTGACCGTACATCACCGCTGATTGTGTTTGCGTAAATCCTGCTTTTAGAAGTTGCTGCGGCACCAGTATAGAATCTATTAATGACATAATAGTCCCTACTGCAGCTCCTAAAGATATCGGTAATGCAGCTCTCGCTATATCACTTAAAATGTTCTTATGCTTTGTTTTCTTTCTCACTGGAAATTCTTTTTTAACTTTAAAATAAGTTGATACTAAATATATACTTCCCATAATAGCACCAACTAATGTTCCAAGAGCTGCCCCTCCAGCCGCATATTCAATTCCCTTTGGGAACAATAAATATGCAAACAAAACTCCAGCTACAACCCTTCCAACTTGTTCTACTAATTGTGAAATCGCTGTAGGCTTAACATTTTGCAGCCCTTGAAAAAAGCCCCTAAATGTACACATAATAGAAACAAATATTGGCGCTATAGCAATCGCCAAAAAAGAATAATATGATTTGGGATCCCATTTGAGTAAAGTTATGATAGATCTAGCAAACATGAGCATTATTACCGTAAATGCTGTACCTAATAGAATCATAAAAAAAAGTGTTTGTCTTAAGACTTGGCGCGCACCATCCTGATCGTTTTTGGCGTTCATCTCTGCAATAAGTTTTGACATTGCTATAGGCACACCTGAGGCAACTGCTACAAAAAACATATATAGTGGGTAAGACATCTGGTAATATCCCATGCCTTGGTCTTTTATAAGCGCTTGCAACGGGATTCTAAAAAACAGCCCTAAAAATCTAGCAAATAGCCCTGCTACTCCTAGTATAATAGTTCCTTTTATCAATGAATGTTTCTTCATAATAACCTCCTTGTGTTGGCTAAGTGCACTTTATAATTACGCCCTCTGATTATAATTATTTTATTTAGGAGATTATTATTACTAATACTTCAAAAAAAACAAAAGTATATATTACTGCAAATATACTTCACTTGCCTAGTAATATATACTTTCTAGAACAATATGTTTATTGTTCCATCTGCTTACCTAGAAATGAAGCTGCAGTTTCAGCTAGCTTTAATTCTAAATTCCCAAATTTAACCGATGCCTCTGTGGATATGATTAGTACTGCTCCAATTGCATCTCCCTCTGTTATTATAGGTGCGATTACTTGAGCATTATATTTATTTTCCATCTCATCCTCATACAATCCTATGATTTTTTCCGAACCTTCACCGAGTACTATAGCTTTTCTATTTTCCATTACCTTTTCTAGCTCAATACTTACTTTTTTATCAACATATTCCTTTTTAGGAGAACCGCTTACAGATATTATATTATCTTTATCACATATAACTATTATGTTACCTATAGTTTGTTGTAATGATTCAGCATATTCTCTAGAAAATTCACTTAATTCACCTATTGGCGAATATTTCTTTAATATAACTCCGCCTTCTCTATCAGTAAATATTTCCAATGGATCTCCTTCTCGTATTCTTAATGTTCTTCTTATTTCTTTTGGTATAACAACTCTTCCTAAGTCATCTATACGTCTTACTATACCAGTTGCTTTCATTTAAATTATTCCTCCTTATATAAAATCTTATATAATATACTAGCTCTATTATTATCTTTCAAAACTTGAAATTTTATGCACATTTGTATATGTTTAATTTTTATATAGTATTTAACCACATATTTTTACTTAAAAATTTATTTTTTAGATTAATTAAAATATTTGTTTATATATTATTATTCCCAATTCATCAAAAAATATAAAAAAAGATACCCAAATTTTAAAGGTATCTTTCATAATACAAATTTTTATAAATTTTTATCATATTTCTTTATTTTAGCTTCTTCCTGCCATTTTTTCATTGCAGCTGTCCATAGAGTTTCTTTTTCTTTTGTTATAAGTATTTTTTCCACATCTGCTTTAACAGCTTCAAATTTTTTAACAGGATATTCTTTCTTTTCGATATTTTTTATTATATGAAATCCAGATTGACTTTGAACAGGTGCTGAAAGTGTTCCTACTTTGAGCTTTAGAGCAGCTGCCATAAAATCTGGATCCATTTGTGTATTATTGTACTCTAAGAACCCTAAATCTCCACCAGCATCCTTAGTTGAATCCGTACCTTTCTCTTTAGCTACCTTAGCAAAATCTTCACCAGCATCTAATCGTTTTTTAACTGCTAGCGCTTCAGCCTGCGTTGCAACTAAAATTTGTGCTATATGAATTGTATTTGGTTTTTCTGTAAACTGAGTAGGATTACTAGTGTAATATGCTTTCTCAGCTGCCTCAGTAGTTTTTGCATTTTTTGTACTTTCATTATATAAAGCATCTTGAACAACACTTGGTTTTATTCTTTCCTTCAATGCAGCTTCTGTAAGGCTTGCACTTGCGAGCGCCGCTTTATACTGCGCATCTGTACCTAAACTTTTCTTAATCTCTGCTAACTGCTTATTTATTTCTTCATTCATCTTAGCTTCTGTAGGCGTTAATTTTAACTCTTTTGCTTTATAATTTATAATTTTCTCAGTAATTAATCCTTCTAATACTTGTGTTTTTTGAGTCGTTAATTGAGTCATAGCCTCAGTATTTGTTTTATAACTTGCTCCATATTGTGTTTCCAGTTGTTTAAGTACACCCACTAATTGTGTATCCACTTGACCTCTTGTTATTTTAGAATCATAAACCTTAGCTACTGTGCTTTTAGCAATACCTTCTGGTGTTTTTTCAATCATATTACACCCAATTAAAGATGTAGCAAATATAGTTATTAAGGCGGTGCTGATTATTTTTTTTACGTTTTTCATTTCATTTCCCCCATTCTATATGTAATATAGTCATTTGTAGTTTCGCTGCGATACCCATTAATTTTAACACAAACTCACTTTATTTCAACTATACTTTTTATATAACAAACAATCTCTATGAGATTTGCAAGCACCTCTTCTTTATTCGAATTTTTAACTTTATATGCAAAAGCTGGCATGCTCCCTAACTTAAATATAATACTTTTCATATATTTAGTAACTAATGCCTTAACTAACTTTTGATTTATTCTCTCACTGCTCTCGAATTGTAGTATAATCTCTTCGTTTACTTCCTTTATCTCTATTATTCCAACCTGAGATGATACACATCTTAGGTACGCAATGTCCATAAGATTTGCAACGCAAACTGGTATATCTGAAAACCTATCTTCTATCTCTTCTTGTATATCTAACATGTCTTCGCGCGAATCAATAGCTGCAATTTTTTTATAAATTTCAATTTTTTGCATCTCATCTTCAATATACGTTCCTGGTATATAAGCATCGATTTTTATTTCAACAGATGTTTCAATAGGTTGTTTCTCTATATCTCCCCTTATACTTTTAACTGTCTCTTCTAGCATTCTGCAATATAAATCATAACCTACAGCTGCCATATGTCCATGTTGAGCCCCACCCATCATATTACCAGCACCTCTAATTTCAAGGTCTCGCATCGCTATTTTAAAACCTGAACCAAGCTCCGTAAAATCCTTTATTGCTTTAAGTCTTTTTTCGGCTACTTCAGTTAATACCTTATCCTTTTTATAAGTAAGATACGCATAAGCTATTCTATTTGATCTACCAACTCGACCTCTTAATTGATAAAGCTGGGACAGTCCCATCTTATCTGCCTCATAAATTATTATAGTATTTGTATTTTGTATGTCTATTCCTGTCTCAATGATGGTTGTGCACATTAATATGTCGTACTTATTCTCCATAAAATCTATCATCACAGATTCAAGTTCTCTTTCCGTCATTTGACCATGCGCGATACATACTCTACCCTCTGGGACAAGCTGTCCTATATAGGCTGCCATCTCTTTTATAGTTTCTACCCTATTGTATACAAAAAAAACTTGACCATTTCTATTAAGTTCCCTTAAAATTGCATCCCTTATTAGCTGGTCATTAAATTCCACCACATAGGTTTGTATTGGATATCTCTCCTCTGGCGGTGTTTCAATTACACTTATATCACGAACTCCAGTAAGCGACATATGCAAAGTTCTCGGTATCGGCGTTGCTGTTAACGTGATCACATCTATATTCTTTGTTAGAGACTTTATTTTTTCCTTGTGTGTTACACCAAATCGTTGTTCCTCGTCTATAATTAATACCCCTAAATCTTTAAACTTAACATCGCTTTGAATTATTCTATGTGTACCTATTAATATATCTACATTTCCTTCTTTTGTAGCCTTTATAACAAGTTTCTGCTCAGCCGGAGTTCTAAATCTACTAACCATCTCAACTTTCACTGGGAAATCAGAAAATCTTTTCGTGAGATTTTTATAATGTTGCTCAGCCAGTATTGTAGTCGGCACTAAGAATGCCACTTGTTTGCCATCCATAACCGCTTTAAAAGCCGCTCTAACCGCTACTTCTGTTTTTCCGTATCCAACATCACCACATATTAACCTGTCCATTGGTTTATCTGATTCCATATCTTTTTTGATTTCCTCAATTGCTATTAATTGATCTGGTGTTTCATCAAATGGGAATTCTTCCTCAAATTGTTTTTGCCATACAGTATCTTTGCTATACCTGTGGCCCTTAAGCGTAGATCTTGCTGCATAAAGTTTCACCAAATCTTCTGCAATATCTGCAATAGAGTTCTTTACCTTATTCTTTGCTTTAACCCATTCTGCTCCACCTAGTTTACTTATCTTAGGTGCTTTACCTTCGCTTCCAATATATTTCTGCACCAAATCTAGTTGCTCTACTGGAACATAAAGCGTGTCTCCTGAATTATAACTAAGCTCTAGGTAATCTCTTTTATGACCATGAACCTCTAATTGTTTAATTCCTTTGTATACACCGATACCATGATTTACATGAACAACATAATCTCCTAACTTAAGCTCCGTAAAACTTTTAATTTTACTTACTCCCTTTTTACTGGCGCGACTAGTAGTTTTCCGTTTTGATTGTCCAAAGACCTCTTTGTCAGATATAACACACACCCTGAGCTCCGGATATTCAAAACCTTTTAATTGGTTACCAAATGTTACAACAACTTCACCAAACTCAATTTGAGATATACTGTCTTTATAAACACTTTCAACACCTCTATCTCTAAGTGTAGCTATGAGCCTTTCGCCGCGAGTACGTGTTCCAGAAAGTATTATAGTCTTATAGCCTTTACTTTTTTTGTCCTTTATATCCTCAATAAGCATATCTAATTGACCATGGTAATCAAAAGTTGTAATTTGTGAAAAAGATATTATACACTTTGGTTTAAGTTTTAAAGTAGTTTTTGCAATAGCATTTAATGTCATAACTTGTAGGCTTTCTAAATCTTCATATATATATTCCTTATTAATTAAACCCTCTGCTTGTTTAGGAAGTATATTCCCACGCCTTAAAAAATTTTCATAATTTTCTTCAAATTCGAAATATACACTATCTAGTTTGCCTAAACATCTTTGTACATCATCAATTACTACGAATGATCCCTTCATGTAATCTAAAAAAGTTGATGTTTCATCATAAAAGTAAGGCATATAGCTGTCAATATCTTTAAAACTCCAAGTTTCTTTTAGTGATTCTAAGTTAATATTAACTAATGATGTTATTCTTGCAATAGTTTCTTTGTCTTTCTTTTTACTTAAAGTACCTAATACCTTTTCTAAATCTTCTTTTATATTGTTATAACCTTTTTCCAGAGTCTCTTGAGTTAATATTATTTCCTTTGCAGGAAACATTTCAATTTCTGCTACCTTATCAATACTCCTCTGAGTCTCACCATTAAATGTCCTTATAGAATCTACTTCATCATCATAGAGCTCTATTCTAAACGGCAACGGAGTTGTAGGAGGGTATAAATCAACTATACCTCCCCTAACGCTGAATTGACCTTTAGTATCTACTCTGTCTACTCTTTCATACCCACACTGTATTAATTTTTGCGAGAAATCATTTAAATTTAATTTACTTCCTACAGATAATTTGAAAATATATTTTTCTAGCAAGTCTATAGGTACATAAGTAGCCGCCAAAGCTTCAATACAGGTAATTATTATTTTTTTACCACTTTGTGTAATCTTTTTCATTACTTTAAGTCGTTCCCATCTTAGATCACCAGATACAGCATCTGCATTATAAAAACCCATCTCTCTAGTTGGAAAATAATAAACATCATTCACATAAAAAGATAAATCTTCGTAGATATTTTTAGCTTCTACATCAGAATGCGTTAAAATTAGTATAGACTTATCTAATTGCTCATATACACCGTTCACTAAATAATTCTTAGCTGATTCCGAAAGTCCATATACTCCAATAGGATATGTTTTTTTCTCTATACTTTTTAAAATTTCTTTAAATTGTTTGCTCTCTTTCAAAGGCTTCATAAGCCCGCTTAGTCTCATGTTAACACCTCTCACTCCAACATAAATATAGTTTAAATATTTTATATAATAACTTCTTTAAGCAATGAATCCATTAAATAGATTCATTGCTTCATCACAACCTTTTTCTATTATAACCCGGACAGATTTTACACCTGCCTCAAATGTTTTTTCTACAAGTACCCGGTCCTCTTTAGAAAACCTACCTAAAACATGAGGTATTAGTGATTTTTCAGGTTTCCCTACACCTATTTTTATTCTTGGAAATAGATCAGATGATAAATTTGTTAGAATACTTTTTATCCCGTTATGTCCGCCCGCACTTCCTTTACTTCTAACTCTTAGTTTACCTACATCCAAACTAATATCATCATATATTATGATGATATTTTCATTAGGAATCTTATAAAAGGAAGCTGCTTCGCGTATACTTTCCCCACTTAAGTTCATATATGTACTAGGTTTTAATAGAATTACTTTTTCACCAGCTATATTAATTTCCCCATATACACCTTTAAATTTTATCCTATTAATTAAAACATTATACTCACTTGCCAATAAATCAATAACATCAAATCCTACATTATGTCTTGTATGTGCATATTCTTTTCCCGGATTTCCGAGTCCAACTACCAAGTACATCATTACCTCCAAATATTATTATGTTTTAGACATGTATCCATTACATAATTATTCTTTTCATTTGTCTTATTTATAATACTATACCAAAAATATATTTTAATCTACAACTACGCATAAAAATATGCATAAAAATTACCATATACTATATGGTAATTCAAAATAATTAAAATAGTAAGCTTTAATATTAATTATGAAAGTTCTTTTAATTCAGATATCATTATGCTAATTTTTAGAGCTTTACCATTTCTCCAAATTTTACAAGAGACCTTATCAGACACCTTATGCTTATTCAAAATATTACTTAAGTCTTCCATATTTTTGAGGCTCACATCAGCCATTTGAACTATAATGTCATTAGTTATAATTCCAGCTTCCGCCGCTCCGCTACCACTTATAACTTCTTGTACACGTACTCCCTCAATTCCATCATTATCAGTTGGAACTGCAACCTCCCCATAGATACCAATAGATGGCCTACTGACTTTACCATGAGTCATCAAATCGTTAATTATAAGCTTAACTTCATTTGAATTAATAGCATATCCCATTCCATAATATTCACTAGTTGATTTAAGCTTCACATTATTTATACCGACAACTTCTCCATAGATGTTGCATAAGGCACCACCATTATTACCAGGGTTTATATCTGCGTCAGTTTGTATTACTTTATATATAGTCTGTTCTCCTGCCTTTTTATCAACTATATTTATCTTTCTATCAATTGCACTTATAACACCAGCTGTAACTGTTCCCAAAAACTGTTCCCCTAATGGGTTTCCAATAGCAATAGCTACGTCACCAATTTTAACCTTTGATGAATCTCCAAATTTTGCAACAGGAAGGTTACTAGCTTCCACTTTTAAAACCGCCAAATCTGTTATTGGATCTACGCCTACTACTTTTGCCTTTAAGACATTATCATTACTCAGTTTTACATTTATTTGCAACGCATCTTTAATAACATGGTAATTAGTTATAATAAATCCATCACTTTTAACTATAATTCCCGAACTACTTCCTTCAGGAGTTTCCCACTCGCCTTCTTTTTTATCACTTATACCAACTACTGTTGGTGCTACCTTTTGAGTGACTTGCAAAATAGGATTTTCATATTCCCCCTGGACATTATTTTGTAACACACTCCAATTAGTATTGCCATTAACATTCTTTGATATTGCTTTATTAATTACATATTGCGCCGCAGTCCCACCAGAAAGTGCTGCTATTAGTATAAAGCTAAATACTTTTACAAATGCTTTAAAATAATTCTTTTTATTGTTTCTTCTAAATTTAATTTCGCTAAATATATCACCGCCTCGTTCTGCGTTCTTCCACATAGCATCTCTTATCTGTTCATTCGATTCATAGTTATCTTTTTTATCCATAACATCACCTCCTATTGGTTATACCTAGGTTACGGAAGTTTTATATACATACCTTCATTATCGTAAACTATTTCACTTTCCTTAATGTAAAAGTAAAACAAACACCATTTTCCTTATTTTCGACCCATATATCTTCCTGTAATTGAGTTATTATATTCCTCACAATAGATAATCCAAGCCCTGTGCTATCTTTTGCCGTTCTTGATTTATCTGCTTTATAAAATCTATCCCAGATATGAGATAAATCTTCCTCTGCTATTTGTGGACCAACATTAAATACAGATATGAATGCTTTTTTTCCTTTTGTTTTTGAACTAATCTTTATTTTTGCACCTTCATTAACATATTTTATTGCATTATCCAATAAGTTTGTGATTACTTGAACTAACCTATCTGTGTCCCCAGCTACAAAAGAATTATCCTGGTCAAAGAATACATCTAAAGATGCCTTTTTTTCTTTGATTTTTGTTTCATTTTTTATAACTGTTAACCTAATAATTTCGTTAATATCCACTTCGATAATTTTCAAGCTAAATTCCCCTGCTTCAATTGCAGACATATCCAATAAGTCGTTTACAAGCCTTGTTAGTCTTTGTATTTCTTCATATGCAATAGATAAATAATATTTCTCCTTTTCCGCTGGTATTACCCCATCTAGTATTCCACCAATAAACCCCTTAATTGATGTTATAGGCGATCTAATCTCATGTGATACATTAGATATGAACTCGCGCCTATTTTTCTCGTTCTTTTCTACTGAATCAGCCATAAAGTTAATAGATTGAGCAAGTTCTCCGATTTCATCATTAGATTTCAAATAAACTCTTTTATCCACATCTCCATTAGATATCTTCCTAGCTACGGAATTAATTTCAGCTAATGGCTTTATAATTATTTTTTGTGAAAAATAATATATAACTATACAGGAAAATATTATAGCAAATATCGCGGATATCCAAATTATTTCATAAACCCGTTTTAAAGATTGGCTTACTTCTTCAATAGAATTATATAATATTATTGATCCTAAAAAACTGCCTGACTCACTCTTTATAGGCGTACCGTATACTCTTACTGTTTTATCGAAAATTCCAGCATATGGACCTGTAATTTCAAAGGTATGTCCAAGTCTAAGCTGTTCTAGTTCTTCAACAAAAACTTGTTTTCCCATAAACTCCTTGTGTTCTTTATTAGATACGACATAAACATAGCCGTAACTATTTACTAGCCATATATCCGATTTTATATATTCAGCAATTAATGATATAGAATTATTTACGGCTTCAACCGAAGCATCGCCAGCCATATACTCTTCAACAAAACTTTGTATAACATATGAGTTATCCATAAATTGTTGTTTTCTTTGGTTAAAGAAATAATTTTGAAACCAATAAGATAAAAATGATGCAATAAATATTAAACTCATAGAAATTATTATAGTGTAAGTGGCTAACATCTTAAAGAACAGCCCTTTTTTTACCATCTATTTCACCTCGAATTTATATCCTACTCCCCAAACGGTCTCAATTTGCCAATTTGATCCTCCTTGAAGTTTTTCTCTTACCCTTTTAACATGGACATCCACGGTTCTAGAATCTCCTGGGTAATCATATCCCCAAACTTCACATAATAACTGTTGCCTTGTGAAAACTCTATTTTTATTAAGAGCTAAGTAATGTACTAATTCAAATTCCTTTGGTGGCATTTTTACTTCTTCACCTTTATATGTAACATTATACGAGTTAATATCAATTTCTAGGTCCTCAAAATTTAAAACCTCTTTTCCACCATTATCTAAATTATAACGTCTAAGCACAGCCTTTACTCTCGCTATTATTTCTTTTGGTTCAAAAGGTTTTACTACGTAGTCATCAGCCCCTAGTTCTAGTCCTAACACCTTGTCAAAAGTTTCCCCTTTGGCAGTAAGCATAATAACCGGAGTTTCATTTTCTTTCCTTATCCATTTTAAAACATCTATTCCATCAATATAAGGCAACATTATATCTAAAAGCACTAAATCTGGTTTATAGCTTAAAAATGCTTCCTGCGCAGCCCTTCCATCGTGTGCAACTTTTGTTGCATATCCTGAATTTTCAAGATACATCTTAATTACCTCAGCAATATTTTTATCATCATCAACTATTAGTATCTTTCCTATAGTTCCTTCCATATCAGTACCTCCTAATTTTTCCTATACTATTTTCTCTATTATTTTATTAATTATTTTTTATTCTGTTCAGCTTACTATTTTTGTAAATTGTACATCTAACCCAAATAACCTTATGAATTGTTTACCTTATTACTAATTTATCACACTTTTATGTTTAGTGATTAGTTTTTTTAAAATGTTACAAATTATTCACTGCTATAGTTTAGTCTTTAAACATTTAAATACATACTTATGATATATATTATAGTCATTTTCTGGCTATTATATATATGTAATTATAAAATAAAATAGCGACGCCCAATTATAAAAAAAATTGCGCATCGCTATTTTAACATATGTCTCTTCTAGTCTGTACTCACTTCTTCAAACAATTTACTTACAGAAACATCTTCATATATTCTTTTTATTGCCTCTGCCAAAATTGGAGCTACAGATAGTGTGGTAAATTTGTCACTATGTTTACTCTCTGGAATATCAATAGTATTTAATATTATTAACTCTTTGATTACAGAATCATTTATTCTTTGAATAGCAGGTCCAGATAATACGCCATGGCTACAACAAGCATAAACGCATTTTGCACCAAGCTTAACTAAAGCGTTAGCGCCATTAGTTATAGTTCCTGCAGTATCTATCATATCATCCATCATTATAACTGTTTTACCCTTTATATCTCCTATAACGTTCATAATTTCTGCAACATTAGCTTTTGGTCTTCTCTTGTCAATTATAGCTATTGGAGCATCTAACTTTTCTGCAAATTTCCTTGATCTAGCTACACTTCCAAGATCTGGCGCAACTACAACTACATCATCTCTATCTTTAAATCCATTTTCTATGTAATATTTTGCAAGTATTGGTGTTCCCGTCATATTATCAACAGGAATATTAAAATACCCTTGTATTTGAGCTGCATGTAGATCCATAGTAAGTACTCTATCTGCTCCGGCAGTTGTTATAATATCTGCTACAAGTTTTGCTGTAATTGGGTCTCTAGCTTTCGCTTTTCTATCTTGCCTAGCATAACCATAGTATGGTATAACTGCTGTTATTCTTCCTGCTGAAGCTCTTTTAAACGCATCGATCATAATAAGTAATTCCATCAAATTATCATTTACTGGTTCATTGGTTGATTGAACAACAAATACATCTGCCCCTCTAACAGTTTCATGGATATTGACAGATATTTCTCCATCACTAAAAGTTCCTACTTGTGAAGCTCCAATTGGTAATCCTAGTATGTCAGCTATATCTGATGCTAACTTAGGATTTGAGTTACCTGCGAAAATCTTAATATTTTTGCCATGGCTTATCATCTGTAGTCCTGATTTACAAAAGACATAATAAATTACATTCATATAATTTATTATGAATTTTCATTCTATCTACTAAATAGAATTGAAGTATCTGAATGTTAAACTACCAGGAGAATATTTCTCATAAAAATTTATCATACCATTAAAGGTAAGACTTCATATTTAATGCTGATTTAGTAGTTTTTATAAACACCTTCTACCGCGTAAATCAGTTTTCCACCTCCCTTTATAATTTACTTATTATATATGTGTAGTACTTTATTTGCTATGTCCTGACTTCACTACCCAATTTTCAATATTCCTCTGTCTTGCCCTAGCTATTGCTAAAGCATCTTTAGGAACCTCATTTGTAATTGTGGATCCAGCCGCAATATACGCATTGTCATTAACTTTTACAGGTGATACTAAATTAGTATTACACCCTATAAAGGCGTTATTACCTATTATAGTTTTGTATTTTGATTTACCATCATAGTTTACAACTACAGTCCCGCAACCAAAATTGCATCCACTGCCAACTTCTGCATCACCGATATACGTAAGATGGGATACCTTTGTATTGTCTCCAATAGTAGATTTTTTAATTTCTACAAAGTCTCCTATTCTAGCACGTTTACCAATAACGCTTTCTGGTCTAATGTATGCATAAGGCCCTACAGTTGTTTTTTCTCCTATTACACTTTCTAGTACTACGGAAGTTTGAATTGAAATTCCATTTTCAAGAATACTATTATAAATTCTATTATTAGGATACAAAATACATTCTTCTTTAATAATAGTCGTACCCTCAAGTACATTACCTGGGTATATAACAGTATCTTTCCCTATTTCAACTTCGCAATCAATATAAGTGCTGTTAGGGTCTATTATTGTAACCCCGTTTTCCATATGCTTTATATTAATTCTTTTTCTCATAATCTCCTGTGCATGTGCAAGTTCTACCTTAGAATTAACAGCAGTAATTTCGCCTGCTGGTACATCAAAAGCTCCAACCTTAAATCCCTGATTTTTTAATATTCCAATAGCATCCGTTAAATAATATTCCTCTTGAGCATTATTATTATTTAATTTATCTAAACTACTAAGTAGTTCTTCTATATTAAAGCAATACATACCTGAATTAATTTCATTAACTAATAATTCGTCTTCGCTGCAGTCTTTAAACTCAACTATTTTTTTAACTTCCCCATTTTCATTTCTAATTATTCTACCATACTTTGCAGGGTCGCTAATAGTTGAAGTTAATATAGTAGCTTTAAAATCACCTTTTTCATGAAAATCTAACATCTTCCTAACTGTATTTTCAGTAATTAGGGGACCATCTCCAACAAATATTGCTACTGTACCACTTTTCCCTTTTAGGAATTCATTAGCACACATTACTGCGTGTCCTGTTCCTAACTGCTCTTCTTGAATCGAATAATTAATATTTCTGCTCTCTGTTCCTTTTCTAACTTCTTCTGCTCCTTTTCCGATTACCACATCAACCATTTCAATATCTGCAGTCCTCATAACGTCAATAACATGGTTTATCATTTCTTTTCCACAAACCTTATGCATAACCTTAGGGAGATTAGAGTTCATCCTTTTTCCTTCACCTGCAGCTAATATTATAGCGCATTTATACAAATAAAACACCTCTTTATACAATAATTCGACATATTTACACATTTTATTTTATATTCACTTTAGTAAACTAATTTTTATATTATATTTTATATTATATTTTATATAATATTTAATTGCAACTAGCCTCAAGTGCTTTTCTGTATTTTTCTTCAAAAAATAAAAGGGGTTTCCCCCTTTTTATTTATACTTCTACATTTTCTATTACTGTCTCTGCTTCTTTTTCTATTACTCGATGTGCTGGTTCTTCATTTTTGACTTTCTCATACTCACCTAAAATAGCTGTTTGAATTTTCTCTCTTGTTTGAGTATTTATTGGGTGTGCTATGTCCTTGAATTCTCCATCTGGAGTTTTTCTACTTGGCATAGCAATAAAAAGTCCACTTTGTCCCTCTATAACCTTAATATCATGAACAACAAATTCATTGTCAAAAGTTATTGATACAATCGCTTTCATTTTACCTTCTGTAGCAATTTTTCTAATTCTAACGTCTGTAATTTCCATATACTCCACCTCCAAATTGCGTTATAATATTACTATTTCTCTATAACTTTGGATTTTCCTTCTTAAATTGTAAATAAATATTTAATTTTTAGAATATTACGCTTTTTCGAAGATTTTAGATGGAGTTAGTTCAGATTTACCTTCCTCATTTATTCCTTCAAACTGAATAATTGATATATACCCCTCTATTAATTTGTTACCGCTCTCAATATTATCAACGAGAACGCCAATCCCTAAAAGTTCACTTTCAAATTCCTTAAGCAAATTCATTATGCCTGTTGCAGTCCCTCCAGCTTTCATAAAATCATCTATAAAAATACATTTGCTGCCTTTTTTTATAGACTTTCTAGAAAGAGACATGGTTTGAATTCTGTTACTAGACCCAGAGACATAATTTATACTAACAGTACTTCCTTCAGTAACTTTAGGGTCGCGTCTTACTATAACTAATTGCACTCCAAGCATTTTTGCCACTTCATACGCTAGTGGTATGCCTTTTGTCTCAACAGTTACAACATAATTTATATCAAGCTTATTAAAGGCGGATGCCAGAATAACCCCTGCTTTATGCACTATTTCTGGATTATACATAATATCAGTCATATATATAAAATTCCCTGGAATCACTCTATCTTTTTGCGCTAAGATTTCACATAATTCTTCTGCAAATATATCACTTTCTTGTTTTGATACTCCGCAAATATATTTTACTCCACCAGCTGCTCCTGCTACAGTTTCTATTTTCCCCATAGAAAGATCGCTTAAAGTTTCACGAACAATAACAATATCTTCGCTAATTGTGGATTTAGCAGCATTAAATAGTTCTGTAAAAGTTTTCAGGTTAATTGTCTTATTAGGATTCTCTGTTAGTATTTTTGTAATTCCTGTAATTCTTTGATTTCTACTATACTTATTCATAATATCTCACCCATATTTTTATTTTTACGAATTTTAACTAGTAAAAAATAATCTATCATTCGTATTTTAATTGTAAATCTTTTTTATCTTTATTACAATGATTATATGAGTAATAAAAAAAAGTTTAACTTATTAGTAATTTTGTATATAATTAAGAAGTACATTCATCCATTTTCAATAATCAATAATTATGCAATTTGCATATACTATAATAATAATCATTTTTAAGGAGTTGATGTAATGTCTTTTGATTTTATAAAAGATATAAACAAGAAAATACATTTCATAGGAATTGGCGGCATAAGTATGAGTGGCCTAGCTGAAATACTTATAAGTAGCGGCTATAAGGTTTCCGGGTCTGATATGAAGTCATCTCATATAACAAACAAACTAAAAGAAAAGGGTGCTCAAATATATATAGGACATAATGGAGATAATATAAATGACGTAGATCTAGTTGTTTATACCGCTGCTATTTCATTTGATAATCCTGAGTACATTAAATCTAAGCAGTTAAATATACCTTTAATGGATAGAGCTGAATTTTTGGGTCATATTATGAAAGGTCATAAGTATAATGTAGCAGTAGCTGGCACTCACGGTAAAACTACTACAACCTCAATGCTCGCTCACATTGTTTTGAAAGAGGATATAGACCCAACAATACTTGTCGGTGGCGAATTAGATGCTATCGGTGGAAATGTTTTAGCTGGACATAGTGAATATTTCATTACAGAAGCCTGCGAATATAAAGCATCATTTTTAAAGTTTTTTCCTTATATAGGAACAATATTAAATATAGATGCAGATCATTTAGACTACTATAAAGACATAAATCACATTAAAGATACTTTTAAAAAATTCATAAATATTATACCTAAAGAAGGATACCTAGTAGCAAACATAGAAGATGAAAATGTTAAAACTGTCTTAAGCGAGGGTAATTATAGCTGCAACATACTCACTTATGGCTTAAATAGCGGAAGCCTCATGGCCAAAAATGTTAACTACAATGCACTCGGTTGTGCTACTTTTGATGTTCAAAAAGATGGTGAAACATTATTTCAGATAAATCTTAACGTTCCAGGGGAACATAATGTTCTAAATGCCCTTGCAAGTGTTGGCGCTGCACTAATTTTAGATTTCTCTAACGACTCAATCACTTCAGGCCTTTCAAGTTTCAAAGGTACACATAGAAGATTTGAGTTAAAAGGTACTAAAAATGGTGTTACTGTTATCGACGATTATGCTCATCATCCTACAGAAATTAAAGCAACCTTAAGTGCTGCAAGAAATTATCCTCATAATAAAATATATTGTGTTTTTCAGCCTCATACTTATTCAAGAACTTTAAGTTTATTTGAAGATTTCTCAAATTCTTTTTACGAGATGGATAATTTGATCTTAGCAGATATCTACGCAGCAAGAGAAAAGGACACTGGCATAGTAAGTTCGAATATGCTTGGAGATAGCATAAGAGATAAACATGTTAATTGTGTAAATATTCATAGTTTTGATGAAATAGTTGATTATCTTAACCTCAATTTAAAAGAAGGTGACTTACTACTTACAATGGGTGCAGGTGACGTTGTTAACGTTGGCGAAATGTACTTAAAATAAGATTATAAATATTTTTAAATATTGCATTGACAAACATTAATAAATAAAGTATTCTTAAAAAGTAATCATTTGAAAAAAAATAAATATTTTACATTTTGAAAAGGAGGTAGTAATTATGTTTAATAAAGAAATATCTACTAATGCTTATGTTAAATTTAATTTTATTATATCTAATGGCATTAATACGCCTAAAACTTTATATGATAGTCCTACCTTAATGAAAGTTATCTTTTCATAATTGTTTATAAATATTTAAACATTAAAGTATTTTTATGAAATTATAAACATTGGTCATGGACTGTAAGTCTATGACCTTTTTATATGAATCAACTAATTATGCATCTTTATTTCTTATGCATAATTAGTTTTTAAAAAGCCATGGATATTTCCATGGCTTTTTTCTG
Source organism: Clostridium lacusfryxellense (assembly GCF_018861735.1). GTDB lineage: Bacteria > Bacillota > Clostridia > Clostridiales > Clostridiaceae > Clostridium_AD > Clostridium_AD lacusfryxellense. Next base: position 154,720 of record NZ_JAHLEB010000003.1, on the reverse strand, counting down.
TTAATAAATTAAACCTAAATAAAATATATCGACCTTGAAGGAGGCATCGCTTAGATGAAACGACTCATAAAATATGTTTCAAATTATAAACTCTTTGTAATTATACCTGTTATAGCAATGTTAATTAGTATCGCACTAGACATGTTTAATCCCTATTTTATAAAAGTTATGATTGATAAAGTACTAGGTAATGGAGAATATAACCTTCTAACTTTTGTGTTAATATCTCTTACTGGAATTACTTGTGCTAGAGCAGTCCTTGGTTATATTAGAGAATATACCTTAGATTACTTGTCTTCTAGGATAAGTATAGATTTAAAAACTGACCTATTTAATCATATTCAAAGTCTGCCTTTTAAATATTTTGATAATATGAACACTGGTGAACTTATGTCAAGAATGGGTTCTGATGTGGATAATGTCTGGATGTCCATCGCTTTTGGTATAGGCCTTGCCATTGAACAAGTATTTTATTTTATAGTTGCCTCAATCATTATATTCCGAATGAACTGGGAACTTTCACTTGTGACTCTCATAACTATGCCAATTATTGGATATATAGCATTTAAGCTTGAAAAACAGGTTGGGGAAGCCTATGACAAAATAAGTGATCATAACGCAGTTTTGAATACTACCGCCCAAGAAAATATAGCTGGTGCAAGACTTGTAAAAGCTTTCGCTAGAGAAAAATATGAAACAACGAAGTTTTTTAATCATAATAGAAAAAATTATCGCCTTAATATGTCTCAAGCTAAGATTTGGAGCAAACACTTCCCTATGATAGACTTTTTATGCAATATTTCCGTTCTGTCCGTAGTTTGTGTTGGTGGACTACTAGTAATTAAAAATTCACTATCTATAGGTGAACTAGTGGCTTTTAGCCAATATGTATGGATGTTAATTTGGCCTATGAGGATGATAGGATGGCTTACAAATATCATAACTCAAGCTAATACTTCAGCAAAAAAAATATTTAATATAATTGATACAGAACCAGAAATCAAAGATAAAAATGATGCTATACCAATGCCTCAAATTAAAGGCCATATAAAATTTGAGAATGTGTATTTTAAATATAATGAAAACAATATATTAGAAAATATCAATTTAGATATACCAATTGGAAGTACTGTTGCAATAATGGGTACTACAGGTTCTGGTAAAAGTTCACTTATAAATCTTATAGGCAGATATTATGATATTTCAAAAGGCTCTATCACAATAGATGGTAATGATCTAAGAGATATACGTATAGCAGACCTGCGCAAAAAAATGTCCGTAGTTGCACAAGATACTTTCTTGTTTTCAGAAAGCATCTATGAAAATATACGGTTTGGAAAACAAGATGCAACCTTTGATGAAATAAAAAATGCCTGCAAAGATGCTTGCGCTGACGAATTCATTCAAAATCTTACTGAAGGCTATAACACAGTTATTGGTGAGAGGGGCCTGGGCCTCTCAGGTGGTGAAAAACAGAGACTTTCTATTGCGAGAGCACTAATTAAGGATTCCAGCATTTTAATACTTGATGATGCCTCGTCAGCACTTGATATGGAAACAGAATACAATCTATTAAAGAATCTTAACAAAAGAAAAAATAAGGCAACTACCTTTATAATCGCACATAGAATTTCTGCGGTTAAAAATGCTGATATAATACTATTTCTTGAGAATGGTCATATCATTGAAATGGGTAATCATAAGACATTACTTGAGAAAAAAGGGAACTACTATGAGGTTTTCACTCAACAATTCACAGATTTTATAGACCTAGAAGGGGTGATTATATAATGATTAAGAATTCAACTGGGCAAGATGAGAAGTTTAAAGAAGTATCTAAAGGTGCCTTAATAATAAGGATATTTAGTTATTTAAAACCTTATAAACTTAAGGTAGTTATAGTTATATTGCTAATGATCCTAGTAATGATTTGCTCCTTATTAAATCCATACATTTTAAAGGTAGCAATAGACAAATATATAGCTGCATCTAATATAGTGGGTCTAACGCAAATCGCTGCATTCATGATAGCTTTCAATATAGTATCCTTGATAGCATCCAGAATAAGATTTAATATGATGGCATCTGTTACAAACTCCGCACTTTTAGATATAAGGCAAGAATTATTTAGTCATATTCAGAAACTATCCCTTAACTTCTTCGATAACAGACCTGTAGGAAAAATACTTGCAAGGGTTATTGGCGATGTAAACTCGCTTCAAGATCTTTTTACTAGTAGCGTAACTAACTTAATACCCGAAATACTAACTCTAGTATTTGTAACAATTATTATGTTTTCTATGAATTTTAAACTGGCTCTTATTTCCGTATCTTTTTTACCAGTGTTAATTATCGGATTTTTTTGTATAGAAATATTTTCTAGAAAACGTTGGCAAGTATATAGATCAAAACGTTCTAATCTTAATGCCTATACCCACGAAGACTTTTCTGGAATAAGAATAGTTCAATCTTTTGCCTCAGAAGCTAATACTTCTAAAACTTTCGTAAACTATGTTAGAGGTATGATGGATTCCTTTATGCGTTCTGTAAGACTAAACGATATGTTTTGGCCGATGGTAGAATTATCCTGGGGAATTGGGAGTTTACTCGTATATTGGTACAGCGTTCCTCTTATTAAATCAAAAGCATTAACTATTGGTGAGCTTGTAGCTTTTACTGCTTATATTGCAATGTTTTGGAGACCTATTCAGAACATCAGTAATTTCTATAATTCATTAATAACGAATTTTGCTTCTGCCGAGCGAATTTTTGAAATACTAGATATTAAACCTAATATCTTATCAATTAATAATGCATTACAAATGCCTAAAATAAAGGGTGATGTTCAGTTTAAAAATGTAATGTTTAGTTATGATGATGGTGTTCCTATATTAAATAATGTTAACTTTAAAATAAAACCTGGCGAAACAGTAGCTTTAGTAGGTCCTACAGGTGCAGGTAAAACTACCATAATAAATTTGCTTAGCAGATTTTATGATGTTGATAGTGGTGAGATCTTAATTGATGGTAAAAATGTAACCCATGTTGACATAGAATCACTTCGAAGTCAAATGGGTATAATGCTACAAGATACCTTCCTATTTTCCACTACCATTATGGAGAATATACGTTACGGAAAATTAGATGCAACAGATGATGAGGTAATTGCTGCAGCAATTGCAGTTAATGCTGATTCATTTATCATGAAGCTCACGCATGCATATCAAACAGAGGTAAATGAACGAGGTGCTCGGCTTTCTGTTGGTGAAAGGCAGCTTATATCCTTTGCTCGCGCACTGCTTGCTAACCCAAGAATATTAATATTAGACGAAGCTACTTCGAATATTGATACCACTACAGAAAAGCTTGTACAAAAGGGGATTAAAAAACTCTTATTCGGTAGAACTTCCTTTGTTATAGCACATAGACTATCAACTATCAGAGATTGCGACAAAATAATGGTAATAGATGACGGTAGAATTATAGAGAGTGGAACTCATGAACAACTTATAATCCTAAAAGGATTATATTATAATCTCTATATGTCCCAGTATAAATTCTTAAATGAAGGGGCTTAAATGTTATTTTCTATTATATTTCATTAATAACTGACTGACTTCTTTGATATGTTCAGGTTCAATATGTTGAAAGAGAATATAGTACGGTTTTTTACCCACCGTTATTGTTATATTCTTTTTTGATAATTGAACCTTATTTATATCATTAAATATTATAACCTTACCCTTTGACGTAAAATTACTATTAAGTTCGAATCTATCCTTATCAAATACCAAATAATTTAAATTTTCTAATTTTCTAAGTTTTATAATAAAAGATATTGAAAATGTTATAGATATCAATGTTATTAACAAAAATATTGCTCCTATCCCATTTATTCCTTGAATAAATGCTCCAATAACTCCTATTATTAATGCAAAACTCATCAAAATACTAAACGCACCTTGCTTCATAGCTATCTTTTTCGTTAACTTACTAAACTTTATTTCTTTCAATTGATTCCCTCCTGGCGTATTTTAATATCAACAAAAAAATTTTTATTAATGACTTCAATAACTAAGCCACTATAATCTATTTCAAAGTTTGCCATAGTAGAGTGAATTCCACTATCACTTAAAAAATGAACTGTACATATGTTATTATCATCTTTAGTAGAAAATCTAATAAAGAGACTTCTAACTGATGGAAATTGTATTCTAGATTTTATATAACTAGGTAAGTTATATAAATATAAATTTACACATCGCAACTCCACATTAATTATTAAATCGATGTTATATTCATCTTTATTTATAGCTTTAACTTCAAAATCACTTACTATTTTCAAGTTACTTTTTTCATAATTCATATGTTCCTCCTAATGTAATACTTAAACATTAATATAATATTCAACATTAATATTATGCCATTTTATATGTTTCATTAGCAATCTAATTTCCTAAATTTATTTACGATTATTGAATATTATTAAGTTTTAAAATTATATAGTGTAAAAATATAAACTTTTGGTAATACTAAATACGAAAAAAATGTTTTGGAGGTATATGTTATGAAGAATTTTTTAATCTCTGCTATAGTAGATATAGTAATAATTTTCGCTTCATATTTCCTATTTAGAAGTGTTATAAGTGGACCAACTCGTCATAGATTATATGAAAAATTTATGAGTTCATTCGCAAAATATGTAATTATCATTTTTGTAGCTAGTGTACTCGTCACTTCGGTTACTGCTCTAGTTTTATACAAAACGCAATATATAGTTTACATTAACATTTTAGCTCCTGCCCTAGTATCTATACTCGTAGGTTTCGTTATGTCTACTGTACCTACTAGAGGCTCTGGTGATAAAGAAAAAGATGCTAGAAAATAGTAACGTTAACTTATTAATTTTACAAATGAGTATGCTAGTTTAAATCCGTATAACATTATAATTACTCCACATACTAAGTTTATTATTCTAAGAACTTTAATATCAAATTTCCCTTTAAATAATGAAGTGATTGTTGCAAGGGATAAAAACCAAATGAATGATGCTAAACATACCCCTACAATAAAATATTTCCCCATATATTGCGGTAACGTAGCTCTCATACCTCCAAGTAATAAAGATCCATCAATTATAGCTTGAAGATTTAACCAGGTTACTGCAAAACATGTCCAAATTATTGATATAAATGATCTGTTTATATCAATAGTTTCTTCAGTTTGAATTTTTGGTGATTTCATTACAAGTCCTGTTCCTATATATATTACTGCTATACTTCCTAATAAAAGGATAAATATTTTTAAAACCTTAAACCTCTCCATTAATACCCCTACGCCCATGTAACATGAAAGTGCAAGAGATATATCAAAAAATATGGTTATAAGTGCTACTTGATATGCTTTTAGCTTACTTTTATGTATAGCTGTATTTATTACAAATATATTCTGCATACCAATAGGCACAACGTAAGCAAATCCTAAAAGCAGACCATCCATTAAATATCTAAACATTTTTTCCTCCTAGCTCTTCACCAACTGGCAAACTGATTTTCTTCATAGAATTATAACTTATACAAATCATCCTGTATATACCTCATACATTTTGATTTTTCAAAAACACCCCAAAACTATTTTTTAAAAAAATTTTGTAAGTACTGTTGACATTTACTCATTTGTTTTATATAATAGATATTGTCTTCAATAAATGGAAATTATAATTTACAATTTTACATTTGTTATTTTTAAAAAACATTATGAATATTGTTGACAATTATGCATTTGTTTTGTATAATAAAACATGTCGTCGGGGTGTAGCGCAGCTGGGAGCGCGCGTGGTTTGGGACCATGAGGTCGCAGGTTCAATCCCTGTCACCCCGACCAAAAAGAGTTGTCTAATGACAACTCTTTTTTTATTTTAATTTTCTAAACCCTATAATGTATAAAATTAATTAATTTTGACAAAATATATAATGGTTTTCTATTTTATTGTTTTATGTTAATTCCAAGTAATTTATACTAATTTACAATACGTTTATATTAATATTATGCTAAAATTTACATATCTAATAACTAATTAGGAGTGATTATATTGAATAAAATGTATAATGAACTTTTTAAAACTCTTCTTAAATCATATTATGAAGATAATTTTGAAAATAAGGTACATGAATTATTGTCTAACGATGCTATTAATGAAATTGAGTTAAGTGCCACAATTTCTTCGCTTTGCGGAGTTGAAGTAGACTTTTCTACGAGTTATATAGAGGACTTAAGTAAAGCTATCAACTCTTATGAAACAAATCATAAAATTGTAAATAAAATAAAACATTGTACAATGGATTGTGTTGATAATAATGGAAAAACAATGTGTCAAGCTTCCTGCCCTTTTGATGCAATATTAATAGATAATAAAAATAATACTACTTATATAGATAATGATAAATGCACAGACTGTGGTTTTTGCGTAGAAGCCTGTCCAAATGGGGCCCTAATGGATAAAGTAGAATTTATTCCACTTGTAAATTTATTAAAAGGGAATTCCAAAGTAATCGCAACTGTAGCCCCTGCTATTACTGGTCAATTTGGAGAAAATGTTAATGTTGATAAACTTAGAACAGCTTTTAAGAAAATTGGGTTTGCCGATATGATTGAAGTTGCATTTTTTGCAGATATGCTTACATTAAAAGAAGCAGTAGAATTCGACGAACATGTTAAGACAAAAGATGATTTAATGCTTACCTCGTGCTGCTGTCCTATGTGGGTAGGAATGGTAAAGAGAGTTTACCATAGCCTAGTAAAGCATGTATCCCCCTCCGTATCCCCTATGATTGCTTCAGGTAGGGTTTTAAAAGAATTAAACCCTGACTGCAAAGTGGTCTTTGTAGGTCCGTGTATTGCAAAGAAAGGCGAGGCTAAGGATAAAGATTTAATAGGCGATATAGATTATGTACTTACCTTTGCAGAGCTTAAGGATATTTTTGATACATTAGATATTAATCCAGAAAATCTTGAAGAAGATGTATCAACTCAGTATGCTTCTAGAGGAGGAAGACTTTATGCTAGGACAGGCGGGGTATCTATAGCAATTGGAGAAGTAATAGAAAAACTATTCCCGGAAAAACACCATTTATTAAATGCTACTCAAGGTAATGGTGTAAAAGAATGTAAAGAACTACTTACTAAAGCTCAAAACGGAGACGTAAATGCTAATTTCATTGAAGGCATGGGTTGCGTTGGCGGCTGCGTTGGCGGTCCTAAAGCCCTGATTAATGCAAGTTTAGGTAAAGACAGAATTGATAAATTTGCAGAGGATTCAAAAATTAAAACATCTATGGATAGTGATTGTATGCAAGAAATACTAAGTAAAATTGGTATTAATTCTGCGGAAGATTTTAAAGATAAAAACAAGACCAAAATTTTCAACAGAGAGTTTTAGATAGTACTTTGGATACAAATATAAGTTAGAATATGATACAATAATCATTAACCAAGATAAATTTTTTAATTGTAGGGGAGGTTTTTATGAAATCATTGTTTAAATATATAAGTAATAAAGATATTAGCATACTTAGAATTATAAATAATTCTTGGAAGTGTAAATTCTTAGATATTATAATGCCCTGTATGACTTACTTAGGCTCCTTTACTTTTATGTTTATATTTTGTACTGGCGCCTTCCTACTTGACAGTACACCGCTACGTGCTATGGCTATTAAAGCTATGATTTCAATTACGATTAGTACTGGTATTGGTAAGATTCTAAAAGTAACTGTTACAAGATTAAGGCCTTTTATAAAGATTCCAAATTTAAATATAAAAAAAATAGGTATAGATAAATATTCTTTTCCATCAGGTCATACCACTGGTGCTTTTTCATTAGCTATTATAGTTGCTTTGTACTTCCCAATATTCGGATTTATTACTATACCCTTGGCAATATGTGTAGGACTTTCTAGGATCTATATAGGTGTTCATTATCCTACAGATGTTATTATGGGACTTATTATTGGAAGCACTTGTTCTTTACTTACTTACAAATTTTTTTAAGACGAATTAATAATACAAATATGTTTATATTAAGGGGTGATTGATTAAATGTTAACAAATATTAAAGCTGCTATTTTTGATTTAGATGGTACCCTAATTGATTCTATGTGGGTTTGGGGTAAAATAGATGAAAATTATTTTAAAAGCAGAAATATGGATCTACCTGAAAATCTAAAAACCCAAATAGAGCATCTTAGCTTTGATGAAACCGCTTCCTATTTTAAAAGTAATTTTGGTATCCTAGATACTATAGAAGAAATAAAAAAAGAGTGGAACGATATCGCATATGTTGAGTACAAGAACAATGTTACATTAAAGCCTGGCGTAATCGAATTTTTATCCCTACTAAAAAGTTTAAATATAAAGATTGGCCTTGCAACAAGTAATTGCAAACCTCTATTAGAAGTTGTACTTCATGCTAATAATATATACCACTATTTCGATAGCATAACATTAACGGATGAAGTATCTAGAGGGAAAAATTTTCCTGACGTATACTTACTTGCAGCTCAGAAATTGGGTGTAAATCCTGATGAATGTATTGTATTTGAGGACATACTCCCTGCAATTAAAGGAGCAAAAGCTGCTGGAATGAAGGTCGTAGGCGTTTATGATGATTTCTCTGCTAAGCAGAAAGAAGATATAATAAGTCATGCAGATAGATATATAACTCAATATCATGAATTGACCACAGCAATTTAAAACTCATGTTTAAACATGAGTTTTTTTATATGAATTTTTTTGTGTCCTTTGGAATACTATATACTAATATCAACTATATTACTAAGTCATTTTTATAAAGTATTAATTTACAAGGAGAGGTATTATTGCTTATTTTTTTATTTTCAATCGTTTTAATATGCTTTGGTGTGTATTATTACCTAATGGATGAAAAATTATCAACTCAAAAAACTCAAATAAAGGTTATCTCTAGGCAAAATAGAGATTTTAAATCCAAAATTTTGAATTCACGTAATGATGATGGACCTATAGTAATTAAATACAAACCTTCCCTTTTTAGCACTGGAACTACAAATGATAATTGTAATCTATATTTAAGCCCCTTGGAAAATTCTCCAGTTCTATCTAACGTAGCTAAAGACACTTTAGTAGAAATTCAAGATTCAGCAGAGATTTTTAATGCTTCATGGTATGAAATATCTATTAAATCTCAGACTAACATTAATAATAAAGGCTGGGTGAAAAAAGACATCCTAATTACTCCCGATGATACTGTTAATAACCAAGAGGAGCCTACTACTTAAATAAACAAAAGGCACATATATTTGCAAAATATGTGCCTTTTGTTTATATTTAATTTATACTACTTATTTATTTTTATTCTTTTTTTTATCATTTTTGGTTGTTTGATTGTTTTCCTTCTTCTCTTTTTCTTGTTGACTTCCCACAGAATGATCCTCTTTTTCTCCCATAGCATTTTACCTCCTATATTGAAATTTAATAGTACTGATCTACTATTATCTCCAATATTTAAATTAAAATGCTATATAATTAGCCTTTAGTTAACAATTTATTAAGGAAAAAGCTTTTTATAAACCTTATTCAAAAACGCATCTTCACTTATATTGATAGCATCTTTAGCAATATCTACTAACTTATCTTCTGATATTAATACATAATGTGTTTTCTCACTATCTGAATAAACCTCAATATTACCTGGTAAATTTGTGTCCATTAGTTTAAAATCAACACCATTTAAAATATGTTGCTTTAAAAATTTACCCTTATGCTCTTTAATTACCCAAGGATATTGACTTTGAAAAATGCTATAACTTAAACTATGCTCTTCATTATTGTTAAAATAATCAATGCTTTGAGCAAGTACACTATTATCCTGACTAATAGAAGGACTTACTTCATCATTCTCCTTATAACCAAAATCTACTAGTGTTAACTTAACTTTATCTGTTACTACTTTATTTATTACTACTTTATTTATTACTACTTTATTTATTACTCCTTTGTTTTGCTCAATAGCTGTAATACTACTAAAACCTAAATTACACATAATCATTAAAACTAAATATATTGAAACTAGATTACTACAAATAGTTATGGGCGTGTTAATGTTTTTTGAGAATGTTTTTCTATTATTAAATTTTTTAATAATAGAAAAAATTATTATAGGAACAAACACTACAATTAGTAAAGCAAAGTTGAGTTCCTTACTGCCTTCATTACCATAATCCGAAAATTTTAATAGCAATATAAGTATTATCAACCCATAGGATTTTATTAAAATATTTTTTATTGTTTTATTTTTATAGCTCGAATACAGAACTGATTTATTTTCTTTTAGCCGACCTTTTGATCTTATGGCCCAAAGAAAAAAAGGTATAATACCTGCAATGCTAATAAATAAAACGGAATACGCTGCAATACCAAACAATATCTGGGAATTAGATTCTATAGTAATGTCAAAATTGCCAGCAGGTCGTGTTATAAAATAATTAGATAAAAAAATAATTAAATAGTATAAAATCAGCTTTACCCAAGAATATAATGAAGCTTTGAAAACGGATTTAAACTTCTCCTCATCGCCAGTGTAAATAGAAGTCACACTCTTATAATCCACTGCATAAAATATTTGATTTACCCCATTCTGGCATATATATTCCCACCCTGCGGCCTGGCAATATTCTCTATATTTTAATGCCAAATCACTATCTATAGGACCAAAAATAGAAGCCTTTGGAATAACATCAACTGAATATTTTATATTTTGTGGTTCTATTTTTTTAAATTTAAAAAAATATCCTTTATTAGATTGTAATAACCATCCTTTTTCTGCCATTAATTCGAGGTATTCTTCCACTGCCAAGCATTCACGCGGTAAAAAATCAAAAAATGTTGTCTTTGTATTATTGCTCATAACTTCCCCTCCATAAATAATCGACCATCATTAACCATAATAATTAACCTTCCATACTCATCTTGAAGTGTTCTTTTTCCTTTATCTGTAATTATATAACTTCTTCTTCTACCTTCTACTTTTGTCTCTCTTATCATATCTTCCTTTTCAAACTTAGCGAGAAGTGCATAAAGCGTTCCGGGTCCAACCTTTATACGCCCCTTTGAAATATTAGCTACAGCTTCCATAATATCTACACCACACATCTCTTTAAGCAAGGACATCAATATATAATACATTGGTTCTGTTAAATTTTGAAACTGCTCTCTTGCCATATAAATCTCCTCTTTAATATCGATACTCGATATATATAATTATATTGTATTATCGATACTCGATATTGTCATTGTCAAGTCAATTTTTTATTTCATAGAATGCTAGTTGTGTTATAATTTATTGATCAAACTAATAATCTTGCTTTAACTAAAGGAGTTTAATATGAGAATAATATCCAAAGATAACCTATGTATAAATAGACCATACATAAATTTAAAGAGGCTACCACTAAAAACTTCATTAAGAGTTGGAGAAATTACCGAGGCTGGTTTTAAAGGTACTTATATAATTAATCAACAAACACAAGATTTATCTACTAACGAGGATTACATTCTACAATTCAATCAAGGTATTGAAAAAATAACACTTGATACTGAGTTATTAAATGAACTATTGTTAGTTGAAGTCAATTATTCATCTAAAACCAGTAATAAATCTTCTAAATTTAAGATTTACCTTGTTTTAGATAATATAAAATATTCCCTGCCGTTTAGTTCATTTGGGGATGTTTATGATAACTGTATGGATATCTTAGCTAGAGAACTTAATGGTAAAGAAGAACTAACTTACATAAAAGAAAGTTTTAACAATTTAGAAAATGATGAAATCTTAGTAGATATAAAGTTAAATTTAGAAAGACTACAGGAATTTGAGGATAAGGTAAACTACAAAAGAAATGTTTATTACTTTGTTATAAATAACATAACTTCAGCTACTTCAAAATATGATATTAACACGAGTCCTAAAGAACTCTTAATAAGTGATACTTTAAAAGTTCTAAGATATAACCGTGATACAAGACTTTATATCATTTTAGAACCTATTGATAAAATAACTAAAACAACATTAAATGAAACTGATATTATTTGTAACCTAGGTGAAATTAATTTCCCTACTGTTAGCATATGCACGAGTTATGGACTTGGAAAATTATTAGATGTTAAAAATAATGTTATTCCAAATACCAATACATTATCATTATTTGCAAATATTCTAGATCTAGGTTTAGACGTTTTAAAAAGTGATATATAAAAAGAGCTAGAAATTATTCTAGCTCTTTTTAATGTAAATTATACGATTTTAGTTGTCCACTCTTCACAGTCCCACACATCTGTTACTACATCTTGATAGAAATCTGGTTCATGACAAACTATAAGTATGCTTCCTGCATATTCTTTTAGAGCCCTCTTAAGTTCTGCTTTAGCATCTACATCTAAGTGATTGGTAGGTTCATCTAATATCAATATATTAGTTTCCCTATTTAGGAGTTTCGCAAGTCTTACCTTTGCTTGCTCTCCACCACTTAGTACTGTGAGTTTACTTTCAATATGCTTTGTAGTAAGTCCACATTTGGCAAGTGCTGATCTTACCTGACCTTGTGTAAAACTAGGGAATTCTTGCCAAAATTCTTCAATGCAATTATTGCGGTTGACTCCCTTTATTTCTTGTTCGTAGTATCCTATATACTGATAATCTCCTAAGTTTGTATGACCTGAAAGAGCTTTTATATCACCCATAAGGCTTTTTAATAATGTTGTTTTCCCAACACCATTAGCCCCAGTTAAAGCAATCTTTTGTCCTCTTTCCATATATAAATCTAATGGTTTAGACAATGGAGTATCATAACCAGTAACTAACTCCTTAGTTTTAAATATTATTTTACCTGAAGCTCTTGCAGATTTAAAATCAAACTGAGGTTTTGGTTTATCTTTTGTAACTTCCATTCTATCAATTTTATCTAATTTCTTTTGTCTTGATTTTGCCATTCCACTTGTTGATGCCCTTGCTTTGTTTTTAGCAACAAAAACCTCGAGTCTTGTAATTTCCTTTTGTTGCCTTTCAAAATCTGACTCCATTTGCTTTCTTTTAGCCTCATGAACTCTTAGAAACTCTTCATAAGAACCTATATATCTAGTTAATTTTTTGTTTTCCACATGATATATTATATTTATAGCACCCTTAAGGAATTCAATATCATGGGATATTAAGATGAATGCATTTTCATAATTTTGAAGATATCTCTTAAGCCATTCTACATGGGTCTCGTCCAAAAAGTTTGTAGGCTCATCAAGTAGAAGAACATCTGGAGCTTCTAATAGAAGTTTTGCAAGAAGAATTTTTGTTCTTTGTCCTCCACTTAAATCAGCAACATCATTTTCAAGCCCAACATCTTTAAGTCCAATTCCTGCAGCTACTTCATCTATTTTAGAATCAATACCATAAAATCCATTATTATCAAGTTGATCTTGAATTGTTCCCATTCTATCAAGTAACTTTTCAAGTTCCTCAGGGGTTGCCTCGCCCATTTTATCTGTTACGTCCATCATTTCTTCTTCTAAGTCAAAAAGATATTTAAAAGCGTCCCTTAAAACTTCCCTAATAGTCCTACCTTTTTCCAGAACAGTATGTTGATCCATATATCCAACTCTTACACTACTAGACCATTCAACGTCGCCTTCATCTGGCATAAGAGAACCTGTAATAATGTTCATAAATGTTGATTTACCCTCACCGTTCGCCCCTATAAGCGCTATATGTTCCCCTTTAAGTAATCTAAAAGATACATCTTCAAATATTACTCTGTCCCCAAATCCATGACTCATATTTTTTACTACTAATCTACTCATTTGTATTTCTCCTTAATATTGTATGATTTTATATATTTATAATTTTAATATTCCTTATAGTCATATACTTATTTATTTTTAATAATCAGATGTCATATATACATTTCCATACAAAGAAAATACGTCCAATTTTATCTAAATATCCTTAATTGAAGCTTGTATATAAAAATGACACATATACAAGTGTAATTTATAATCGCTCTTATGTCAAAACAATTTTATGATTTTATATTACAAACTTAAGCAATGTGTTATACTACTATAGATAAATAACTTGATAATTTGTTATTTAAAATAACTTTACGACCCCAAGAATACAGGAGGGATTTAAAATGGCTTGTAAATTTTACTTATATAAAGGTAAAGGTAGAAATTCAGAAACTGGACACCTTTGGATATATTCTAATGAAATCGAAAAATTTGATGGTGATTACGTAAATGGAGACATAGTTGAAATATACAATTTTAGAAATGAGTTTATAGGAAAAGGTTTCATAAATGATGTTTCTAAAATTGCTATAAGAATAATGACAAGAGATATACACGAAGAAATAGATGAAGAGTTTTTTAGAAGAAAACTTGCTGCTGCTTGGAAGTATAGACAGACCGTTATAGACACATCTAGCTGTAGATTCTTGTTTGGAGAAGCAGATTTTGTACCAGGAATGATAATCGACAAATATGAAGATTATTACGTTATCCAGTCTTTAGCATTAGGAATAGATAAATATAAGGATATAGTTGTTAAACTACTAATGGAAGAATATAATGCAAAAGGTGTCTATGAGAGAAGTGATGCTAAAGTACGCGAACTTGAAGGAATGGAAAAAACAACAGGATTCTTAACCGAGCCTTTTGAAACTACTATAGAAATTATTGAAAATGGAGTTAAATATTATGTAGATATTGCAAATGGTCAAAAAACCGGATTTTTCTTAGATCAAAAAGAAAACAGGGCTGCTATCCATAGATTATGCAAGGATGCTGATGTTTTGGATTGTTTTACTCACACAGGTTCATTTGCGCTTAATGCAGGTATAGCTGGTGCTAAAAGCGTACTTGGAGTAGACATTTCTGAATATGCAGTTGAATGCTGTAGAAAAAATGCGCAGCTTAATGGATTGTCGGACACTGTTAAATTCGAATGCCATAACGCCTTTGATATTCTAAGGGAATGGTCAAGAGACAAAAGACAATATGATGTAGTAATTCTAGATCCTCCCGCATTTTCAAAGTCACGTTCGACTATAGATGGTGCTACAAGAGGATATAAAGAAATTAATTTGCGTGGTATTAAATTGGTTAAACCGGGCGGATTTTTTGTAACTTGCTCTTGCTCTCATTTTATGTATCCTGATTTATTTAGAGATACAATTGCTGATGCAGCAGTAGATGCTAAAAGAACACTTAGACAGGTAGAATTCAGAACTCAGGCATCAGATCACCCAATATTATGGAATTCTGATGAATCTTATTACTTAAAATTCTACATATTCCAAGTGGTTTAACGTAATCAAAGTATATATTACTCCAGATGCTCTTACTTCGCTAAGAAATTCTAAAATTTAGTTTATTTGCATTTGCTAAACAACACAAACTCGATATCGCTCAAACATGTGTTGTTCTTCACGCAAACACAAAAAAACTAAATTAGAATTACTAAGGCTTGTTCGAATGCATTTTACGTAATATATACTTTTTTATTGCGTTTAAATCCTATTTTCATTGATATAATACATTTATAAATACATAATTTAATAAATGAAATTATAGTAATGTTTTTTATATACCGCGCCTATTTCCCATAAACTCTTTAATTATGATTTTACTACATTATAATATAATTCCATCCTTGTATTCTGGTACAATGTCTATGATATCTTTTTTGCAGCAGTATTCTAAGTCTGCTAAAAGACCTAACTTCGTAATTGTTTTGTAGTGACTAGCATATCTTATAAAACTATGGATATCCTCATTGTTTTTATAAATGTAATGAGAAGTTACAGCTATGTCTGTTAATTCCACTTCTACTAGTTTTAGAACACAATCTATTATGTACCCACTACACAGAAAATCATCTATAGAAAATTCACCGTAAGTCCCCGCATTAACTATTACAACGTCTTTGTTTAATGTAACTATTCTACTTGCAGTAGCCTTGGCATTAATCATTGCCCCTATTAGGATGCTATGCGCTCCTACGCAGCCTTTTATAGCTTTAGTACCATTAGTAGTAGTCATAACAAGTGTTTTGCCTTCAATGGACTCTCTTGTGTATTCAAGTGGCGAGTTAGAATAATGAAACCCCTCTATCTTTAATGCGTTTCTCTCTCCGCCAAGCATAAACTCCTCTTTACTACTTTTCACAATTCCAGCTGCATCTTCAACTGTTAAAACAGGAATTACACCCTTGCATCCGTTATTAAGCGCAGTAGTTATAACGCTAGTTGCACGAAGCATATCTATCACAACCACTGTTTTATCTTTTATCTTATCTTTTTTTATATCATCTGCTGAAACTATTATATCTATTTTCATGTGTTTGTCCTCCTTTAGTAATATTGCAGCTACAACTGGATTATTTAGTTGTTGAACTTATAGCTATTATTTCTGATCTCTTTAATAGAAAATATAATAATTAGTATATTTATAATTATATCAAATGAACTCCCAACAAGCCCTTGCTCTACAATATTTAATCTTGTAATGCTCAATCTATAACAAATAACAATAGCTATCATTATAAAAATTGTATCTATAGAATAATATGTGATAAACCATTTCAGATTTAATGGGTTTATTTTATTTAGAATTAATATTACTCCACCATAAATTATAATTATAATATTTAAAATATATATCAAAACAAAAATATTGCTATTTTGACTTAATGATAACAGTACATATATAGGCTTGAATACCAACATTAGAGAAATTAATAAAATACAGATAGTTTTCATTACGCTTTTCATTGTATTCACATCTCCCCCTATTAATATTAATTTATCATATACTACAAAGAAAGACCTCAGCCGGAGTATAAATCTCTCCACCTGAAGTCTTTACCACATCACCCCAGGTGATGTCCCTTTGCAATACCCTCTTTTTTCATAGAGGATGCTATCAAAAGTATATATTGCGCAGAATGCGTTCGAGCAAGCTTTAGTAATTCTTAATTTATTTTATTTTCAGTTGCGTAAAGAAAAATGCATGTTTGAGCGACAGCGAGTTTGCATTTTTTAGCAACTGAAAATAAAATAAATTTTAGAATTACTTAGCGCAGCGAGCGCATTCCAGCAATATATACTTTTCAATTTACTCAACCTTGTTTTCTTTCCATATTAGGAAAGCTATAAGGAATACAGAAGCATCCTTAAAGTCCCTTATATCAAAATTTGTTTCTTTTTTGATCTTATCTAATCTATATATCAATGTATTTCTGTGAACATATAGTTTCCTAGCAGCATCGCTGATATTAAGACCACAACTTACAAACTGCTCAATAGTTACTATCATTTCACTATCAAAAGCATCAAATTTATCTTTTAACATAAATAAGAGTTCCTGCTTAATTTTGCTTTCTACGTTGTATACAATTTTCTCAAATAACATTTTATTGTAACTAAATATATGATCTTTTATATCAAATTTTTTCCCAAGATCCATACATTGAACTGCTTCCACATAAGCTTTCTTAATTCCCACTGCATCAAATGCTCTCTCACCATAACTTACATAACACTTACAATATAAATCTGATGAGATAGATTCTTTTATACTCTGCGCATGTTCTTCTGTTTCAGCAAAGTCACCAATTACAATTATATTATCGTTATATATCAAACTTATAACTGGCTCATTATCATATATTTGTTTTATGACATTAAGAGATTCATATTTGCTTCCATCTACACTTATTAATAGGATAAAACACCCCTCTTTAAGAAAAGGCAAATTCAGATTAATATTGTCAACAGAAATTTCTCTATTTTCCAGGATATCAATAACTGATTGTTCTTTAGTTAAAAAATTCTGGGTATATTTATTTTCAATTGTGTATTTAAGCAAAGATGTACAATTTTCATACTGCTTTTCTAAACTAATTATGCCTTTAGTACGCCCAAGCATAATAGTGAATTTAGTAATATGTGAACTTTCAATATCTAAGTCACTAATATATAGTGCTGTACCATCTTCCGTAATTACATTAAATGGTATATTCGAAGATTGACTTAAATCCTTCAGAAATTCAGTAAAATTGTACATACTCTGTTTCCTCCTATATTACTGTGTTTTCAGTTTCTTTATCAAATATATGAATTTTACTAGCATCTAAAGCGATCTTAATTTTATCTCCAACTACTGCTTTAGAAGTACCATTAACTCTAGCTACAATATTTGTATTTCCTTTTACCATATATATATTAGTATCTGCTCCCATGTTCTCTGTAACCTCAACCTTAGCCTCTATTACTGACTCTTTATGTTCTTCAATAAATTCAACACCATCATCAATATCTTCTGGTCTTATCCCCATTATAACATTTTTACCTATATATGCTCCTTCTTTTACAATTGCAGCTTTATCTTTTGGTAATATTATAGTCTCATTATCAAATAAAAGTACAACTTCGCCGTCTTTCTCTTCAACTTTGGCTTCCATAAAGTTCATTTGAGGACTTCCTATAAATCCAGCAACAAACATATTAACTGGGTGCTCATAAATGTTATGAGGAGTATCTACTTGCTGAGCTAAACCATCTTTCATTACAACTATTCTTGTTCCCATAGTCATAGCTTCTGTTTGGTCATGAGTTACATATATAAATGTTGTTTGAAGTTTGTGATGAAGTTTTGATATTTCTGTTCTCATCTGAACTCTAAGTTTAGCATCCAAATTTGATAGTGGTTCATCCATCAAGAATACCTTTGGATTTCTAACTATTGCTCTTCCAAGTGCTACCCTTTGTCTTTGTCCACCTGATAATGCTTTTGGTTTTCTATCAAGTAAATGTTCTATATCAAGTACTTTAGCAACATCTGTAACTTTCTGTTTTATTTGATCTTTTGGCATTTTTCTAAGTTTTAAACCGAATGCCATGTTATCATATACAGTCATATGAGGATATAAAGCATAATTCTGGAATACCATGGCAATATCTCTATCTTTAGGTGCAACATCATTTACAATTTTATCGCCAATGTATACTTCACCTTGTGATATCTCTTCAAGGCCTGCTATCATTCTTAAAGTTGTTGATTTACCACAACCTGATGGTCCTACGAATACTATAAATTCTTTATCTTCTATTTCAAGATTAAAATCCTTAACCGCTGTTACATTCCCATCATAAACTTTGTATATGTGCCTTAATGATAAACTTGACATAATATATACCCCCTACAAATTTAATTTAAATGCTATTCAATATACTTATTGTAATCCTTTAAATCATTTTTATCTATTCCCAAAACCCCCAAAAGTATTTAAGTTAATTTGTAGAAAGATACAAACGTATTTTATTGCTTTTAGAACCTATTGCTTAAATTCCATCCCTTGATATAAATCTAATTCTTTTAGTCTATTATCTATTGAATTTAATACTTCCCACTTTTTAAGGCTCCACATAGGGCCTATTAAAAGATCCCTTGGTGCATCACCTGTTAACCTGTGAATAACCATAGGAGGTGGAAGCATAGTAATAGCAGTGCAAATCATATCTACATACTCCTCTTGATTTAGAAACTTAAGCTTTCCCTGTTTATAAAGTTCCACCATAGGAGTATCTTCCATAAGGTGAAGCAAATGCATTTTTATTCCTTTTATATCTTTGTGTGCAACATAGTCTATTGTTTTTAGCATCTCTTCCTTACTTTCTCCCGGAAGTCCGAAAATAGTGTGTACAACAACATCAATATTTCTTTTATTAAGCTCACTTAGAGCCTCTTCAAACTTTGACAATTTATATCCTCGATTAATGATCTTTGCACTTTCATCACTAAAAGTTTGGAGCCCCAGTTCTACCCAAGTGTACACTCTATTAGAATATTCCTCTATTAGGTTTAATACCTCACTACCCAGGCAATCAGGCCTGGTAGCTATAGCAAGCGCCACTGTACCCTCTTGAGACACTGCTTCCTCGTATTTTTCTCTTAACACCTCTATACTCGCATAAGTATTTGTATATGCCTGAAAATATGCTATATATTTTTTTGATTTCCATTTTTTACTCATCATTATTTTTATATCCTCAAATTGCTTTGTTATAGAATACATTCTATCACCAGCGAAATCTCCAGATCCTCTTGCGCTACAAAACAAACATCCCCCGTGGCTAACTGTTCCATCTCTATTAGGGCACGAAAATCCAGCGTCAAGTGCAATCTTAAAAACTTTGTCGCCAAACTTTTCCCTTAAGAAATAATTTAAATTATGATACCTTTTTTCGTTCCAAGTTTTCATCGCTGATCTCTTCCCTTCTTTACTAAAATACCAACCAACAAAAAAACTAGCCTATAGACTAGTTTTTGTTTACTAATGAAGTCCTATTCTAATTATACCTTATAGATTATATATAGTGTTTAAATTATAATTTATCTACAGTAAATTCCTTTAAATCTAATTTCCATTTACCAACAATATCTGTTTCCGCGCCACTAATATTAGATTTAGAGACCACCTCATAAGTCATACTATCCTCTCCAAAAGACGAAAATAATATATCAACTTTATCTGATGGATAATCTTTTTCAAAATCAACAGAGATCATATCGCCATTATCTACTTCATAAACTCTAATATATTTCCCTTCTTTTCCCTTGTCATATTGAACAAGCAAAAATTTTTCATCTAAGGAAAATGTCATAAACTCCACTTTACAGTCAATCAATAAATCTAATGGAATTAGCTCCTTTCCAATTGGTTTTTCTTTGGCCATTACACCAGACCCTTCAGTCCCTCCCGACTGTTCTGTTGAACTTGAAGGATTTGCTGCAACCGCTAGTGATTCATCAATATATACAATTCCTATAAATGAATTTTTATCATAAGTACTAATTGCTAACTTATCTCCTTCATAGCTAAAATTTATGGAACTATATTGTTTTATCGGCACCAACATCTTATACAACTTCGCGGCATCCTCATTTGAGTATGTGTATTTAGGAAGTCCACTTTTATCAATAATTAAATTAGTTTTCACATTTTTCTTATCGCGAAATCTAATACCAATGCTCTCTACAAAAGCTTCTTTTTCTGGTGAACTAGTAATTTCATTTACTTTGTATTCAGCCCCATCCTTAACAACTTTTATAGAATATTCATCTAGGCATGACAATGGCTTCTCAATGGATGTCCTTGTAACTCTCACCTTAAAAACTCCACTTCTACCAACCTCATTAGTTTCTGTAACTTTATATCCCTTTATCTTAATGTCACTTATTGGCATATTAGGTGTCTTTTTCATTAACTCCTTTGTGTATAGTTTTTTACCATTTTCGTAATCACCCTTCATTATAAAGCCCATATAACTTTCAACTACATTAGTTGCAGTTTCAATTTCAAAAGCATTAACTTTTGTACTTTCTTCCTCTTTCTTCATGCAACTCGTCGAAGACAAAACAAATAAGAATATTAATAAACAACTTAAAAGCCTTTTCAATTTCTTCACTCCCTTTAATAAAATTTAAAATCAGACAAATTGTTTAATTATAGCTTTCCTCTAAATAAATATTTAATTTACTAAATTTTTATTTATTATTTGTTATTTAAATCAATTTTATTATTATTTTGTATACAACTCACATATATTTATAAATACAAGCATCTAATTTAATATGCCCTTAAATCAATAATTTTATGGAGGAGATACTTTGAAAAAAATAATTGGCCCAATATTTCAAACTGCAGCTGTATTTATCGGTACTATAGTAGGTGCCGGTCTGGCCTCAGGACAGGAAATAACTCAATTTTTCAGTACTTATGGATATGTAAGTTTCTTTGGAATTCTAATATGCGGCCTAATTTATATTGTAATAAGCTCTATTATAATTTCTATTAGTATAAAACATAAACTTAGTTCCTATACCGAACTTATAAACCTTGTAAGCCCAGGTTTTTTCGGCGTAATTACGGACATTTTTACAAGCTTTTTCTTAGTTAGTGGAGCTGCTATAATCTTAGCAGGAAGCGGTGCACTTCTTCATCAATACTTCGGTGTTTCGAAATTTGTAGGAATTTTAATTATGTCCACAATATCTTTATATACACTACTTAAGGGTACCAAAGGCTTAATCACAATAAATTCTTTTATAGTTCCATGCCTAACTACAATTATTGTAACTATATTCGTTTTATATCTAATATTTTACAAAGATATGGTAAGCGCCTCCTATATTAAACAAATTCCATCTTATAAAAATAATATTATCCCAGCTCAATGGTTTATTTCTGCCCTTCTATATGCTAGTTTTAATATGCTATGTTGTAGTGGAGTCCTAGTTCCAATTAGTCAAGAAATAAAACGCAAACGTATTCTTATTCCCGGAGTTATCTTAGGCGCTGTAGTCCTAACAATATTGTGTTATTTAGTAAACATAATGCTTTTATTAAACATACCACAAATTTTCAAATATGAAATTCCCCTTATGTATATAACTCACCGTTTTGGAACACTACTACAGATTTTTCTACTAGTTGTAATTTGGTGTGAAATGTTTTCAACTGAAGTTTCTGATATATACAGTGTAGGAAAAACCCTAGAGAAGAAATTTAATATATCTTATAAAAAAGCGGTGGTACTTATACTTATTGTGGCATTGCCTATTTCTCAAGTTGGCTTTAGGAATTTAATTAAATTCCTATATCCTGGTTTTGGTGTTATAAGTCTTATTTTTCTAATTCAATGTTTAATATTTTATAGAAAAACTACTAAAAAACTCAATTGACATTATATATATTGGACTGTACAATCTTATATGATATAAGGTACATGAAATTATAAGTCAAGGAGATAACAATGATAAATAAAGCTAAGGTTACATTAAATAATTCATGTTTTTTAAACCTGCTAGAAAAATGTAATTTATGTCCTAGGAAATGTTCTGTTAATAGATCAGATGGTGAGGTAGGCTTTTGTAATGCAACAAGCGAAGTTGAAATAGCTAAAGTAACTCTTCACCACTGGGAGGAACCATGCATTTCAGGTTCGAATGGATCTGGAGTTGTATTTTTTTCACATTGCAATTTGCACTGTGTATTTTGTCAAAATCATAAAATAAGCCAGGTCGGATATGGAAAAATAGTGTCTATAAATCGGCTTAGTGAAATTTTTCTAGAGCAACAATTACGAGGTGCGCTTAATATAAATTTAGTTACACCTTCTCACTATGTTCCCCAGATAATCGAGGCTCTAAAACTTGCTAAAGGTTATGGACTTAATATTCCCATTTTATATAATTCAAATGGATACGAAAATATAAATACCATTAAAGCCTTAAGAGGTTTTATTGATGTTTATTTACCAGACTTAAAATATTATAAAGATAAATATGCTCTCAAATATTCTAACTCTCCTAATTATTTTGCTACTGCTTGCAAAGTTATTACTGAAATGGTTTCACAAGTGGGAGTTGCTAAATTTGATAACGATGGGATAATTCAAAACGGGGTAATAATTAGGCACCTAATGCTACCCGGACTATTATTCGACTCTAAAAAAATAATTGATTATATATACTCTACATTTAATGACACCGTATATATAAGTTTAATGAATCAATATACACCTATGTATAATTCATTTAAATACCCTGAAATAAATAAAGTAGTAAACCCTAATCATTATGACGCTCTAATAAACTACTGCGTATCCATCGGCATCACCAAGTGTTTTATCCAGGAAAGCGGAACCTCCTCTAAATCCTATGTTCCTGATTTTGACTTAAGCGGAGTATAAATTAAAATCTATATTCCATTTAAACAAAAGGTCGCCATGATTTTAATCATGGCGACCTTTTGTTTAAATAATCATTCCGTATAAGAAATAATCTTAATTTTATCTAAATTGAATTTTCGACTCCTAAAAGAAAAATATAATATAAAAGCAAATAATATAGCTGCAAGAACATCTGCAAAATAATGTTGTTTTATAAACATGGTAGACAAAATTATGGAACCAGACATAATAACACAGGTTGCCTTTATCCATCTAGAAACTTTTTCTGACACACAAATATATATTCCTATTAACATAGAGTTTAAAACATGAATACTCGGAAAACAGTTATATGGATTATCCGCAGCATACAAATTTAATACTAAATCACTTAAAAAATCAGTTCCCGTTACCATCGGCCTTGGAACATGTGTTGGATAAAAATAATATATTATATAACATGTAATCATGCCGATATTTAAAGTTATAAGTAATTTAAAATACCTTTCTTTATCCAATATACATAAGACGACAGTAAAAATCGCTATAAATACATACCAAGACACATAAGGTATTATAAAAATTTTATTAAAGGGAATTATTTTATCCACAAATGTGTAGACAGAGTTAGTCTCTCCTCTATATTGGTTGAGTAATGGATAAGTCAAACTTATGATTGGTATGCTTAATCCCAGTAATCCTCTTTTAATGACCTCTCTCCATTCATAAGTAACAACCTTGTTTTGTAATTGTTCCATTTATTTTCTCCTAACTCCTTCTATATCTTATATTTTTTTAAATCATCTTTAAATGAGCTTGTTATCTTTTTAAATTCAGATATACTCTCTATTAACTTCTTTATTTCATTTGTATAACTTGCAACACTTGCACTTACCTCTTCAGAAGATGCAGAATTTTCCTCGGCAATTGCAGCTAAAGACTCTATTGTTTCATATATGTTTGCGATAGATTTTGCTTCTCTATCTAAATCAGTTATTGTATTTATCATTGCTGTTGAAACTGTTCTAACAGACATTGTAGCTTCGTAGCTTATATCTCTTACTTCTTCTAGTCCTTTAGTTTCATTTTGTAGAATATCATACTGTTCACCAATTTTGTTAACAAGTGTGTTTATGTC
The DNA here is from genome assembly GCF_018861735.1 of Clostridium lacusfryxellense. Classification (GTDB taxonomy): domain Bacteria; phylum Bacillota; class Clostridia; order Clostridiales; family Clostridiaceae; genus Clostridium_AD; species Clostridium_AD lacusfryxellense. The sequence goes on along the minus strand of NZ_JAHLEB010000003.1, from coordinate 129,763 downwards.
CTTAACAAACTCAATTAAATTAGTATTGATTTCTTCTACAGCGCTCTTAGACTGTTCTGCAAGCTTTCTAACTTCATCTGCCACTACTGCAAACCCACGTCCTTGTTCGCCCGCTCTGGCAGCCTCTATAGACGCATTTAGTGCAAGTAGATTAGTTTGCTCTGAAATTTGTGAAACAATTGATACTATTCCAGTTATGTCATGAGCTTTTGTTTCAAGACTTATACCATTATCCTTAACCTCTTGAAACTTTTCTAAGGTTCCAAGTATGGTTTTACTTGTACGATCAACGCTTTCATAACTATTATTTATCTTCTCAATAGCTTTCTCAAGTTCATCTTTATTATCATTTTCATTTTTAACGATATCCTTAAGTGATCTAATATTATCATTTAATATCAAAACAGCGTTTTCAGTATCTTCTGCTTGACTTACTGAGCAGCTAGCCATTTCTTCCACTACTCCCGATATGTCCTCAGATGTATTGTTCATAGTATGAGAAATTTTATTTATATTATCAGCAAAAGTATCCATTTCATCAGTTACACCTTTAAACTGAACAAAATCTGCTCTAAATCCTTTTTTATATAACTTAAGCCTTTTGTATAACTCCTCATACCCATCTCCAGTAACTATATCTCCATCTTCTACATAATTGCTACTATTGATCTGATCTATAGTTTCTAAAATTAGTTTTGTAGGTCTTCCCATTATAAAAGATGCTAATATTGATGATGCCCCTGAGATTACCGCAAGTGCTAATACCTTTATAATATTATCTGGCCCAACTACGAGAAGCGCTCCTAATAAAGCTATTATAAATGTTAATAGACCTACCTTACCATGTACGCTCTTTATAAACCCTAGAGATAATATTTTATTGATTTTATATGTTTTTTTATAATAAATATCTTTCTCAAATGTCAGCTTTAAACTTAGGCTGTCTGCTGTTTTTTCTAATTGCTCTATTTTAATTTTTTCATTGAAGTATTCACAAGTACCATCTAAAAGGCCTAAAAAATAATCAAACATCGCTCTCTTAGAATTATAAGTGAAAATAGCCTCACGACTAGATATGGGTGTTATACCTACTAGTGGTGGTTTAGCCCCAGCAAACTTCTTTGTCATTGCCACATGTATATCAAATAGCGATTTCAAAAATGTATATACATTTTCTGTGTGAAAAAACGCAGGAAAATCTCTATGAAACGCGCTCAAATTATCTTTTCCTATAATTCTCCACAATTCCTCAATAGGTATGTTTTGCTCCTTTGATATATTCCCAATTACATTTTTAACTTGTCCATCATCTACAGTCTCAATAGGCGAAAATATCTTGCGAGGATTCCACCCCACAGACTTCATTGCCTCATTAACTACATCATCACTATAAAGTTTTCTACAAGTTTTCATCCATGTAGCTACTACTGTTCCTTTCATTATGTTCCCCCCCCCCGTTTATCTTTTGATTATTTCTTTCATATAAAGTATATTATATATTATATATTACTAAATTGTTATTATAATTTAAACTCTACTCTATCGAGTTTGGCAATTACTTTAATATCATTATGCGGTACCGCAACTGTCTTTATTGAAATTCTATTGCTTATTAACAATACCTTGTTGCTATCTAATGTTTTTATTTGTCTTAATAATCTTTCACCATTATAATCAACTAATGAAATAGAATTGTTTTCTATTTCGTGTGTCAAATGAGCAAAAGCAATATCTCCACTACATATCCTAAATCCAAGCATATCATCATTTTCTATTTTCAAAAACAATACTTTATCTTGAGCATATCCTTCTACCTTGTTTGATATTATAGGCATTTGCCTTATGCCAATAGCTTTCGCTAAGTCGTATTTATAAATAGAAACATCTTTAAGAACTGAGCTAAATGCATCATTCCAAACTTCATTTACTTTTCCAGTGTTTGGCCTTTCAAATTTTGGTTTACTTTCCTCCTGTGCATCATCTGCATGAAATGATACAGAAGTATCTTCAATTTCTTCTCCCAATATCTTAGATATTTTTTCTAGAAATTTTTCATTTATAACTTTTCTTCCTAATTCAACTTCATTTATAAAACCTTCAGAAACTCCTATTTTTTTACCTAATTGTTTTTGGCTTATCGATTTTGCTTCTCTTACCTGTTTAATTCTATCTCCTACTCTACTCATAATTCTCCACCTTCCCAATTTAAATATCGCAAAAAGATTTAACATAAAATATAAACCTTCTGCACCTATGCAGAAGATTTATATTTTATAGTATATTATTTTTTTTCTATAAGCTTCTCTTTCTTCAATTAGATGTCCAAAAAGATAACTAACAGTCCAATCTATAGATGTCGGTGTTACAGCCGCGAGGATCGTCTCACTGCTTTTAATTTGTCTTATACTATCAATTAGATCGTATAGCTGTTTATCACTATAATTACTAAATAGAAGTAATTTTTCATTGGGTAATTCAATATTTTCTTTTTTGCTTTCTATATTTTGTAATATTTCTTTGATTGTGAAGTTACCCATATTTTTCTTTATTACTTTGCAAGGTAATATATTTTCAGCAGCTAGTAAACTATTAAGTTGTTCTTCTTCTATACTTGTTAGTCCATATGCAAGGATAAGTTTTTCATTAATAATTTTCACCCTATATTCCCCCTACACTTTAATTTTTTTATTATTACATTTTTTCTGGTTGGCTATACTCAATTCCTAAAGTATCCACGGTCATGCTTTTTATTTTTTGTTCTTTAGATGGTTTATCTCTGAAATCTCTTTCTACCTTAGCTATTTCTAATGCATTTTCCATTCCCTCTATAACTTTTCCAAAACCTGCATAACTTGAATCTAAATGAGGAGAATTAGCTACCATAATAAAAAACTGGCTTCCTGCTGAATCTGAATCATTAGATCTAGCCATTGATAAAACACCAGTTGAATGTTTTAAATCATTTTTAAATTTATTAGAAGAAAATTCGCCCTTTATTGAATATCCCGGTCCGCCGACGCCTGTTCCTTCAGGGCATCCACCTTGAATCATAAACCCTGGTATTACTCTGTGAAAAGTGATTCCATTGTAAAACCCCTTGTTTATAAGGCTAATAAAATTATTTACTGTATTGGGTGCTACCTCTGGGTATAATTCTGCCTTTATTACTTTACCGTCTTGCATATTAATTGTTACTATTGGATTCATATATTTATCTCTCCTTTTGTTATGTATTCATTATAAATTATATCACATATAATATCATTTACCATTTTATATATATAAACCATTTATTTAATAATTTAGAAAACAACTAGAACATATAATTACATACCCTCTAGTTGTATTTTAAACAGTTTAACTAATAGGAACCTACATGATTTGCTGATCTACACTTAATTGTAAAGTAATATTGCTCTCGGGTTCATCAAGTTTTATATGAATGTTTCCTCCGGGAAGAATTATTAAAAAATGTTCACCCAGCACGTCTACCTCTCTATCTTTATCAATATTAACTACATCTATTTCTAAGTTATCATTAGTTTCTGCCCTATCATATTCATAACCAATATTTAAGCTACCAAATGTAGTTATATCTTTTAAGTGTTTATCCTCTGTTGCAATAATTAAGTGCGCAATATTTTTTTCGCAAGTAAATTTACATAGTAAATGGTTTATAACGCATAAACAATTACTTTGTGCTGGATTACTTACAACTATACAATTCACCTTTTTTGTTTCCTCAATTTTCATCTTAAATATATCATTTTCTTCGCGGTTTTCATTATTTTTCTTTAATTGAAATACCCTCAATTCATCACCTTATTTCTGTTGTGTTTTGTACAATATATACTATTCTGCTACTCGTGATATTGTTATACTAGTTAAAATATAAATACATAAATATTGTTGTAATAAAGTACTTAATGCAAATCCCATAAAAAAAAGCCTGAAGCTATTTTCAGACTATTTTCATATCTATAATCAAATCTTATATGAATTTCTTAAATTCTTTATAATCTTAACAATTTGTAGCTTAAATCTATTATTTTATTATCTTGCGAGGAATTATATATGCTTACACGGCTCTTGGTTTTCTTATCATTTAAAATATTTTTACTAACTAGCTTCCTTTTTAACTGATTTACAGTCCCTATGCTTCCATCAATTATAATAATTTTTTCCCCAACAATTTTAACTAATTCCTTTTTTATAAATGGATAATGAGTACATCCTAGGACAATAGATGCTACGTCTCTTTGCATAATCTTCGTTAGTTTTCCTTTAAGATATTTCTCAACTTGTTCGCCTTCTATAATCCCCTCTTCGATAAGTTCAACAAGTCCTTCACAAGGTAGTGGTATTATATCAACCTCTTCCTTATATACCTCCATTAAGTTGCTAAACTTCTTTTCAGCTAAAGTCATAGGAGTAGCCATAATAACTACACTCCTGCCCCTACTTACTTCAACAGCGGGTTTCAGTGCTGGTTCTATTCCAATTATAGGTATATCCGTATACCTTAATCTGAGATCATCTATAGCTGCACTAGTTGCGGTATTACAAGCGATTACAATCACTTTTACTCCCTTATTTAAAAGAAAATCTACCGCGTTAAAAGCTAGCTTTTTAACTTCATTTACATTTTTAGTTCCATAGGGCGCATTTATTGAATCCCCAAAATATATAAAATCTTCATTAGGCAATATACTTAAAGACTCCTTTAAGACACTTATTCCACCTACCCCAGAGTCAAAAAAACCTATTGATTTTTCTTTGTTATTCATATAATCACCACCATATTAAAATTAATAATCCTACGCAACATCTATAAAAATAAAAAGGTATATATTGCTGCGGTCAAATTTTATAGTCACATATATACATTACATTAAATAATATATTAATAAGTCTATCTAACTAATTTAAATTATAACATAAAAGGAGGAATGTTATGCAAACTGCTCCTAATTTTAATAAAATAAAAGATTCTATAAGTAACGGTTTAGAAATTATATCAAATAAATCTGAAAACTTTATTGAAATATCCAAACTTAAGTATAAACTTCACTTTGAAGAAAATAGTATGGAGGATCTCTACAGAGATATAGGTAAGGAACTATACACAATTTTCAAAGCTAATAATCAAGTTGAGAATTCTCTATTAGATTATTGTAATGCTTTAAGCAAAATAGAAAAACGAATAAAAGGCCTTGAAAAAGAACTTGATAAAATCAGATAAAAAATAGTTCACATAGTATGAATTTTCTCCTGCGTGACACCAAATAAGAGTTTGAAACGTGAAATTTCATTAAGAAATTCTAATCTTTTGCAAATATAAAATTCTCTAGCGCTCACATTCGGCGTTCGCCGGTTCGCTAGCCTTCCTTCCAGTCAGGCTCACGGGCTTTTTATATTTGCAAAAGAAGAATTTTAAATGGAATTTCAATGTTTCTGCTCTTTTTATTTGATGCCACTCCCGGAGGAATCCCTACTATATAACAGCACTAACCTGTATCCAGTATGGATAGCGTATAAATAAATAATAAATCTCAATAAACATCAAATAAATCTTTTAGACGGTAGGCTTCATATGCAGTACATATACTTCAAATTTAATATTCGCAAGCTGTTTCCTATGTAGTAAAAAAAGTATATATTACTGTTAATGCACTTGCTTCAATGCATTATACGTAATATATACTTTTTTGCGTTTTTTAAAATTAGAATTTATTTTACAGTTACGGGTTCCATTTCACTTTGTAATTTATTTAGATGTTTTATTTCTATAAAAATAAATACTGCAGTTATAATTGAAGCTAGTGCATCTGAGCTAGGACCTGACATCCACACTCCAGTTAATCCAAAGAATCTTGGCAAAATAAATAGTAATGGTATAAGAAGTATTACCTGTCTGCTTAACCCTAAAAATATAGATATGCCAGCTTTCCCTATAGCTTGAAAGTAGTTAGCACTAACTATTTGGAACCCTATTATAGGGAGCATCATAAGATAAATTCTAATTCCATGACTACCTACCGCTAGTAACTCTGGATCCTTATTAAATAAACCAATAATTTGCTTTGGAAATAACTCTATAATTGCAAATCCAGTTACTGTAATACATGTAGCTGCTATTATTGCTATAAATAATGCATGTTTAACGCGGTGATAATTTTTTGCTCCATAATTATATCCGATAATTGGTTGACAACCTTGGTTAATCCCAAATGTTGGCATTAAGATCATCATTACCACACTCATGATAACTCCCATAGCTCCAAGTGCTATATCCCCACCATATTGAACTAAACTTCTATTAGATATAATAGACACTACACTTGCCGCAAGTTGCATTGAAAATGGTGACATACCTATAGCAAAAATGCTTTTTACAACTTTAGCATCAAGCTTTAAATTTTTATAGCGTATTTTTAACACACTTTTACCACCAAAAAAATAATATAATACCCATATCATACTTATAGCCTGAGAAAGAATAGTTGCAATAGCTGCACCTCTAGTTCCCATATGAAAAACAAAAATAAAAATTGGATCTAAAATTGTATTTAAAATTCCGCCTATTAACATTGTAAACATAGCAGCTTTAGGATTTCCCTCAGATCGTATTGTGTTATTGAGTCCAAAGCCTACACCTTGGAATATCCCACCTATAAGTATTATTGTTATGTAGTCTTTAGCAAATGGCATAATATCTTTACTAGCTCCTATTTTTGATAAAATAGGGTCTAAAAATATAAGACCTAAAATAGTTACTAAAATTGAAATTATAATAAGGAGTGTAAATGCATTCCCTAAGATGTGTTCTGCCTCTTCTTTCTTTTGTTGCCCAAGTTTTATAGATATAAGTGCTGCGCTTCCAATTCCCACAAGCATTGCAAAAGCCATAATCATAATCGCAATAGGGAATGTAACTGTAACTCCCGCTAAAGCAAGGTTCCCTACGCCACGTCCTATAAATACTCTATCAATAACGTTATATAACCCATTGACGAGCATCCCTATAATTGCTGGCACAGAGAACTTTATAAGTAGCTTACCTATACTTTCTTCCCCTAATTGTTTTGAACTATCCAACTAATCTCCTCCTCTTTATATATAATATTTCTACATATAAACCCAAAAACCTTTTGAATAATACAAAATTTTAATATTTTATCTTAATTTCTTTGGTTAGGATATATATAATCTTAAGCTTTTTTTAATTTTATTATAAATTTACAACCCTTATTTGCATTTTGCACTAAAGTTATATCCCCTCCATGTTTTTCGATTATTGATTTTGATATTGCAAGTCCAAGACCCGTTCCACCACTTTTAGAGTTTCTTGTAGTATCTACACGTACAAAGGGATCAAATATATTTCCTTGAAATTCTATAGGTATTCCTATTCCATCGTCTTCAATTATAATTATAGCCGCATCATTTTCTAATAAAAGCTTAATACTAATAGTAATTCCCGGACTATTATATTTAATACTATTTAATATAATGTTTGATAAAGCTCTATCCAAGTTTTTCCTATCAAATGACATCTCAACCTCATCTTCAGTAACATCAAACTCATATTGAATCTGCTTTTGCTCCATCATAGGAACATACGCCGCAATAAATTCTCTTAAAAACTCACCAATATCATGTTTACCTATTTCCAATTTATACTCTGTACTTTCAACACGTGAAAATTCAAAAAGATCTTGAATTAAATCATTTGCACGTCTGCTATTATTATTAATAACCTTTAATAATTTGTTTTTTTCTTCTATTTCAATGTCATCATTCTCTAATAGGAATTCTGAATAACCCAATATACTTGTTAATGGGTTTTTTAAATCATGAGATATGTCAAGAATCATTCTTTTCCTGTTATCTTCTGCTTTTTCTTTTAGTAATTTTTCTTGCTGTATTTTTTCTGCCATTAAATTAAAAGCATCTTTTAATTGTCCTATTTCATTTAAAGAATTAATTTCTACACGCGCTGAATATTCACCATTTTTTACAGTATTAACTCCTTGCAAAAGTTTTTTTAATGGATTAACAAAAATCATTGATGTAAGTTTAGAGTAAAGTACCATTGTAGATAACAAAAATATAAATATTATAAATGGAAATAATTTTAAAAATGTAATTCTTGTATTTTTAGGCCTACTATCATATTCTAATTCCTTTTTATGTTCAATTCCCCATGTATAAGCATCGAAGATACTGTTAGGCATTGCCGTAATTAAAATAAAGTCTTTTTCATTCTCGTCTTTGCTAGAATAAAAATATCCATCCTTTAGATTATTATCAATCATATCTTTATAATACTCCTGAGTATATTTAAAACCTACCTCATGTTTACTACCATTTTGCATAACAATGACTAAATTTTTGTTAAGCACTTCAACATAGCCTTTATGCTTTATAAAATTCGTAGCGTTAATATCCTTATAACTTTGTTTAATAATATATTGAGCTGTTGCATTCTGCAATGACGGATCTACATAATTAATAGAAGAGTAAAACATTAATGCACCCATTGTTATGATAAATATTAAGATTAATATAATTAAAAATAAAATATAATTTTTAAATAATTGAGTTGCCATGTTTTTACTTTTAAAATAAGATGCTAAGATTTTTAATTTACTTTTGTTAATCATGGTTTTTCTCCATTTTATATCCTATACCCCTTATTGTTTTCAAATATTGTGGGTTCTTAGGATCCTCCTCAATCTTTTCTCTAATATGACTTATATGCACCATAATGGTGTTTGAATCTCCATAGTAAGGATTTTGCCAAACTATTTCGTACAGTTGCTTTTTAGTATAAACTTTTCCTGGGTTCTCTAAAATAAACTCAAGGAGTCTATATTCCTTTGGGTTTAAAGCGACTTCTATTTTATTTTTATAAATACAACAACTTTCCTTGTCAAGCATTAATTGTCCAACTGCTACACCGGTCTTGTGTGTCTTGTTAGAATATTTATAATATCGCCTTAGCTGAGCCTTAACTCGCGCAATTATTTCAATGGGACTAAATGGTTTTATTACATAATCATCGGCACCTAGTCCAAGTCCTAAAATTTTATCAGACTCTTCCTCTCTTGCTGTTATAAATATTACTGGTATTTCACTTGTTTCTCTAATCTTTTTCAAAACCTTAAATCCATCAATTTTAGGGATCATAACATCAAGTAGAGCTATGTCTATATCTTTACTTTGAAATATATTCAAAGCTTGCTCGCCGTCTTCTGCTGTAAAAATAACATATCCTTCTTTTGATAAATGTATCTCTAGTAATTCTCTTATGTCCTGCTCATCTTCTACAATTAGAATATTCATTATGTACCCCTCCATCTTTATATATTGTACCCCCAAAGTACACTATATTCCAAATAAAAACGATAATCTTATATCATATATCAAACATTGATTATTTTAATATTCTCTTATTATAAAGTAGTCGCCTAATTGCATACAATACTAAAGCCAATATAACTATGTCCATAACATACCAAATCAATAAATTATTTATTGGATATTCTTTTACTAAGACATAATACCCAGCTGTGGTTTTGACATACCTAGCTACTTCTTTTAAGAATAATAAAGGGAATAAGTTTAAACCTTCAATCAAAAAATATGTTCCAAACCCTGCTATTGTACTAAATCTTTTCCAAATTGGTAATCTTGAGATGCAAAATGAAAAATACATTACGAACACAGAACGAAACATATTTAACAAATATTCAATTAGATACATTATTGTATATGTTTTATTTATTTCATAAAAATATCTAGAATCCTTAATATAGCTTAAATCGCTATAATTAAAAATAAGTACAACAATTAACGATACCATAATTAATGCCAATGTAAACATCCATATAAGGTCAGGGATAAGTTTTGAAATTATAATGCTTTTACCCTCTTCATTAGGCGTGAAGATAAGATATCCTTGACTACCATATATATTTTCATTACACCTTTTGAATATTTTCAAAAATGTTATTATACCTAATATTGTAATTCCAAAAATAAATGATGAGGTATTGATAATCTCATAGTTTCTAAAAAACATCATTAAAATAGAAGCAATTAATGTATAAATAAAAAAGGATACAATATATCTAAAATAACTTGATTTAATTTCATACTTTAAATTTCTTAGCATTACTAAAACCCTCCCTTTAAAATTGTGCATTATTAACTTATATTATAATGTTTTTCAAATTAATACAATATTAAATGTACAAAACGTACATTTAACAGCATGAAAATATAAATAGGAAGATGGATTGTAATTAAACCTCCATCTTCCTATCTTTAATTTAAAATTTTATAATTCCATCCCTAGTAACAATACCTTTAATTAACGGTTTTGGGTTTGTCTTTTCCTTTACTATTTCATACGCATCTAACACCATTTTTGTTGATGTTTTTTGTTTTTCTTCACTATTTGCATAAATAGTCGCAATGGTCTCTCCCTTCTTCACAAAATCACCAATTTTCTTGTGAAGAACAACCCCTACAGATAAATCTATTATACTTTCTTTAGTCTCACGCCCAGCTCCTAAATTTAAAGCAGCAATTCCTATCGCATCAGCTTTTATTGCTTTTACATAACCTTCATAATTTGATAGTATGTCTTCTACAATAGATGGCACCTTGAACATAGACTGATCATCTACAAATGATGGATTTCCACCTTGCGCTACTACAAGTTCTCTTAGCTTCTGAAGGCCTTTTCCTGACTTTATAATATCCTTAAGTATTTCTCTTGCCTCATCTACATTCTTTGCTTTTTCGCCGAGTACAAGCATATGTGATCCAAGTGTTAAACAAAGTTCTGTAAGATCTTTTGGACCTTCACCTTTTAACGTATCTATAGCTTCTTCAACTTCTAAAGAATTACCAACAGCATATCCTAACGGTTGGTCCATATCAGTTATTACCCCAATGGTCTTTCGCCCTACATTTGTTCCTATTTCAACCATTTCTCTAGCGAGTTCAAATGCATCATCCTCATTTTTCATAAATGCTCCACTACCAGTTTTTATGTCAAGAACTATAGCATCTGCTCCAGATGCTATTTTTTTACTCATTATACTTGATGCTATTAGTGATATATTATCAACTGTTGCAGTAACATCACGAAGTGAATACAACATTTTATCTGCTGGTGCTAAATCAGCAGTTTGACCACCTATAGCGATTTTAGTTTCATTTACATCTTTCATGAATTTTTCAATTGACATTGAAGTTGAAAATCCTTCAAAAGATTCTAGTTTATCAATAGTTCCGCCAGTATGACCGAGCCCTCTTCCTGACATTTTAGCTACTGGCACTCCTGCCGCTGCAACAATAGGTCCAACTATTAACGTAGTTGTGTCACCAACACCGCCAGTACTATGTTTATCAACTTTTATACCCTTAATCTTAGATAAATTAATAGTTTCTCCGCTATTAACCATTGCCATTGTTAAATTTGTTGTTTCTCTCTCGTTCATCTTTTGAAAGTATATAGCCATAAGCAACGCAGAAACCTGGTAATCTGGGATAGACCCCTTCGTATATCCAGATATAAAGAAGTTAATTTCTTCTGTAGTAAGCTCATTTCCATTTCTTTTTTTCATTATTAAATCATACATTCTCATGCTACGCACCCCCATAATTATTAATTTTAGCCATATGTTATAATTTAATAATTAGAATTAACTTCCTTAGTACCATTAACTATAGCTATAGAACTACTAGCTCCTATTCTACTAGCACCAGCTTCAATCACTGCCATCGCATCCTCGGTTGTTCTTACTGCTCCAGAAGCCTTAACTCCCATGTCAGGTCCTACAACTTCTCTCATTAGCTTTACATCATGTACCGTTGCTCCTCCTGTTGAAAACCCTGTTGAAGTTTTTACGAAATTTGCGTTAGCTTCTTTAGCAATTTTACATACTTTTATTTTTTCATCATCCGTTAACAGGCAAGTTTCAATTATTACTTTTACTAATGCATGACCGTTGCATACATCGACTACTGCTTTGATTTCATCCTTAATAACATCATATTTATTTGATTTTACAGCACCAACATTAATTACCATATCAATCTCCTGTGCACCATTGTCAATTGCTTGTTTTGCTTCAAATGCTTTTACTTCTTTAGTAGTTGCTCCAAGTGGAAATCCAACAACTATACATGTTTTTACGTTGGTTCCATGTAATTCTTTACTCACAGTTGATGCATAATATGCATTAGCACATACAGATGCAAATTCATATTCTTTAGCCTCATTGCAAACTTTTATAATATCTTCCTCAGTCGCTTGTTGCTTTAATAATGTGTGGTCAATAAATTGCTCTAATTTCATATTAATCTTCTCCTTTATTTTTTTAATTTTTTTCTGATCCTTTTAATGTAATCTCTGGAATAATAGTAATTCTTTTGATTTCAGGACCTACCTTGTTATTTAATTTTCCAAGTAACATTTCCATGCTAGTTCTACCAAGTTCCATAGACGGTCCATTAATAAAACTAATATTCATTCCTATTATATTTAACATATCAAGTTTATCAAATCCAATAATAGCCATGTCACTAGGAACATCAATCTTTTCTTCATTGAATGCTTTTATACATCCTAATATCATGGTATTACTAGTTACAAATATCGCAGTAGGTCTATTATTCATTTTTAATATTTGCTTAGTAATCTTATAAGCAGTCTCATACTTATAATCACCATAAAAAATATATTCATTTTGCAGCTTTATATTATAATCCTCTAAAGCCTTCTCATAACCTAGTAATCTCTCTTTAGCGGGCCTAGAATTCATATCCCCTGTAATTATAGCAATTTTTGTGTGGCCTTCTTTTATTAAAATGGATGTTCCCTCATAAGCACCCTTTATGTGATCTATAAAAACTCCACTAAACTCAAGACATTCAACATGCCCATCAATCAAAATCACTGGAATTCCTAAATTTTTAAGAGCTATTAAATTTTCATTATTATTTGGATCCTTATAAATACTTGTAGTTATAAGAAGTCCTTGTATTCTTTGCTGCTTAAGTACATTAATAGCTTTTAATTCCTTGTCTTTATCATCATCAGTATCACAAAGAATTATGTTTAAGTTATGCTGATCAGCGATTTGTGTAATACCTTTAATAATTTCTCCGAAAAACGGATTATTAATATCCGGAATTATGACACCAATAGTATTTGTTTTACTTCTAGACAGACTTCTAGCTATAGCGCTAGGTGTATAATTTAGATCTTTTATTATCTTTTGAATCCTTTTTCTTGTTTCATCTTTTACATATCCCGAGTTGTTTAAAACTCTTGATATGGTAGCATGGGATACTTTGGCTTCTTTAGCAATATCATTTATTGTAACGCTCATTTTGTCCCTCCTCATATCCCTAATACTCACATAATTCTAAGCAGATAAAATATTTTTTAGCTATACATATGTTACCGCTTTCACATTTAGTATACTGCAAGGTTGGTAAAATTTCAATAGAGTAAATATAATCTACATCAACTGAATTAAACCAATTAAAACGGGAATATAATTAATAATGTTACAAATAAAGTTACTACTGCGATGGTTAATTATCCATCACAGTAGTAACTTTACTTAAGCTAAATATCTAATTTTTTGTATTACAATTTCTAAATTTTTCATTAAAGATATAGTATCATCAATATGCTGAGAACTAGCCTTTATGCCTTTTTGTATAATCCTAACTTGTGGTCTTAATGCAAGATTATGAAATACATCTGTTACCACATCAACATCAAATAAGTATGAACCTTGTTTACAAATCGTAATTTTTTAGTTAATAACACACGCCCTAAAAAACAGAAAGGCAACCGCTCGCGATTGTCCTTCATGATGACTATAAAAAAATTTATTTATTTGGTACTAATAACCATAATACTGCATCTAAAATATCTTCTGCTATATAATTCGGTTCCATATTAGACCACTTATCTCTATCCTTACCCAATGAATCCATTCCTGCACCAGTCTTAACTAATATTGTTTTTGCCCCTGCACTATCCCCTGCCAACATATCGCTCCACCTATCTCCAATCACGACACATTTTGATAGATTTACATAATATTCATTTGATGCCCTAATTAACAATTCAGGGCTAGGTTTTCTACAAGAGCATTTTTGTTTACTTCTATGTGGACATATATATGCCTTATCAAATCCAAATCCTAATAATTCCGCTTCAAATTGACTAGCCGTACTTTCTCCTCTTGAAATTCCCGGTTGATTAGTAAATGCAAAAATCTTTATATTTGAGTTTTTTAAAAGTTGTATTGCTTCTTCGCTAAATGGGAACAATTTGAATTCCCCCGGATAAGTCACTGAGCAATTACCACCAATGGTTCCATCCCTATCTATAAATACGGCGTCTATGATATTCCCCACATTCGTAACCCCCTGCTGTGCACTAATATGAATAAATTGTTGATAAAGTATGCTTTTGATATTGATGTTGTGGATAACTTTATATATTAATTTGTACCTGCTACGTATCCTGTTGAAAACGCCATTTGAAGATTATACCCACCAGTCTCCGCATCAATATCTATAACTTCTCCTGCGAAATACAAATTTTTTATAAGTTTTGATTCCATAGTAGATGCATTTATTTCTTTGACTTTAACCCCACCTGAAGTTACTTGAGCCGCCTTAATCGATAGTGTTTCTCTAGCTGTTAACTTCATCTCTTTCATATACTCAATTATTTTATTCTCATCTACTTTCTTTAAATCACTAGCTTTAACCTCAGTTAGAGCTAACAGGCTAAATATTTCCTTTAAATAGTTTTGTGGAAGTATTCCTTTTAAATTATTAAGTACTGTCTTGTTTTGATTTATTTTCATAATTTCTAATATTTCAGCTTTAGACTTATCGCGTACAAAATCTAAATAAACTTGCACTTCTCCCTCTGCTAAAGCTTTATTTATGTAAGATGAAAGCTTTAAAACCGCTGGGCCTGATATTCCAAAATGAGTGAATATCATATCACCAAACTTTTCTATACTCTTCTTTTTAATTTTAACTGAAATTACAACATCCCTCATTGATATTCCCTGCAAACTCTTAACAAACTCTTCTTTTATAACTAAAGGAATTAATGCTGCATATAAAGGCGTTATAGTGTGTCCGTATTTACTTAATACTTCGAACATAAATCCATCCGACCCTGAATCTGGATAGCTCTTTCCCCCTGTTGTAACAATAACCTTATCTCCCAAAATTCTCTTACCACTATCAGTTATTACACCTTTAATAACTCCGTCGTCAACTATAAACTGTTGAACCTTTGTGTTATACAAAATCTTAACATTGTTTTTTTCTAAATCATTCTTTAATAATTCTATAACATCATCTGCCTTATTACTTCTGGTATATATCTTTTGGTCAAGTTCTTCCTTATATTCTAATCCATTCTCTCTAAAGTACTCTAGCAGTTGCTGATTCGAAAATGTATAAAGAGCGCTATATAGGAATTTTTTATTGTTTACTATTTTGTCAAAAAACTCTTCTATATCTCTATTATTTGTAATATTGCATCTGCCACCGCCTGTAAGTTTTAGCTTGGCACCAATTTCTATATTTCTTTCTATTAATTTAACTTTATTATTTTTCGCTGCACTGATAGCTGCCATAATACCAGCCGGTCCTCCACCAACAACAATAACATTTCGCATAAATACACCCCTTTATTTGTGGTAAGGTTCACCACTTATTATTCTAAATCCCCTGTACACCTGTTCAAGTAACATTACTCTAAATAATTGATGAGGAAAAGTCATTTTCGAAAAGCATAGTTTGTAATTAGCCCTTTCTAATACTGCTTTGGATAAACCTAATGAACCTCCGATTACAAAAGCTATATTACTATCCCCTCTTATGCCCAGATCTCTCATATAGTTTGAAAGTTCAACTGAGGATATCATATCTCCCTTAAGCTCTAGGGCAATTACAAACATATTATCCTTAATGCTTTTAAGTATAGACTCCCCTTCTTTCTCTTTTATTAAAATCTCTTCTTTTTCAGAGGCATTATCAGGAGTCTTTTCATCCCCTAATTCAACTACGTTAAGCTTACAATACCTAGATAGTCTTTTTGTATATTCGTCTATTGCACTTTTTAAATATTTTTCCTTTATTTTACCGACACAAATTATAGTTATATTCATTCCTAGCTCTCCTTTATACACTTACCACTTATCTTTTTATCACTCTATCTCAGCTATGTTACAATTATCACATATATAATATACTATTACATGATTTATTTCAAACTTAGCCTTTTTAAAAAAATAACATGGAGCAAAACTCCATGTTATTTCCATTGTATTAGTCTATTACTATATGCTTAGATCTCTTTTATCATAAAAAATGTAAGTGATCTTTATCATTGCTAAAATAAGTACAAGTGATATTATAACAAAATTCAATTGGAACCCACCGCCAAACATTAAATTTTTAGCTTCAAAATATTTGAATGGTGTAAAGTATTTAAGATAATCAATTTTGCCACTTAAATCTATAGCCATTGATAATATATACGTAATTAAAAGAACTGCTGTAGATACTGATGTTGAACTCTTTGGATTTTTGCATGCGGTAGCTATAGATGCCCCTATAAACATAAATATAAGCTGCAAAATAAACATTCCACCCATTAAAATTAATATCTGTGAACTTACGGCTTCACCTTTACTATATTTTTCTACCACAACAATAGAAGAAATTAGAGTTATAATATTAAATATTAAAATATTAACAAGAGCTGCCAATAGTTTTGAAGTTATAATTTTATTCCTTGAAACTGGTTTTGAAAATAGAAACTCTGCAGTTTTATCTGTCTCTTCCTTCGAGATTATATCAGCTCCAAGCATAACGGCATGAATAGTTGCCATAATAACTAAATATAAAAAGAGCATTCCATAATAACCACTGGCCTTGGATACGTCAAACCCATTTATTCCAAATATTATTTGCATAGATTTAGGCATTTGTTCAAATACCTCATTCATAGACTGACCTGAGGATGATAATGCTACATATTTCCCCATACCGGCAGCAACCATAAATATTATACCAAAAACCCATATAATAAGCCCTTTTCTATGAGCCCTCATTTCTACAATAAATATATTCATAAACTAACCTCCTTATATTCCTTATTACCCATTAATCGTTAAGCAGAATGAACATCTTTTTTAGAATATACAAAATAACTGGCCGTAATTGCTGCTACAATAAATCCTAGCCCTATTATAAAAAATTGAACCTCATAACTAGAATTATTCAGGATATAAGTCGTGTCGAAATATTTAAAGGGAGTAATATATCTCATGGCATCATCTCCTGTAGTTGCTGCAAACATACCAAGAATGAAAAATGCAAATACAATCCCTAGTGAAATAGGTAACACCGATTTAATTTTAGGAATTAAAACAGAAATTATAATTCCTAAGGCAAGAAACATAAGCTGAACGAAAAATAATGTAATAGAAACCATAAAAAACATTTTGTAACTATATTTTTCTGTTGCTACAAAGGATGCCATAATACTAGCTACTAATAGGTAAATTATATTCGTAATTACAAGACACGTTAATGCCGCCATTAGCTTTGATGTCATAATCGCCCTTCGCGTTACAGGCCTAGTTAAAAGAAAATCTGCTGTTTTTTGGCGAACTTCCTTTGACACAATGGAGGTTCCTAGATTCATAGCTTGAATGGCACCACAGAGTGTTGTATATAAAAACATATACGAGTAAAACCCTAAAATAGAAGACATACTGTCTACCGAGAACCCAAATGCTTTTCTTAGTGGTTCTGGAAATCCTTTCATTATTTCTTTAAACGCCTCAGCTTCCTTAGAAAAAGCAGGAAACAAAGATAAGAAAAGAACAACAAGAGCTATTAAAGAACAAGTCCATATTATAGTGGATTTCCTATAAGCCTTTAATTCATGAAAAAACATATTCATAGCTCTTAGTCCTCCTTTTCATAGTAATGCATAAAGATTTCTTCAAGGTCTGGCTCTTCAATCCAAAGATTTGATATTTCTATTTGCGAAATCTTTTTCATAATAAAATTAATGTTGCCACCAAATAAAAAGCTTATTATATTCTTTTTTATCACTAAGTCGGTTACACCGCTTATTTTAAAATAATTAGCATCTATTTTTGATTTTACCTCAATCTTGAATTTCTTATGATTATTTTCTTGTAACGTACTAATCTTATCAAGCTTTATGATTTTTCCCTCTTTAATAATCGCAACACGATTGCATAACCTCTGGACCTCACTTAAAATATGCGAAGAAAGTAAAATTGTAACACCCTTTTTATTCTCCCCCTCAAGAAGTTCAAAGAATTTCTGTTGCATAAGTGGATCTAGTCCACTAGTGGGCTCATCAAGTATAATAAGTTTAGGCGAATGCAATAGCCCTTGAACGATACCAACTTTCTTTTTGTTACCAAAAGATAAATCATCAATTTTTTTATTAAGATCAAGATCCATTATTTCTGCTAGTTCTATAATTCTTTTGCTGCAATCTTTTTTATAAAAGCTAGCCGAATACTTTAGCAAATCCATAACCTTCATATTGTCGTAATAAAATACCTCTGATGGTAGATATCCTATTTCGCACCTTATCTCTGGCCCAAATTCTATACAGTCTTTACCGAAGATCGTAGCACTACCACTAGTTGGATAAATTAAAGACAGTAATGTTCTTATAGTTGTTGATTTTCCTGCACCATTAGGCCCAATAAATCCAAATATTTCTCCTTGTTCCACGTTAAAGCTAACATCTGTAATTCCCCTTGATTTTCCATAACTTTTAGTCAAGTTTTTAATTTCGATAACATTCATTTCTTAATCCCCCTCTAATTTCTAATTCCCCTACATACTTTATGCGCCTAATATCTTCCGATTTATTCAATTCTAAAAGAATACACAACAATTATATTTATCTTAATAAAAATATTTCTTTGTATACTGCATTTTTATAAAACTCGTAAATATCAATTGCCTGCTCATACATTATATCCATACTTGAATCGTTTTTAACTCCCTCGTTCCAAATACCCTCCAAACACCATCCAATCATTTTATTCAATTTTTCAATATCAACTCCATCTTTGAACTTACTTAAATCTATATTCTCAAACATTTGATTATACATTTTCTCTTCAATTTTATCATTTATTTCTTTCATTGAGTCTGCAATCTCTGGCATTTTCTCACCGCTGGCTTTAAGAACAAATTTGTACATATAAGGATGCTTCTCTAGAAGATCCATTGTAAAATTAAGACCTTGAAGAAGCATTTCAAAATAATCTTTCTCATCAAAATTAAATTTTTCGTACACTTTCTTTTCAAAAAGTTTCATAGCATATTCATATAAAAAAACAAATAATGACTTTTTATTTTTAAAATACTGAAATAATGAACCTTTGGCTATTTTCGCTTCTAATGCAATATCATCTGTTGATGCGTGCTTATAATCATTTTTAGAAAATATATTCGTACCCGCATTGATAATGCGATTTTGTTTTTCTTCATCTAATTTATAAAAAACATGATACATATAAACTCCTTTCTGACTAGTATAGTCATAATTTTACTCTGATGACTGAAAAAATCAAGCCCTAAAATTAATAAAAAAATTAGAATTCAATAAAAATAAACCTTGCCACGAAAGCAAAGTTCACTACTATAACTGTTATTTTTTTTATTATTTAAAATGATTGTACTACGCTTGTTTTCCGCAACATTTTTTGTATTTCTTACCACTTCCACATGGACATTCATCATTTCTTCCAACTTTATCAACATTAACTACCATTTTAGAATCTCTATAAGCTCTTTGAATTTCTTTTCTTTTTTCTTTAGAAAAAATTCCTTCCCATTGTGGAAGCTCATATAAGTAATCTGCTTTTGCATCTAACATATTAAAATAAAGTTTTTCGTAGTCTATTTTTAAATCTACTTCTGTTTCGCTTTCAGTTTCTTCTAGTTGTATTGGTTCTATAAGACTATCGTTTATTCCGTCAGCAAATCCCATAAAATATATATTTGAAACATCAAAGTGTTTTGCAAGTGAATCCATAGTACCCTTAACTTCATCTTTATGGTTCGATAACAATTTAGTATAAATACGTCTTTCAACTTCACCATAATCTTGCCAAAATGCTGCTTCTCCTCTACGTTTAACATAATCAACCACCATATCTGTCCACTCTTTATATAAACTCATGTATATTCTCCTCCGACTCATAATATATTTTGTTTTATTATAATAACCATTTCTGTAATATTGAATATCTAAGTTTTAAATTTCTAAGTATTAAATAGTGTTTTTACAACTAATTCTATTTTTCAACTGGAATTAGTTCACCTTTACTAAATGGTTTAGATATGTTAAAGTTTCCACCTATAGTATCAATACCATCATTTCCAATTGTAATTTTCACCTTTTGAACAGATGGTAATTGAGTTAAAGATGTCGCTATACCTTCTAGGCAACTTTCTTCTTTTTTCTTTTCCATGTTTATTCTAGCTTCGTTACTTAAATTAACATAAGCAATGTTATCTTTAATAGAAAAACTCAATAACCTAGTTTCTTTAGGAAGTATTGGTTTTAACTCACTTTTTACAGTAGGCCCTTTTATAAGTTCTTGCATAATAGTTTCCCCAATAAGTTCTTCCTTATTAATAATTCTTTCATCCTTAACTACTTCTACCTCATCGCCATCTTTAGTACCATCAAAATAAATATTCAATTGTATAATATCATCTTTTTCTAAGGGAAGTTTTAGATTCTCAAGCTTTTCTTTATTTGTAACGCTTTTTGTATCTTTTTTCTCACACCCAGAAAATGCCACCGTTGAAACAATTAACATAGAACATAATAATATTTTGATTGCTTTTCTCATATTTAACCGCTCCTTTAATAATCAACCTTAGTTGCTTAATCAACCTTAGTTGCTTAATCAACCTTAGTTGCTTAATCCACTAAAGTAGCTTAATCCACTAAAGTGGCTTAATCCACTAATATGGCTTAATTAGTGACTTCAGAATGATATTTATGAATCACTAAAGTATTGGCTTTGCTCAAGTAGTAATACCTGTGATACTGTGGTATAGGACTCCATGTTAACAATTCTTAAAAATTAATTACATCACTTGGCATATCTCTTCTTGCAAGCTTTAGAGAAATATCTCTACCTATTTCAATGTGATTTTCATTAAGTATATTAAGCACTGTTTGATATGCTAAATCGGGGTAATTATTAGTTTTGCTCAAATGTCCTAAAATAATATGCTTTTGCTTCTCACTCATTATTTCTACAATAGCCTGTCCACATGCCTCGTTGGATAAATGACCTACGTCACTTAAAATTCTTCTTTTTAAAGGGTATGGATACGGCCCAAACTTTACCATCTCAACATCATGATTGCTCTCAAGTAAAATTACATCCGCGTCTTTTATTATATTTTTCACTTCTGGTGAAAAATATCCTAAATCTGTAGCAATACAAGCTTTTTTATTTCCACTACACAACGCGAATCCTATTGGGTCAGCTGCATCGTGTGATATACTATAATTTATTATATGCATGTCCTTTATATCTACATAATTATCGCTAATTATCCTTATATTATTTTCTTTTATCTTGCCCAGTTTAATCTCCATAGCTTCCCAAGTATTTTGATTAGCATAAATAGGTATATCATACCTTCTAGAAATAATTCCAGCACCCTTTATGTGATCTGAATGTTCATGTGTAATAAAAATTCCATCAATATCACTAGGATCTTGGTTTATATGTTTAAGCGCACTTTCAATGCTTTTCCCTGGCATACCGACATCCACTAAAATTTTTGCATTTTGTGACGCTACAAATATGCTATTCCCACTACTTCCACTATATAATGGACAAAAAATCATAATTGTCTCCTTTAATTTCAAATTGTTACGCCTTAACTCTTCTTATGTCTGCACCTATACTTCTAAATTTTTCTTCAATGTTTGGATAACCTCTATCAATATGTTCAATCCCTAAGATTTCAGTAGTACCTTCTGCTATAAGCCCAGCTATAACTAAAGCCGCACCCGCTCTCAAATCTGATGCCACAACTACTTTACCAGTAAGATTACGCACACCATCCACTGTAGCGACACTTCCTTCAACCTTAATGCTCGCACCCATTTTATTGAGTTCATCCACATGTTTAAATCGTGATTCCCATATGCTTTCATTTATTATGCTCCTGCCCTCTGACACCGATAACAAAGTGTTCATTGGTTGTTGAACATCCGTTGGAAATCCCGGATAAGGCAAAGTCTTGATATTTACAGCCTTAAGTCTTCCTTCTGCCTTAACAGTAACACTGTCTCCGCCTTCGATTACCTCAGCTCCCATTTCCATAAGCTTTGCAGAAATAGATTCAAGATGTTTTGGAATAACATTATTTATAGTTACTTCCCCACCACAAGCCGCAGCTGCTATCATAAATGTACCAGCCTCAATTTGATCTGGAATTACACTATAAGTACATCCCGTTAATTCTTTAACTCCTATAATTCTTATAACATCCGTGCCTGCACCTTTGACATTAGCTCCCATAGAGTTTAAGAAGTTAGCTACATCAACAACATGTGGCTCTTTTGCAGAATTTTCTAAAATAGTTGTACCTTCTGCAAGTGTTGCCGCAGCCATTACATTTATTGTTGCTCCTACACTAACAACATCAAAATAAATACTAGTCCCAATTAACCTATCAGCTTGAACATTCACCGATCCATTTTCGATAGTAACTGTTGCCCCAAGCGCTTCAAACCCCTTTATATGCTGATCTATAGGCCTAGCCCCTATTGGGCAACCCCCAGGAAGCGCCACTCTAGCCTTTTTAAACCTAGCTAAAAGTGCACCAATTAAATAATAAGACGCTCTCATTTTTCTTACATCTTCTGTGTTAGCATCTATGCTGCTTATATTTGTACTATCTATAGTAACTAAATTTTTTTCTCTTTTAATCGTGCAACCTAAATTCTCTAATATTCTTTCAATACAATTTACATCTTCTATATTAGGAATATTTTCAATGATACATTTACCCTTGCTTGCTATTACAGCTATTGGTAGAATTGCTACTGCTGCATTTTTCGCACCACTTATTTCTACTTGACCAAGGATACGTCGACCCCCGTTAATTACCAATTTATCCATATTTGTATCAACCTCACTATACATTATATATTAAGTATTTTTTTCTATACATACAACTGAATTATACCATACCTAAGTAGTATTCTAACATTTATTTTGAAAATGTTATAGTAAATTATTTTATTAATGAAAGAATTTATTATATTTTTAAAAAAACAATGTAAAAATCACCCGTATTTCTACGGGTGATTTTTACTAAATCATATTATTGCATTGTTTTAAAACTTCCGCAATCTGTACATTCCGGTGTTTTAGCAACACTTTCATGTTTTACTACTTCTATTTTGTTCAAAGTACAAAAATTATCATCCTTACAATGATAACTACATTCGCTTACTACACAACCTATACTGTCATTATGCTTCATATAATTGACCTCCCTTTTCATTTCTATAGATATTATTAGCATAATTTAAAATATTTATACTTATAAAGTGGCAAAAGATTTTAATTTTGGGTAGTTTGAATACATAAATTTACACAGAAAATACAAACTTCAAAAATTATGTTATAATAAAGTTGTAATTTAGTCATAATAATGTTAACCAATATTGGTTATAAACTTCGCTTGGAGGAAGAAAATGAAATATTTTTTAGTTGCGCTATTTGATGATCTATCTAATTCTACAATTCAAAGTATTCAAAAAGACATTTGTAGAAAATATAAACTATATAAGAGCTCCCCTAATCTTTATATACCTATAATTTCCATAATAAATCCTGATTTAGAAAAATTAGATGTTGTTGTTTCTAAAATTTTAGCACCTTATAAAAAGTTTAAAATAGGCATAAATAACAGCATCTGTTTAAGTGATAATTTCAATCAAGTTAATCTGAATGTTTATGATAAAGGCTATATATTTCGTTTAGCAAGAAACATCACAGATACCTTAGATCTACATAGTTTTAATGTTAGAAGTGATGATAACAATAATATTGATTTGCATATTTTTATTGCAAGTGCCAATCACATAATTAAGAAGTCCTGTAATGGCAGTACTCTTCCTATCAATGATACTTTAAATAAAGATGATTTTTTTAAATTTGTAAAGGTTTCGAAACTTGAGTTATGGAAACAAGTTAGCAATAAAAAAGAAATATTAGTTAAAACTTATGAACTAAGAGAATATTAAAACATAAATTTAGATTTGAGAGGAGGATTAATATGGTTTATTACTTAGTTGGTTTATTTGATAAAACTTCTTACGAATACATTGAAAAACTTCAGAAATCAATCTGTAAAAAGTATAACTTGTACAATTCTGATTCAAATTTACCTAAGCTTCATATAACTCTTGAAGTAATAACTAATCCTACTCTTTCAGATTTAGATATTTCTTTGGAAAATATTCTTAAGAATTATACTAAATTTGAAGTAGAATTAGATGGGGTAATATGTTTCGACCCTCCCTATAAATCTGTAAATTTAAATATTAAAAATAAAGGTACAGTTTATGAATTATCTAAAAACATAAATTCTATCTTAAATTCTAATGGGTTTAATGTTAGAGAAGATATTGAAAATTGGAATTTGCATATTTCTATAGCCAGCACAACTTTCGCTGATAGAGAGTGGTCAAATAATGAATATTTAGCAGCTTGTAACTTAGTTAAGGATGAAAGCTTTCCAAAAACTATAACTGTCGATGTTGTAGAACTTTGGAAACCTATAAATAATAACGATGAAATGGTGGTTAAAAAATATGGATTTACATAAATTATTTCAAATGCAAAATACTCTAGACCAAAGAATTCAAGCAGAGCATCATCTTGAAGGAGTTCCTTTATTAAATAAAAAGATATTATCACTTCAAGTAGAACTTAGTGAACTTGCAAACGAAACCCGTTGTTTTAAATTTTGGAGCACAAAACAGCCTTCAAGTAAAGATGTAATTCTTGAGGAGTATGTTGATTGCCTTCACTTTATTTTAAGCTTAGGTTTAGAAAAAAACTTTCAAGATACCACATTAGATGTTAAAGATATTTGCTATGAATTGTCTGATCAGTTTTTAAACTTATATATATACATTGCAGATTTTGCAGTTGACTCTACTATACATAACTATTTAAATATTTTTAATAATTTTTTAAGTTTAGGCCAAACTTTAGGATTTTCCGTAGAAAATATTGAAAATGCCTATTTATATAAAAACAAAATTAACCACGAAAGACAGGATAATGGATACTAATTTTTATAAATGCCTTCTTTAATATATACCAACTTTTTTAATATTACATTTCATTCTGGGTAAACTAATTCAGAGGAGTGTGATTTTAGTTGGGTATAATATTTTCTATAATTGCAGGTATAGCTATGAGTTTACAAGGTGTTTTTAATACGAGGGTAAGTGAAAAGATAGGTCTTTGGGAGACTAACGTCTTTGTTCAAGGCACTGGTTTGATTTTAACATTAATAATCCTCTTTTTAGCTGGTAACGGAGATTTCAAAGCTATAAAGGAAGTTAATAAATTATATCTACTTGGAGGCGCCTTGGGCGCTATAATTATATTCACTGTAATGATGGGTATATCAAGTATGGGACCAACCTGTTCCATCGCAATAATATTAGTTGCCCAGCTCTTAGCTGCAGGCATAATTGATAGCTTTGGTTTGTTTGACTCTACCCAAATTAAATTTGCTCTATCTAAGTTTATAGGCCTAGGTGTAATGATTGTAGGTATAATAATTTTTAAATGGAGATGTTAATGTTTTTTTAGTTAACACTTATTGATAGTCTGCATATACTATAATAATGTAACAATACATTAGGAGGTTTACATGTTTTCCTTCAAAAATAAGTTAGACAATTCATTAAGGCATGCTTTGAGAAATAGCCTGTATCAAAACTATAGAGTAATAATCCATTGCAAATCCCTTGAACGTAAAACTATTGATAAAATAATATCTTTAAAATGTGAAATTCTAAGACATATTCCATCGATAAATTGTATTTGTGCTATTTTAACATCAAGTGTAATAGATAGGTTGCTAGAATACCCACAAGTATCATATATAACTTTTGATTCTTACGCTCATTTATGTGGCAATAGCTTGCTCGCGTCTAATGGTGTTTCTTTTCAGAGCAATTATAGCCTTACCGGAAAGGGCATTGGCATTGGCATAATTGATAGCGGTGTATATCCACATTGTGATTTATTAAATCCTAGCAGTAGAATAAAGAAATTTGTAGACTTAGTTAATAATTCAAACTACCCTTATGATGATAATGGTCACGGCACCTTTATGAGCGGATTAATTTGTGGTAGTGGTTATGGATCAAAAGGTATGTACAAAGGCATTGCAAAAGATAGCCATATTTTTATGATTAAAGCCTTTAATAAACTAGGCAAGGGTTATGTATCTGATATTTTATTTTCTCTTGAAACTATAGTAAACGAAAGTAATGACCTTAATATTAAAATCATTTGCCTCCCTTTTGAAACTTTCGAAACTAATGAATTTGTACTATCTTTATTTTCAAAGCTTTTTGACAATGCCATATCAAAAGGGCTTGTTGTAATTGTTCCTAGTGGGAGCAATAAAAATGTTAAAAGTTCTATTAAAGGCATAGCAACTCTTAGTAATTGTATAACTGTAGGTGGTTATGATAGCATAGGAACACCAAAAATTTATGAATACTCCTCTTGTGGACCTTTCCAAAAACTTGATAAACCAAATTTAATTGCTGCTTGTGTTGATATTTGTTCTTTAATAACAGATGCACAATTCATTTCCCAAAAAAATGGTGTTAAGCTTTATCCACCCTGCATCACTAATCTATATACTACATATACAGGAACGTCCTGCTCTGCTGCTTTTATAAGTGGTATATGCGCTCTTTTATATGAGAATAATAAAAATTTAAATTTCAAAGATATATTAGCATTGCTAAAGGTATCTTCAAGCTTAATTAATTCGCCCAAATATATGCAAGGTAGTGGAATTGTAAATATAGAAAATTTATTACCTTAAATTATTGTTTATAATTACTATATTTAGTGTATAATAATAGTATTAACTAATATTAATGATTAGTTAAAAATTATTATCAATTTAAGATAATAACATATTAAATTTTACTTTTAAGGGGTAATGATTGTTTTATGCCCCCCAACGTAATCACTAGGAGGATTATTATGATAAGCGAAAGATTGTTCACAGAACTAAATAAACAAATGAACTTTGAATTTTACTCTGCACACATTTATCTAGCTATGGCAGCATATTGCGCAGCAGAAGATTTTGATGGTTTTGCTAATTTTTTTAAAGTACAAGCCGAGGAAGAGAAATTCCATGCTATGAAATTTTATAATTATATAAATGAAATGAATGGAAGAATAACACTTGAGGGCATGCCTAATCCTCAAAATGATTATGAATCACTTCTCGATGCTTTTAAGTTTGCATATAACCATGAAAAGATTGTAACTAGTAAAATTTACAATCTTACTGACATTGCAACTGAGGAAAGAGAACATGCTACTATAAGTTTACTTAAGTGGTTTATTGATGAGCAAGTAGAGGAAGAAGCTACTTTTAATGGTCATATAAAAAGACTTAGTAGAATTAATGATGACCCTACAAGTATTTATATGTTAGATAATGAACTGGCAACAAGAGTTTTTGTTCCACCTATCACAAAGTAGGGATGAAAAAGTATGTATTACTACTAATGCAATCATTGCGCTAAGAACTACTAATTACAATTTTAATTAAGCTGCTAAAAACATAAACTCGCTACGATCAAACATATGTTTTCTTAACGCATCTTAATCAAAATTGTAATAAGAAGTTCTAAAGCTTATTCTAATGCATTATACGTAATACATACTTTTTTTGCGTTTAAGAACAATTGTTAACAATCTGGTAAGTTGTGACTAGCTGAAGTACCAAACGTTCATGTAAAATGGCCGTATAAAAAGAGACAAAAATAAAACAAGGGCATTTCTACCCTTGTTGCTAAGCTATTTAAATAATGTTGTCACATAATTGCAAATCTAGATTATTTTTTTATCAATGGCATTTGTAACTGGGTAAGCCATTCATCTTAGTTAATACCTATAATAGTTCTCGTCGTAGCCAGTCTAGTAACTGCATTGTTGCTCGCTTGCGGATTTCTTGTCTTTTGCCTGATAATTTAAGTTTTTTGGTTTTAACTTCGCCATTTATAGCTAAACCTATATATACAAGGCCTACTGGTTTTTCATCGCTCCCACCATCCGGACCTGCAATTCCAGTAGTTGAAATCCCAATATTAGTACCTGCAGTTTTTGCTATACCTAGCGCCATTTCCGCTGCTACTTCACTACTTACTGCTCCGTACTTATCTAATGTTTCCACTTTAACTCCTAGTCTATTGATTTTAGCCTCGTTACTATAGGTCACAGCGCCCTCTTTAAGCGAAGAAGATATCCCTGGATAGTTTATAAGCGTGGATGCTACCATTCCTCCTGTGCAAGATTCAGCTGTAGCTATGGTAATTTTTTTATTTATAAGCATTTTACCAATTACATTTTCTAGGGTTGTATCTCCTTCTCCATAAATATTGCTACCTAGTCTACTACGTATTTCATCTTCCATGGGTTTTATGATTCTTAGACCCTCCTCATTCGTATTAGCTTTTGCTGTAATTCTAAATGTCATTTCTCCGTCTTTAGCATAAGGTGCTACTGTTGGATTAGTTTGCTTATCCATTATATCCTCTATTATAGTTTCTGCGCTGCTTTCGCCCACTCCAATAACTCTTAGCACCTTAGATACCAATACTCCTTGCGATAACTTTTCAAGATATGGAATAACTGCCTCTTCAAACATAGGTTTCATTTCCCATGGAGGTCCGGGTAAAAGCGCAATTATTTTACTATTTTCGTCAATTATACATCCTGGTGCTGTTCCATTATTGTTTGGTAACACTACAGCATCTATTGGGAAATATGCTTGTTTCCTATTATTTTTAGTCATCGGCCTATCAACCCTTTTAAAATAATCCTCAATAATTTTTAAAGAAGGTTCATGAACCACACTTTGCTTTCCAAAATATTCAAATGCTACTTCTTTAGTTAAATCATCTTTCGTAGGTCCAAGTCCCCCTGTAGCTATTACTAAATCTGCTCTACTAAAAGCCAAATTATATGCTTCTAAAAGTCTTTCTGGGTTATCTCCCACTACGGACTGATGGTATACTGATATCCCTAAATCTGCCAATCTCTTAGCGATATATTGTGTATTTGTATTTACTATATCACCAAGCAAAATTTCTGTTCCAATTGCTAATATCTCTGCTTTCATAATAATTTCCTCCTCTAGGTTCCATACAGGTAGATTGTTTTATAAAACTAATATCCCTTCTTTATATCTACTACATTTACTAATTTTTCACCTTGTACATATTTTTTCATATTCTCATATATCAGGTTAAATCTTCGCTGGTTTCTCATTTCTGATATCCATGAATTATGTGAAGTTAGTATAACATTATCTAAATCCCATAATGGGTTATGCTGGGTTAATGGTTCTTCTTCGTATACATCGAGAGCTGCCCCTAATAATTTACCATCTTTCAAATTTTCAATTAGAGAAACCTCATCAACAATACTTCCTCTAGCTACATTTATGAAATAAGCACCATTTTTCATTTTACTAAATCTGTCGTCATTAATTAAATGATATGTAGCTTTAGTATAAGGCACCGTAACCACAACCACATCACATAATTTAAGCATTTCATCAATTTCTTGCATGTTATAACATTTATTAAAATATTGAACATCTCTACCATTTGTGTTTACACCTAGTAGTGTTACATCAAACCCCTGAAATCGTTTAGCTGCCTCTAAAGCTATTGTACCCGTTCCTATAAACCCGATAGTCTTACCGCATAACTCCATAATGCTTGTATCTATTTTCCACTTTCTACTAAACTGATTTTGATACAACCCTTTACTGTTTTTAAATAACTCCAAGGTTTTTAATATAATCCACTCACCCATAGGTATACTATATCCACCCCTGTTATTTGTAACTATAATAGAACTATTTTTAACGTATTCTAACGGTAATTGATCAATTCCTACACTAGATAATTGAATCCATTTTAGCTTTTTCATTTTTTCTATGGCGAGAGTTTCAAATGGATTATAACAAATTAAAACTTCTACATCTTCTACATCTTTACTATAAATTAATCCTTGCTCTTTGGTCACATTTACATTGTACCCAAATGCCTCTATGTCCTTCATCCTCTCTTGCCCATAGTTGTAAGTAAAAAGTGTTTTTATATCCATATTAGTCCTCCTTTGAAAAAAAGGTGCCCTAAGGCACCTTATTTAAACACATTTACTAAACTAGTAAATATATCTTTGTTATCTTTAAGTTTAGTTTCATTTCCTAGTACACAGAAATAGTTTTCATTTATCACATCAGCAAGCAATGTTTTAAAAGACTTAATATCTTCTGGTTTTGTATTTAATACTTCTTCTCTTTCCTTTTGTCTTTGCGCATGTGAAATACCTCTTATATAATATGCTGTTGCCCGCTCACCCTTCATAGATGGTGTTAATGGTGAATCAAGCTCACTGATTGTTCCTATTATATATTTGGTCATTTCTCTCTCCGATGCTTCAAAAGTTCCTATATAATCACATATTCCATCATATGCCTTTAAGGTCTCCTTAACATTAGGGTCACGATAAGATACAAAGACCATATTACCACTTCTAGCTATACTTGCAAACCCTCCATAAGCACCACCTTGCACACGCACTCTATTCCATAAGTAATCAAGACTTGCTATAGTTTTAAGTACTAACATCTTACCTGAATAAGAATATCCTTTTTTGATGAAGTTATATCCTTTAGCTACATATTGAACATCCGATGACGTTAATAATCCTTCATTGTCTTTATTTAGCTCAAAGTCATATTTAACATCTGGCAATTCATCCTTACCTAATATATCTATGATTTTAGGCAGCTCACTTGCAAATGCAGTATATATATCATCTTCTCCTGTAACACTTATAATAAGATTGTTTTTGTTAAATATAAGTTTTGAAACCTTGTTTAAGTTTTCAATAATTTCTTCCGATTTATTGTCAAAATCTTTTTCAATCTCATCAATAAATTTAAAGAAGGATATTCCTGTAGTCTTTTCTATATAAGCTGATGCAGGTGAGAAATGCGAGGTTAGTCTTCCTGCTGCGCTCATATGTCCTCTATCAACAATTTTCATTTCATGCCTAGATTTTAATTGTTGAATTAACTCCTTTAAACGTTTCTTTTCATCAAATTTAGTATCACTTATTATCTCTGCCATAATATCAAATAATTTAGGCATTTTATTAACTAAAGCTTTAGTCTTTAATACTAACTTAGGACTATATTTTTCAAAGCTATCATTTTCTCCATAAACATCAGTTGTAAAATGAATTCCTCCTGTATTAATATTAACCTCATTTGATAAATCAGAATAATTAGTATTTTTTGTACTTACTCTTCCTAATATTGTTGATAATAATGTTATATAAGGCAATAACTTAGTATCTACTTTTTTAGCATCAAATAATATATTTATATAAGCAATTTTATTAGTAAATATATCATGAGCTAACACCTTTACTCCCTGCTCATCCTTTTCCTCTATAGGTAAATCTTCTACCTTAGTTTCAATGTCTGATAACTCAAGTAGTGGAATAGTCTCAAGTACTTCCACTGGATCTGGTGTCATTTGTCTTTCCTTAAGATCTTTTGCCTGCTTAATTATTTTAAGTATTTGTTCTTCAGATAAACTCGCTTTGTATTTTGCTAATTTTTCCTCTGTTGCCTTAGATCTTTGCTCAGCGAGACCCTTTTTACCATTTAAAATAACCATAGAGCTATGAGTGTTATTTATAAGATATTTCTCTATAAGTTCTTCAAAATAATTAGTTGTTAATGCAGATTTTATTTTACTTAAATAACTTTCATATTCTAAATGCATAGTTGGGTCTTTGTCATAAAGCCAACTGTCCATACTATTTATATAATAATATAGCCCCTTAGGAAAACCACCTAAATCAGCTTCTCTTAACTTAAATTCTGTAATATTTATGCAAGCCTCTATTAGTTTTTTGTCTATTCCATCCCTAACTATATTCTTTAGAGTTGTAAACACAACTTCCTTAAATTTTTCTTTTTCACTTTCATTAGAGTTCTTTACTACTATACTAAATACTGGTTGCAATATACTATTATCAAAACTACCAAATACATCTTTTCCAATTTCAGCATCTACAAGTGCTTTTTTTAGTGGAGCTGCAGCACTTTCTAACAATAAATACTCCAAAATTTCAAAAGCTAAATGTAATTCTGGCTGACTAATATTATCACCTGAAACAAAATTCAAACTTAAGAAAGTTTTACCATTTTCCTCATCATCGCATGAAATAGGGTAATCTATCTTTATTTCTTCCATCTTTCCAAATGGTTTTTGAAGTTGTATAGCTGAGTCTACATTTATTTTATCAAAATTATTTAAATATCCTTCACTAATAAATTGTAACTGTTTATCAATATTTCCATCCCCATATAAACATATATAACTATTTGATGGATGATAGTATTTTTTATGATAATCTATGAATTCCGTGTGAGTTAAATCCGGTATAAATTCAGGATCTCCACCAGATTCTACTCCATATGACGTGTCCGGAAATAATGACTCTTGTATCTTACGCATAAGAATGCCCTCAGGTGATGAGAATGCACCCTTCATTTCATTATAAACTACGCCTTTATAAGTTAGTTTATCTTCCTTGTTTTCTAATTCATAATGCCAACCCTCTTGCATTAATATTTCTGGTTTAGAATATATATTAGGATAAAAAACTGCATCTAAATATACATCCATAAGATTAAAAAAGTCTTTTTCATTTCTACTAGCTAGAGGATATATTGTTTTATCTGAAAAAGTCATAGCATTTAAAAATGTGTTTAAAGATCCCTTTATTAACTCTACAAAAGGTTCCTTTGTTGGAAATTTTCTAGATCCACAAAGCACTGAATGCTCAAGTATATGTGGAAGCCCATTACTACTTTTAGGTGGAGTTCTAAATCCTATTGAGAACACCTTATTATCATCATCATTTTCTATATGCAATAATCTAGCTCCACTTTTCTCATGCTGGAACAATCTTGTTATCGAATTTAATTCTTTTACATTCTTTTCCTCTACTAATTTAAAACCATGATATATACTCCCAATCGTAAATTTCATCTTTTTCCTCCTCATACTCGCTTTGAACTTTTAAAACTATTATTAAATGTTTCACTTTTATAAATATGTAATAAGGTCTACTACATAAACATGCAAATCAATAATTCTAAACTCATTCTAATATATTAATTATACACCATTATATTCCTTCTAGCTAACAAGATAATATATTTTACCTATATATCATTCCTCATTTTACCCATGTATATACAATAAGTTAAATTTAAATAATGTGACCTATTTATTCCTCCTGCGTAGCTCCAAATAAGAGTTTGAAACGTGAAATTCCACACATACCTGACTTGATATTAGTTTATTGTCCTTATACTATTATGCTACTATATCTCTTTTACTAAAAGCTACGTATGCAATAACATTAAAAATTATAAAATAAGCTATCAGCACAGTAATTGAAAATGTCATTGTCATACCTTTGACTAATGGCTGTCCATCGATATATTGATTCAAATTCGTATTTGCAAATAAAATATATTTAGACCAATTAAATCTAGCAAGTTGCATTGTTACCATATTGCCTACAGTTAAAAGAAAAACACCAATACCTATAGCCATTGCACTATTACGGAAAACTGAAGAAATCATAAATGCTAAAGTAACCATCATCACTAAGCTAATACATTGAAGTCCATA
Organism: Clostridium lacusfryxellense; assembly: GCF_018861735.1. Lineage (GTDB taxonomy): Bacteria > Bacillota > Clostridia > Clostridiales > Clostridiaceae > Clostridium_AD > Clostridium_AD lacusfryxellense. Next base: position 95,562 of record NZ_JAHLEB010000003.1, on the reverse strand, counting down.
ACCCTCAACAATATGTGTTATCATATTAACTTCGATTATTTTGCCACTAACATTTGTGAGAAATGGTGTACCTGCACCTTTAAAGGTAAATAATATTCCTCCAATAAGAAATGAGACTACTAAAAGTACCAAAAGCATGAAAAGAGTATAACCTAAAACGGAAATATATTTTGATAATAAAATTTTCCACCGTTTTGAAGGTCTAATTAGTAATAATTTAATTGTGCCTCCCGAAAACTCATTGGCTACTATTCCACCACCCATTATAATTGCAAAAAGAGAAATTAAAAATATTATGCTACTTGCTCCGTCTACAAAACCCAATACCGATTTATCTTGAACTGGTTGTATGTCATGTTTAAGACGATATTCATTAGTTTGTAAATCTTTTTCATATCTATCTTTTACCGTTCTAGACATTTGTGGATTGGCTATCTCTTTTTTAATTTCCTGATTTTGAATTTTAATATCCGCTTTCCACTCACTCTTAGGTGCCTCATTACCCACAAATTTAAATAAGAACCCAAATGCTACTGTAATAATAACTAGTATACCAATCATTATCCATGTACTAATACTATGAGAAAGCTTCATGTTTTCATTACGAACTAAATTTATTATATTACGCAATTCCGCTACCCCCTGTCATTTCTAAGAATTTTTTTTCTAAGCTTTGTTGAACCTTGCGAACACCATAAATTTTAATTCCCTGGCCCACAAGCTTTTCAACTAGTTCAGGAACATTTTCTATATTTTCTTTAATTTCAATTTCTTCTTCAATTATTTCTGGTTTATATTTGCTACTAATACTTTCTAAATATACTTTTGCTTTTTCAAGCGGTTTAACATCTAAAGCTATAACTGAATCAGTCTCGTCTTCCAGCATTTCTTTCATGTCCTGAATTCTAATCAACTTACCATTTTGCAAAATTCCTACCCTATCACACATAAGTTCCATTTCAGAAAGTAAGTGACTTGATACTATTACTGCAACATTTTCTTCTCTTGCAAGTGTCCTGAGCTGATTACGCAATTCATGAATACCTGCAGGATCTAGTCCATTAGTAGGTTCATCTAGTACCAATAATTTTGGGGAATGAAGTAGCGCTTGTGCAACCCCTAGTCTTTGACGCATGCCTAGTGAATATGTCTTTATTTTGTCATGTATTCTCTTTTCAAGGCCCACAATTTTTATAACCTCATCAATATGTTCCTTTTTTATATTTGGGTACATTCTCCAGAAATGAACAAGATTTTGATACCCAGTTAAATATTTGTATAAATCCGGATTTTCGATAATTCCACCCACTTTAGCAATGGCCTTTTCAAAATCCTTATTAACATTTAATCCGTCAATATACATTTTACCTTTAGTAATAGACATAAGTCCTAGAAGCATTTTAATAGTAGTAGTTTTGCCAGCACCGTTTGGTCCGAGGAATCCAAACACCTCCCCTGAATGAACGTCAAAAGTAAGATCATCTATTATTATCCTTTTGCCGATTTTCTTTGTAACATTCTGTATTTGCACTATATTTTTCACTTCCATACTGAACCTCCTTATATGAGTTTTAAAATTATAAATATCTACTTCGAAATAGACTTTAAACATTTCCACCTTATTATTATGCTAAGATTTCCGTATGCTAGTTCCGCTGAGATTTCATGCCCCATTTGTTCAACAAATTGCTTTGTTATAGCAAGTCCAATCCCTGTGCTTTTTCCTGTTCTTGCTCTATCCGCTGTAAAAAAACGCTCAAATAAATGTTTTGCATCTTCATCACTTAAATTTGGCGCAGCATTTTGAAATATTGTAACAATGCAATCATTACTGCGTTTTAAAGCGATAACTACATTTCCTTTACCATATTTAATGATGTTTTGTATTAGATTTGAAAACACTCTCTTTACTGCAACCTCATCTCCTATAATAAAACAAGGTTTTTCTTCTATATCAATTTTAGGTTCTACTTCAAAACTTAAAAAATCATTATAAGATGAAGCCACGCATTCGCACACTATGTTATTTAAATTTAAGGATTTCAAATCAAATCTATATTCATTACCTTCTAGTCTTGATAAATCATAAAAACTAGTTATTAAGTTTTCTAAGGATTTTGTTCTATTTTTTATTATATCGATATAAGGTTTGTTTTCATCTTCAGCCAAACTATTATCATCAATTAGTTGCATATACCCCATTATTGAAGTTAACGGAGTCCTTAAATCATGAGATATATTTGAAATAGCTTTTCTAAGCTCTAAATCCATCTTTTTATATTTAGCTTCTGACTTTTGTTTTTCTTCTAAATTTTTGTTTATTCCTAGCGCTAACCTACGTAATTGTTTATTAGAACAAGATAATAGTATTTTCGAATTAGTCTTAGTTTTATTGATTTTGTTTAATTGATTATTTATACTTTTAATTTCAATATATAATAAAACATAAAGGCTAACAGATATTACTACCACCGCAAGTAATGAAAATATTATTAATCTTTGCATAAACATCACCCCTGCCTTTAATCTCTAGCATAGCTTATGCTAAACTAATTTATTTAACTTCCTTTTTTTCAAAATACAGTATGGTTATAGCTGTAAATACTACTGTATAAATAACACCCATTAATACTGAAGAGATTATAATTTCACTTGTTAATGTCCCCCTTGAAATTTCATTTATTTTTTTTGTTATAAGAATATTCTCTGCGTACTTAAAATTTTCTGAAACAAACGTTGAAAAGAATTTAATAATCGTACCCGTCATGATAAATATTCCAAGATATACACATTCAAAAACAGTATCATTTTTAATAATAAGAGCTAGACAAGTACATATTGCTATAGCCGCTATCCATAAAGGCGTGGCTACTAATGATTTTCGAAAAAAAGTTATTATATTAATAGGTAGTTCATTATTTACTCCAAATATTACAAATGCGCTCCCAAAATACAAAACTAATATACTAATTTCTGCTATAAATGCAAGCATAACTGTCGCCACAATCTTTGATAAAATTATTTTACTTCTTGCAACTCCAAAAGACACAACATTCCTAAGCGTATCATTTTTGTTTTCATCCGCTGTAATAATATCTGTAAATCCAGCAACTAAAAATACTGGTATAATAAGCGTTTCCATAAGTAAACCATCAAACATACTATTAATACTCTCAGACGGCATATTACCCTGTATATTTAAAATAGCAACATTAGATAATACAGCTAAAATAGCCATAAAAGCGATTAAAGCCCAAACACCTATTTTATTAAAACTTCTATAAAGTTCAGCTTTTATGTAATTAATCATGGTTATTACCCCCCATTAAATCTACAAAGTACTCTTCTAAATTCACACCACTGTTATTCATTGAAAATAACTTTATTCCATTATTAATAAGTACCTCTGATACAATTTCCGGGGTATCTATATGCTGATATAATCTAATTTCATTTTTATTTACCACTTCATATTCCATGCATTCCAGCTTATTTTCTATAATAACTGTAGCTTTTGAGGTATCATCTACTTTAATTAATAAGTGCCGTTTACATTTTTCTTCTAGATTTTTTGCAGATATTTGCTCTATAAACTCCCCGTTATTAATAAAACCATAGGTGTTTGCAAGTTGAGATAGCTCACTTAATATATGGCTAGATATAATTATTGTAGTATTTTTTTCTCTATTAAGTTTTAATAAGAGTTCTCTTAATTCCACTATTCCAGTAGGATCAATACCATTGGTAGGTTCATCCAAAACTAGCAAGTCAGGATTTATCATTATAGCTAGTGCCAGTCCTAATCTTTGTTTCATTCCCATTGAAAAATTTTTGATTTTTTTCTTGCCCACATCCTCAAGACCTACCATTTTAAGTGCCTCATCTACACATTCTTTTTCTACAACTCCCCTCTGCAATCTATAGTATTCTAGATTTTTCTTTGCTGATAAATACTTGAAAAAACTTGGTGTTTCAATTATGCATCCTATCCTAGCTCTTGAATTATTTAAACCAGCTTTTGATGTTTCGTTAAAAAGTTCTAGCTCTCCGCTTGTTGGTATAGATAATCCAGATATCATCCTAAGAATGGTTGTTTTTCCTGCACCGTTCTTACCTACAAGTCCGTAAATATCCCCTTGTTTCAATTCTAAATCAACATTATTTACTGCAAAGTTTTTACCATACTTTTTAGTTAATTGTTTTGTTTTTAAAATTATATCCCCCATTTAATTTCCTCCCTTATCTTTCAGCTCCTTTATATACTTATAATAATACTTAAAGTATAAGATACCTTAAGGAAATCCTTAAGAAAGTATTAAGATTTCTAACTCATCTTATAACCAATTCCCCATACTGTATGAATATACTCACTATACGGATCAATCTTTGCTATTTTTGAGCGAAGATTGCTTACATGAACATTTACAGTATTATCATCACCCAAAAACTCATCATTCCATACAGTCTCAAATATATTTGCTTTAGTAAACACCTTATTAGGGCACAACATTAACATCTCTAAGATATGAAACTCTCGTGGTGTAATATTAATATTTTCTCCTTTAACTAGTGCCTCAACTGATTCACTATTTAAAGTTAAATCTTTATACTTTAAAATGTTTTCGTCATTACTTTTATTGGAAAATATCATATATCTTCTGAGTTGTGCCTCAATCCTTGCTAGAATTTCATTTACATCAAAAGGCTTGGACATAAAATCATCTGCTCCCAGTTTTAGTACTTCTATTTTTGTATCCTGTGATGTCTTTGCAGATAAAACTATTATTGGCATAGTTTTAATTTTTCTTATTATTGATATTAGTTCCTCACCAGATATACCAGGTATCATTAAATCTAATAAGATAATGTGGAAATCACACTGCTTTATACACATTTCTGCTTCTGATCCTGAATATGCAGTTTTCACATGGTATCCATGCTTGCTCAATATTTCACATAACAAATTATTTATCTCTATATCATCTTCCACTACTAATACGCTTATATTATTCATTCCTCTCACCCTTTATAAATTAATTTAATATATTTTCTATTATATGTAATTTTATCCACACTTGTATAATTCATATTTATACAATTTTAGTATACTTTTGTTTTGTTGATTTGTACAATTATTGAAACTTTTCCTTTATTATATATATTATAGAAATATTAATATTGGTAAATTTTCATGCACATTTGACAATAATAGGCCCCACCTTCCGGTGGAGCCTATCAAAACATTTCCTTCTGATCTACAGATCATATATACTTTTTCGTTTCTTTATACTTTTAAAATTAAAGTATAGGTGCTATTATCTTGCCAAGAGTCTTTACAAAATTAACATCATCAAAATTAAATTCTTTTGCTTTAGTTGATTCACTTAAATATAACACTCCTTTTATTTGATCGCCTATAATAAGTGGTACAGCTATAACAGACTGCCAATTTGGAATACCAGTAATAACATCATACTCAATTATTGTATCCCAATCAATTTTACATACCCCTTGTTTACTATCAATTACAGACTTTATTATATTCTTATTATACATATCACTCTCAATCCATCCACTTTCAAAAATTTTTCTTGAATATTTCCCAGTGATATCTCCATTATCGTTAATAAACAAAATACCATTTTGCGCTTCTGTAATTTCAATAATTCTACCTAATAAACTGTATATTTTATCTTCTTTTGTAACGCTTTTATTTATAATTTCAATTAATTCTATCATGGCAAGCACATTTCTGTGGTCTTGTATTTCATTACCCGTTATTATTCCAGCAAGTCTATCTGTTTTTTTTGCTTTTACTAAAAACTCACTATCCCAAGCAACATATCTATTTCTTCCACGCTGCTTAGCTACATATAATGCTTGATCCACTCTCTCCACTAATTCTCCTTGCCACTCACCGTTTAGCGGACATGAAATCACGCCCAAACTTACAGTAACATCTCGTCTATCGTCTAGTATCTTCTCACTTTCAATTTTATTCCTAAGTTTTTCAGCTACAAGCTGTGCTCCGCAAATATCAGTATCCGGAAGAATAATAATAAACTCTTCCCCACCATACCTACCTACAATATCTGTTTCTCTTAAATTGTCCATCACAACTTCGCAAACTCTTTTTAAAACATAATCTCCTGTCCGATGTCCAAATTTATCATTTACCATTTTAAAGTGATCCAAATCATACATAATAATGGAAAACTTACTTCCATTAAGACTTGCTACTTCAATTTGTTCATCTAATGCCTCTTCTAGATATTTTCTAGTAAGCGTGCCCGTTAATTTATCAATAGATGCACTTAACCTAAGCTTATATTTTTCAATAATTATACCTACAACTTTACTAATCTCCATACATTTTTTCATGCTATCACTGTTAATATTGTTAAGCACTCTTTGTGATTCAATATATATATAACCAATAACATGTTTAACATCCTGCGGATTTTTTCTTCTCTCATTTTTCATAAAGTCTTTCTCATTGCCATTGTCCATAATAATAGGAATACAAATATACGCCTTCAAATTATTATAAATACTTTTTAACTCTTCCTTAGGTAAAACATCAGTTACTAAAACTGGATTATCAACACCTAAAATCTTAGCTGAACTTTCTGGATTTTGTGATAATTCATATTTTCTATCACTAGACGCAATTACTTTGTATCCATTATCATTATCACCCATAATGATAGTACCCCTAGTAGCTAAAGTTATAGATGATAAATAATCAATTATAAGTTCTAAGTTTTTGATGTTGTCAGATTGTAGATTTTCTAATACATCATTTATGTCATGAATATCCTCATGAAGAGAAAATGAATATACTTTTTTTATAGACTTTATAAGATTTTTATTCTTTAATATGTCTTTAGGATTTACTTGCTTTAATAAAAAATCTAATTCTTCTTCATCCTTAACCTTAATAGGATCAAATTTTAACATTGATACATCTTTATTATTCTTGTAATAGTTATTGACACCTAGAAACTTATCAAAAGGCCTTAATGCATTATTTAGTTTAATGTAACTTAATCTATATGATATGGGTAGATCAAGATTTATATCCTTTAATATACCACAGGCCTCAAAATAGTAAATCACTGCATACAAATAATCTTTTTTTTCAAAATAACAATCGGCAATTGATGTAGATATTCTCCAGCAAATATCTGCTATTTTATATTTTTTAGAATATTCTAACGCTTCTTTGAAAAGTTTAAGCTTACTCTTCTTTTCAATTAGTCCATCAACATATAATTTTTTAATGTATACTCTATACTCTTTTATATCGATATCAATATCAATCTTGTTAATCTCATTTAAAATATTAATTACATATTTTTGTTTACCTTCTTCATACAAGAAAATTATTAAATCATAGAATATATTAAGCCTGCTAGTATTAGCTAATATTTTATTAGCTATAATTATAATATTTTTTATACTTAAATCTATTTCTTCATCATTTGACCTGGAACGAATTTTTATATTTTCATTTAAAATAACTGCTTGCCATTTCTTTATAGAATTGTCATTTTCATATAATTTTAATGTTTTATTAATATAAAATTTAGCCTTCACCAAATCTCCCAGTTTATAGTTTATTTCAGATGCTAAAAAATAAAATTCTCTTATATCTTTACCTTGATTAGGATATTTCTCTAACTCTTTAATGCAGAACTTATAATACTTATAGGCATCGTTATAATTGTCTAATTTTAAATATACGCTTGCAATACTGGTGTAACAATAAAATGTATAGAACTCATATTGATATTTTTTGCATTTTTCTAGCGTTTGAATAAAAAATTGTAATGACATTTCATACTGTTGCTCTGAAGCATATGTAGCAGCAATATTTATCGATGCATCTATCTCACAACTACTAATATTATTTTTTTGGCATATATCCTTCATTTCAATAAAGTACTTTATAGCCTTATTATTATCTTGGTAATAATGACCATAAATAACTCCAACATTGTTTAAAGACTTTATTAATATACCAATGTTATTATACTTATTACATAAATCTATATTTGCTTCAAAAATAGCTAATGCTTCTCCAGCTTTACCATTTCTTAAGCAAACTTTTCCCATATGATGGTTGAATATAATTTTTAGCTTATCATATTCCCCTATACATTGTTGCATACATACATTGCATATAGTTTCAACTTTTGAATACTCTTGATTTATGTCATATACAGCGGCTAGTATACCTTGGCACCTAAGCATCCCTGAAATATAATCTACTTTCTCAAGCATCACATTAATTTTATCAATATAGAAAATAGTTTTATCTATATTATTTTTACTTAGCTCTATTTCAGCCACCTTAATTAAGCTATCTATTATATATTCGTGAAGATTTGTATTATCATGATACTTCTCTATTAACAAATAGTAATTTACTGCTAAATCTATATTACCCTCATCTTCATTTAACGCTGCAAGGTCCATAATAATACTTATATTTTTAATTGAATCGCACGAATAGTCCATAATAGATACCGCTTTTGTTAAGTTTTTTATAGCATCCCTCCTGTTTTTTAGAAGTTTCATCTTTTCAGCATTTTCAATACAATAATCTATAATCTTCTTCTGCTGATTTGATTTTTCTAAATGATAAATTAATTCCTCAATATATTCTGTACCACCTTGGCAATACAAATTCTCAAGTAATACGGAAGCTAATCTATGCATGGTTATTTTGTCTTCATCGCTTATTTTTTCATACATTAGGCTTTTTAAAAATTTATTGTAAAACCCAAATACGAAACCTCTGTCTTCAATTTTTTTACATAGTATTCCTGAGGAAATGAGTCCTTTAATACTATCTTCTAACTCAACATTATAATCTTCAAGAAAACCTTTAATTATCTCTAATGAAATAGCACTTTCAAATATCGATATTATTTCTAAAATAATATGATTTAGTTCTCCCATTTCGTTAACTTGGCTTAATAATACTTGATGCATATCAGTTGGCATTATAAATTCAGAATAATCATACTCTTTAGCCCAAGAACCCTTTATATCGTCTATATAAATATATTTTTTATTAAATGAATTCTTTATAATCTCTTGCACAAATAATGGATTGCCTTTTGTTTTCTCATAAACACTGTTTGCAAATTGATATGGTATAGTAGGGGAACTTAAAATATCTTGTATCATTTTACCAACTTGTACTTGTGTTAATTCTTTCAAAAATATATTACTAACTCCATTTGTGCCAGACATATTTTCTATAAATTCTGTGAACTTTTTATTTAATATACATTCTCCATCACAGTAGGACATTATAAACATAATATTTTTATTTGGTATCTTATTTCTTATAAGATATTCTATTAATTCTATTGTAAAAGAATCCGCCAAATGCAAATTATCAATAATTATTACTATAGGTATATTGTTTACACATTCTTCAATAAACCCAGCCGCTCTATTTATAAGCCTAAATTTTTCTTTTTCTTCACTTAAAGGCTTTGAATATATTATATTTTTTTTGTCCCCAAGTCCAGGTATAAATTTAACAAGCTCCGCTTCGTATCTTTCCAATAGACCTGGTTGTGCCTGCGCGATAAATAACTTTAATATATGAATGAAGGCCTTGCTACTATCTTTAGTAGATTCATCTAATGCAAAACTGCTGTAAACATTTACTTTCTTTAAATCAAAAATATATTTTAATTTTTTAAGAAACCGTGTTTTCCCAATACCTGATTCACCATGAATCAAAATAGTAGAATTATTTGCATTTTTATTTTTAATAGAATCATAGATCTTAGTTATTTTTTCAACTTCTTCCTCTTTACCTACCATTTTTAAATTAAAATTTAATTTTTCCAGTTCATCTTTTCTATGTGGTACATAATTAGTTTCAAAAATAATATTTATATCTATTACAAGTTCAGATATGTTTTTATATCTTTTTTGCGGATTACTATTAATCATTTTCTTTATAATACTTTTGAATTTTATATTCAACTTTTCATTATTATTAAATATTTCATTTACCTTGATTTCGTCAAAATCCTTAGTTTCTTCATTAAATATAAAATTGTCCTCTTTACTCCTCATATAAATAACAATCAATAAAATCCCTAGTGAATATATATCACTGAGCACATTGCATTTTTCACCTTTTAATACCTCTGGTGCTTTAAAATAATTTTGATAACTTTTATTTTTAAAGAACCCTTGTTTTTCAAGTTCAATAGTTGCAAAATCTTTAAACTTAATATCATCTTTTTTATTTTCAAATGTGTTTTGCACTATAATATTAGATAAATTTATATCACTATAAATAACGCCCTTCAAATGCAGATAATTTATACTTTGGCAAATTTCTATAAACATATCTAATATTTCCATACTTGTTTTACCAAGTGAAATATCTAAAATAGTAGAATTATTTATCACATATTCATTTGTGAAGAAATATACTTTTTCATCTAATTTTTTATTATCTATCAACTTAACTAAAGCAAAGTCGTATATTGAAATTATATTTTTACATTTAAAGTTAGTTAAATTCATAAACTCATTAGTATAGAATTCAATTAGTTTCTTATGTACATACTCCGAATTAATAATATTTAATTGAACTGTATCATGATTTTTTATTATGTCATTTACTACATAACTGGAAACCAACCTATTTTGGTTTATACATTCAACTATTCTATACCTATTGTTAATAATCTCCATTTTAATCACACCCTTAAATATCAATTAAACAAAAAATATCAATTAAACAAATTTATTATTATCAATATTATAATATAAATCTTTTTTATATACCATTATTAATTTATATAATAATATATTTATTCCAAATTATAAAAATATATCCTCCGCTGTTATTATACCAAATTGTTCTATTATTTACTTTTTTTATTTATATGATACATAATATAACTACTAAAACATCAATTATAATACTGTTGTTACATGAATAAAAAAGAATATTATAGAAATAATAGTAACAATAATAATTTATCTTATTCTATGAAAAAAACTGTATACCTCGATTTGGTATAGATAATTTAAGGAGGGTGATTGCTTGACCTTTGAATATGAAGTTTCCAAATTAGATGCTATCGCCTTAAGCTATAATTCTATTAATTTGATCCATAACAATAATCAAATGATTATTGAGCTCACCGAATCCCCATCTACAGGCTATTGTTGGTACTATACTATTTCTGATCCTTCTATTCTTACTTTAGAAAACAAAAAAAAATTTGATTTTAACAAATCCAATATAATAGGAGGAAGCCTACAAATAATTTGGAGATTTAAATGCTTAAAATGTGGTGAATGCAAAATACATTTCGCTTACTATAACAGTTGGAAAAGTGACTCTCGCTTCTTAGATGAGTATTCATACATAGTAAAAATAGAATAGAAATCTCAAATAATAAGCATATTAAAAACACCACCCTTTAGGATGGTGTTTTTAATATGCGCTTACAATTTGTTTTTATTTTTCTTATGTTAATATTTCAAATCCAGTCTCTGTAACAAGTATAGTGTGTTCCCACTGTGATGACAATGAACCATCTACTGTAACGGCTGTCCAATCATCCTCAAGTACCTCAGTCTCTGGACTACCAATATTAATCATAGGTTCAATAGTAAAGGTCATATTAGGTAATAAAATCGACCCTTCTCCTTTTTTACCTATATGAGGTACAAAAGGTTCTTCATGAAACTCTAATCCAACGCCATGCCCACCATAATCGTATACTACGGAATATCCAAGACTTTCTGCATGCTCTTGAATAGCATTTCCAATGTCCCCAAGTGTATTAAAAGGCTTCACTTGCTCTATGCCTCTTTCTAAACATTCCTTTGATACCCGTACCAAATCTACTGCTTCTTTCGACGCTTGCCCCATTATGAACATTCTATTGGCATCACCGTAATAACCATCTAGTATGCAAGTAACATCTACATTTACTATATCTCCATCTTTTAAAACAGTATCGCTTGGTATGCCATGACATATTACATCATTTATTGACGTACATACACTCTTTGGAAAACCACCATAACCTAGTGGTGCAGGATATGCGTTATGGGCTACTGTATATTCATGTACCCAAGTATTAATATCATTTGTGGTTATTCCTACTTTTATTTTCTCTCCAACCATATCTAATATCTCATGAGTTAGCTTACAACTCTTTCTTATACCATCTATTTGTTCTTTTGACTTCATGATATCTCTAGGTATTGCATAACCTACTTTTTCCTCTATATTACTTATGAATGTATCCTGGTCCATATGGCACTTTTTATATTTTTTACCACTTCCACACCAACAAACATCATTTCGAGATAATTTATCTTTATCCATTATATTTCCTCCCTGTTAAGATTATTCAAAACATCAATTTTAACTACAATTTAGTTATAAGACATCCTAGACTTATTATTTTATAAATTTGCCTAAGTATATGATTATTTTTTAGCAATCCCAATTTCTTAAGATTATATCCTATATCGATGATTCCATCTTTAATTATAGTTCATAATCGCAAGTATTCAAGCTTATTTCTTAAAATTCTTTATACACCCAACAGAATAAAATTGAAATACTTGGTTTTATTTACTATTATATTATCTAATGATATTAAGTGTAATATATATAATTATAAACTATTAGTGTAATTTATTCTTAAAATAGTGTAAAATATATTATTATACCTATATATTTCATCAATTCAATTTTATGTAATGTATAACCAGTTTGAAGATAAATGTTTTTATTTTGAATTATAATTAAAATCCGTTAAAGCGACTTAATTTTTGTGTTGGGGTGTGATGTAGTTATGAGACTTGTACCAATAGAATTTGCGAAACCCGGGGATTGTTTGGCCAAAACTATCTTTGATAATGATGGAAGGGTTCTTTTAAGAGAGGGTGTTACATTAACTGATATTTTTTTAGTACGAATAAAACGCTTACAAATTTTTTCTTTATATATCGCTGACGAGTATAGTGAAGCTCTAATAGATGATGTAATAAAACCCGAACTACGCCAACATGCTATTAAAGCTATTAAAGAGACCTTCTATAGCTTCGAAAAATATAATTTATACTCTGATACTAATAATTTTAATCAAAAAAAATTTATAAAAGAAAAACAAACATATTTTGAATCGATAGGAAATATTGCTAAAGATATTATCGACGAAATTATAAGCAAAAAAAATGTAATGATTAGTTTAGTAGACATTAAAAGTATGGATAATTACACCTACCAACATAGCGTAAATGTTGCTGTGCTCTCTCTAGTATTAGGTGTCCAACTTCATTTAAATCAACATGAACTTTATACCTTATGCATGGGTGCATTAATACATGACATTGGTAAAGTCCTTATTCCGAAAGATATAATCTTAAAACCCGGACCTTTAACTGAGGATGAATTCAAAACAATAAAAGAACATACTACTAAAGGTTATGATTATTTAAGAGGCTGTTTAGAAATCTCCGCGCCCGCTAGAATTGTGGCTCTTCAGCACCATGAAAAAGTAAATGGGAACGGATATCCCGATAATATAAAGAATAAATCAATAAATAGATTTGCTAGAATTGTTGCTATTGCAGATGTTTATGATGCTCTTACGTCTGACCGCCATTATAGAAAAGCTATGAGCCCTAGCGACGCTGTCGAATACATATTTGCCCATGGTGATACTCAATTTGATTATGAAATGGTTAAAGCTTTTTCTAAGGCAGTTGTTCCCTATCCACCTGGAACTCTAGTAAAACTTAGCACTGGTGACATCGGAGTGGTAACAACCATACTACCAAATTTTGCTTTAAGACCACAGGTTAAGATAGTAAAGAAAGGGAATAGACGTAATTCTCAAGAAATCGGAGCTACTATTTCATTAATTTCGAATTTAGATATTGTAATTCAAAATATTGAATTTGCAGTTTAATATAACGTTAACTATAACTTCCATTTAACATTTGTTTATGTGTATTAGTAAAAGCAAGAGGGTACTCCTAAATTAAGGAATACCCTTTTATTTTCTATATTTTAATTTTATTTTCTATGTATTGTTTATCATATATTCCTTGTTTAATATACTCATATTTATTGGAACCTGCTTTAGCTACTAAATTATTATTAGCTATTTCTGTAGCTTCTTCTATATTTTTAGCCTTAAATATTATTGTTCCACCATTTCTATTATACATTCCACCACATATTAAATATTTAGAAGAATGATTAATTTTATCGGTATTTTGAGCATATGTTATTGCTAAACTGTCATTACCTTCCTTTGAATAATTAATCTTAACTAATAAATCTTTTGTTTCCATTTATTTTGCCCCCAGTTAAATAATCTACTAAAGTAGCTATTTAATAATCTACTAAAGTAGCTATTTAATAATCCACCAAAGTGGTTTTTAGAAATGCAGTTCAGCGTGAAATCAAATATTATGTTAAATGAAATATTTATATTTTTTTAGATACTTTGCAGGTATTTTGTCTTAATTTGTTATATTTATATTGTACCGAACATTTGTTCGTAAGTCAATACTTTTTATAAATTTAATGCTTTAATCCAAATATATGTTTTGATTTTAATAAGTATTACTATCTTTTAAAAAAGAGAACAATATAAAAAGGTACAGGTTTAGAGTATGATTCATACCCTAAGCCTGTACCCTGTTCCCCAAACAGTTTCAATGTATTGTGGTTGTGCTGTATTAGTCTCAATTTTTTCTCTAACTCTTCCAATATGTACTGTTACAGTTGCAGTATCTGATAAAGCATCAAATCCCCATATTTTTTCAAACAATTCAACTTTACTAAATACTCTATTGGGATTTTCGGCTAGATATAATAATAAATCAAATTCCTTTTGAGCTAAATTTATTTCTACTCCATTTATAAAAACCTGTCTACAATCTTTTTTTATTTCTAGTCCTCTTATTATGAGAGTGCTACTTTTAACACTACTTTTAAATTTACTCTTTATTCGCTCGTAATTTCTGATGTGCGACTTTACCCTAGCAACTAGTTCACTTGGATTAAACGGTTTAGTAATATAATCGTCAGCTCCAAGACTCAAACCCTTTATTTTATCAATATCTTCCTTTTTTGCAGAGACCATTAAAACTGGTATGTCCTTTTCTTCTCGTATACTACGTAAAATTGTAAATCCATCAATTTTAGGAAGCATTACATCAAGGATTAAAAGGTCAAACTCACTTGTCTTTAATGCATTTAACCCCTCAACACCGTCATAACATATATAAACTTCAAATCCTTCAATCTCTAAATAGTCCTTTTGGAGCTGTGCAATACTCACATCGTCTTCAACTATTAAAATTTTCTTCATAATACTCCTCTACTCTTAAGATATTTTTCCTAATGATATCAAAATACTTATGCCTTGATCTTCATGACTTACAGCCCAAATTGTGCCGCTATGACCCTCTACAATTTGTTTTGCAATAGCAAGTCCTAGTCCACTCCCATTTGCTTCACTTCTTGCAGCATCTGCCCTATAAAACCTATCAAATATTTTATTAACATCATTCTCGTCAATTCCAGAACCATTGTCCCTTATCTCGATAATAATACTTGAATTAGTTTCCCTAAGAAATATAGTAATTTCTCCTTGCTTTTTATCCATATATTTACGAGAGTTATCAATAATATTTAATATAACCCGCATCAATCTTTCTCTATCAATTCTAACGTATTTTACCCCATCTAAATTGCTCTTTAGAGAAATTTTAATATTAAACTTTTCTAGTTCTAGTGAACTTTCATGAATGCAATAATTAAAGTAATCTATAATATCCGTTTTTTCAAAGTTAAATGGAAGTTGGCTCAAATCTAATTTGGAATATAAAAGTAAATCATCGATCATTACATCCATTTGTTCTGACTTTGAGTAAATAGTTTTTAAATAACGTTCTTCCTTCTCAGGAGTATTAGCAACCCCATCTAAAATGCCTTTTACATAACCTTTAATTGATGTTATAGGTGTTTTAAGGTCATGTGATATACTTGATACTAACATTGTCCTATTATCATCATACTTCTTTTTCATGTGGGTAGTGTCCTTAAGTTGTATTCTCATTTTTTCGAAATCCTCGCATAACTCTCTAATTTCCTCGTCACCAATTTCAGTAATTTCTACATTTAAATCACCTTTACTGATTTGTCCTACCGCCGATTTTAGAAGTTCTAGTGGTTTTATTATCCTTTTGGATAATAGATATGACATAAATATATTAACCGTTATAAAAGTAATAAGAAATACAACAAAAACAAAAATAATAAATCGTTCTAGAATACTTGAATATTCAAAAGTTGGCGCCAATAATATTGCTGATCCTATAGCTTCATCTTTAAACTTAAGTGGTGCTACTTCCACCATGTACGCTATATCATCAATTATTACTATCTTTTTTTGAGATTGATTTTTTGCTTCTAATAAACATTTTTCTATATCAATTTTGTTTATTTCCTTAGAATTATATATAACAGAATTGTTTTTAAGAATAATAATGTCTCCATTAATAATTGATACTTTCTGCTTTAAATACTTCTGAAAATTTGGATCCTCTATATCTGCAGACTTCTGCCTCCATATATCATTACTTGCATCAGATAATTGTGTTTTTATAAATATTGTTTTTTTGAAATTATCATAACTTATATTCCTGTTAAAAATTCTTGATGAAGCAAAAAGGAATAAGAATGCTGCTATAATTGTAACTACAAAAGGAATTATTATAGTTATAGTATTAGATAAGATTAACCGTTTCTTTATATTCATCTTCCCACCTCGATATTTTTAAAACCTGATTAAAATTCCTTATTATCGAATATATAATATCCTGCTGTAAAAAATATTATACCATAACTAATCATCATCATAAACTGAAGGAATACTTTGAAATAAGGAATAGTATCCATATTAAATAAGGTGTACCAACTCATCATAGATGTAATAAATACACCAGAAAATCGATAAAATATAATTCCTAACCCTTTAAAAATAGCAAAAACAAAAATAGATATAAAAAACACGCCTATGCCACTTCTAATAATATTTGCAAAAAATGCAATTATTATTGATAAAATAACCATAGGAACTAATGTAACTATATAAGAAATTACTATCTTAAAAACGCTACTAAGTGCAAATGAATTTGAATTAAAAAGACAACCTGCGATTATCGAAAAAATCATTACAAACAAAAGATTGGCAAGAATAAATAACATAATTGCTGTTAATTTTGCCCCGTAGAATTTAAATCTTGAGATTGGCCTTGTAAGTGCAATTTTCATAGTATTTTGTGAAAATTCTCCTGAAAAACTCTCTATAGTAACAAGCGCAGTAAAAAGTGGGAGAATAGTATTTACTACTACAGAAAGCACAAGAATAGGAAATTCCATGCTAGAAACTCCACGAAGTCCAAATCCAGATCTTAATACCACCATAGATAGCTGTCCTACTATAATAAAAATAAGTGATATAATCATTGCGACTAAAACTTTTTTTCTTTTGTATAACTTTTCAATTTCATTTGTTAATGCAGCTTTAAATTCTCCCATTTCTTTCTACCTCGCTAACAAAATAATTTTCTAGTGTTGCATAATTATTTAATATATTTTTTATAGTATCTATGTTAAGCATCTTCCCATTATATAATACACCAATATGAGTACATGTAAGTTCCACATCATGTATAAGGTGACTTGAAATAAAAAATGTAGTCTTTTCTTTTTCTACCATATCTTTTATTATATTTCTCATAGAAATCATTCCTTCAACATCAAGTCCATTTAAGGGCTCGTCCAAAATAATCACTTGTGGTTTAGACAATATTGTAGCTGCAATCCCTAATCTTTGCTTCATACCAAGAGAAAATTTTCTTGGTTTCTCATTTTTATATTTTAACATTCCTGTAAGTTCTAAAACTTCATGGATTCTATCATCATCAACATTTTCATAATATCTTGATGCCTGCTTTAAATTTTCATATGCTGTTAAATATTGATAACACTCTGCCGTTTCTATAATGCAACCTACTTCTTTCATTACATTTTGATAATCTTCTTGAATACTTTGACCAAAAACTTTGACATCTCCACTATCTGGTTTTATTAGCCCTGTCATTATTTTCATAGCAGTAGTCTTACCAGCACCATTGGGTCCCAGAAACCCAAATATGTCTCCTTTATTTATATCAATATTAATATCTGTTATTCCTCTTCCATTTTTATATAGCTTAGAAAGATTTTTAATTTCAATAGCTTTTTCCAATTGTATCCCCCCCATCTAGTTTTGAAACCACCTCTTATAAAAGTGATAGGCTTTCTTTTGAAATGTCATTAAACTCAATAAATAAGGCGATACCTCGCCTTATTTGAATACTTTACTCTAAATTCCCTAACCTTTAATTTTATTTATTATTAGTTGAATACTTTATTGTATTGACCATTATTAATTATTTTTCCACTTTGATTTTCATTTATATTAAAGTATATGTCTGCTGAACCTATGCTTATAGATATATTACCGGTTATCTTTTCTTTTGAGTCGCTACTTGAATTAAAAGTCCCACTAAACTGGTCCTTGTCAAATTTCGCATCAAACTTGAAGTCTTTTTTATCAGATACAAAATCCTCGTATCCCTTAACATACTGCTCATAATATCTTCCGCTAACACCCTTGTCATCTACTGCTGTAATATCTAAGAATTTTTCACCTATCTTTATAAATTTAGCATCTTTTTCTATTAAAATATCTGTTTTATATTTCCCTATATACTTTTGGGGATTAGTCAATTTACTATAATCTTGTTCTACATTTTTCTCTACTTTCTTACCATTAAGATCTGGTTTGCTAACTTTAGTTGTATTAACTTCTGTCATCTTTGCTAATAACTCGAAGGTAACCTTATGTTCTACTCCCTTTTCATCTTTACCAGAAATAACCCCACTTCCAAGAACACTTTGAATAAGTCCGTCTTTGGTTGTTACCATATTTCCTTTAACTTGTTTCACAAATACGTCCTTTGTTATTTTAGGCATTGTATTCTCGCTTGGGTTATTAGATCTGTTCCCAAGTTCATTTTTAGATTGTAGCGATACAACTGCATTAATAATCGCTGGTATTTGTGATTCACTTAAAGAACCAGATAAAGTTTTACTTCCATCTGCATTTTGCGTAACCACAACAGAGTCTTTTAAATTGCCTACTAAAGCATCTGCAATTTTCTCCATATCAGCAGCCCCATCTCGCTTAAAAGGATTTTCAGAAGTTGTACTTTTTTGAGGTTTTGCATATTCATTTGTATAATAAATATTTTGATCAGCATTTTTAGATATACTACCATTTTTATCAGAGTAATTGTAATCCTCTGTTTTTTTTGAACCCTCAAGTGTTGTTGTTACAGTTTCTTTGACGCCCTTTGATACATCTACTTTACTAAGCGAATCTTGAGAATAGAGAACAGTATTATTGTCCTTTAAAACAACAGACATATCCGCAGTATAACTTGAGAGTTTAGTTGTAGCATTTTCCGCTGTATATTTAACAGAATCTTTAAGTTGATCATATCCACTTTTGGTTACAACTTGAGCTATAGCTGTAGTTGTAAACATAACAGTCCCTATCATAAAACTTATAATGGTTGTTGTTTTCTTATTTAGCTTCATTTTATTAAAACCCCTTTTTGTTTAAAATTACTTTTGCCATGAAAGTCTTCCATAATTATATCTTAATATATATGTCTCTACTTTCTCTAAACTAATTATAAACAAAGTATAAACTCTATTATTTTTTACCCATTTTGATTGCCTTTTCCGTACAACTCTCCATAGCTGAAATTATTGAGCCCCTAAAATTGTTTTTTTCTAAAGTATATACTGCCTCTATAGTCGTTCCCCCTGGTGAGCACACATTGTCTTTAAGCTTTCCTGGGTGTTCTCCAGTCTCAAGTACCATTTTAGCTGCTCCTAGTACAGCTTGGGCTGCCATCTTATAAGCCTTGTCTCTTGGCATTCCTTGAAGCACTGCTCCATCACCTAATGCTTCAATAAACATATAGACATAAGCCGGAGATGATCCACTAACAGCCGGAACTACATCGATAAGCTTTTCCTCTAATATTTCTATCTTTCCGAAGCTTTCAAATATATTTACTACATCTTGCAATTCTTCTTTAGTTATATTCACGTTAGCGCAAAGCGCACTCATACCCTCTCCAACAAGCGCTGGAGTGTTTGGCATAGTTCTTATAACCTTAGCATCATCTCCTAGCTTTTCACTCATATGCTCAAGTGTTATCCCTGCAGCTATAGTAACTATAATTACATCCTTTTTTAAATACGGCTTTATTTCATCAATAACTTCAAAATATTTGTAAGGCTTTACAGCTAGTATTACTATGTCAGAAAATTTTGCAACTT
Source organism: Clostridium lacusfryxellense (assembly GCF_018861735.1). GTDB lineage: Bacteria > Bacillota > Clostridia > Clostridiales > Clostridiaceae > Clostridium_AD > Clostridium_AD lacusfryxellense. The sequence continues at coordinate 75,068 of NZ_JAHLEB010000003.1, read as the reverse complement.
CCTCGTTATCATTAGTTATTAAAATATTATTCGATTTTTTCATCTTAAGCAAATTTTTGTCTGATGGATTACTTGCTATTACCTTTTCACCAGAGACTAACTTTGATTTTACTATTCCACTTATCATCGCCTGTGCCATATTACCGCAACCTATAAATCCTATTGTTTTATTCATCTTATTGTTACCTCCTATTTTAGTTCAGTTAATAATATTAATTATATCATTAAAATGTATATTGGCATAAGTAACAAATCTACATTCTAGTAAGATTATACTAATATTCCATAAATGCTCTTTTTACAGCATACAAATTAGATATCTGGTTATAATAATATTTAGAAGTTTAATATTATACCGCAAGTAATTTATGATTGCTTAAATTTTAATTAAGGAGGGCTATTATTATGTCACATAAAAACAATAAAAATAGCAAAGACAATAAAAAAGCTAGTCAAAAAACTAAAAAAGAATTAGATAAAATGAAAATGGAAACTGCTAATGAAATAGGTGTTTCTAAAGAATCTAAAAAATTAGGAAAAGAAACAGAATAATTTTAAATAATGAAAAAGGAAGATGTTATAGCTAATATCGCTAAACATCTTCCTTTTACTTTATTTAAAATAAATATCTATTAATTTATAATTTAAAATTATTATTGCGATTTTATTGCCATTAATATATTTAAGCTCTTATCTTTCATTTGCTATAAAAAACAGTCCTACCATATCTGGTCCTGTATGTGACCCAATTGCTGTCCCAACATAATTTAAAATAACGTCTTTAACATTTCCATTTTCTCTAACTAAAGCCTCTAAAGCTAATGCATCATCAATACAATCTCCATGACTTATTGCTATAACTTGCTCTTTATTCGGATCTGTTTTTTCCTTAAACTTTTGGGCTAAGGTGCTAATTGCTTTTTTTCTGCCCCTGCATTTAGAAAAAGGTGTAAGTCGCCCTTCATTATCCACAAATAAAACCGGTTTTATATTTAGGAGAATACCGACGGCTGCAGCAGAACTTGATATTCTTCCACCTCTTTTTAGATGATTTAGATCACTAACTGTAAACCAATGATTAATCTTAAGTTTATTTTCCTCAATCCATGTAATTATCTCTTCTTTAGAACTTCCTTTTTTCAACATTTCATAAGCATAATAAACTAAAAGTCCTTGTCCGAGGCTTGCACATTTACTATCAACTATACTTATGTCTGCAGATGGAAACTCTTCAAGTACCATTTCTCTTGCTATGTTTGCACTATTTATAGTGCCAGTTAATGCGGAAGACATTGCAATATATATTATAGGCTTTTTTTCCATAACATATTTTCTAAAAACATCTACGTATCTTTGACTATTTATTTGTGATGTAGTAGGCATTTCACCTTGCCTTAAAGCATTAAAGAATTCCTTGCGTGTAAACTTTATACCAAAGTCATCTTCTATTGATTCACCTTTAAAATTACAAACTAAACCTAATGGCACTATGTTATCTTGCTTAATACATTCTAAAGGTAAATCGCATCCTGAATCTATTACTAGAATTATCTCACTATGTGTTTCGCTCATAACTTAAATCCCCTTCACCATTATCATAAATATTATTCTTATCTCCTATTATGTATGATTTATATGAACAGTTCAATAGAAAAAAAAAGAAAAGTATATATACTTCTCTTAATAACCCTAAAATGAAATTTATTGTCTATTCTCCTACCTTACCAATTTTTCTGAATTTATAATATCTCTTAGTGAGTAAGGACTCTATAGTCTCACGTTTTAATCTATTTATTGCCTCTTCTAAATTACGTTTAATACAAGCTGCCATCTCATCTACATTGGTATGTGCACCACCAAGGGGTTCTTTTATAATTCTATCTATTATCCCAAAATTAATTAAATCCTGAGCAGTTATTTTCATTTTATTAGCCGCTTCTTTAGCACGACTTGCATCTTTATATAAAATACTAGCAAAACCCTCTGGTGATAAAATGGAATAAATAGCATGCTCTAGCATCCAAACCTCATCAGCTATCGCCATGGCTAACGCTCCACCACTTCCACCTTCTCCTATAACTATTGAGATTATTGGTGTTTTTAATGTTGACATATACATAAGATTTCTAGCAATTGCCTCACCCTGACCTCTTTCTTCTGCACCTAGGCCACAATAAGCTCCTGGTGTATCTACAAAACAAATAACAGGTCTATTAAATTTTTCTGCCTGTTTCATAAGTCTTAAAGTTTTTCTATATCCTTCAGGATTTGGCATACCGAAGTTCCGCTTTATGTTTTCCTTTGTATTATTTCCCTTTTGCTGAGCTATAACCGTAACAGGAATACCATTAAACTCTGCTATTCCACCTACAATAGCAGCATCATCTCCATAATACCTATCACCATGAAATTCCATAAAGCCATCAAAAATTCGATTGATATAATCAAGAGCAGTCGGCCTTTCCACAAGCCTTGCAATGCTTACTTTATCCCAGGCAGTTAAATTTTTATAGGCTTCCTTTTGCATATTGTAGAGCTTAATTTCCATCTGTCTTATCTCTTTTACTAAATCCATATTCTGATCTGTCGCCAAATTCTTTAGTTCGTCTATTTTACTTTTTAACTCATACATGTTTTTTTCAAAAGGTAAAGTTACCATAAAATTTCACTCCCTATTTGTTCCTTGTGTCTTTCTCTTGATGTTATAAATGAATTTTTAATATCTTCGTTAATGTATCTTTCATATCTTTTCTATCTACTACTTCATCTATAAACCCTTTTTCAAGCAAAAATTCAGCCCTCTGAAACCCTTCAGGTAATTGCTGTTTTAATGTTTGCTCTATAACTCTTTTTCCTGCAAACCCTATTAATGCATTAGGCTCTGCGAGTATTATATCCCCAAGCATTGCAAAACTTGCAGTTACACCACCCGTAGTTGGATCTGTAAGAACAGTTATATAAAGGCACCCTTTATCATTATGCCTTGCAATCGCAGCACTAGTTTTTGCCATTTGCATAAGAGAAAATATACCCTCTTGCATCCTAGCACCACCTGAGGCTGTAAATATAATAATTGGTTTTCTATCTTCCGTTGCTCTTTCAATGACCCTCGTAAGTTTTTCACCAACTACGCACCCCATACTTCCCATCATAAAATTGCTGTCCATGACTGCAATTAGAGTATCTAAACCATTTATCTTACCTTCTCCAGTTATTACAGCTTCATTCAATAAAGTTTTGCCACGGATACCTTGTAACTTATCCTTATACCCTTCAAAATCTATAGGGTTTTCTGAGATCATAAACTCATCATGTTCTACGAAAGTCCCCTTATCTATAGTGTATTCTATTCTTTCTCTGGATCCAATTCTAAAATGGGTTCTACAATTCCCACATGTCATTATACTTATTTCTAAATCCTTCTTATAAAGGATTTCACCACAGGTTTTACATTTAACCCACATTCCAGAGGGGATATTAGGCTTTTTATCACCATCATCATTACCTAACTTTTTAACCTCAATATATTTATTCTTTTTAAATATACGATTAAACTCAAACATATAGTTACCCCTTTCTAAATACATACCTAAACTACATTTTAACATTAAAAGTAGATCCTCATACTCATATTATAAAACTTTTGAGTAATAAACTCCAGCATGCATTTAGATACTTTTAAATATTTTTAAATTCTTTACTAATAAAGCTAGTATCAAAGTTCCCTTTGATAAATTTTTCATTATTCACAATTTTAAATTGAAAATCAATATTAGTATCTATGCCTTCTATTATGAATTCACCTAATGCACTTCTCATTTTACATAGAGCTTCATCACGATCCTTACCATGCACAATTAGTTTTGCTATCATAGAATCATAAGTAGGTGGAATTTTGTACCCCTGATATGCAGCACTATCTATTCTTATTCCATATCCACCGGGAATATGAAGTGATTTTATTTCTCCAGGGCAAGGCATGAAATTTTTGTTTGGATTTTCTGCATTTATCCTACATTCAATAGCGTGTCCCTGAATTTTAATATCCTCCTGTTTATAAGAAAGTTTTTGTCCTGAAGCAATTTTTATTTGAGCTTTAACTAAATCCACTCCAGTTACCATTTCAGTTATTCCATGTTCCACCTGTATACGAGTATTCATTTCCATAAAATAGTATTTACCATGTTTATCTAATAAAAACTCTATAGTTCCAGCATTTTTATAATTAATTGATTTAGCCGCCTTAACTGCGACCTCACCCATCTGTTCTCTAAGTTCCTTAGTCATTACGACTCCTGGTGCCTCTTCTATTACCTTCTGATTACGTCTTTGAATAGAACAGTCTCTCTCGCCAAGATGAATAACATTTCCATGTTCATCTGCAAGTATTTGAAACTCTATATGCCTTGGTTCCTCAATAAATTTTTCCATATACATTGTGTCATCACCAAAAGATGTTTTAGCCTCTGCCTTAGCAGTATTATAAGCAGCCGCGAGATCTTCAACAGTGCTTACCACTCTAATTCCACGTCCGCCACCTCCTGCTGAGGCTTTTATCATTACAGGGTATCCTATTTTTTCAGCTTCGAGTAGAGCCTGCGCCTCATCAATAATTTCCCCGCCAGAACCAGGAACTACTGGTACTCCAGCATTTATCATGATTTCTCTTGCCTTTAGCTTATTTCCCATATTATCAATGTTTTCTGAATCCGGACCTATATATTTTATATTACATTCCTCACACATCTGTGCAAACTTACTATTCTCAGATAGAAAACCAAACCCAGGATGAATTGCCTCTGCACCTGTAAGCACTGTTGCACTTAAAATGTTCTGCATATTTAAATAACTATCCTTTGATTTAGCAGGCCCTATACAAATAGCTTCATCTGCCATTTGGGTATGAAGAGCATCTTTATCTATCTCAGAATATACTGCTACAGTAAGAATACCCATTTCATTACACGCTCTGATTATTCTTACCGCTATCTCGCCTCTATTAGCAATTAATATCTTCTTAAACATATTGTTTACCTTCCCCACACTTAATATTATTGAAGTGTTTTTAGTATTTATATTCCTACTGCAAATGTAATTTCAGCTTGTGCCACTTTAACTCCATTTACTGTTGCTATTCCTAAACCTATCCCAACTGGACCCTTCATCTTTATTATCTCAACCTCAAGTTTAAGTACATCTCCAGGAACAACTTTCTTTCTGAATTTTGCTTTATTAATACCTCCGAAATAGGCTATTTTACCTTTATAGCTTTCCAGACTTAGTAGTGCCACTGCTCCAACCTGTGCTAAAGCCTCAATAATTATTACTCCTGGAAGTATAGGCTCCTCTGGGAAATGACCTTGAAAAAAATACTCATTCATAGTAATATTCTTATAACCTACAGCCCTTTTCCCTGGCTCTAACTCCTCTACCTTATCAACAAATAAAAATGGATATCTATGAGGAATAATTTCTTGAATTTGTTTTATATCTAAAGTAGTCTTTTTTATATCTTCCATGTTATTACCTCCAATTTTTACGTAATTAAATTAGTGGATATAAGGCGCTCTTAGGCTACCCTAGCTCTACTAGTTTTCAATTATTTTAAATAATGGCTGTCCGTACTCTACCATATCTTCATTAGAAACTAATACTTCTGCAATTTCTCCATCTACTTCACTTTCGATTTCATTCATAAGCTTCATAGCTTCTAAAATACAAAGTGTATCTCCTATTTTAACCTTTGAGCCAACTTTAACAAAATTCTTAAGTTCTGAACTCGGAGCTGAATACATAGTTCCTACAATAGGTGATTTAACTACGAAATAGTTTTCCTCAGGTATAATCTTCGCAGCATTCTCTATAGTTCTAGCTATATTATTTTCTAACTTTTCTACATAAACTTCATTTGTTGCTATATTTTCTCTAGTTTGTGGTTCCTGCTTTACTGATACCACAGGAGTTCTTTCAACTATTACCTGTTGCTCTATTTTCTCCATCTTTATTCTAATACCTTCGTTCTCAATTTCGAAAGAAGTAAGAGAAGACTCACTAACAGTTTTTATTAATTCTTGTATATTCTTATAATCCATAATTATTTACCATCCCATTTTTTTAATATTATAGTAGCATTATGACCGCCAAAACCTAACGAATTAGACATAGCATATTTTAGCTCCTGTGATCTTCCTATGTTTGGAACGTAATCTAAATCACACTCTTCATCCGGAACCTTATATCCTATAGTTGCTGGTACAAAAGCTTCTTCTAATGCTTTTACACATACTATCGCTTCTATAGCTCCTGAAGCTCCTAGCAAATGCCCTGTCATAGATTTCGTTGAACTTATTGGAAGTTTATATGCATATTCTCCAAAAGCAACTTTTATAGCTGCGGTTTCAAATTTATCATTATATGGAGTACTTGTTCCATGTGCATTTATGTATGATACTTCTTCTGCCTTTATACTTGCATCCTTAAGTGCCATTACCATTGATCTTGCAGCGCCTTCTCCAGTTGGTGATGGTGAAGTTATATGGTATGCATCACAAGTTGTTCCATAACCACTAACCTCTGCATATATCTTTGCATTTCTCTTCTGTGCATGCTCCAAAGATTCAAGTATAACTATACCTGCACCGTCTCCCATAATAAAACCATCTCTCTCCTTATCAAAAGGGATTGATGCTCTTAAAGGATCTTCGCTTTTACTTAAAGCTGTTAGCGATATAAATCCTGCCATAGCCAGTGGTGTTATTGATGCTTCTGCTCCCCCTGCTATTATTATGTCGGCTCTCCCATCTTGAATCATATGAAAAGCATCTCCTATTGCATTAGTGCCTGTAGCACAAGCAGTAACTACGCTTGAACACATACCTTTAGCGCCGTACTTTATCGCAATGTTTCCAGCTGCCATATTACCTATTATCATAGGTATTAAGTAAGGTGTTACTTTACTTGGACCCCTTTCAATAAGCTTAGCATTTTCTTTCTCAATAGTACCAATACCACCTATTCCTGAACCAACGATTACTGCTATTCTCTCACTATCTTCAGCTTCTAAGTCAAGTCCAGAATTTTTAATGGCCTCGTCAGCAGCAACTATTGCATATTGAGAATATTTATCCATTTTTCTTGCTTCTCTTTTGTCTAGCGCAACCGTCACATCAAAATCCTTAACCTCTGCAGCTAGTTTGCATTTAAAATTGGTAATATCAAATGACTTAATTACATCGACACCACAAGTGCCTTTTTTTATATTATCCCAAAAATTGATTACATCATTTCCTATAGGAGTAACTGCTCCCATACCTGTTATAACAACTCTATTTTTCATAAAGTAAATCCTCCTTTAATTATCACCTTAAATTGCTGGAAAACCATTTACTATTAACCAACTACTATTAAAGTTACATTACCATTCCACCATCAACATTTATAACTTGACCTGTTATGTATGAAGCTTCCTCAGAGGCTAAAAATGCTACTACATTTGCTACATCTTCTGGAGTTCCAAGTCTCTTTAATGGAATTGAACTCATCATAGCTTCCTTTGCCTTCTCAGGCACAGCGTCAGTCATATCTGTTTGAATATACCCTGGCGCTACTGCATTACAAGTAACTCCGCGGCTTGCAAACTCTCTAGCAACAGACTTTGTCATACCTATTATTCCAGCTTTTGCAGATGAGTAATTTACTTGACCTGCATTTCCTGTAACACCAGTCACTGAAGATATATTTATTATTCTTCCACTTCTTTGCTTAAGCATTATAGATGATACATGCCTAGTACAATTGAAAGCACCCTTAAGATTAACATCTATAACGTTATCAAAATCTTCTTCCTTCATTCTCATTATAAGACCATCTTTAGTTATTCCAGCGTTGTTAACTAGAATATCTAAGCTTCCAAATTCAACAATACATTTTTTCATCATACTTTCAACGTCACTATAACTACTTATATCAGCTTGAACTGCTAGTGCCTTAACACCTAATGCCTCTATTTCTTTAACAACATCCTTCACCGCATCTTCGCTTTTTCTATAGTTAACAACTACATTTGCTCCAAGTTTTGCAAACTTTATAGCTATAGCCCTACCAATTCCACGGCTAGCCCCTGTAACTACTGCTGTTTTCCCTTTTAACATAAATTTACGCTCCTCTTTACATCTTTCATAGTTTCCTGTTTCTTAATTAGTGTAACTACTTCTTAAGAATTTCTACTGCTTTAGCTAAAGATGCCATATCCTCTATATTAATTACCGTAAGTTTTCTATCTATTTTCTTAACAAATCCGCAAAGCACCTTACCTGGTCCTATCTCTACGAATGTATCAACACCATCTTTTATCATATTTTTTATAATCGTTTCCCATAAAACAGAACTCATAACTTGAAGTTTTAAATTACCTTTAATATCATTTGTACTTTTTACACAATCACCATTTACATTTGTCATTACCGGAATAGTCATATCTCTAAGAACTATATTTTCAAGTTCAATCTCCAACTTCTCGGCTGCTGGTTTTAGCATAGAACAATGGAATGGTGCACTTACAGATAACATTATCGCTCTTTTTGCACCTTTTTCTTTAGCATGCTCACAAGCAAGTTCTACCGCAGCTATTTCCCCGGCAATTACTATTTGTCCTGGACAGTTTAAATTAGCTATTTCAACTATACCAGTAGTTTCAGCCTCAATACAAGCTTCTTCGACTAGATTAGCTTCAAGTCCTATTATAGCAGCCATAGTTCCTATTCCTACAGGCACTGCCTCCTGCATAAATCTTCCTCGTTTCTTAACAAGCTTCACCGCATCTTTAAACTCCATAGCTCCACTACAGACAAGTGCTGAGTACTCTCCAAGACTAAGTCCTGCAGTTACATCACATTCAATGCCATGTTCTTTTAATGCCATAAGAGCCGCTATGGAAGTTGTGAGGATAGCTGGTTGAGTATTCTCTGTGATATTTAATTCTGAATCTGTACCCTCAAAACAAAGTTTACTTAATTCAAAATTAAGTTCTTCATCTGCTATATTAAATATATTTTTGCAAACATCTATATTCTCAAATAATTCTTTGCCCATTCCGATGTATTGAGCTCCCTGACCGGGAAAAATAAAAGCAATTTTACTCATAATTTCCCTCCTTAATCATCACTTTCAGTGCTGTTCACCTTAGTTTCTGTTAATTCTCTTATCTATGTCAAATAATAAAAATATTTTTATTTAAATTTTATAATTGCGTCTTCGGCTTGCGTAAACATTTCTTCTATAATTTCTTTGCAACTTTGTTCTTTCTTTACAAGACCTGCTATTTGGCCTGCCATAATAGATCCCATTTCAATATCGCCCTCTTTTACAGCTTTTGGTAGACATCCGCGTCCAAGTTCTTCTAATGCCTCCACTGTAGCGTTTTCTTTTTCAAGTTTCTGAAATTGTCTTGATAATTTATTTTTCAAAACCCTAATTGGGTGACCTGTTGATCTTCCTGTAACTACCGAATCTATATCTTTTGCAGATAATATCTTCTTTTTGTAATTCTCATGTATTGTGCATTCATTTGCTACTAAAAATCTAGTTCCTACTTGAACTCCCTGCACGCCAAGCATAAATGCTGCAGCAACGCCACGTCCATCGCCTATTCCACCAGCTGCAATTACTGGTATAGTAACTCCATCAACAACCTGAGGTACTAGTGACATAGTCGTAAGTTCACCAATATGTCCTCCCGATTCACAACCTTCAGCAATTACTGCATCTGCTCCTGCTCTTTCCATACGTTTAGCTAAGGCAACTGATGCCACAACTGGTATTACTTTAATTCCGTGCGACTTCCAAAGCTCCATATATTTACCTGGATTTCCTGCCCCTGTAGTAACAACTTTAACACCTTCTTCACATACAAGATGTGCAATTTCTTCTGCATTATCACTTAAAAGCATTATATTAACGCCAAAAGGTTTATCAGTTAACTTCTTTGCTTTTCTAATTTCATCTCTTATATATTCAGTTGGTGCATTTGCTGCTGCTATAATACCTAATCCCCCTGCATTAGAAACTGCAGATGCTAAGCTACTGTCTGCAACCCAAGCCATTCCACCTTGTATTATTGGGTATTTCACACCTAAATCTTTAAAAAAAACGGAATTAAACATATTGCCCCTCCTTTATTCCTTCAAAATATATAGTTAGAGTCAGATAATTATGAAAAAAAAGTATATATTACGTGGACTACTATCGATGTAATATATACTTTTTAATGTACTGAAAACTAACTATTTATATGCTTAGCAGTTCAGCTCTCTAATTATCTAACCCATTGATTACTATTATTTTAATTTTTCTTCTATATATTGAACTATTCCTTTTACATCCTTGATGTTTTCTATATCTTCATTCGGAATTTCTATTTCAAATGCTTCTTCAAGCGACATTACTATTTCAAATATTTCAAGAGAATCTACTCCTAAATCATCTGCAAATTTTGCCTCCATTTTAACCTCTGCCTCATCTATTCCTAATTGTTCAACTATTACACTTCTAACTTTTTCAAATACCATTAATAATTCCTCCTAAAATTTTATTTATTCATTGTCCATTCTATTAATGAAGCTCCGTAGGTTAATCCACCACCAAAGCCTACAAGTATAATCTTATCTCCAGCTGTAAGTAAATTATTTTTGTTCATTTCATCTAGTGCTATAGCAATACTTGCTGCTGATGTATTACCATATCTATCTAGATTCACAAAAAATTTATCTTTATCAGCCTTCAATTTTCTAACAACAAATTCTATTATTCTGAAATTTGCCTGATGGCAAACAACATACTTAATATCATCAAGTGTGCAATCATTTTCGTCTAAAATTTGACTTATACTACTTGCGATAGTTTTTACTGCAAATTTAAAAATCTCTTTGCCATCCATACTTATTGTGGCTTTAAAATTTTCATTTCCTTTTGTAAAAGTATTTTTAACGTCTACAGTTGGACAAGTTAATGCTCCACCCTTTTGGCCTTCTGACGCTGAATTTATAGAAATAATCCCTTTTTTTATGCCCGCCTCAAGTACCGTTGCTCCAGCACCATCACCAAAGAGCACACAAGTGTTTCTATCAGTCCAATCAACAATCTTTGATAATACCTCGGCACCAATTATTAATGCCTTTTTACTCTTACCTGTTCTAAGAAACTGCATTGCTATGTTAAGTGCAAATATAAAACCTGTACATGCTGCTGATATATCAAAGGCCATAGCATTAACTGCTCCGATATTCCCTTGAACTATGCATGCAGTAGATGGAACAAATTGATCAGGTGATGTACTTGCAAGGATTATCAAATCTATGTCTTCGGGTTTAATTCCTGCATCTTTTAGTGCGGAAAGCGCAGCTTTTGTTGCTAAATCTGAGGTGTTTTCACCTTGTGATATATGTCTTTCCTTGATGCCTGTCATTGAAACTATCCATTCATCTGACGTATCTACAATTTCTGCTAATTGTTGATTAGTCATTATGTTTAGAGGAGCATAACTTCCTGTACCAATTATTTGTACTTCATTCATTGCATAATTCCCCCGTTTTATTAACCTTCTAATTAATCTTCAGATTTAAACTTCAGATTAACCTTCTATCCTGTATTTTTCTTTAAAAAATTCATTTAATTTTTCTAGAGACCTTATCAGCACTTCTTCTTCTTGCGCGTTTAGACCATCTATAGTTGCATGCACCATGTGAGAATGAAATGTGTCATGTATTCTATAGGCAAGCTTTCCTCTTCTTGTAAGCGCAATCATTACTGATCTTCTATCTTCTTCGCCTCTTTTTCTATCCACGTATCCTTTTTTTAAGAGTTTGTTAATAGCAGTTGTAAGAGTTCCTACTGTGATTTTAAGCCCTTGAGCTATTTGTGACATAGTACTATACTCATACATTCCTATTTCATAAATAGTATGTATTTCCGTTACAGATAGGTCTTTAAGTATCCCTTCTTTAAGGGCCCTCTGCTCTATTTGTAATATGTCGCTAAAGGTCTCTACTAAAAGTTCATTAACAACTCCAATAGATCTGCTCATATTTATCACCATTTCCTATACACTGATTTTCATATACTTTGATACTCAAAGTATATCTATGGAATAGTTATTTGTCAATATTTTTACCATTTTATTGAAACTTTAAAGTGTATTTACACTCGCTACAACCCTATAAATTACATTCAGCTTCTTCCACAAGTTCATTCATAAGCTCTTTAACTGAAACAATTTTATCTACTTTATATGCATTACTACCCACAAATATAAGCCCTTTATCTAAGTTACCTTTTACTGCTTGTATTAGCGCTTCTGTAATACAATAAGGTGTTGTCTTAGGATTACAATCCTTTATACATAAATAGCACTTACTTACTTTGCATCCTTCATCTGATACGATTTTCATGAAATTATTGTTAATAGCCCTTCCTGGCATACCTACCGGGCTTTTTACTATCTTTATATCTTCTTCTTTCGAATTGATATAAGCCATCTTGAATTCTAAACTTGCATCACATTCATTAGTCGCTACAAATCTAGTAGCCATTTGTACCCCTGCTGCACCAAGTTTTATAAGTTCTGCTATATCCGCCCCAGTATAAACTCCTCCAGCAGCTACTACAGGTATTTTTTTATTATACTTTTCTTCAAAAGGTTTAATTGCTTCAATAACTTCTTTAACTATTTGCTTTAGGTCTTGTGTTTTCTTTTCTACCAATGCTTCCATAGCGAAGCCAAGATGTCCACCGGCTTCAGGCCCTTCAACAACAATTAGATCTGCGGCACAATTATTTTTTCTATCCCACATTTTTGATATAACTGTAGTTGCTTTTGCTGATGACACTATAGGTGCAAGCTTTGTTTTAAACCCTTTAGCTATTTTAGGCAAATTAAGTGGAAGTCCTGCACCAGATATTATTAAATCTATTCCTTCTTCTAGAGCAGTTGTTACTATTTCCTCATAATTATTCATAGCTACCATAATATTTATTCCAATTATGCCCTTAGGACTTAATTCTCTAGCGCGTCTAATTTCATTTCTTAATGCTCTTTTATTTGCTTCTTTTGCATTGGTTCCAAAGTCTTTTTCATTATAACCAATTTGAGCAGTTGATATTATCCCTATTCCACCCTCATTTGCAACCGCTGATGAAAGGCCTGAAAGAGACACACCTACTCCCATGCCGCCTTGAATTATAGGAATACTTGCTGTTAATTCTCCAATTTTTAAAGGAGGTAACTTCATAATTATCCTCTCCCTTTACTTTAATTTTCAACTAGTTTGATAGTCAAAGTATATATATTTTTATATTTTATGTCAAGACATAATAATCTTACAATTATTTCTCGCAATCTATTCTATAGTAGAGTTATATATTTACATACATTTTAGTATTTACTAAGTTTTGAAAATTATTTACTTATTTTACTTCATATCCATCTAATATTTAGTTTGCCAATAACAATCATTGTATTATAATGAAAATAGTATGCTTTGTTACTTTAGTGTATCTTACATTATAAAAAATATAATATATTAGTTAAATATTAAATAGTTTTTAAACATAGAAAGTCCATGGAAGGAATGAATTTATTTGATTAGAACTATAGCTATTACAAAAGATTTAAAGGCAATCTATGATTTACCGCTAAACGAATTATCAAAAGGAAATATTATGTGGTATTGGATGGATTTTGTTAACCCTAATCATGAGGAAATATCTTTATTGGACTCACATTTTCATTTTCATAATTTGGCCATTGAGGATTGTGTTTTTTCACTAAATAGCCCTAAATTAGATTATTATGGTAGCTATAATTTCTTTGTCCTCAACGCTTTAGCTAAAAACGCTTTAGATCCAGTAGAAGTGTCTCTCTTTGTTGGCAAGAACTACATAGTATCTTATCATAATAAACAATTAGATGCATTAGATGAAGCGTGGGAGCGAGCAAGAGATAATAAAAAAAATTGGGAGAAGGGACCTTCTTATATTGCTCATCAAATACTAGATAAAATAGTTGACTACTTCTTTCCAGCTATTAGCGAAATTGAAAATAATCTAACTAAAATTGAAACTAATGTAAATAAGAAACCAACTCATATTTTAATGGATGAAATTTTCAAGGCAAGAAGTGATTTATTAAAACTCAGGAGAATAGTAAATTCTATGCGTGATTTATTATATAGAATATTAAACTCTGAACGACTTATAGGATTTCATGAACATAAATTATATTTTTCTGATATTCACGATCACTTAATTAAACTTTCAGACATGGTTGATTCTAATCGAGAGATGACATCTGATATACGCGATAATTATTTATCAATAAACTCAACTCGCATGAATAAAAATATGATGGTGTTAACTGTTATCACAAGTATATTTATACCACTAACATTTATAGCTGGTGTTTATGGTATGAACTTCCAAAACATGCCTGAGCTTAGCTCAAAGTATGGTTATTTTGTAGTTTTATTAATTATGGCTTTTATAGCAATAGAGATGTTTTTATGGTTCAAACATAAGGGTTGGTTTGATGTGTAGGTAGGTTCATAACAACAATAAATATACTATACTTAAATTTGACTATATATTAAGGAGGGAATAACTAACTATGAATAATAAATATAGTACATGTCAAAGTTGTGGAATGCCATTAAATAAGGATGATAAAAATTCCGGGTCCGAAACTGATGGAACTTTAAGTAAAATGTATTGCAGTTTTTGTTATAAAAACGGTGAATTTACGATGCCAGATATTACTGTAATTGAAATGAAAGAACTAGTAACCAAAAAAATATTAGAAATGAAGATACCTAGATTTGTAGCAAAGTTCTTATCACGAAATACACATAAATTAAAAAGATGGAATAAATAAATTTAATATGTATAATAATTAATTTATAAATAAATTATTATAAGTTCTCTTAGGTATAAACTAACTTCTTAATAAATATATATTTATAATAAACTAATTAAGAATAATTATTAAAAGGGAGCTAAATATGTTTAATATTTTTAAAGTAGAAGGTAAAAAAAATATCCCTGCTCTTGCTATTAGCATTTTATTAGCACAAAGTGTAGGTATTTTAAGTGGATTTTTGAGCAGTTCTGCGCAAAGCTCATATGAAAGTTTTAACAAACCCTTTTTCTCCCCCCCCGCTTGGGTTTTCCCTGTAGTCTGGACAATTTTATTCTTTTTAATGGCTGTAGCGTCTTATAGAATTTGGATGAAGGGTAAAGCCGGCGCCGATGTACAAAAGGCATTAGTTTTATATTGCACTCAACTGTTTTTAAATTTTCTTTGGCCAATTATATTTTTCAGATTTAGGTTATATGCAATAGCTTTCCTAGAGTTACTTCTATTGTTAGTATACATTCTATTGACTACTTTTGAGTTTTATAGAATAGATAAAATTTCCGCATACCTTATGATTCCATATATCGCTTGGGTATCTTTTGCCGGAGTTTTGAATTATGCTATATGGATGATGAATTAAATTTCTAAATTCAAAAGATTAAGAGGAGGCACCATGAACTCAAATTATAAAATAAAACAAATAACAAGCCTATATGATAGTTGTAATATGTGTGGCTTGCCAATTATAAATTGCATTTGTGCTAGGGCTCCTAAAATAAAAACTGATGCAAATATTTGGATTCTCTCTACAGAAAAAGAGTTTTATAGACCTTCTAATACTGCAAGGTTATTGAAGATAATTAATCCATATTCAACGGAGATTTTTCTTTGGGAAAGAACAAAAATCCCTGAAAAATTAGTATCAAATCTAAACAATGAAATATATGATGTATTTCTACTTTTCCCTGCAGATAATTCTGAAACAATTAGCCGAAAAGTAGAATATAAAAGTTCAGCTAAAATCCCTGTATTTATTATCATAGACGGTACATGGAAGGAAGCACGAAAAATAATTAGAAGAAGTCCCTATCTAGAAACGCTACCAATTATTTCATTAGAGCCAACTTTTAAGTCTAATTATGATTTAAGAAGAGGTGCAAAAGATGGTAATCTGTGCACAATAGAAGTAGCTATAGAAGTATTAAAAATAAATCATGAAATTGATAATTCTCAGGTAGTAAATGAGTTTTATAATCTATTTTTAAAAAGCTATAAGGCAGGGGCAAGCGGTCATGAAATTTCCAATAAAAATTAAAAATGCCATCCAAAAGAATGGCATAAAAAGTGAAATTACTGCATTGGCTGCTGAAAATTTCCTGAAGTTTTCCAACGTGCCTTTTATTATTCATATTAAGGTTATTAATCTCATATTGAAAGTCATTAATTTAATAAAACACATGTCAATTATCACAAATTGACATGTGTTTTATTAATTATCCTTTACTTGTATTATGTTGTAGTACTCGATGCTTGTTCTTTTCTCTCTTGAATAAATTTTTGTGCCTTATCTGCATGTCCCTTCATTAATATAGATGTAATTAAGAACACAAATAGTATTATTGCAAGCACTGTCACATCTTTTGCAAGAACACCATAATCAGCACCTGCTATTACTTCTCTTAATCCAGATACAGCATAAGTAAATGGCATAAATGGATTTAAAACCTTAAACAATTTAGGTACAATTTCTATTGGGAATGTACCCGCACAAGAAGTTAGTTGAAGAATTAACAATATAATAGACAATAATCTTCCCACTTGCCCAAGCAAAAATACCAAACATTGAATAATTGCTATAAATACAAATGATAATAGAATATTAAATAAGAAATATAACACTACATTACTCGGTCTAAGACCTAGCAGCATTACTGCTCCACTTGCAAGCACCGCTTGCATAAATCCTATAGCTCCATATGATAAGAACTTCCCCGCTACTACAGAAGCTGGACTTGCTATAATATCTTCATCTACCTTATCCGTAATTACAAAGAACATCATTAAAGCTCCTACCCATAACGATAGAGGAATGAAATACGGAGTAAACCCTTCACCATAAGTTTTAACAGGATTTATCGGTTCTTGATCTATTACTACAGGCTCCGAAAATGTATCCGCCATAGTTTTACTGTCATTCTTAAGGCTACCACTAAGATCTTCGTAGCCCGCTTTAGTCTTTTCGTTAAGTTCTTTAGACCCATCTGCTAGTTTTAAAATACCATTGTCTAGTTTATTAGCACCAATATATAACTTATTTACACCATTTTTTAACTCAGGTAATTTACCATTTAAAGTGCTTATTCCAAGCGATAATTGAGCCGATCCATCATTTAATTTTGAGGTTCCCTCTACTAGAGATGGCATTTTTTGATTAAGCCCTGAAATACCTTCTGATAAAGCTCCTGAACCTACCGCAAGCTTAGCTGTGCCTCCAGATAACACAGGTATTTTATTGTTAAGTGATACTAAACCATCGGATAATGCTCCCGAACCTGTAGCGAGCTTCGCAACGCCCTGCTCTAAAGAAGGCATTTTACTACTAATTTGCGAAAGTCCATTTCCAAATTCACCATTCATAGCAGTATATAGCTTATCTAAGCCTCCACTAATTTGAGTTGCGACGCCCGCTGCGCTGCCCGTTTTTTCTGCAAAACCCTCGGCTCCTTTTGAATACTGCTCTGCACCTTGTGCAAATTCTTTTGAACCATTTACAAAGCCTAATGATCCCACTTCTAATTGCTTGGCTCCTTCTGCTACTCCATGTGCACCAGCTTGAAGTTCATCCATCATCGCTATATTATTTTTATCTGTAGCAACCTTATTTAACGAATTAATTGTAGCTAAAAACCCTTGCATATTTGCATCATTTTTCGCATCTGGATTAGCATCTAAATATGCTCCGAGCTGCTTCTCTACTGCTTGCTGCAAATCTGTTTGAGATGTTTTGTTATTTTTTAATAATACATCTACACCCCCAGCAACACTCGCACTTGCATCTTTAAGATTACCTATTCCACCTTTCATTTGATCATATCCAACACTAAGCTTCCCTGAACCCTGCTTTAGACCAGTTGCTGCTTCGCCTAACTTACTTGAACCCTCTTTAGTTGCTCCAAGCCCTAGAGCAAGCTTTGACGCTCCATCTTTAAGTTGACCAGTTGAAGGTACCATTTGATTTTTGTAAACATCATTAAGCTTTTGTACCCCTTCTGCCATAGTTGGTATTTGTTTATTAAGTGACACTAATCCATTATTCAGCTGATTTGCTCCACCATTAAGTTTCTGTACCCCAGTTGCCATAGTTGGTACTTGTTTATTAAGCTCTAATAACCCCTTATTTAACTGATCTGAGCCACTATACAGCTTACCTACACCACTTGCCATATTCGGCATTTGAGCTTTAAGAGACCCTAATTTACTAGTTAACGTAGTAGAACCAGCTAGTAACTTCTCTACACCATCTGATAACTCCGGAACTTTATTGTTAAGCTGCTTTGTTCCAACTTGTAACTGACCCGTACCATCTTTTGCTGTAATTAAGCCATCAGCAAGCTGCTTACTTCCATCTGTTGCTTTTTTCATACCGTCTTTAATTACATATAAACTATCAAATACTGCTGTTGTATATTCTTTAGACATGCTTTTTGTTAATTCTGATTTAATCTGATCTAAGACCTTACCATTAATTTGCGCAGCTAAAAAATTTCTCTTCTCATTTGCACTATATAATATTTTAGCTTGCTTTGGCTTACCTACAGTAGCGCTTAAAGCATTCTCCGAAAAATTTTCAGGAATTACAAACATAGCGTAGTAATCCTTCTTCTTAACTCCATCTTCAGCTTGTTTTTTAGTAACGAATTTCCAACCTACCGCTTGCTTACTTTTAAGGTTATTTACTAGATCTTTCCCATAGTTAACCTTTGCTCCGTCTTTTGTACTTCCTACATCTTGGTTTACAACTGCAACAGGCATATCCTTAATCCTTGCATATGGATCCCAAAATGCAGCAAGATAAAGTAAACTGTACAAAAGTGGAACTATAATAATTGCTATTACTGATACTCTTATAAATCTATTTTTTAATATACTTAAAATATCTCTCTGCGCTACCTTTAAAAAATTCATATTTTCACCTTGTCCTTTACGTAATTATTTAATGTAAAAATTAATAAAATAAATTCGACTGACTAGTCAGTATATATTTATTCTACATTAATTTATTATAAAGTCAATAATTTTTTTCAAATAAAAAAAACAGCAAGAGATTCTAACTTGTAGAATTATCTTACTGTTTTTATTTTATTCCATTTAAAAGGTGCTCCATAAAGTTATCTGTAATTTCGTCTAATTTCATACTATCGTTTTTTACAACATTATAAACCGCCGTTGACACTAATGTCCCAAAATATGAATATGTTAAAAAAGAAGACTCACATTTTTTTATAATTCCATCATCCATAGCCTTAATTAAAAACTTTTCAATATCCTCCATATAAAGCTTTAGCATTTCTCTGAGTTCAAAATGTCTTATTTTCCCTCCCCATACTTGACTCATTATAACCTTAAATAAATCTCTATTTTCAAATACCAGTTTTAACTGATCCCTACTTAATTCCCTTAATTTAAAATTGTAATCGCCAGCTCCTACATTAATACTTTCCAATTGCTCCCTCAGCAAACTTACTCCTTCAGTAATTATATATTTAAAAACCTCATCCTTACTTTTGAAGTAATAATATACTGTACCTTTAGCCACCCCTGCACTTATCGAAATTTCATCCATAGTAGCTCCATCATAACCATTTGTTGAAAAAATTTTAATCGCTGACTCAAATATCGCTCTTTTTGTTTTATTCATTAGCACACCTCAACTTGTTAAAAATTTTATCAGTTGTTCTATTTTAATAGTATTATACTATATATTATAAGCATTTTTCTAAATTATTAAAATTTACAATTAATTTAAAAATCAACTAAAGTACCCTAATTAACAAATTATCAAGAAAAATTTATAAAATAAATGATTAACAATTTCATAATATAATGGATTAATGTAGCAATAGTGGATATACTATGGTTTATAAGTTGTAAAAATTTAAAACTAAAGGGTGATAATATGAGAATACCAAATCATATCGGAGTAATCCCCGATGGAAATAGAAGATGGTCTGTAGATAAAGGCTTATCAAAAGACAAGGGGTATACTTTTGGACTAGATCCTGGTCTATCTTTGTATAAGCTTTGCAAAGATGTTGGTGTAAAAGAAATAACCTATTATGGTTTTACTACTGACAATACAAAGAGACCATTACTTCAAAGGGTAGCTTTTGTAAAAGCTTGCGTTGATGCAGTAAAGCTCTTAAGTACACAAGATGCTGAGCTATTAGTGGTTGGAAATACTAATTCACCTATGTTTCCAAAGGAACTACTTCCTTTCACAACACGAAAAACTTTTGGCAAGGGCGGTATAAAGCTAAATTTCCTCGTAAACTATGGATGGGAATGGGATTTAAGTAATTTAGATCAGAATAAGAGTAGCAAAAGAAGCAATATATTTGATTGTATAAAGACTAATGACATTTCTAGAGTAGATCTAATTATACGTTGGGGTGGAAGAAGGCGCCTTAGTGGGTTTTTACCTTTACAATCCATATATTCTGACTTTTATGTTATAGATGAGTATTGGCCGGATTTTAAGCCTGAGCATCTATCAAACGCTTTAAGTTGGTATAATGAACAAGATGTAACCCTTGGTGGTTAATTATATATTTCTTTTAAGTAGATATATGTTTTAAAACTTATATCTATTTTTTTATGTAATAGCTTATGATACTATTAAACTAATAATATTTACATAACGCTTAATAATCGGCTCTATATTTTTATAAGTGATATATTTTATTTTCTTAAAGGAGTTATTTATGGTTAACCAAAAAATAAACTGTACTAAATGCATATATTACTATATTACTTGGGATTCATCTTTTCCTAAAGGGTGTAAAGTTTATGGTTTTAAGTCTTTGAATTCACCCTCCATACTAGTAAAACAATCATCTGGTATATCATGTGGTAAATTCACACCAAAATAATAATGATAAATTTTTGACCATTATTACTGGAATGAGGCATATAAACAGAAAGCTCGCTTTAGTTATATGCCTAGTAAATCCCTTAGCTATTAATCTATAACCCTTTTATTCTCCTGAGTTACCTCACTTGCATAAGATTGAATTTCTTCTTGCCTTATGGTTCCATCATCATTAATTCCTGTGACTATTGTAGGTATATTTACAAGTTTACTGTCCACACCCTCGATTTTAACATACCTATCTAATCCATTTTTAAGTTTTTCATATTCATCGTTTCCCAATTCTCTACCCTTTATCGTTTTCAAACTCCATCTCTCCTTTAAAGTATAATGCCTATCATTCAAAAAAATATACGAGTGTTTAGCCTAAAATAATTTTCACTGCAATATAATTTTGCTGAAAAGAGATGTTTTTTATTCATAAAATAAAAAAAACGCTAAATAAGCGTTTTCAACATAAATATTATAATTAAATATTACAAGTAAGTAGTATATCTGTCTTAAATTTTACAAGTCCTATACGTAAAATAAAATCACCTAATTTTTCACCCATGTTTCCATTAGCCTTGTAATACTCCATTAAATTATCAACTAGAGTAAATACCTGGTCCTGGGTTAGATTGTCCGCAATAATATCTGCTACCCTAGGAGTAAATCCTCCACTACCACCTGCCACTATCATGTATCCATCTATATGACCTATTACTCCTAGATCCCTAGAGTAAACACTAGTACATGCATTTTTGCATCCTGCTACTCCAATTTTAGTTCTACAAGGCATCTGCATACCATGATACCTCTTGTCTAAAATCATTCCAATTTGCAAAGAATTTTGTTTAGCTCTTTTACAAAACGCAGCTGGGCACATATGAACATTCTTTACTGAGTTAAGCGATTTAACCGCCGGCTCCATACCAAGTTCTTCCCATACCTTAGAAACATCATCTGCATCAAGTCCAAGTATTGCAATTCTCTGCCCCGAGGTCATCTTTAGTATTCCTTTATATTTTTGTGCTACCTCTGCTATTTTAATAAGCTGCTTTGAGGTTATAAATCCCCCTGGAATATGAGGTGTTACACCATAAGTCCTTTTTCCATTTCGTACCTTTTGAAGTACCGCATGTTTAGGTTCCATTACATTTTCTCCTATCCCACAAGGACTAATCACCCATTAGTCATAATATCCCTTGTTAGTTTTATTTACTTATAATTTGATTTAAGCCTATTATACCACTATGATCTAATCCTTTAATGAAATTATAAGTATATTTCTCATTAGCCTTTTCAATAAATGCTCTAGTCCATGCATGTCTTAGATCATAAAATATATCTACATCTCCATTTACTTCTTTCCAATAACTTTTATGGATACAACTTGTAGTTTCCCATTCGAATATATCATTTTCTGATTTTATAGGTCTTGTTACTCTATCGCAAGGCATTCCCTCCAATAGATAATTACTAATAGCATTAAATATTTCTTCTGGCTTCTCTGGTGTTCCTTTGGCTTTTAAAGTTCCCCCCATAGCCTCGCCTTGCTTTTCAAAACAATCTCGCGCGATAACTTCTGCCTCTTTACCGTACTTTTTACTCATCTCTGTTATTATAAATGCAGTCCTAGTTTCTACTTTACCGATTTTATCCTGTAACCATCCATGAATATTAGATACATCAATTACATCCTCTATATTTCTTGTAGTGTCTATTGGATTTCCGTAAGCTAATGATTTTTGAACGATATCTATTGCCACATCTCCATATTTACCTATATAAACTTCTTTTAAGTTTGTTTCTAAATCCTCTGCCAATAAAATTTTACTAAATAACCATGTGTGTATTGGTGCTAAAAATGCGCTCATTACTATTCCTCCTAATTTATATTTACTGCTTGAGTAAATTTCTTATTTACTATATTTATTATTTTAATATATATTTTTTTAAATTTATAACTTGTGTACCAATAAGTTAATAATACTATATTTGACCTGAACTTACGGTAACGTGCGTTACCATAAAAATATTATCACTAATTAATTATTTTAAAAAAATAAAAAGAGCATTAAAGCTCTCTTTATTAATATACATTAAACTAATTCAATTATTCCTGTGTTCTTGTAGCAGATTTACGTTTTGCTTTCTTCATATCAGAAGCTTCTATAGTCTCTGGTTTGCTAGGTTTATTATTTTTTTCTTTTGCAGGCATTTTCATTTCTTTATATGGCATTAAATCACCCCTTCATAAAGTATTTTTTACTTATAATATAATTCTATTCATATATTTTTTTTACTTAATGTATTTTTGAGGATCCTTAGGTATACCATTTTCCCTTACTTCAAAATGTAGATGTGGTCCTGTACTATTCCCAGTACTTCCTACTTCACCTATTTTTGTGCCTTTCTTTACTACTTCACCTTTTAGAGCGGTGATGACACTACAATGTGCATATGTGGTTTCTACTCCTTTGCCATGATCAATTTTTATTACATTACCGTATCCACTTTCCCACCCAGCATAACTAATAGTACCATCTAATGCAGCGCTTATATTTGCACCAAAATTCGCAGCAATATCTATTCCTTTATGCATCTTACCCCACCTTGTTCCAAAAGGTGAACTAATACTACCTCTTGATGGTCTATTTATAGACGCTTCCACAAGTAGTGTAGGTTTTTTAGTTCCCACGTATATTTCTTTATTTTGAACTTGTTTTATAATTTTTGATGTTAAAAGCTTTTCATTAATTATACTCTTGTTAATGGTAGTTATCTGGGTGCTAATTATTTTTGATCCATCAATGCCTTTACTTATCGTTTTGTTAACTCCACTCATTATTTCACTTGAGGGTTTCATAACTGTAGTAGGATGTATAATCTGACTTTCATCTTTATTTCCTACTATTTTAACACCTATAAGTGGTGTTTGTGATTTATCATTATATTTTATAACTTCATTTACAATTTGTGAATTTTCATATAATTCTCCAGTACTAACTTTAATCCTTTCATAAATAATTTTATTTTCTATATCCACAGATTTAACACTATTGAGCTTTGCTGCCTTATTATAGTGATCTTTTATTGACTTCAAGATTTCTCTCCCTTGATTTTCATTTGTAACACACGCTATTTTCCTATTATCCGATTTCATAACAAATGCATCTACTACTATGTTGAATTTTTTTAGCATTACTTTCTTTAGTTCATTACCACTTATAAACATACTATCATCGTCTACTTTTACTTTATTTAGTGTAAAATCCTTAACTACAATTACATTGCTATATTTTAATTTAACATCGCTTTGTAATTCCTTATACGTCTTATTAAACTCACTCTTATTTCTTACAAAGGTTATTGTATTTTCTCCTATAGAAACTTTATAACCATAAAACCTAAATACATTGAAATACAAAATAGTCACTGTAATCATAATTGTTATAAGCACTACAAATATATTCATTTTGTTTCGTTTTAAAATATTCAATACTTAAACCTCCTATTGTACTTACTTAATATGCCCTAATTTGCCAAATTATAAACATTATTGAAGTATTTTTTTTCTTCGTATCTTTAACTGTATGGTATACTATAGTTTGAATAATAAATTTTTATGGAGTAAAACATTAAGTATTTTAACTCTTTAATATAAAAAGGAAGGTAGTGACTTTATGAGCACTTTCATGTTTAAGAATGAAAATTACAAATATACTCCTGTGAGTAATATCTTTATAGATAAGTTTATGCCTAGAGCTAGAGGAGAATTCGTTAAAGTTTATCTTCTTGGGCTAAAATATTGTGCATCTGGAGAAATAGGTGCTACCTCGCAAGTTATAGCAAATACTCTTGGACTTTTAGAAACTGATGTCGTTAATGCTTGGAATTATTGGAATGATGAGACCATAATTAAAATGACTCCAATTGATAATATGGGTAACTATAATATTGAATTTTTAGACTTATTAGATATCCCAAGTGATAGTAAACAAAATATAAATTTACTTGAAGAATTAGCTAACTCTTCCATAAAGGGTATGCTTCAAGATATTGAGAAATTATTAGCGAAACCTCTCTCACCAAAGGAAATGACCATGTACCTGGGTTGGCAAAAGGATTACAATTTTTCCCCAGAGCTCATACTACTTCTAATTCAATATTGCGTATCAAAAGGTAAAGTTGACTATAGATATATTGAGACTATTGCAATTGCATGGCATGATTCAAATATTAAAAATATTGAAGATGCTCAATCTTATATAAAAAAACATGAAGATAAATGGATAAATATCAGAAAAATATTAAATTATTTAGGAATAAAAGCTCCAGAAATAATGAAACCACAAGAACAAATATTAGATAAATGGATAAATGTTTATAAATTCCCCATAGAAGTTATATTTAAAGCTTGTGATATCTGTTTTGACAGACTAAGCAGGGCCGATTTTAAATATATTGATGGAATTCTAAACAGTTGGTTTAAAGATGGTATAAAATCTTTAGAGGATATAGAGAAAAAAGATAAAAAGAGAATACTTACTAATAAACCCAAAACTGCTGGTGGTAAACCTGCCAAGGGAAGTTTTACTGATTATGAACAAAGAGCTTATGACTTTGACGAACTTGAAAAAAAATTGCTAGGATGGGATAAAAATGATTAAGGGATATCAAACCAAAATATTAGCTGTGTATGATAAGATAAGGCAAAAAGAGGAGTCCGACTTTAGAGATAGAAAAGCCTATATAGAAAAAACTCATCCTGAAATTATTGATTTAGATCATAAAATAGGTAAATTATGTATTGAATTATCCATTAGTGCCTTAAAAAGTATTAATAATAGAGATGAATACCTACGTGCTTTAAAAGAAAAAATAATGGATTTAAGAGTTAGGAAATCTGAACTACTGGTTTCTAATGGTTTTGATATGGAGTATTTGAATTTACATTATAGATGTACGAAATGTCGTGATACAGGATTTATTGGCAACATAAAATGCACCTGTTTTAAACAAAAGGTTATAGATGTTTATTATACCGGATCCGAGCTTAAAAACATTCTAAAAACCCATAATTTTGATAATTTTAAATTAGATTTTTATCCTTCTAGAAAAAGTGAACTTCAATCAGAATCTCCAAAAAAGAACATGGAAAAGATATTATCAAATTCCATGAGTTTTTTAAGAAATTTTGATACCTCCGATGAAAATTTATTATTCTATGGAAGTTCTGGTACAGGTAAAACATTTCTGTCTCACTGTATTACAAAAGAATTAATTGATAAAGGCTTTTTTGTAGTCTATAGGACAGCCGAAGAATTAATAAAAGCTTTAAAAGATATTAGGTTTAATAATGATAATTCTTTAGAAGATTTACTGATAAATTGTGACCTGCTTATTATAGACGATTTGGGTACTGAGCAACTTTCTGATTTTACTAAAACAGAAATGTTTAATCTTATAAACACCAAGTTACTCAAACAAAAGAAAATGCTAGTATCCACTAATTTAACTCTTGAAAGTATCCTTAAGACATATTCTGAAAGAATAACATCAAGACTTCTTGGAAACTTCACTCTTTGTAAATTTTTTGGCGATGATATAAGAATAAAGATAAATTTAAGTAGACCAAAATAAATTAGAAAAAGTATATATTACTACTAATGCATTATACGTAATATATACTTTTTTTGTGCATAAAAATATTTGTTAGCAACTTATAGTTTATATTACCTGTATGTTAAAAGGATTTCCTATACAATAAAAAAAAAGTACTAAACAAATGTTTAGTACTTTTTTGGAGCTGGCAATAGGAATTGAACCTACAACCTGCTGATTACAAGTCAGCTGCTCTACCGTTGAGCCATGCCAGCAGAAAATGGCGACCCAGAAGGGACTCGGACCCTCGACCTCCGCCGTGACAGGGCGGCACTCTAACCAACTGAGCTACTGGGCCATATATGGTGGGAACAACAGGGTTCGAACCTGTGACCCTCTGCTTGTAAGGCAGATGCTCTCCCAGCTGAGCTATGCTCCCATATATGTTTTGTATGGTGACTCCTAGGGGAATTGAACCCCTGTTACCACCGTGAAAGGGTGGTGTCTTAACCGCTTGACCAAGGAGCCTTGTTAAATTTAAAATGAATCTCACAATAATAATTGACTTTACAATCTGCTAATTACAGCATGTTTGCTTTTTATTAATTATTGCAGTGTAAAAATGGCGACCCAGAAGGGACTCGGACCCTCGACCTCTGCCGTGACAGGGCAGCACTCTAACCAACTGAGCTACTGGGCCATATATGGTGGGAACAACAGGGTTCGAACCTGTGACCCTCTGCTTGTAAGGCAGATGCTCTCCCAGCTGAGCTATGCTCCCATATATGTTTTGTATGGTGACTCCTAGGGGAATTGAACCCCTGTTACCACCGTGAAAGGGTGGTGTCTTAACCGCTTGACCAAGGAGCCATAGTCGTTGTCACTTTATTAGTTATGTAGTTGGGTCTCGCAACCCGACATAGACTATAATACCTAATTTTCCTTAGTGTGTCAACATATTTTCTTATTTTTTTCAATTTTATTTTTTAATTTAGTCCATGACTCCAGTTAATTCAACGCTTTATCCTATAAATAAAAGTTTTACTTTTTATAAAATATTTTAATATTTACTAAAGAATTCTCTAAATACCTTATAATTTTTTATAAAATAATATAAATACATGTTCAACTTAATGATTTTAGGGTAAAATTATAAGCAAAACAATTTATATTACAATCATAATTTTTTCTCGAAGGGAGAGATTTTCTTGAAACATTCTCTTATAATAGTTGGCGGAGGTGCCGCTGGTATAACTGCCGCTCTAATAGCAAAGGATTCTGGAATAGATGTAGCCATAATTGAAGGAAGCGATAGATTAGGCAAAAAAATATTAACTACTGGCAACGGTAGATGCAATATTAGTAATGAAAATATAAATAACGATAGATACCACAGTGATAATCCTTGTTTCTTTGAAGGCGTTCTAAATTCTTTTTCTACAGAGGATACTATAGCTTTTTTCGCCTCTTTAGGTATACCTTTAGTAACTGTAGATGGAGGTAAAATGTTTCCTATGTCTATGCAAGCCTCATCAGTTCTTGATATATTAAGGTTTGCTCTTGACGAAAAAAACATCACTGTCTATACAAATACTAAAGCTAAGGAAATTACTAAAACTAAAAAGGGCTTTAAAATTTGTAATTCAGATAATAGTATATATGAGTGTGACAGGTTGATTATTGCAGCAGGTGGCAAATGTGCCCCTAAAACAGGTTCTGACGGCTCCGGATATACATTAGCAAGACAATTAGGTCATGATGTGTTACCTCAAGTCCCTGCCCTTGTACAGCTTAAATTAAACTATAGTAGGTTAAAAGCTTTATCTGGAGTAAAATTTGATGGATATGGAGAAATATTTATAAATGGTTTATGTATTCAAAAGGAATTTGGAGAAATACTCTTTACGGATTATGGTATATCAGGCCCGCCAATACTTCAACTTAGTAGAGCTGCAGCTTATGGCTTAACTAAAAGTAATAAAGTTTCATTGAAAATTGATATGTTACCAAATATTAGCCGTGAAGATCTAACACAATTTTTAAATAAACATTGGTCATTATTTGAAAATCGCTCTATTTGCGATTCATTTATCGGGATAATACACAAGAAGATGATTCCAATAATTTTAAAAGAAGCAAAAATAGAAGATATACATAAACCTTGCCGCGATTTAAACCTAATAGAAAAAGAAGCTATATATGGTTTGCTAAAACATTGGCAATTTGAGGTATCGGGTACTAATTCTTTTGCAAATGCTCAAGTCACCGCAGGAGGTATTAATACAAAAGAAGTTAACGCTCAAACTTTAGAATCTAATATTACAAAAGGTTTATTCTTTGCAGGTGAAATATTAGATGTCGATGGAGATTGTGGTGGTTTTAACCTTCAATGGGCATGGAGTTCTGGTGCTGTTGCAGGGATAAATGCTTCCAAATAGATTTTCTACTATTAATATCTAAGAAGTTTTTCTTATATTATGCTATAACTAAAAGTAGAGGTCGCCTGAATACTTCGCTTAGCAACCTCTACTTTTGTTAGCATAACATAAGAAAAAATAATATTAAACCATAATTAAAAATTGATAATTCCGAACAGCACCGGTATCTCTGTTTTGTCTGAGATAGATTACAATATGCAATTCATAACTTATCTAAAAAACAGCTTGCCCCAGATTGAACATTAATCACCTAATTGTTTTTCCGTTTTGGTTAAGAATTTTTCCACCATCTAAAAAAAATATATAATGCGTAGAATTACTTGGCGCAGTGAAAGTATCTCAAGCAATATGTACTTTTCGCTATAGCATAATCCAAGAAAAATCTACTATACCCAGATACTTTCTAATAGCGTAAGTTCAACGCCCTCTTCATTTACTATTCTATGTCTACATATTATTTTATCTTCTTCTTTTATAACCTCGGTACTTACCGTTATAGTCTCTCCATATTTTGTTTCCTTGATGTAGGTTACCTTAATGTTTTTCATTTCATAATTGAGTATTATATCCTTAGGGATTGTTTCTAAAGCCCATGCAGCATATTTAACATTGTTTACGTGTTTATTTGTATCAATGTCACTGTATCTTACCTGGAAACTTTTCTCACTATCTACTTTATTTATTGATAATATATTCTCAATGTCTATTGGTGTGTTACTACTATCATCTATACCATAAACTTCGTACATATCTTTCGTAACTCTTATTGGTCTTCTTCTAGCTGTGTTTATCAAAATCCATATAGAATCGGCATGTCCTATTTTATTTCCTTTACCATCAAAGATATCGTATTTTCTATCTGCATAAAACCTTTTAAAAGAATGTGCATATGTCTCCACCTTTATAGTATCGTTTAGAAGTGGGTATGACTCAATTGTTATATCCCATTTGTATAAGACCCAAGCCATGTCATTCTCAGTAAGGTAGTCTATTCCAACTCCTAAGGTTTCGCTTTGGTACATTGCCATATCTCCTAGATAATTAATTATACTTATAATCAAAGCTCTTTTATGTATGTCTACCTCATAATAATGAATGTTATAATTTCTGAAAGTAACTACTGGAATTTTACTCATACTATCACTCCTATATTTTTTACTATATAATATTTATTAAATTTGCGCATAATAATTTTCCTTACATCTAGAATTATACTAAATAAATATACATTAAAATACATTTATAAGTCATTTTCTTTATAAACTTTGATAAATTTTTATTTATCTATTTAATTTTTATCAAATACGTGCTAAAATATTGTTGTCAGTATTCACTATGAAACTGAACTATATCTATTAATAAGGATTATACAAATAGGTCGACTTATATCCTTATGGAATAAGAGCGGAGGTTACACATGATT
Source organism: Clostridium lacusfryxellense (assembly GCF_018861735.1). Taxonomy (GTDB): domain Bacteria; phylum Bacillota; class Clostridia; order Clostridiales; family Clostridiaceae; genus Clostridium_AD; species Clostridium_AD lacusfryxellense. The sequence goes on along the minus strand of NZ_JAHLEB010000003.1, from coordinate 44,568 downwards.
AACAATACTATGAAACTAAGACGAATAAAAACAAGTGAACTTACAACGATTGGTATGCTATCAGCAGTTTGTGTTGTACTTGGACTAACTGGATATGGATTTATTCCACTTCCTGGTGCAAAAGCTACTATAATGCATATTCCCGTTATCATAGGTTCTATAATAGGTGGTCCGATGGTAGGCATGACTATTGGTTTCATATTCGGTATTTTTAGTATCATGCAAAATATAACAACTCCAAATATACTATCATTTGCTTTTATAAATCCTTTAGTATCTGTATTACCAAGGGTACTTATTGGTCTTACTTCTTACTATGTTTATAAATTAAGTTACATAAAAAAGGATAGTGTACGAATAGGACTAGCAACCATTGTTGGTTCACTAACTAATACCTTTGGTGTTCTTACTATGGTATATGTTTTATATGCAGCTAAATTTGCTGCTTCTAAAGGCATAGATCCATCCATTGCTGCAAAGACTATTTATGGCATAGCTATAATAAACGGCGTTCCAGAAGCTATTATAGCTACTGTAATTACCATCCCAGTTATAATAGCCATAAAAAAGATAAAAAGAAGATAAAAAATTAAGACACTTAGCATTTGCTAAGTGTCTTAATTTTTTTATGCGTTTATTGCAGTCATTAATTCTTCTAAATTAAGACCATGAACCATTGCTGCTTCTTCTAATGTTTCAGCTTGAGCTGAAGGGCATCCTACACAACCCATTCCAAAGTTCATTAACACTTGAACTGATTCAGGTTTTGTTCTTACAACTTCGCCTATTGTCATATCCTTAGTTATACTCATATTATATACCTCGCTTTATTTTAATTTTAAACTATTATAACAGAATTAGAATATTAAATAAATAAAAATATTTATTTAACTTAGTTCTAACTCTGATTATAATCTCTATGTTTACATTTTACCAGTACGCACTTTTTTAATCTTTAGTATACATTTGCATACCTTAATAAATGTTTCCTACAATACTTAGAATCTCCTATAATATAAAAACCATACCTACTTAAGATAAAACCTTTGATATTATGTAGGCTTAATTGCTATATTTCAGTTAATACCATTGTTTGATCTCTTTTAGGTCCTACTGAAACTATAGAAACTTTAACTCCAGTAAACTCTTCAATTCTCTTTATATATATTTTTGCATTTTCAGGAAGTTCATCGTAACTTCTTGCATCAGCTATGTTTTCATCCCAACCATCAAATTCTTCATATACTGGCACGCACGCTGCTAAATCTTCAAGACTTGCTGGGAAATAATCTATAACGCTGCCTTCAAATTCATATCCAACACAGATTTTAATTTTTTCAAGTCCTGCTAATGTATCTATTTTAGTTACAGCAAAGCTTGTAATTCCTGAAACTCTAGCTGCAGACTTTAATATAACAAGATCAAGCCATCCACATCTTCTTGCTCTGCCTGTTGTTACACCAAACTCAAAACCTTTTTCACGAATCCATTCTCCTGTTTCATCCTCAAGTTCTGTTGGAAATGGTCCTTTTCCTACTCTTGTAGTATATGCTTTAGCTACTCCTACAACACTTGTTATCATTGTAGGCCCTATTCCTGCTCCAACACAAACTCCACCTGCAATAGTGTTAGAAGACGTTACAAAAGGATATGAACCATAATCTATATCAAGTAAAGTTCCTTGTGCTCCTTCAAATAAAACATCCTTACCTGCTTTTATTGAATCGTAAACTTTAACTGATATGTCTTTTACATATGGCCTCATTCTTTCTGCATACTCTAGGTACTCAGTATATATTTTTTCAAAGTCTAAAGCCTCTCCGCCAAAAACTTTTGTAATTATATCATTTTTTAATGCTAAACTAGTTTGAAGTCTTTCTTTAAAAACATCTTTTTTCATAAGGTCACAAACTCGAATTCCACTTCTTTCAAATTTATCACTGTAACATGGACCTATCCCTTTTTTAGTAGTTCCGATATCATTTTTACCTCTAGCTATTTCATATAAATTATCTAACTCTTTATGATAAGGCATTATAACTTGTGATCTATCACTAATCATTAATCTTTCAGGAGTTATTTGCTCACCTAATGCTTCTAAGTAATCAATCTCTGTAAATAAAGCTTTTGGATCTACAACAACGCCGTTACCTATTACATTCAATTTCTCTTTATATAATATTCCTGATGGTATTAAATGAAGTTTATATTCTTTTTCTCCAACCACTACAGTATGACCTGCATTGTTTCCACCTTGAAAACGGACTACAACGTCTGCCTTCTGTGCAAGATAATCTGTCATCTTACCTTTACCTTCATCTCCCCATTGGGCTCCTAAAACAATAAATGCTGACATATATATTCCTCGCTTTCTTTCATTTAACAATAAAATTTCTTAGATACTACGGCACGCAAATTCCATCGCTTCTTACATGTAGTTTCTTTTCTAGTCTTTAGTTTCTATTTGAATTATACACTTTTAATGCTCATATAACCAATTGTTTATCTTAAACACTATTATTTTTCCTTATTAGTTATGTCTCTTGCTACTACAACTCCAGTTGCTGAAGCTTGCATTAAGCCTCTAGTTATTCCCGCTCCATCTCCTATGGTGTACAAATTGCTAATTGATGTTTCAAATTTATCATTTGTAGTAAACTTACTAGAATAAAATTTTACTTCTACTCCATATAGTAATGTATTTTTGCTATATAAGCCTGGAGCTATTTTGTCAAAAGCCTTTAACGCCTCTACAATGGATGTTAAGTGTCTTTGTGGCAATACAAAACTTAAATCGCCTGGTACTGCTGATTTCAGAGTAGGCACAGTAGTTGATTTACTTAATCTATTAACATCCGTTCTTCTTCCTTTTAGTAAATCCCCAAGTCTTTGAACCATTATACCTCCACCTGTTAACATATTGCCTAGCTGAGCTATATATTTTCCATAACCAATAGGTTGATTAAATGGCTCTGTAAAACTAGTAGATACAAGCATCGCAAAATTTGTATTAGTTGTTCTAAGTTTCTGATCTGAATAACTATGACCATTTACTACTGCAATTGTATTATCATCATAATATTCTGCTGACACTACTCCACCAGGATTCATACAAAAGGTTCTAACCTTATTTCCGAAAGTATCAGAATAATATACAAGTTTTGCTTCATACAGGTCCTTTGTTAGATGATCCATAACAGAATTAGGTACTTCAACTCTTACACCAATATCTACTGCATTATTAGTAACTTCGATATTGTGTTTTTTAGCTTCATTTGCAATCCATTCTGCCCCACCTCTACCTGGCGCTGCTACAACATACTTTGCATTAACCTTGATTTTGCCTTGTTTATTGGTTAATATTACGCCAGTGGCCTTATTATCTTCTATTAGAATTTCTTCAACTTCACTAAGCTCAATAAATTCTGTATTCGTATTATCCATTAAATGATGGTACATAGATTTTAAAACTTCATAAGCAAGTTCTGTACCCAAATGTCTTACTGGGCATTCAACAAGACGAATATTATGTTTGCTTGCTTCATATTTTACTTCTTCAACTTTATCATTATTAAGTCCATATACCTTTTCATTTGCTCCAAATTTTATATATATATCATCACAATATTTTATTAACTGTTTAGATTCGTCTTCTGAGAAATATTCAAGAAGTCTTCCACCCACTTCAGGGCTTAATGAAAGCTTACCATCTGAGAAAGCACCAGCACCTGACCATCCATATGTTATTCCACATGGATTACAATTAACGCATTTACCATTAATCCGCGCAGGACATTTTCTTTTCTCTATACTTCTTCCTTTATCAACTATAAGTACACTAAGTTCTGGTCTTTTATCAGAAATCTCTAATGCCGTAAATATACCCGCTGGTCCAGCTCCTACAATAATCACATCATAAAAATCTTTCATTTGATATACCCTCCTGTGTGCGTATGGGGCAGATAACAATTATCAATTGTTATCTCTCCTGTATTCCTCTGTAGGAAATTAAACCTGTTACTAATTATCATACTATTTAATGATATCAGAGCAACATAATCCAGTCAACATAAAATGCGAATATTATTAATTTATTTTAAGTAATAGTTCGTATATTATGATTCTTTACACTTCTCAAATAAAAAAATACACTTATTTACATTTACTGCACAAGTGTATTTTCATATAAGATATATTTTATATTTTCTTCAAGCGTTCTTATTTTTATTCATTATATAAATTCTTATTTATTTTCCTATTTACTGATAGTATTTCTGTAAACATTTATATTATCAAGCGACCTTATTCTTTCTGAAAACTTACCTTCCTTTGTATCTCTAATTGCCTTATTCATATCATACATTCTCGCATCCATTATATCTAAATGGTGTAACATCTCTGCTTCTGGTATCATTGGCTTTTTAGGACTTCCATATTCCGCTTCATAATGGTGAGATAGCACCATGTGTTGCAGTAACATAGATACTTCTTTTCCAGCTTTAACCTCAATACTTGCTGTTTCTATCATTTTTATACCTTGAATTATATGCCCTAAAAGCTGACCTTCAACTGAATACTCACTTACAATTCCAAGTTCGCTAGCATTCATCTCGTATATTTTACCAATATCATGGAGTATTATACCTGCATATAATAAATCTGTATTTAAAAACGTATAGATTTCGCTTAACTTTTCTCCAGCCTTAAGCATTGTTGTAGTATGATATAAAAGCCCTGATCTTACAGAATGATGATTAGACTTGGCTGCTGGATAATGCATTAGTTTTTCTTCATTATTACCTAGAATATTAGTAACTATATTTTGAATATCTATATTTTCGATTTTAGATAAATAATTTAGAACATCATCATACATCTCTTCTGGTGAATATGGCGCTACTGCAACATAATCGCAAATCTTAACTTCATCTTTTTCCTCAGTTAATCTTATGTTTTCAATTTTTAATTGGAGTACACCTCTCCACTCATTTACAGTTCCCTTAACTTTAACTAAAATACTTTGTTTAAACTTACTCTCAAGCTCATCATTGCATTCCCATAGTTTTGCATTTATATCTCCCGTTGCATCTCCTAAGTTGAAATCTAAATATCTATTTGAATTACTATTATTGGAGACTTTGCTATCCACAGATTTTATAACATAAAATCCCTCAACCCTGTCGCCCTTTTTTAATTCGCTTATTTTCTTCATTTCCATATTTATCTCCTTAATATTGTATCAAACATATTACCTCTACCTTACGTTGATACAATTACTTAATATTTTATATATATTAATTAAATATAACTTTAATATATCCTATATATACATCATTATCATTTATATAATTAATAATTTACTAACTTAAAAAGGATTTTTTCAATTTGCTCCATAATATTATACTAGCCTATATATTTTTACAAGCCATTTGTAAAAATTAAGTTTGTCCATTCATAAACATACTTAACTATTAAATATTTGTATTTTTAATCATAAAAAAAAAGTAAAACAAGCTTAAATAAGCTTATTTTACAACCCTTTTCCCTATTATAAATTTATCTTTGTAATATCCAGTTAATTCAGATACTCTTATATTATAACCAGTCTTAGGAGACTGTATAAATCTATTATTGCCAATATATATTCCCACATGTGATGCTTGATAAGGATCTGCAGAATTTGTAGCGAAAAATATTAAATCACCTTTTTGAAGATTAGTTATACTAACAGAATGACCTACATTTATTTGATCCATAGTTACTCTAGGTAAATTTATACCTATATTTCTATAAACATATTGAACTAAACCTGAACAATCAAAACCACCACTTACGTACTTACCGCTAGAGTTATACTTGGCTGGAGTTGCGCCGCCCCATAAGTATGGTGTTCCTAAAAATGTATTTGTTTGAGCTATTAAACTATCTATGCTTTTGGTAGCAACATATTGATTGCCATTTATAGTATATATAGTTTTACTTGTTGTGATATTACCTCTACTAGGTGTTACACTACCTAAAACTACAGCATTAGATCCCATGCTTACATATGTAGTAGATATATATCCCCATTGACCATTGTATTTTATTTTATAAAAACCATTTTGTGACCCGTATAAATTTACTTTTGCATTCCTTTTTAGTACTCCCATAATATTACTACCCGCAGCCGCCGCTTTTCTAATATTTAAACTCGACGCTGTGATATTGCCAATTCCGGTAATTTTATCAACAGTTGTACTAACTGGAGCTGCAGTGACAATCACATTTGTAGAACTCTGTCCTGTAACCTTCACATATAACTCACTTACATAACCTGTTTTACCAGCATAATTTATCTTGTAAAATCCATTTGACTTTTCATACATAGTAACTTTGGTACCCAGTGTTATAGTGCTAGTAACCGGGTAACTTATTCCAGAACCTGACCTTACGTTTAAATGTTGCGTTGTTACTGTTCCACTTTTCCCTACGCTTGCAGTTGCTATAGGTTTGGCTATAGGGGTTGGACTACTTTTAGCTATTGTTACATATGAGCTATATACATATCCCGTTTTCCCTTTATAATTAATTTTATAAAAGTTATTCGCTTTGCCAAGTGTCTCTATTTTCGTGTTTCTTGGTAATGAAGTTATAGTTGAAGATGAAAGTGAAGCAGTTTTCCTAACCTTTAATGAACTTGCATTTATTATTCCACTATCGGCAAGTGCAACATGTGAACTTGCTATGCTTAATAACATGACTATAAACGCTATTCTCTTTTTCATATGATTACCCCCCTGTATTTCTAATAATTATAAACTAATAAATTAATTTTAAAGCTTGTCTACTTACTATATTTAATGCTTACGCATATTTACATCGACCACTACCTTTAACTCTGCTAATTCCATAATTTATTCCTTTTTTTGATACATTATCATTGTAACAGAAAATATTCCAATTTTATATACATACGGCTTATAAAATCAGATATTTTCATGATTTTTATTTTAACTTGCTTATCATGTAAAATAATATTTTATTAAATAGAAATTTCATTTATTATGTCTATATAAAAATTCTCACAAGACTGTTAACTTTATGGTATTTTATGTAAATTAGTATTATACTTAATATTGTTCTACACTATTTAACTTAGTTACCATAAGATTATTTTAGGTAACACAAATATTATGAGGTGATAATTATGGCCAGAGGAAGAAAAAAAATTGAAAACTCAAAAAGTGAAGTTATCCATGTGAGAATAAGTGAGGAGCTATCAAACTCATTAGAAAGTTTCTGCAATGCTAGTAATATAACAAAGAGCGAGGTAATAAGACTACTTCTAGAGAGTATTTTGAAATGAAAATAACAATAGTAGGACTACTTCCAAAATTATTACCATATAATAATTTAAAATAAAAAAGGCAGTTAAGATATAACTCTCAGCTACCATTTACTAAATCTTTCTTTATTTTCTCTTCTATTAGAAGTTCTTTCCACAAGCAACTAATCTCTTATTACCCTTAATTAGTTTACTTTTATCTACTCCAACCTTAACTTTTATTTTTTTCATATACATTCAACCTCACTTTAAATTTACTTGATCTAATATTGCTTATAAATTATATTTTTATTTCCATCTTTTAGTATTCTTGACCGATTTATATTATATTAATCACTGCTTGTCCTCTAAATATACATTTATTAAATATTTTTATTTCTACGCTAAAAAGCAAAGCCAAAGTATCTCTACTTCGGCTTTGCTTTTTATTATTTATAATTTGGAGCTGAAAAAGAGGATCGAACCCTCGACCTACGCGTTATCAAAATAAACGCCAAGTATTCCATTATATTTTAACTTTGGTTTTCTCTATTACTGTATAAACAGGTTTCAATCATGCGTCGCACAAGAGTGAAACCTGCAAACAACTGGTTCGTAAGAACAAGGTTTAATTGGTTTTAAAAAGACCCCAATCCATTACATACAGTCATTCTACTTTTTAACTAAGTAATCATAGCTTATCATAGCTTATAACATGAAAAAAATGGAATGTAATGGTGTTTATAATAAATATAATTATAGAAAGGCGGGTTACAAGAAGGTATTGGTACTTTTTATAATTCTAATGGTAAAAAACATGTAGGTCAATGGTTAAAAGGAATACTTAAAATACCTTGTTTTCAAATGACGTGAAAGTCTATTTTTCACGTCATTCAATTTTTAAAATAAGTAATTATAGTTTATTTCAAAATAGGATTATATGTCGTCACAAGTACCCCTCATATAATGATGCTGGGGTTGATATATTTAGCTTATACTAATATTCTCAATGTAACACAATACCAATTGAGTTACTTTCACTTTGAGGCTATTACCCTATTCCACCTTTTCGGGGGGATAGACAAAAACACCCATTGACAAAAATATAACCATATCTTATAATTTAATTGAGAATAAAAATCAATGTCATGTAGACGAAAGGAATATTATATTTATGGCAAATTTTTTACCAGGACTAATTATGGGTTTTAGAGAGGGCCTTGAAGCTTTCTTAATCGTTGTAATTATACTTCAATATTTAAAAAAGAGTGACAATACTACTTTTATGAAAAATGCATTTTCAGGAGCTTTAATAGGAATTTTAGCTTCAGTAGGAATCGGAGGGATTTTATTATTCATATCAAAATCTATTGGTAAAACAGATGAATTAACTAAGTTATGGGAAAGTTCATCAAGTATTGTGGCGCTAATATTAATAACTACTTTTATCTATTGGATGATAAAACATGGAAGAAACATGGTTACGGAAGTTCAAACTCAAGTAAAAACTAATCTTTCAGCTATAGGCATTTTTAGTATTACCTTTTTTATGGTTGTTCGTGAAGGTACTGAAATTGCAGTATTTGTTTTTGCTGGCAAATATCTTTTATTATCAATATTTTTAGGTGTTGTTGCAGCATTGATTTTTTGCATATTAATTTATTTCTCTTTAGTAAAGATAAATTTAAAGATATTATTTAATGTAACTTTAGTATATTTAATTATACAAGCTGGATTTTTACTAGGTTACGGCATCCATGAAGGCTTATCTGCGCTACATTCTTTAAATATTATTTCAAGTTCAAGTCCACTATTAATTAAGGCATTCGACCTTTCAAAAACTATCTTCTACCATAAAGAAGGTATAATAGGACTTCCTCTTTACATTTTAATTGGTTGGTACTCAAAACCAGAAATAATACAATTTGTTGCTCAATATTTTTACACCTTCATTTTGCTTTTTATATGGCATAGAGAGGTTAGAAAATAGTACAAATTTTGGAGTATCTCAAAATGATTAAAAAACATTTTGAGATACTTTATTTTTTTATATATTCTAAAGTTTATCCTTGAATATGTGCTTCATACCCTTATGATGTGTTTTTTTATGATATTCTGAAAGTAATTAAAACGTTATGTTTGTTATTTTCCAGGAATTTCTCCTAGAGATAATGCTTAGAGATCTACCCAACCAGTACCCAATTTTAGTATTTCTCATAGAAAGCAATCAATCGTTGGTATGAGTAATTAAAAAAGCAAAGCCAAAGTATCTCTACTTCGGCTTTGCTTTTTATTATTTGGAGCTGAAAAAGGGGATCGAACCCTCGACCTACGCGTTACGAGTGCGTTACTCTACCAACTGAGCTATTTCAGCATAAATTTAAGAATTAAGTTTTAATATCCATTTAAATATTTATTAAAATTTTTATTTAACTTTAATCCTTTTTTATCTGTAAATGTGTTAGTTGCGATCATGATAATATCTATTAACACCCATATTCCAAAACCACCAAATGTTAAAATCATTAAAATACCTGTAAATATTTTGCCTACATAAAATCTATGTATTCCAAGTGCACCAATAAAAATACATAACAACAAAGTTGTTAACCAGTTTTTATCACAAACATTACGTGCATCATTAGTATTCTGAGCAATTAACAAATTAACACCACATACTTTACAAAAATTACATCCGTCATCATTTTGAGATCCACACTTAGGACAAAACATTAAATCACCCTCATACATTATTTAGAATGCTACTTTTATATTTTACCATATAGAACGATTTTTTACTACAAGTAATGAATAAGCATCTCTTATAAAAATTCACATTCTTAGAAGTTAAAAGGAAGGAGCAGCCTAAAAGCCACTCCAGTTTATAAAGACATATCTTTTACACGGCTAAGTTTTTTCATGTAATCGCTTTCTATAGTATCTAGTTCCTCCTGTTGCTTCTTTTCATTTGCTTTCTCTACATCAAAATCATTCTTATCCTGCAAATTTGAAGTAGGCATAGCACCTTTTAAAAGCTCTCCAACTATATTGCCTATATATTCCTTAACTTCAGGGTTATCTAAAATATTTGCAATATCCACAGTATCTAATTGCTTAACTTTATTACCGTAGTCCTTGTAAAACCTTAGTGCCTGCTTTATAAGTTTAGAATTATTAATACCTTTCTTCTCCATATTGCCAACATAATTAATTAAGTCCTTATCTGTTTCCTCTCCTAAATTTGAGGATACGGTTTTGCGGAGTGCACCCATACCTAATCCCCTGTTACTGTAGTTGCAGCAACTTCTTTGCTTCCATCTAGATAATCAATTACTAATAGTTCTTTATATCTTTCTGCAAATAATATAGCATTAGCACATTGTGCATTTTTATCTTCTATTAGTTTTGGCTCAGTTTTTTTAAACTCATTTTGTAGATATTCTAGTAATAATTCGGCAGGACCCCCTATTACTCTTATGTCTTTGCATGTATTTGGTTTAAATGAGCTATTAATTGAGCTTATTGCTTTCTCTACGTAAGGTCTTAAAACTTGGTCCTTGATATCTTGTAGAACATTTTCATCCCCGAAAGGTAGTTCATTATCCTCTAAGTACTCAATAGCATCTGATACATCATAATTACCGTCAGAGCCTTCAGCGGAATTAAACTTAGTAAGCAATGATTCAATTGTTGGTTCAAATCCATGTTGGGCAAAACTACTAGCTTTCGTCATGCCAAGCACCTTATTTCCAAATTCATCTTTTTCATATTTCCAATGTGACACATCAAGGGTACCACCACCAAAATCAAGTAGCAACATTGGATAAGTGAATGTTTCCATAGTTTCAGCACTCAATGTACCACCTTGTTTAAATACCTGCACTTCTAAAATCTCTATATCATATGTTAAATTATTTATTGTTATTGACTGTTTTTCCATCTTTTTAAGTTCATTTTTAAGTGGAATACTGTGATCTATATAGTATTCTGCAGGAAGACCTACCGCAAGTCTTACCTTTATATTAGTTTCACCTTTAAAACTTAGAGCAATAGCATTAAGTAAATTTAACTTGTAATGATCTGACATGTATTTATTAGGTTCCATGTTAAGCTTACCTTCTTTACTCCCCACAGTATATAACTTACCATTCCAAGTGATGTTACTTATTCCAGTAGCCCTAGACCCATGTTTGCTTACAGCCGAAACTCTACTTGCAAAAATTACATTAGTACTTGTTTTTGTAAATGTATTTCCTATGTCTACAGTTAGTACCGATCCTAACACTTTACCTAATACAGGGTACTTCTTTGATATATCCGTTAAGTTCATTTTCCGTTCCTCCTAAATTTTTCTAATTATACCTCTTCCGTATATATTCTATATTTTGTATTAATATCCTTCTTTTGTAATAAAATAAATATAGATATTTATTTACATTTATAAACCTATACATCTATATCTATAAATATACTTACATTTGTAGATATATATATCTACAAATGTAAACATATATATACCTATTTTATATAAAACGCTCTATTGTGCTATCCCTATGATAACAAGCTCTTCCTCACTATATAATCGCATTAAAAATAGGATAACAAAATTTTAAATTTCGTTATCCTATCATAATTAAATGTTATTTGTACACTTATTTTATTATAATTTAATTCAAGTAGATAAATCCTACTTTTATATATCATTAATCTCTATTAATTACATCAAGCCTTGCAAATTTACTGAATTGACCTATCCATGCAAGTTTTACTGTACCTATTGGACCATTTCTTTGTTTTGCTATTATAAGCTCTGCAACATTTTTATCTTCCGTTTCCTCATTATAATACTCATCTCTATACAAGAACATAACAAGGTCAGCATCCTGCTCTATAGACCCTGATTCTCTAAGATCTGATAGCATTGGTCTATGGTCAGTTCTCTGCTCCGGCGCACGTGATAGTTGTGATAACGCTATAACAGGGCACTCCATCTCTTTAGCTAATGCCTTAATTGATCTTGATATCTCTGATACTTCCTGTTGTCTACTTTCTGTATTACTACCAGTCATAAGTTGAAGGTAATCTATAACTATTAAATCTATGCCATGTTCCATCTTTAACTTTCTACATTTAGAACGCATATCCATAACAGAAGTTCCTGCTGTATCATCAATGAATATTTTTGAAGCTGCTAGCGGACCAGATGCCTTTGCTATGTTTTCCCAATCTCTATCTTCTAGATCACCATGCCTAAGTTTTGACATATCAACATTTGCTTCAGAGCAAAGTAGTTTATATGAAAGTTGTTCCTTTGACATTTCAAGAGAAAATACAGCTACACTTTTTCCTTGACGAAGTGCTGCAAACTCTGCTAAATTTAGTGCAAACGTAGTTTTACCCATAGATGGCCTTGCTGCAATAAGAATCATATCTCCCTTTTGAAATCCAGCAGTTTTATCATCAAGTTCTGGAAATCCACTGGATATTCCCGTTGTTTCCCCTTTATTATTAAATATTCTCTCTATTTCTAAAAACCCTCGCTCTAGAACCGTGTTCATTGGTTCAAAGTCACCTGCATTTTTTTTCTGTGATATGTTAAATACCTTTTGCTCTGCAAGATCCATTACAGCTTCTACATCATCTTGTTTACTATAACAGTCTTCAATAATTTCAGTAGAAGACCTAATAAGTTTTCTCAAAATAGATTTATCATCTACTATTTTTATGTACGAACTTAAATTAGCTGTGGATGGTACTGAATTACTTATCTCCGAAATGTAAGTAATCCCTCCAGAAGATTCTAATTGCTCAGAAGAGCGAAGATGTTCAAGCAACGTAATCATATCAATAGGTGTATCCTTTTGATATAAATCAAAAATGGCGTTAAATATAACCTTATGAGAATCTCTGTAAAAATCGTCGCCTTTTAAAACCTCCACTACTCTAGAAATGGCTGTTTTATCTATAAGCATTGATCCAATTACTGATTGCTCAGCTTCTAAGTTATACGGTAAACTTCTAAGTGATGTATCCATTCCTTATCTCTCCTAAATTAATCTTTTATGCCCTGTTAAAAGTGCAACACCAAAGGTGATGATTTAACAGGGCATTAAATTAATTTTATTTTTATGCGAAGACTAATTTCATTAATTCTTCAATGTTTGATGCAGTTTTTGTTTCAATATCTTTAAGACCCATAGGGACTTCTTTTTCGTTATCCTTAGGAACTATAACCATATTAATCCCTTTTCTTCTTGCACCATAAATCTTTTCAAATATTCCACCTACAGGTTTGATAATGCCTCTTAGTGATATTTCACCAGTAACTGCTATATCCTGCCTTAAGGGTTTGTCTAAAAGCGAACTAATTATACATACAGTTATAGCTGCTCCTGCAGATGGTCCATCTATTTTACCACCACCTACTATATTTACATGTATGTCATAATCCTTAATATCTTTATTAGTTGTTTTTCTAATTACGGATGCAGCATTAAATACCGAATCCTTGGCCATACTTCCAGCAGTATCATTAAACCTTACTTGCCCTTTACCTTTTTCCTTAGATTCAAATATGGATGTTTCTATTTCTATAGTTGATCCTATATATCCTGATACCCCAAGTCCATATATGTGACCAACTTCCGCTTTAACATCCTTATCCAATTCCTCATACGGAAATAATCTACTTATAGATATAATTTCTAATAAGTCCTTCATTTCAATTATAATTTGAGACTTGTTTGCACGTTTTCTGTTATGCAATACATATCCATATGCATCTGCTAAAATATTTATAGCTTTTCTTCCTTCAATAGTATATCTACCAATTGTACTTGCTACTCCAACTCCTATTTCAACCTTTAACTTAATCGCAGCATTTACTACGATATCCTCTATATCTTTTGAAGTTAATGGTTCAAAATAAACTTCAGTACATCTTGATCTTAATGCCGGGTTTATTTGTGATGGTTCTTTAGTAGTAGCACCTATTAAAACAAAGTCTGCTGGCGCACCTTTATCAAATAAATATTTTATATACTTAGGTGTATTTTCATCTTCAGGATCGTAATATGATGATGAAAACTCTACTCTTTTATCTTCAAGAACTTTAAGCAATTTATTTTGAAGTATACTATCCAGTTCTCCTATTTCATCAATAAATAATACCCCTCCATGAGCCTCAGTTACAAGCCCTGGTTTTGGTTCAGGAATTCCGCCCTCGGCAAGATCTCTTTTACTTCCCTGATATATTGGGTCATGAACAGATCCTAAAAGAGGATTTGTTATTTCTCTTGGATCCCATCTAAGTGTCGTACCGTCTACTTCTACAAATTTAGCATCTTTATCATAAATTGTGTAGCTTAGCTTTTTAGCTTCCTCAAGAGCAAGCCTAGCTGCGGTAGTCTTACCAACTCCTGGTGGTCCATAAAGAATAATGTGTTGCGGATATGGTGATGCCATTTTAGATATAAGGGATTTTATAGCTCTTTCTTGACCCACTATTTCACTAAAACTCTCAGGTCTTAACATAGCTTGTATATTTTTAGTAAGTTTTCTTCTATCAAGTTCTTGAAGATCATCAAATTTTTTAAGTGTTTTAGCATTTTCAGGACCCTTTTGTTTCTTAATTATTCCAAGTCTTACTTCATCAATATACTTCTCTTGTTTTTCAAGTAGATTTTGCTCAACTTGAGATTCAATCCTATTTTGTACATATCTTTTAGCTATCTCATCAGTTAACCACTCATTAGTGCTGTCTAATACATCTTGAACGTTATGTTCATCAGGTATTACTATTATGCCTTTACCATTACTTATAATTTTATTTAAGGCGTATAACCTTTTATAGATACTTTCGCTTTTAATATGTTTTTGAAGTTTGAACTTTATGGTTTTAGCCTTTATGCTTCCCTCATCCATTACATTCCTCATTATTTCATATAAAACGTCAATTTGTGTATCTAGTGGTAATGAATCTTTTTCAACTGGTTCTCCACTTTGATTTACGAATAATGTATTCAAATTCAATCCGCTTAAATAAATAAGATTATCGCTTATTTACTAGAACGTTTCCTCCCTTTGTTTTATGATTACTGCTCACAAACAAGAACTTTTATCTTAGTAGATATTTCTGGGTATATTTTAACTTCTACTTCGTAAGTTCCTAATAATTTTATTGTGTCTGTTACTATTTTCTTTTTATCGATATCCAAATTACATTGTTTATTTAATTCTGCTGCAATATCCTTAGTTGTAATTGCACCAAAAAGTTTTCCATTTTCTCCAGCTTTACCTATTATCTTTACAACCTTATCTTTAAGATCATTTGCTATTTTTTGTGCATCTTCTATTTCAGCTGTTTTCTTTTTTCTTTCAATGTCGTTCTTTTTATTTAATATGTGCATGTTTGAGTCACTAGCTTCCTCAACCAAAAGTCTTGGAATTAAATAATTCCTCGCATATCCATCTGCAGCGTTTACCACATCACCCTTTTTGCCCATACTTTTAACATCCTTTAATAATATAACTTTCATTATTTTTCATCCTCCTTTAAATATTCATCAATAGCTTCATTTAATTTTTCCACTACTTCTTCAAGTTTCATCGAAGTGAATTTTGTACCTGCCATAGTCATGTGTCCACCACCACCTAGTGTTTCGAGTATCAACTGTACATTTATTTTCCCAAGAGACCTTCCACTAATATATACTTCATCCCCTATTTTAACAATAACAAATGATGCCTGGATACCAGTAATATTTAGAAGTTCATCCGCTGCCTGGGCAGCTATTACAGAATCTTCTATTTCTGTTGGGCAAATAGCTACGGCAATTCCATTTTTAATTTTTGCAGCTCTTATAATATCAGCCCTTTGCAGAAAAACACCCATATTATCAGAAAACATTTTTTTAACATCCATTGTATCTGCGCCATGACGCCTTAAAAAGGCAGCCGCCTCAAATGTCCTAACTCCAGTTTTAAAAGAAAAGTTCTTTGTATCTACACATATTCCTGCCAAAAGACTTACTGCTTCTATATGTTTTAGCTTAGGTTTATCTACCATGTATTGAATCATCTCAGTTACGAGTTCTGCAGTAGATGATGCATAAGTTTCCATATAACTAAGTACTGCTCCTTGTATAAAATCTTGCGATTTTCTATGATGATCAATTATAACTACTTTTTCTACTTCATTAACTATATCTAAATTTAGTACATGACTTTCATTGTGGACATCTACTAATATAAGTAGGCTATTTAATTTTTTAACACTTTTAAATTTTTCACTTGTTATAAAAGTGTTTTTGTATTCTTCATCTTCAAGTATTATATCCATCATGCTTTTTATGCCACTACTTACTCCCTCAAGAATAATGTAACATTCCTTGTCTAATCTTTTAATAATACTATATAAGCCAATTGCAGCTCCTAAACAATCAGGATCAGGGTTCTTATGACCCATTATAAATATTGCATTACTCTCACTTACTAAATCCATTAGTGCATGGGCTATAACTCTTGCACGTACTTTAGTCCTTTTCTCAACTTCTTTTGTCTTTCCTCCAAAGAAAGATAACTTATCACCTTTTTTAACTACTACTTGATCGCCACCACGACCTAATGCAAGTTCTTTAGCCGAAGTCGCAAATTCATAGTTTTTAAGTGGAGTATCTTCTCCCCTACCTACGCCTATACTTAAGGTTACTGCAAGTTTATTACCATTGCTTATTTCCCTTACACTATCTAGTATATCAAATTTCATTTCTATTTCTTTTTCAATATACTTGTCTTGAACTATAATAACATATTTATTTGATGTATATTTTTTTACTACAGCATTCACACTCTGCCCATAACTGTTTATCATTCTCTCTATATCCGCTACAAGTAGTGGTGCCTTGTCTTCTTCTGTGTTTTTAACAACATCATCAAGATTATCAACTTCTACTAGCATAACACTTTCCCTGTTTCCGTTAATACCTTTTATTATATTATTTTTTTCTGTTGTATCATAAAAATATAAAAGCATAATCTTATCTTTAACATTCTTATTTTCATTTGTGTCTACACTATTTGTATATATCTCATAGACACTATCCTTTATTTTTATATTTGGAAATATATTTTTTTTACCCTCTAAAACCTGTTTTAGATTAAGTTCCTTAATTATATCTCTAATATTTTTATTTAAAAGATCTTCCCCTTCGAGCATTGTTGTTACACTTTGATTGTACCATAAAATGTTTCCAAGATACCCTATTATTATTAAGGGAAAAGGAAGTTTTACTAAAGTACTTGTAGTTGCTATATCAAGTTTAGACGAAAAGTTCTCAATGAACTTTTTCCACTCGCCTTTTTTTATTTTTGAGTTATAAATATTATATACCACTAGTACTGCATATAGGCCTAGTGCTACCATTCCTACTTGAAAATGTCCGTAATAAAATATTATATATATGAGTAGGGCCATGGTTACCATATATATTTTATTATTAACATTAAAGTAATTGTATTTATTATCCATAACGAGCCCCCAATTATTTCCTTATAATTCTATATGGGTCAAGCTTCCTAAAATCAAAAGCCATTTCCATGAGTCCTATTGTAAAATAAACATTACTAAATCTCGAAAGTACCGTTAACACTAAGATTAATGCTACCACTGGTTTAGATAAATTTCTTTTAATCCTTAAAAAATATATACTTGCAGCTAATCCATTTATAATAAATACATACATCATAAGTAATTGAGATGCATTTTGTATATAATTTCCACCTGGTATATCTTTTGACGAGAGTATTATTCCTATACATACCGTACCTATTAATACCGCTCCTACTATATTAGAAACGTAAACTCTACTAAAAGGCAGTACAACATCCATTTTGTATCCAAGTTTGTTTAACAGTGCCCTAGACACTATGTAATTCAAGTAGGCTGACATTAATGAAAATATAAAAATGCCTGCCGGTATTACTGTTAGATATAAAGCAACATCCATTTTATTTATCATTTCATAACTTCTATCTAAAATCTTTAATTGCTCTGGAGTTATTCCTCTTTGCAAATAAATAATTTTCGCTCCATCAACTGAGCTTTTCAATGATTGCTTCATAATTTCCACATTTTTAGAAATAAAATCTATAATATTAATTCTTGCTATAAATGACAAAGAAAAAGCTATACTTAATATATTAGATATTGAACATGCAATTGCTAAAAATAATAAAGTTGTAGATGACTTTTTACTTTTCTTAACACAATAACCAAGTACTATACCAATAACTACACAAGGGATAGCTGCATATATTGACCTTATTGGATTAAATACCATTGATGTTAAAATTATACTCAAAAATATAGCAGTAATTGTAACCTTCTTATCATGTCTTATATAAAGTATTGCCACAGGAATTGGTAATACTAATGTTCCTATAAATGAAACCATCGGCAAGTATCCTGTTATAATCATTATAACTGAAATTATAACCGATATAAGAGCGGCCTCCACAATTGCTTTTGTACTATACACATTATTTTTCATTTTTTCCTCCACTAGCTATCTTTCTTTTATATGCGAATATAGTTTGCTTAGATCTTTCCCATCCTTTTCTATATTATCCCCTTCAACTATTCCAACTTTCAACTTCTTTTTCATACTCTCATCCACGGCTACATTTGAATATCCTAGCCTTTCACCTAATATATATAAAAGTATTATCGCCCCTGAAATACAGTCAAGTATCGCATCTTGAGCAACATTGCTTCCCCTACTTAATAATTTAAAGAAATCACCTATTATACATAATAGCTCAGCCTTCAAACTCTCAATTAACTTAACATTAGACATTATATTAAAATCGTCCCTTTTCATAGTATATCATCTCCCCGTGTAGGCTTATGCTCATAACTCTATTTTAGTTAGTTTTCTATATTTATGCAACTAAAGTTTATTTTCAAAATGCACTTCATAATTTAATACTTAATATTCTTTATGTATATATTTTCTGTTTACATTTTATGGATTGCAATTATAAGTATACTACACATTGCACTTTAGAATATATACTTTTATATTTATATTTATATTATTTTCTTAATTAATTGATTTCGGTTATAAAAAAAATAAAAGCAGCTACCTTAAGGCGCTGCTTTCAGTCATCTACTATGTATTAGTAAGCTCTTACTATGTTTTAGTAAGTTTTTACTATTCAGTAGTAAATGGTAATAATGCTATGTTTCTTGCTCTTTTAATAGATACAGTAAGCATTCTCTGATGTTTTGCACAATTTCCAGAAATTCTTCTAGGAAGAATCTTTCCTCTTTCTGTAACATATTTTCTTAATTTATTTATGTCTTTATAGTCGATTGATGTTGCTTTGTCCATACAGAAAGCACAAACTTTTCTTTTCATTCTCTTTCTGTTGCCACCAGCACCACCACCGGCACTTCTTTTATGATCATTCATTGCCATTATTTTTTCCCTCCTTACCTAATTATTAGAATGGAATATCTCCATCATCAATTGGTGTTATGTCACTATCGCTGCCGAAATCATGAGATCCGGCATTTGATTCGCTATTATTTCCACCTTGATTAGTATTCGTACCTGATGATTTACTGCCTCCCCATTCAAGGAAGTCAACTTCATCAGCAATTACTTCAGTAACATATCTCCTAGTACCATCTTTAGCCTCATAATTTCTAGTTTGAATGTTTCCAGATACGCTTAAAAGCTTGCCTTTACTCATGTAATTTGCAGTAGCTTCAGCTTGCTTTCCAAATACCACTACTGGTATAAAGTCTGCTTCTGGTTGACCTTCTCTTTTAAATCTTCTATTAACGGCTACAGTGAAAGTGGCTACAGCTGTTCCTGTTCCTTGAGCAAACTTTAACTCAGGATCTTTTGTTAATCTACCAACTAAAACAACTTTATTCATAAAAGCACCACCTATTTTTCTGGATTTATTATGATATGTCTTATAACACTGTCTGTAATTCTGAATACTCTATCTAATTCTTTTGGTAATTCAGGGTTTGAATTGAAATTGATTAATGTATAGTGACCTTCACTTACTTTTTGTATTTCATAAGCTAATTTTCTTTTGCCCCACGCATCAATATTTTCAATTACTCCACCATTGCTTTCAATTACACCTTTAAACTTTTCAACGTTGGCTTTAACAGCTTCTTCGTCTAATGAAGGATGTAATACGAATATAGTTTCATACTTTCTCATTAATTTCACCTCCTCCCCTCGGACTAACGGCCATGCATTGCACGGCAGGGATTACAATAATAGATTATATCAGTTAATTCTACAAAAATCAAGTATTTATTTTTGTAAGCATGTTTTCATTATTCTTTTTTAACTAAATTTTCTTTTATAACTTTCTTTACTCCTGAATCAAATTTAATTCTTGGGAGCATCACTATCCGAGCACACCCTAAACATTTTATTTTTATATCTGCACCTAATCTGATAATTTCCCAATTTTTGCTTCCGCAAGGATGTGTTTTTTTCATTTCAACTATATCTCCTAAATTAAATACTTTCATTTTCTCTGCCCCCTTCACCTCATCGTTAATTTAACTAAATTAACATGTTTATTTATACTATAGTTCCATAACTTTTATACGATTACCATCACGCACAAAAATGTCTTTTATCTTTATATTTTCTGACTTAATTAGTTCAATTATACTTTGAACACTTTCTTCTTCTATTTTTAAACTAATACCGCAACTTTTTGTTATATATGTAGGTGTAGGAACAACTACTACATTAATTCTATTTTTAAGAGCTTCTCTTTCAGCTTTCATCGCTTCGTGTGTGTTTTGAAACGTTACTATATAATAATTATTCAAAGTAATATATGCATCTCCTTCTATGTTAAACCTCTTTACTTCCTATACATTTACAGCACTTTATACTATAATATTGTATAATATGTTAATTAAAAAATATAAATTTTATTTTTTATCTATTTTTATTATAAACTATTTATGATCTTAATTATACGGTAACAAAATTTAAAAACATATTTATAATATATTAATTTATTATATAAAATCGGAGGAAATAATGAAAGTATATTTAGATAATGCATCCACTACATTTCCTAAACCACCTGAGGTATATTCCTCAATAATGAATTACATGATGAATATAGGCACAAATCCAGGCAGAGGTGTTTCCACTGCATCCCTCTCCGGCAATAGAGTTATTTTAAATTGTAGATATGCATTAATGGATTTTTTTCATTTCGATAAGGTTGAAAACATAATTTTCACGCCAAATGTAACTACTTCATTAAATCTTCTTATAAAATCATCCGTTCAAAATGGATGGCACGTAATAACTTCCTCGATGGATCATAACGCTACCTTAAGGCCACTAAACTCACTTCATGAAAAAGGTATTATAGAATTAGATATTGTGCCTTGTTCAAAAGAGGGCTTGATAAGTATAGAAGATTTTAAAAATACAATTAAACCTAATACAAAACTAGTGGTTCTATCGCACTCATCTAACATTGTTGGTACTATTCAGCCTCTGGAGGCTATCGGCAAGCTGTGCAAGTCTAAGGGCATATATTTCATTATAGATGTCGCTCAAACTGCTGGAGTATTACCAATAGATTTTTATAAGCTAAATTGTAGTGCCTTAGCTTTTACAGGACATAAAGGTTTACTTGGTCCTCAAGGAACCGGTGGTTTTTTAATTGAAGATAATTTTAACAAAGAATGTTCTCCATTTATCGAAGGTGGAACTGGTAGTCTCTCCTCTAGTGTTGTCCAACCAGATTTTCTACCAGATAAATTCGAGAGTGGGACTTTAAATTCCCCAGGAATTGCTGGCCTTTTAGAAGGTATTAATTTTATTAATTCAAATGGATTAGACTCTATTCGAGAAAATGAAGAATATCTATGTAATAAGTTTATAGAGGGACTTCTGAATATACCTTCAATTATTGTTTATGGTCCCAACGATATTTCTAAAAGAACCTCTACTATATCTGTCAATTCAACAAAATTCGACAATTCAGAATTAGGATATATTTTAGATAATGAATATGGCATTACAACAAGAACTGGACTTCACTGTGCACCACTTGCTCATAAAACTATTGGTACTTACCCATCCGGCACTTTGAGATTCGGCATTGGCCCTTTTAATGACGTTAAGGATATTAATTATACCCTAAATTCTCTCAATACTATTATAAGAAAGGTGTGATTTTATTTACATGGATGATATTTTAGAAAAAATTAATAAGTTAACCATCTTTTTCGTTGTGTATTCCTTTATTTTTGTAATATTTTTTGGAACTATAAGTTATACACTTCCTTTTGTGCTTGCCCTTATTTTGGCATCATTCCTCAAAATACCTACTAAATACTTGATGAAGAAATTTAAGTTCAAAAACACCTTAGCAACGCTACTTACAACTAGTATTTTCTTTACTGCAATTATTGTATTATTGTCCTTAATTATAGCTACCCTAACTTCAGAATCAATACAACTTGGAAAAAACGTTCAAACATATGTAACTTCAAACAAAGAGGTTATACTCAATTTTTTTAGTAATTTACAAAACTATTATAAAAACTTAGATCCAAGTATACTAAGTAACATTGAGTCAAATATCAATAACTACATTACTAAAACTATAAATATTAGTATGAATGCATCAACAAAGATATTTTCACAAACTTTAGGTTTTGTATCTACTATACCTTATACATTAATGGTCTTATTATTTACTCTGCTTACTACATATTTTTTTACAAAAGATTTATCACTAGCAAATAAAAATAACTTTGATTTAATTCCTAGGAAAAATAAGGATAGGATACATTCTATTTTCGATGAATCAAAAAAGATGCTTAAAAATTACTTTCTCTCATATTTACTAATAATAACAATAACATTTTTAGAAACTATAGTTGTTTTTTTAATTTTCAAAGTTAAGTATGCTGTAACCTTAAGTATAGTTTGTGGAATATTTGATTTACTTCCTATCTTCGGTATAGGAGCTATATATTTACCTTTAATAATAATATTTTTTATATCTAAAAATTATGTAGCAGCTTTAGGGCTTTTAATATCATATATAATCATCACTATTGTAAGACAAATTATCGAACCTAAAATTGTATCTTCATCACTAGGTATACATCCTGTAGCTGTTCTAGCTTCTATATTTATAGGATTAAGAGCAAATGGTATTCTTGGCATGTTGTTTTGCATGTTTTTGATGGTATTTTACAAAATACTTAGAAAAGTCGAAGTTTTATAGAATAAAAAACCTCCTACGTGGCTAAAATCCAAATAGGAGGTTTTTTTATGATAGAAAAAATAATTTTAGATTCAATGTCCAAAGATTGCACTTTTAAATTACGAGATATTGTAAGTAACTATATTTTACCCATAGTTAAATCATCACGTCCTATTGTTATTTTATGTATCGGCACAGACAGATCTACCGGTGATAGTTTAGGCCCCCTCGTTGGGAATAAACTAAGTTTTTTAATTAGAAATAAAATTCATATTTACGGTAGTCTTGAGTGCCCAGTACATGCTAAAAATTTATGTGAGATAATTGACGAAATTAGTTATTCATATAAAAACCCATATATTATTGCAATTGATGCTTGCCTTGGGAGTTTGCAAAACGTAGGAAAAATAATTATCGAAGAAAAACCATTAAGCCCTGGTGCTGCTATGAATAAAGATTTACCTAAAGTAGGTGATCTTAGTATAACCGGTGTTGTAAATATAGCTGGGGCCTTTGAATTTATGGTTCTTCAAAATACAAGATTATATACTGTAATGATGCTCGCCGACGCTATATCAAAAGGATTATATCATTCAATACTCAAAACCTTAGGTGGAAGAAAATTCGGTTCTATTTATGATGAATTTAACATAAAAGATGTTGAAGTCTAATTATATACCAGTAGATAACTTTTATAACCTACTCATTTAATTTTGCCACAAGAAAAAAATTCAATCTTTCTTAAAATATTGAACTATACACTCTAGTAGTTAATATGTATTCTATTTCTTCAATGGTTTTACTACCAATATCAATAATCAATGTTCCTTCTCTTTTTATGTTATTCTGCATATTTAAGTTCATTAATCCACCATTTTTGAGATTACATATTATAGCATCACAGCTTACATTATTATCTCTGTTATTTATAACCGTATATCCTCTTTTGGTTAATTCATCTTGTAAATAACTAAGTTCCTCTGAAACACATATTACCATAAAAAACCTCTTTTAATTTTAGTATACCCAAAAGAGCTTTTTTATTACAATAAATAAAGATTAGATTAATAATTATTAATCTAATCTTTATTTATTGTAATGTTTATTTATATATTTTTCTTATTTCTTATGATTCTATCATTACAGCTTGTTCTAAGACTTTATTCTCTTCCTTTGATAATTCATATCTAGATATTCCTTTATCTATAGATTTAGCATAAATAGTACTCTCATTTCTACCATAAATACTCGTTAATATAACACCATTACTATTCCCATCAAGTAATGCTACAGAAAAGCTTAAATCACTTCCAATATCATCAAAAGCTTTGTATCTTACCATTGATGTTTTTTGAAGGCAAGCCTTTAATTTCCCATCTAGTTTTTCATACATTTGTTTCATAACTTCGTTTTCATCTTTAACGACATTAACCGTTTCTTTTACCTCATCAATGTGATCTAAATAAGACACAACCATCTCTTCTAAGTTGTTTTTATTTACACCCCTCATTAATTTTCTATATTTATTCTCTAGTCTATTCAATGATGCATATGTAATTATAACTAGTAATATCAATATAAGTACAAGAATTATAAGCGCTATTATTATGTATAACTGTCCATCTTTTATAAAGTTAATTATGCTTTGCATTTCGAACTACTTCCTCTCCGTTATGTTTCACGTGAAACATTATATATTAAAAACCTCTAAAATTCTTTCAAAATCTTCTTCTGAATAGTACTCAATTTCTATTTTACCCTTGTTTTTGCTTTTAGAGTTAATTAAAACTTTTGTTCCAAAACGATTTTCTAATTTATTCATAATGTCTTTGTAATATATATTATTTTCATTTCTAACTGCTTTTTCTTTTTTTATATTTCCAAAGTTTTTTACCAATTTCTCAGTTTCTCTTACATTTAGACTATCATCTATAACCATTTGAGCTATTTGATACTGAAGTTGGTTATCACTTATTCCCAGGATTGCCCTACCATGACCCTCTGAAATCACTTCATCTATTATATAATCCTGAACTCTTTCGTCTAAATTTAAGAGCCTCATGCAATTTGTTATAGCTGTTCTTGACTTAGATACCTTCTTACTTATTTCCTCTTGAGTAAGATCAAAATCTACTAGAAGCTTCCTATAGGCAATAGCTTCTTCAATAGGATTTAAATCCTCTCTTTGAATGTTTTCTATTAAGGATATTTCAAGTACCTCTTTGTTATTTATATTCATAACAATCGCTGGCATTTCGATAAGTCCAATACTCCTAGCTGCTCTAAATCTTCTCTCCCCAGCTACAACTATGTATATATCATCTTCTTTCTTTAAAATAATAGGTTGAATAATCCCATGTTCTTTTATTGATTGTGCCAATTCAGATATTTTTTCTGGATCAAAGCTCTTTCTAGGTTGATCCTTATTAGCTTTTATTAAATTCATAGGTATTTTAAGAATAGTCGAACCATCCTCTAAAATCTCTTCTTCGGGTATTAGAGCCCCTAACCCTTTTCCTAATCCAAATTTCTTACTCAATGTTTATCATCTCCTTTGTCTATCTAAAAATTCTTCAGCTAGATCTCTGTAAGCATCTGCTCCTTTGCACTTATCATCATATAACATAATTGGTAATCCGAAACTCGGTGCCTCAGCTAATCTTATATTTCTAGGTATTGTTGTTTCATAAACTTTATCATTGAAGTATTTTTTCACTTCTGACACAACTTCATTACATAATTTTGTTCTATTATCATACATACTCAAAATAATACCTTCTATTTCTAATTTTTTATTAAGTGATTTTTTAACTAGTTGGATTGTTGTTACTAGTTGTCCAACACCTTCTAATGCATAGAACTCACATTGTATAGGTGTTAGCACACTGCTCGCAGCCGTAAGCGCATTTATAGTTAAGATTCCGAGTGATGGTGGACAGTCTATGAAAATATAGTCAAATTCGCCTTCAACTTCTTTAAGTTTTTCTTTTAGTATATTTTCTCTGTCACTTCTACTAATTAACTCTACTTCTGCACCTGCAAGCTCCATCGTAGAAGGAACTAAATATAAATTGTTTACTAGCTCACATTCTTTTATTGTATCTCTAATTGAAATATCTGATGTTAGTAAATCATATATTGAAAGTTCTATTTTTTTCTTATCAAATCCTAATCCACTTGTAGTATTTCCTTGAGGGTCTATATCTATAGTTAAAATCTTTTTCCCTTGCATAGCTAAATAGGAGCATAAATTTATATTTGTAGTAGTTTTACCTACCCCTCCCTTTTGATTGAAAATACATATGGTTTTCATGACTACACCTCCGATTCATAATATTATTTTTATTCCTACATGTTATTTTGCTATAGTTTTTTTTGCTGTATAGTTCATTATATATTTTTGTCAAATATAATAATAGTGTTTTCTTCAATAATTAACAAAAATATAAAAAAGCAGAATGTTTCACGTGAAACATTCTGCTTTTTTATACTAATTTTTTAGGTATTCTTATTATTACTTCTATGCTGTCTTCTAATTCCTTAGATTTGTATTCTGCATTTATACCATATTTATCGAACACTTGTTTTATAGTGTTTATATAAACTCTAGGTGCAAAAATTCCTTTTATTTTTTTCTTCCCACCCGAAGCTACTTCATCTCTACATAACTTCAATAACTCTTTTTCAATAAGCTCTTCTGTATTTTTAACATTCAATGATTTATCAATAATTATTTTAAGTACTTTTTTTTGAATGTTTATATCAGATAATCTAAGTAATGCTCTAGCATGTCTTTCAGTAAGTTTATTCTCTATTAGAATACTTGTAATCTGCTTGTCCAATTTTAACAATCTCAATTTATTGGCAATAGTCGATTGTTTCTTTCCTATCATTTGTGCTAAATGTTCCTGTGTATAAGAATGATCTTGTATAAGATTATAATAAGCCATAGCTTCTTCTAAAAAGTTCAAATCTTCTCTTTGTAAATTTTCTAGTAGTGCAATTGCAGCAGAATCTTTATCTGTAATATCTATAATAATTACTGGAACTTGCTCGAGTCCTATTTTTTTCGCAGCCCTAAGTCTTCTCTCTCCCGCAACTAACTCATATCTATTCTCACCACTTTTCCTAACTGTAAGTGGTTGAATTATTCCATAAGCTTTTATTGACAGAGATAGCTCTTCAATAGTTTCTTCATTAAAGTGTTTTCTAGGCTGATAAACATTTGGAGAAATTAATTCTATAGATACGTAATTGACATTATTTTGCATAATATACCATCCCTCAATTTTCCCTTTTTTCTTTTAACCTTTAGTTTTACCTTTTATTAACAATTCTATCTTTTTATCATATTTCCTTCTTTTTTCTCTATTATTTCGTACGACAAATTATAACATTAACCATCATATTCTATGCTAATTACATCAATCCTTGACTTATTGTACTCGTCCTAAACTAAAGGATTTTTAGCAACAAGACCTGCCTTTCTAGGGTAGTCTCTATGAGTTTGTTTTACTTTTTTTATTATAACTAAATTATGGTTTAAATCACTGTCTTCGATATGTACCTTTTCTATATGTTCTATTTGTCCACCAAGCATCCTAATTGCATTCTTTGATAACTTAATTTCTTCTTCAACTGCAGGGCCTTTCATTGCTACAAAATACCCTCCAACCTTTACATATGGTATGCAATATTCACTTAAAACTGTTAAGTTAGCAACGGCTCTTGATACTGCCACATCAAATTTTTCCCTATATTGTTTTTCCTGAGCAAAATCTTCTGCTCTACCATGAATGGCTTTAATATTTTTCAGATCAAGCCTTTTAATTACTTCATTTAAAAAAATAATTCTCTTATTAAGTGAATCAAGTAAAACTATATTAACTTCTGGTTTTATTATTTTCATAGGAATACCTGGAAAACCTCCTCCAGTGCCTATATCTATAACATTTTTAGCATTTTTTAACTGATCAAACTTAAAAACCTTCATAGAATCTATAAAGTGTTTTTTTATTATTTCTTCATCTTCTTTTATAGCTGTCAAATTTATTTTCTCATTCCATTCCTTTATCAAATCTTTATATAACATAAATTGATCATATTTCTCTTGATCAAATTTAAGTCCTTCATTATTACTAGCCTCATTTAATATATCAAAGTATTTCATATTTCACCTCCGCTTTATTCTTATAAATTAACAAATCACAACTTTAAAGTTATTCATTGTTTTTTAAGTTATTTAATCTCTTTTGTTGCTCAAGATATATCATTAGAACAGACATATCTGCAGGTGATACCCCTGATATTCTAGAGGCTTGACCTATACTTTCAGGTTTAATTTTACCTAATTTTTGCGTTGCCTCTATTCTTAAACCTTTAATTTTATCATAATTTATATCTTTAGATATAATTTTATTTTCAAATTTCTTAAATTGTTTAATTTGGTCTAATTGTTTCTGGATATAACCTTCGTATTTTGAAACAATATTAACTTGCTGACATATATATTTATTTAACATAGGTCTATCTATATCTAGTTTTTCCACCATATAATAATCAAGTTCCGGTCTTTTTATAAGTTCATACAGACTAATAGGTTTTTTTAGTGGTGTAGAATTGCAAGAAATTAAAAATTCTTCGATCTCTTTTTTATTTGTAATTTGTAATTGTTTTATTCTTTCAATTTCCTCTTCTATTTGTATCTTCTTTTTTGTGAAAATTTCATATCTATGTTCGTCAACAAGACCTACACTATGACCTATTTCAGTTAACCTTAAGTCGGCATTGTCTTGTCTTAATAACAATCTATATTCTGCTCTAGAAGTCATCATTCTATATGGTTCGTTTGTTCCTTTAGTAACTAAATCATCAATTAAAACTCCTATATAACCATCAGACCTTTTTAAGATTAAGGGATCTTTGTTTTTAACATTAAGCGCTGCGTTTATTCCAGCAATAATACCTTGTGATGCTGCTTCTTCATATCCTGAACTACCATTTATTTGACCAGCTGAGAATAACCCACTAATGTCTTTAAATTCTAATGAAAGTTTCAAATCCGTAGAATCTATGCAGTCATATTCAATAGCATACGCAGTTCGCATAATTTCAACATTCTCTAGTCCTGGCACAGTTTTTAGCATTTCTACTTGAATTTCTTCCGGAAGAGAACTAGACATACCTTGAACATACATCTCCTGTGTGTTTTCACCCTCAGGTTCTATAAATATTTGATGTCTTTCCTTATCTGTGAATCTCATTACTTTGTCTTCAATAGATGGACAATATCTAGGTCCGGTACTTATAATAGACCCATTATATAATGGAGATCTATGAATATTCTTTCTGATTACATTATGAGTATCCTCATTTGTATATGTTAAATAACATGACAACTGATCTCGCCCTATATCCCCACTAATAAATGAAAATGGAACTACCTCAGTATCACCAAGTTGAACTTCCATTTTAGAAAAGTCCACCGAGCGTTTATTAATTCTAGCTGGTGTTCCTGTTTTAAATCTTCGCAGAGTTATCCCAATCTTATCTAATGAATTAGATAATTCATTAGCAGGTTGCAGTCCACTAGGTCCTTCACTATAACTAAGATCTCCAATAATAACGTTTGATTTTAAGTATGTTCCTGACGCAATAACAATAGTTTTAGTAGTAAAATAAGCACCATTTTTAGTAAGAACGCCTTTAACTTTTCCATTATCCACGTCAATAGATACTATTTCTAATTGTCTTAGTTGCAAATTTTCTTGTTCTTCCAGTATCTTTTTCATTCTTTGTCCATATGCTTTTTTATCCGCTTGAGCTCTTAATGAAAATACAGCTGGCCCTTTAGACTTATTTAGCATTCTAGATTGTATATATGTATTGTCAATATTTACTCCCATTTCGCCACCCAGAGCATCAATTTCCTTTACTAAATGTCCTTTAGCCGTCCCACCGATGTTAGGATTACATGGCATTAAAGCCACACTATCTAAGTTTATGGCACAAATTAAAGTTTTGCATCCTATTCTTGCAGCCGCAAGACCAGCCTCACAACCTGCATGACCAGCTCCTATAACTACAACATCAAAATTCCCTGCATCATATTTCATATTTATCCCTACTTTCCCAAACAAAATTCTGCGAATATTTTATGTATAATATCTTCTTCTAAAGCTTCTCCAGTAATTTCCCCTAAATTTATCCACGCACTTCGTATATCTATTGAAGCGAGATCTATAGCTGAAGTATGCCTTAGTGCCTCTAGTGAAGATTCTAAGTTTTCCTTTGCCCTTATTAAGGACTGCTTATGCCTATTGTTTGTAATAAATACACCCTCTGTTTTTATTTCACCATTAAAGAATAAATCTTTTATATGTTCTTTAACATAATTTAATCCCTCTCCAGTTTTTACAGAAATATTAGTAATATATTGTGATTTTAGATTTTTTAATTCTTCCATTTCTATTTTACCACCTAAATCACTTTTATTTAATAGTACAATACATTTTTTTTCTTTAATATACTCAATAATTTCTCTATCCTGAGCAGTTAACTCATTACTTGCATCTAATATTAAGATAACTAGATCAGCTTCATTAATCTTTTCTTTTGATTTCTCTACTCCTATTTTCTCAACTATATCATCAGTTTCGCGAATACCTGCAGTATCTACTATTTTAATTGGTATACCTTCAATGCTTATATATTCTTCTATAGCATCCCTTGTAGTTCCTGGCACATCTGTAACAATAGCTCTTTTTTCTTTAAGAAGAGCGTTTAGGAGCGATGATTTTCCTACGTTAGGTTTGCCTACTATGACAGTACTTAAACCTTCCCTTAAAATTTTGCCCTCATCTGCAGTACTCAGGAGTTCACTTATTTCACCTATTATTGTAATAACGTCTTTATTTACTTCTTCCGCTGTTACTTCTTCTATGTCCTCTTCTGGGTAATCAACAGTAACCTCTATATGAGCAATTACACTAAGTAATTTATTTCTTAGTGTTTTTATTTCCTTGGAAATAGAACCTTCAGATTGCATAAGCGCTGATTTCATACTAAGTTCTGTTTTTGCTCTTATTATATCTATTACCGCCTCCGCCTGGCTTAAATCAATTCTACCATTCAAAAATGCTCTTTTGGTAAATTCTCCTGGCTCCGCCATTCTTGCTCCTGCTCTAATAACTTCTTGTAAAATCCTATTAGTTCCAACGACGCCACCATGACAATTTATTTCAATAGTATCTTCTGCAGTAAAACTTTTAGGTCCTTTCATATAAGAAATAATAACTTCATCAAGTTTACTCTCGTTTTTATCAATTATATGACCATATCTCATAGTGTAAGATTTGAAATCATGAAGTTCTCTGTTATTTTTACCTACAAATATATCACCGACTATATCTATGGCCTTATCACCAGATACCCTAATTATTGATATACCGCCTTCTCCTATACTAGTTGCTATTGCAGCTATAGTATCAAATTCTTTCATAAAATACTACCTCCTACTTTAATAAGTATCTATTATTATATCCTTATTAAATATTTTATATCTATGTGGATTTCTAAATTTATAATCTCTTATTACTAGCGTTTATAATAATATTCTTAAAGTTCAACGCCTGATCATTAACTAAATATATTTTTATAACCTTGAAACTTAAGAATATGATTAATATAGCACTTATTTTTATAAATTTAAAAAGAAAGCCCTTAGGCTTTCTTTAAATCTACTACAACTCTTCTATAAGGTTCTTCACCTTCACTAAAGGTATAAACATATGAATCATTTTGAAGCGATGAGTGTATTATTCTTCTCTCATAGGGGTTCATAGGTTCAAGCTTTAATACCCTACCACTAACCCTTACCTTATAGGCAATTTTAGATGCAAGTCTTTTTAAAGTCTCTTCTCTTTTCGCTCTATAATTTTCAGTATCTAATATTACTCTTTTATATTCTTCATCATGATTTTTATTTACAACTAAACTTACAAGGTATTGAAGGGCATCTAAAGTCTCGCCTCTATATCCTATTAATAGTCCCATATTAGCCCCAACCAAATCAATTTTGATCTCGTTGTTTTCTTCTTTTAGATTCACCTGTGCCTTCATACTCATAGAAAGCAATATTTCCATTAAGAATGTTTTAGCTTCATTTAAGCTATTTCTTTTAACTGTAACTCTTACTAAAGCAGGTTTTACTCCAATAATATTCAAAAAACCTTTGCTACCTTGTTCTATTGTTTCAACTTCTACTTTATCTATAGTAACATTCAGTTCCTTCAATGCATTATTGATAGCATCTTCTACATTCTTACCCATCATTTCTATAATCTTCATATCCCAATACACCTGCCTTTCTAAATATAAATATTAGGCTCTTGTGTTAAACTACTTTTTTGGGAAGTTCCAGTTTGTTTATAACTAAAGTTTGAATAACTTGTACTAAATTGTTAATTACCCAATACAGAACTAACGCACCTTTAAATTTAAGACTCATGAATCCCATAAATATAGCCATTCCTGTAGTCATTGTTGAAGTTTGTTTAGATTGAGCACCACCACCAGGTGGTTGCATAAGTTTTGATGAAAAATATGTTGTAACTGTAGATAATATCGGTAGTATATACATAGGATCAGGTTTAGATAAATCACCCATCCATAAGAATCCAGCACCTTGCAAATTCAAGTTATTGAATAAGCCATATAAAGCAAATAATATAGGCATTTGAATAAGCATTGGCAAACATCCACCCATTGGATTTACTCCATTTTCTTTATAAAGCTTCATTACTTCTTGTTGAGACTTTTGTGGATCCTTTTTATATTTTTCTTGAACTTTTTTCATTTCTGGTTGAATTAAACCCATTTTAGCCGTTGATCTAGTTTGTTTAATACTTAATGGCAATAGTATTACTCTTATTATAACTGTGAAAAGAATTATTGTTAATCCAAACGATATATCAATATTTGGTATAACAGCATTAATTCCAGTATGTACAAAATAAAAAAACTTTGAAAGTGGATCACTTATTATCTTTAAATTCAAATTAAACCTCCCAAGTGCTTATTTAACTGGATCAAAGCCGCCCTTATTATAAGGATGACATCTTAGTATTCTCTTTATTCCCATAATAGAGCCTTTTATTGCTCCATGTTTTTCAATAGCTTCTAGAGCATACTGAGAACATGTAGGATAAAATATACAACAAGGCCTCTTAAGAGGTGATATATATTTTCTATAACTCTTAATACCCATCACAAGTATTTTTTTCATTATTAATTAAACCGGCTTTCTTAATAAGTTTTGTAAGTGCAGACTCTATTTCTTTATAAGTCTTAGTATTGGAAGGATTCCTTGCAATAAACACTAAATCATGTCCTAGCTTCAATCCTTCATTATTCAGCCTATAGCTTTCACTTATAAGTCTTTTAACTCTGCCGCGAATTACACTATTTCCTACCTTTTTACTCACAGATATTCCACATCTATTAATATCTTTACCGTTCTTGTAAATATATAATACTAATAATATGTTAGAAAAAGATTTTCCTTTTCTATATACTGTTCTAAATTCAGTATTCTTTCTAATTCTGTATTTCTTAACATCAGTCTTCATATATAGCCGCCCTCTTTTCCGCAAATTGCAGAAAAAGGCCACATTAGCGGCCCTTATGCTGTCAATCTTTTTCTTCCTTTTTGTCTTCTTTTTTGAAGAATATTTCTTCCAGAAGCGGTTTTCATTCTTTTTCTAAATCCGTGTTCCTTTTTTCTTTGTCTCTTTTTAGGCTGGTAAGTCATGAACATATCTACTACACCCCCTTCTATGTATCCATTTCATTATATCAATTATCGTGCAACTGCATAAGTATGGTTTTACTATTAGATTATATAGTCACATCATCCTAATGTCAAGGTAAGCATTTTTATTAATATTGTTAATGTTTTTTATATTTATATGTTTTTTTGTGGATAACTTCTTGAACACCTTGTTATTTTTTGATATTATATAAGAATGGACTGTGAATAACCTACTATTTTATAAAGTTATTCACAACTTGTGGACAAAACTGTGAATAACTATTACAATATTGTACTAAACCTCTTTTTACTTATCTATTTTTAGCTCTATTGTCAGATTTATTCCTTTTTTATTCTGTTGATAATTTTTTTTTCATATTGTTAACAATTTATACTTTGTTAAAAATATAAACATAGTTATTAACCTGTGGATATTTTTAATGCTATTTATCAACAACCTACAATATATTAATTTAATTGTTTATAACCTTGTTTATATATTGTTTGTTTTTACATAAAAATTTTTTTTATTTGAACTGGAGGGTAGGAAATGAACACCCAAATTAAAGATATCTGGGAAAAAACCTTAAATATAATAAAAGGTGAACTTACAGAAGTAAGTTTTAATACTTGGATTAAAAGTATAGAACCTATGGCCTTAGATAATAATACTTTTAAGTTAGGTGTTCCTAATAATTTTACTAAAGATATTCTTGAAAATAGATATAAGGATTTAATAATGAACGCTGTTAAATTACTTACATCTAAAACTTATAAAATAGAATTCTTTATATTATCTGAAGAAGTAGCCGAAATTGAATCGCCTAAAGCAAAACGAGAATCACAAAGACATAATTTGGTGGTTAATGATGAAATGTCTGCAACACTTAACCCAAAATATACCTTTGATTCTTATGTAATTGGTAATAGTAATAGGTTTGCACATGCTGCGTCTCTTGCTGTAGCCGAATCTCCTGCCAAGGCATATAATCCATTATTTATTTATGGTGGAGTTGGTCTTGGAAAAACACATTTAATGCATGCCATTGGTCATTACATATTAGCAAATAATCCGAAATCTAAAGTTGTTTATGTTTCTTCTGAAAAATTCACAAATGAACTTATTAATTCTATTAAGGATGATAAAAACGTAGAATTTAGAAATAAGTATAGAAATGTAGATGTACTTCTAATTGATGATATACAGTTTATCGCTGGCAAAGAACGTACGCAAGAAGAATTCTTTCACACATTTAACGATCTTCATGAAGCAAATAAGCAAATTATTTTATCTAGTGATAGGCCTCCCAAAGAGATCCCTACTTTAGAAGATAGATTGCGCTCTAGATTTGAATGGGGACTTATAGCTGATATACAACCGCCTGATTTTGAAACTAGAATTGCTATTTTAAAAAAGAAAGCAGATATAGAAAATTTAAGCATTCCTAATGAAGTATTAGTATATATTGCTACAAAAATAAAATCTAATATACGAGAACTAGAAGGTGCACTCATTAGAATCGTAGCCTTTTCATCTCTAACTAATAAAGAAATTGGAATAGATCTAGCATCAGAAGCACTAAAAGATATTATTTCTAGTAGAAATTCAAAGCAAGTAACCATTGAACTAATACAAGATATAGTCTCTAGCTACTTTAATTTAAAAATTGAAGATTTCAAATCTTCAAGGCGAACAAGAAATATTACATTCCCAAGACAAATTGCAATGTATTTGTGCAGAAAGCTTACAGATATGTCGCTTCCTAAAATAGGTGAGGAATTTGGTGGCCGTGATCATACAACAGTAATTCATGCATGTGAAAAAATATCTAACGGACTTAAAGTAGATGAAAATCTACAAGATAACATAGCTGAACTAACTAAAAAGATAAGTCAGAAATAATAAATAGCGTTACTAACATGTGTTAATACTATTTATATATAATCCTGTGCATAAAATAATGCGTAAAACCTAGCTGTTGATATTGTGGATAACTGTGATTTTTTTATGCGTACTTATCCACAATTAACTTTACCAAGTATTGTTGCGCTCTAAAGGCTAAGATAGGTTTTTAACATATCAACAGCCCCTACTACTATTACTACTATAAATTATTATTATCTTACCTATCTTTTATCAATTTTCCAATGTGGATAAGGAGGCCTATTTTACATGAAATTTATATGTGAAAAAAGTATATTACAAGAAGCAATATCAAATGTTCAAAAAGCTATAACTGGAAAATCAACTATGCCGGTATTACTGGGAATACTTATAATAGCAAAAAATAAGGAAGTAACTCTTATAGGATCAGATATTGATTTGAGCATTGAAGCTAAAATTGCTGCAGATGTTATTGAAGACGGAACAGTAGTCCTAGATTCTAAGCTATTTGGTGAAATTATAAGGAAACTACCTAATAGTGCAATAGAAATAAGTTCAGCTGAAAATAACTCAATTAAAATAGTTTGCCAAAAATCATATGCTACTATAGTCCATATGGATGGAGATGACTATCCTAATTTACCTGATATAATAGAAAATATGATTTTTTCAGTATCTCAAAGAGTATTAAAAAACATGATGAAAGGTACTATATTTGCAGTAGCTCAAGATGAAACCAGACCAATTCTTACAGGAGTCTTATTCGAAATAAAAGATAAGAAACTTAATCTTGTAGCATTAGACGGCTATAGAGTTGCATTTAGAAGTGAAAGTGTAGATAACGATTCTAGTATAACTGCTGTAATACCAGGTAAAACATTAAGTGAAGTATCAAAAATACTAGAAGAAACAGACGAGAATGTTAATATAACATTTACTCCTAATCATATTTTATTTAACATTGGGAAAACTAGAGTTATATCTAGGTTACTAGAAGGTGAATTTATAAAATATAGCTCAATAATACCAGAAGAGTATAATCTAAAAATTACTGCTAAAAGGCATGAATTATTAAGCTGTATTGAGAGAGCTTCGCTTATGGCAAAAGAGGGAAATACAAATTTAGTTAAATTTAATATAGAAGAAGATAACATGATAATCACTTCCAATTCTCAATTGGGAAAGGCAAGAGAAGAAATAAATATAATTTTGCAAGGAGAGCCTCTTCAAATTGCATTTAACTCAAAATACCTAATAGAGCTCTTAAAAATAATGGAAGAAGAAGAAATAGTTATGGAATTTTCTAGTGGTGTTAATCCTTGTGTTGTAAGAAACAAAGAAAAAGATAATTGCACATATATGGTATTGCCAGTAAGAATAAGAGCAACAAATAATTAATTGAAGGTTATAAAAAAATAATATAATATAAAGGCGGTTTTAAAATGAATGAAATACAAATAGAGACAGGAATAATTAAATTGGACAATTTTCTAAAGTGGGCTGGAATTGCTTCTTTAGGTTCAGAGGCAAAAATTTATATAAAAAACGAAGAAGTTAAAGTTAACGGTAAAATAGAAACTCAAAGAGGTAAAAAATTAGTTGTTGGTGATATAGTTGAATTTAATAACGAAAAATATAAAGTAATTTAAAAAACATGAAGGCACCGGAAATTTTTTAATACTCTCCGGTGCACAATTTATGTCTAAAACAAAAGAATTTATTTATACATATAAAATAATATAATTATATATATATGTTATAATCATAATAGGTGATTGTATGTTTATAAAATATTTACAGCTTAAAAATTTTAGGAATTATGATGAATTATTTATAGAATTTAATAAAGGCACTAACGTATTTGTAGGGGACAATGCACAAGGTAAAACAAATATTTTAGAAGCTATTTATTATTGCAGCTTAGCTAAATCTCACAGAACAAATAAAGATAAGGAATTAATTAATTGGAATGGAACTGAAGCATTCATTAAGCTTTATGTATGTAAAACTAGGCTAGATAAAAAGATAGAGATAAAAATTTTTAAAGAAGGCAAAAAAGGAATTAATATAAATTCTATAAAACTTCAAAAACTGTCCGAACTAGTGGGAAGTTTCAATGTAATTATGTTTTCTCCTGAAGATTTAAATATTGTTAAAGAATCCCCATCATATAGACGTAAATTTTTAGATATAGAGCTGTGTAAGCTAAGCAAACGCTATTATTTTAACTTATCTCAATATAAAAAAATTCTAAATGAAAGAAATTTAGCTATAAAAAAATGGAACACAGATATTGATATTATAGATGTGTATGATAAACAACTTAGTGAATTTGGTGCAATTATAATAAAAGATAGAGTGGCTTATATAGAAAAATTAAATAAATTAGGAAAAGTAATACATAGTAATATAACATCCAAGAGTGAAGTGATCGAAATAAAATATCTAACACCTATTAAGGATTTAGATAATATAAAAGAGAACTTTTATTTGCTTTTATGCAAAAACAGAAAAAGAGATATAGAAACTAGAACTACAGCAGTAGGACCACATAGAGATGATTTTTCTATAGATATTAATGGCATTGATGCAAGAATATATGGGTCTCAAGGGCAACAGAGAACTTCTGTTTTGACCATTAAATTTGGAGCATTAGAAATTATAAAAGACATAACTGGAGAATACCCAGTATTATTGCTTGACGATGTTTTGTCTGAATTAGATACAAAAAGGCAAGAATATATATTAAATTCTATAAAAAATGTTCAAACGTTAATTACATGCACTGGCGTTAATGATATAAGAAAATATTTAAACCCTGAAAGTAAGATATTTGAAGTAATGTCGGGTGGGTTAAAAGAAATTACATAATTGGAAAAAAAGTAAAAAGGATTATTAAGGAGGATATAATATGTTTTTACATTTAGGAGAAAATGTAGTAGTTCCTATAAAAGACATAATAGGCATATTTGACATGGAAACTACTATGTACAGTTCGGATACTAATCAATTTTTAAGAATGGCTGAAGAAGATGGTTTTGTAGAAAGAATAACAAAGAATATTGTTAAATCTTTTGTAATTGCTGAGGTAGACAAAAAAAGTAAAGTATATCTTTCACCAATATCATCGCAAACTTTATGCAAAAGAACAGAAACTGTATATTATACGCTTTAAAGTGAATTAGGAGGATATGCATGGAAATAAATAATGTTTATGACGAGAGTCAAATACAAGTACTTGAAGGATTAGAGGCAGTAAGAAAAAGACCTGGTATGTATATAGGTAGCACTAGTATACGTGGACTTCATCATTTAGTTTATGAAATTGTAGATAATAGTATAGATGAGGCATTGGCAGGTTTTTGCAAGAATATTAATGTAATTATACATGGAGATAATTCTATAACCGTTATTGATGATGGTCGAGGAATGCCAGTTGGAATACATCATAAAATGAAAATACCAACTGTAGAAGTTATAATGACTGTACTTCATGCAGGTGGAAAATTTGGTGGTGGAGCTTATAAAGTATCTGGTGGTCTTCATGGTGTTGGATCTTCTGTAGTTAATGCGTTGTCAGTAGTTTGTGAAGTAGAAGTTAAAGTTGATGGCGATATATGGAAACAAACATTCTCAAAAGGAAAAACTACTAGCACACTTATAAATATAGGGAAAACGCAGGATCATGGAACGAAAGTATTCTTTACTCCAGATCCAGAGATTTTTGAAGAGATTAATTTTGATTACGAAACTTTATGTCAAAGGTTAAGAGAGCTTGCTTTTTTAAATAAAGGTTTAAATATAACACTTACAGATGAACGCGAGGATAAACATCAAGAATTTATGTATGAGGGTGGAATAAAATCTTTTGTAGATTATTTAAATAGAAATAAAGGAACAATACATGAGACTATATACATGGAAGGAAGAAGAGATGAGTATGTTGTTGAAATAGCACTTCAATACAACGATACATACACCGAAAATATATTTTCTTTTGCAAATAATATAGATACTGTAGAAGGTGGAACACATTTAGTTGGGTTTAAAACTGCTTTAACAAGAGTAGTAAATGATTATGCTAAAAAATTTGGTTTCTTAAAAGAAAATGATAAAAACCTATCAGGTGAAGATGTACGTGAAGGTCTTACAGCAGTAATATCTATAAAGCTTA
Organism: Clostridium lacusfryxellense; assembly: GCF_018861735.1. Lineage (GTDB taxonomy): Bacteria > Bacillota > Clostridia > Clostridiales > Clostridiaceae > Clostridium_AD > Clostridium_AD lacusfryxellense. The sequence goes on along the minus strand of NZ_JAHLEB010000003.1, from coordinate 4,106 downwards.
CCGACCCTCAATTCGAAGGTCAAACAAAAACTAAGCTTGGTAATAGTGAAGTAAGAGGTATTGTTGATAGTATTGTAGGTGAGGCTATTAGTAATGTTTTAGAGGAGGATCCACAACTCGGTAAAAACATAATTGATAAAGGACTAAATGCAGCAAGGGCAAGAGAAGCTGCTAAAAAGGCAAGAGAACTTACAAGAAGAAAATCGATACTTGAATCCACTACTCTTCCAGGAAAATTATCAGATTGTGCATCAAAGGATCCTATGGAATGCGAAATATATTTAGTCGAAGGTGATTCGGCTGGTGGCTCTGCTAAGCAAGGTCGAGATAGAAAATTCCAAGCAATACTTCCTCTAAAAGGGAAAATCATGAACGTTGAAAAGCAAAGAATTGATAAAATGCTTGCATCTCTTGAGATTAGGGCTATGATAACTGCTTTTGGTGCTGGTATAGGTAAAGATTTTGATGTTAAAAAAATAAGATACGATCGTATTATTATCATGACAGATGCGGATGTAGATGGAGCACATATTAGAACTTTATTACTTACATTCTTTTATAGATACATGAAAGAACTAGTAGAAGGTGGGCATGTATATGTAGCTCAACCACCACTATATAAGGTATCTAAAGGTAAAAAAGAGCATTATGTGTATAGTGATAAAGAGTTACAAAATATACTTACTGAAATAGGCGGAAAAGATAATAACACTGATATACAAAGATACAAAGGTCTTGGAGAAATGGATGCACATCAACTTTGGGATACAACAATGAATCCAGAAGAAAGAGTTCTTCTTCAAGTACATGTTGAGGATGCAATGGCAGCGGATGAAATATTTACTATTCTTATGGGTGATAAGGTAGAACCTCGTCGTGAGTTTATACAAGAGAACGCCAAAAGTGTAGTTAACATAGATATATAGCTTAATTGGCTACAAAGATAGAAGTATGTACAATTAGTATATAATTTTATTAAAATAATTACAGTCACCCATGGATAGCATTGAAATTTAATGGGACTGACATAAAATATTTTGTTTAAAGAGGTGTAACATGATTAATAATCTTGGAAAAATTTTACCTGTTGATATAAGAAAAGAAATGAAAAAATCTTATATAGAGTACGCTATGAGTGTTATTGTAAGTCGTGCCCTTCCAGATGTACGTGATGGACTTAAACCTGTTCATAGAAGAATATTGTTTTCTATGCATGAACTAGGATTAACTCCAGAAAAAGGATTTAGAAAGTGCGCTAGGATTGTTGGAGATGTTTTGGGTAAATACCATCCACATGGTGATACAGCGGTATATGGAGCACTAGTTAGAATGGCCCAAGACTTTTCACAAAGATGCACTTTGGTTGAAGGCCATGGTAATTTCGGTTCTGTAGATGGAGATTCAGCAGCAGCAATGAGATATACAGAAGCTAAAATGAGTAAAATTACAACTCAGATGCTTCGAGATATTAATAAAGAGACAGTAGACTTCGTTCCTAATTTTGATGGAGAAGAAAAAGAACCATCAGTACTTCCTTCAAGATTTCCTAATCTTTTAGTTAACGGATCAACAGGAATAGCAGTAGGTATGGCAACTAATATACCTCCACATAATTTAATTGAAGTTATAGATGGAGTGCTTATGGTTATTGAAGACCCAGAAGTTACTATAAGTGATTTAATGACAAAAATAAAAGGTCCGGATTTTCCTACAGGCGGAATTATTTTAGGAAGAGCAGGAATAAAAAGCGCTTATGAAACAGGTAGAGGAAGAATCCTTGTAAGAGCTAAAACAGACATTGAAGAGAATAAAGGCAGAAATGCAATAATAGTAACAGAATTACCTTATCAAGTTAATAAAGCGAAACTTATAGAAGGTATTGCAGATTTAGTAAAAGATAAGAAAATAGATGGTATATCGGATTTAAGAGATGAATCTGATAGAGAAGGTATGAGAATTGTTATAGAATTAAAAAGAGATGCGAATCCTAATATCGTGTTGAATAGGTTATTTAAACATACTAGGATGCAAGATACTTTTGGAGTTATAATGATAGCGCTTGTTAATAATGAACCTCAAACTTTAAATTTAAAACAAGTTTTAGTTTATTATTTAGAACATCAAAAGGATGTAGTAAGAAGAAGAACTCAATTTGACCTTGATAAAGCATTAGCAAGAGCTCATATCTTAGAGGGCCTTAAGATTGCACTAGACCACATTGATGAAGTAATTCGTTTGATAAGAGCGTCTAAAAGCATAAGTGAAGCTAGAGAAAGCTTAATGAACGCTTTTGATTTATCAGAAAAACAAGCTGTAGCTATAGTTGAAATGAGGCTTGGAAGACTTACAGGTCTTGAAAGAGGTAAAATTGAAGATGAGTATAATGAGTTAATAAAACTTGTTAATTACTTAAAAGGAATTTTATCAGATGAATCAATATTATTAACTATAATTCAAGATGAACTTATAGAAATTAGGAATAAATATGGTGATACTAGAAGATCATCAATAGAAAAAAATCCATATAGCATAGATGAGGAAGATTTAATTCAAGAGCAAGATATTGTAATAACGCTAACTCATGCAGGTTATATAAAGAGGCTACCAGCTGATACTTATAGCGCTCAAAAAAGAGGGGGTAGAGGGATACAAGGTGTTACTACAAAAGAAGATGACTTTGTAGAACATATCTTTATAACCACAACCCACAATAATATTTTATTCTTCACAAACAAAGGAAAATCATTTAAATTAAAAGCATATGAGATTCCAGAGGGCGGAAGAACAGCTAAGGGAACAAACTTAATAAATATAATACCACTCGCAAGTGATGAAAAAATTCAAGCGGTTATTTCTCTTAAAGAGTTTGCTGAGGATAATTATCTTGTAATGGGAACAAAACTTGGTTTAATTAAGAAAACATCCTTGGATAAATACTCTTCTATAAGGAAGAATGGTTTGAATGCAATTAATTTAAGAGAAGATGATGAATTAATTGGAGCTGCAATAACCACAGGAGATAGCGAAATGCTATTTGTTACAAGAAATGGTTATTCTATAAGATTCAGTGAGACAGATGTAAGAGGAATGGGAAGAACTGCAACGGGAGTTAAGTCATTAACTCTAAGAGAAGAAGATATTGTAGTTTCTATGAATATAGTTACGCCAGAAGAAGAACTTTTGGTTATAAGTGAAAATGGTTTTGGAAAAAGAACATTAGTATCAGAATACTCACTTCAACGTAGAGGCGGTAAGGGAGTAATAACTTATAAGGTATCAGAGAAAACAGGTAAACTTGTAGGTGCTAGAATAGTAAAAGATGGAGATGAAATGATTCTTATAAACAGTAATGGTATTGTTATAAGACTAAATGTAGATGGAATATCAACTACAAGTAGAAATACTATGGGCGTTACTCTAATGAAGAACGGAGAAGGAGATAACATAGTTGCAATAGCTAAAATAAACTGTAGTGATGTAATTAGTGAGGATGAAGTTTGTCAGCCAGATGCAACTAATCCTTTAGAGCAAATAGAAGGATCTTCTCAAGAAGACATTAAAGAAACTTCAGTTGATGAGAATCAGGAATTAGAATTAACTCAAAATGATGAGACAGATGAAAAAACTGAGGATTAAAAAATAAAAGATTGAAAGCACGTATTTGAAATTAATTCAAATACGTGCTTTTATCTTTTTTAAGAATTATAAAATACAACTTACCTAGTGTATCCAAAGGTGTAAATGAGAGAAAGAAAGAGATATATGTAGAAATATAGGTATAATATATGTAGGCGTAGAGTTAATTTAAACACAGCATTAAATAGATTTGGTACAATACTCCTTGTCGTTACGAATTAGTGACAACGTCGGTTTAATTTTAAAAGTTAAGTGATTTTCTAAGATCTAAATAATATTAAGAAATTAGAAAAAATATGTTGACAATATTAAAATTAAAAGGTAAAATGATAGAGGTCGTCAGATGATGACAAAGTAAGTTGGTCTTTGAAAATTAAACAGAGAAATAGGTAAACTTAGCAAAATTTATTTTGTTAAACCAGTCAATTACTTTAGTATAAAGTAAAATTTAGTCGTAAGACTAAAAGTAT